>NZ_JACHXN010000004.1 GCF_014192095.1 Phyllobacterium trifolii
GCCATCGCCAGGCAAGCCGAGGCCGAACGCGAACGGCGAGCCAAAGTCATCAACGCCGAGGGCGAGCAGCAAGCTGCTCAGAAATTGCTAGAGGCCGCCCATATCCTGGGGCAGCGGCCTGAAGCCATGCAACTGCGTTATCTCAGCACGCTGAATGTGATCGCCAATGAGAAGAATTCAACGATCGTGTTTCCATTCCCGATAGAACTCGGCGAGTTCTTCAAGGTTGCGGCAACTAAATCCAGATAGCGGTGTACAAGTGAACCGCGCCAATGCGAACGACCGTATTTGTTTGGCGAGCAGCCATAGTGGCATCGATCGTCAGGAGTTTTCTGGCGGAGGCAATAAGAGTGACCATTTTGGGTTTGCGGACCGCAACATGCCATTGCGGACGCTTGTCACAACGTGATTATGGCGGGCGGATAGCGTAGTCGCGAATGCGTTCCTGCGCTGCGAAATCCGAAGCATCTGCACCGATTATAGAGATCCATAGAATAATCAGCGACTTCGCCACCGTCGTCGAGATCTCAGTACCAGGTCCGCCTTTCTTGTAGTGTAGCAATCCAGTCTATGGCCATGACTCCTCCATTCAACCCGTAGATTTTACGGGAGATAACGGAGAAACCGTCAAGCGGCGCCGCCGTCATTTTCTCACCGTGATACCTATCGGAGAATGGGACTTTCTCCATTTGTAAATGCCGACGGAGTTTGCTGTCTGGATAGCGTGTTCCTATCGCTATGGAATTAAACGCCCCAATAAGGCACGTATTTCGCATTTCGTTTTCCCTGCTCTGGATCCGCAGGGGCTATACGTCCGAGTTTAATCGACTCTGAAGGCGATTCCTTTATCAGCTTTAGCCCGGGAAACAGTCCGAATGGCTCGGTTCTACTTCGCCATTTCCAATGGCCGTGCATCGGGCTTTAACTTGGTCTCGGCGGTTTGATATCCGCAACGGGAGCATGGACCGAAATGAACTGTGTCATGCGGAGTGTGCCAGTTTGAGCAAGGAAGGTTACGGCGTCGACGAAAACGCGAATCACGAGAACAATCCCGGCGGCCCGTCTGGTGGTCCTGTGCAAGAGCCGAGAGCTTCAGCCAAGCTAATCGTAGATCATCATCAGCAGGTTTGTTACGATTATCAAACCGATGGCTGTAAGCGACATAAAGGCAATGAGGTCATTCATCGACGGCACCCTCCGTGGAGGCGGATACGATGTAATTATAGACCTTTACGGCAATCTGGAGAAATGGTCTTTTGTCGCTGCGGCTCAAGTCGCAGTCCTGATAAAAGCCTGGCCAGATATAGATCCAAATTTGGTGTGAGATAAGGCTGGTAGTCTTTCCTGGAACTGATTCCATCACGCTTCCGTGGCAGGTCAAGATGCCAAATATCATTCGGCGAAGGCCGCTTGCGACGAAGACGTCTTGGAGTGGCTCAGCCGACCGTAGCGAAAATGCTGAAGCGGCTGGCTGTGGACGGCTATATTCAACAGCGCCGATATCGTGGCGTCTTTCTGACGGATATCGGCAAACAGCTCGCGGAACAGAGCCGTGAGCGCCATCACATAGTTGAATCATTTCTATGCGCTATTGGCATCAGTATTGAGACGGCAAGAATTGATGCAGAAGGCATCGAGCACCATGTCAGTCCGGAAACCTTGGAAGCCTTCAAGCGATTTGTCACGCGGACCATCGCTTTCTCTTGAGCCGTCTGATGGTGGAAGGTTGATGCCTTGAAGGGAATAATCCCAAGACCAGTTTGCGCGATCCGCTCGAACTGATCCGTAGGCTCAAACGGCAGTTGCAGCGGTCTCCGTGACAGCAAGCGGGACATGTGGGCAACCGAACCGAGGCACTGTTGCAATTGCGCCTCTCATTCGTCGTTGACTTCGCAGGTTATCAGAGGAGAATGTCTTTTTATGCCTCACCACGCAACATGAGGGGCGCCTACGATGACAATCGCAACGAAACTCCGGAACTATATCGACGGGCAGGGTATCGCCTACGACACCGTCGCTCATCACCGTACAGCAACAACCAGCCAGTCGGCGCGGGCGGCACGTGTTCCAGGCAGCAGGCTGGCCAAATCGGTGGTCGTGCATCACGAAATGGGGTACGTACTAGCCGTTGTTCCGAGCACGCACCGGATCGAGCTCTCCACATTGCAGGATGTGGTGGACAGGCGCCTTGGCCTCGCCTCGGAGGAGGAGGTCAGTTCGCTCTTCGCCGATTGCGACATTGGCGCGGTGCCCCCAATCGGGTCGGCCTACGATGTGCCGGTGATCCTCGACGAAAGCCTCGGCGACGCCAGCGACGTCTATTTCGAGGGCGGTGACCACAAGACACTGGTGCACGTCAGTGGACCGAACTTTCGCAGCCTCATGAAGGATGCGCGGGTCGCCCGCTTCAGCCACCTATCGTAGATGTGCGATCTTGGTCGCGCCTCGGCCGCCGACGTGGAGTTAACGCCTGTGGCGGGCCCGGGCCCGCCCAACCATTTGATCATGCCAGAAGAAGCTTGAGCGACAACGGTGGTTGCAATGATCTTGGCGCGGATCAGCGATGGTCCGCACCCAAAAGTGCGCATCAAACCACGCGTATCAGATGTCCTGAGTCCGGACACACCGTGCCAGCGACGACATAGTTGTGATGGCATTGCATGTGGTGCGTCGCCGTCGTACCGTGCAGTAGCGGAAAGTGCTCAGTACGGCCGGAGCCAAAGTCCGGTCGCGCGTTTCAACCCCGTTGAATAAGTAGTCGCGGATCATGGAACTTATCGTCGCCCTTGGCCTGATTGCCTTCAAGGTCGCGTTGTTGATTGCGATCCTCCTGCTGCTGCCCTTGCCGCTAACCTGGCTGGAACGCAAGATTGCCGGGCGCATGCAGCAGCGGATGGGGCCGATGCGGGTGGGGTGGCACGGCCTGCTGCAGCCGGTGGCGGACGGAATCAAGCTGTTAACCAAAGAGGACCACATCCCGGCAGAGGCCGACCGCTTCCTGTTCAAACTGGCGCCAATCTTGGCTCTCACCCCGCCTTTTGTGGTGTTCGTCGCGATCCCATTCGGCGAAACCGTCTCGGTCCTCGGCGCCGAGATCACACTCTACGTCTCAAACATGAATGTGGCGCTCCTTTTCGTCTTCGCGGTGATCGGGCTCGAGGTCTATGGCGTTATCTTCGGCGGCTGGGCCGCTAACAGCAAATACGCTGTCCTGGGCAGCCTCAGGACCTGCGCTCAGATGATCAGCTACGAGATCCCGATGGGATTCGCGGTCATCGGCGTGGTAATGTTGGCGCAATCCATGAGCCTCCTCGAGATCGTGCGGGCGCAAGCCGATGTCTGGAATGTCGTCTACCAACCGGTCGGCTTCTTCGTGTTCTTCGTCGCCGGACTGGCCGAAGCGCAGCGCATTCCCTTCGACCTGGCGGAAGCGGAAGGCGATCTGGGGGCCGGCTTCCATACCGAATACAGCGGTATCCGCTTTGCGTTCTTCATGGTCAGCGAATATGCCATCGTGTTGCTGGTGTCTGTCCTGGTGGTGATCCTGTTCTTCGGCGGCTGGAACGGCATACTGGTCCCCCTGCCACCGCTCCTCTGGTTTCTGCTCAAGGTCGCGTTCTTCGTCTATTTGTTTATCTGGTTCCGCTTCACTTTCCCGCGCTACCGCTACGACCAACTGATGGCGATCGGATGGAAAGTCTTGCTTCCTTTGTCGATGGCGAACATAATCATAACCGGTGTTGCTTTAGGGGCCGTAGCGGCTCCGTAGCGAGGCGGCGATGTCGCTTGCACGGGACAGAGTTGGAACATGGATCGGATGGGCGTTCTTCGCCGATCTGGCGAGCGCGTTGGCTTTGACCTTCGGCTACATGTTCTCCAGATCCGTGACCATGCAGTATCCGGACAAGGAAAAATGGTTGCCCTACCCGCGTTACCGCGGGCATCACTTCCTCACGCGCGACGACGAGGGCGAGATCAAATGCGTGGCCTGCGAACTTTGCGCACGGATTTGCCCCTGCGACTGCATCGAAGTCATTCCCTATGAGGACGACAAGGGCAGCCGGCACCCGGCAAAGTTCGAGATCGACATGGCCCGGTGCCTATTTTGCGGGCTGTGCGAGGACGCCTGCCCGGCCGACGCGATCGCGCTTGGCCAACAGTATGAGTTTTCGAGTTTTTCCTCGCGTGACCTAGTAGTCGGGCGGGACGATCTGCTCGGCAAGCCGGGCAAGGCGAGGACCGGTGGCGGTGTGGTCGCTGCGCGCCTGAACACCGAGCAAGATGTTCTCGTCGAGACGAGCGAGCGGCGGGGATACAACTGGTGGCGGAATATCCGGCGAACGTAACCGCGCGCCGCCAATCAAGCCGGAGCGCGCAAAGAGGAGGCTTAGATGCACGTCTGCCAAATCTTGAAGAGTAAGTCTCCCGAGCTCATTTCGGTCACACCAGATGAGCCGATGGTAGAAGTCCTGCGGCTGTTTCGAGACAATAACATCGGTTTCGTGGTCGTCAGCCGTTCGCCCGGGGAATGCCTGGGCACTCTGTCGGAGCGAGACTGCTGCAATGCGGTGGCTGAATACGGAACCGAGGCACCCATAATGCGGGTCGCCGACATCATGAACCGCAGTGTGGCGACCTGTTCGACAGAGGATTTTCTGCCCTTTGTGATGGCGATCATGACTGAGCGGCGCACGCGCCATGTATTGGTCATGGATGGCGGCGCCGCTGTTGGTGTGGTGAGCATCGGCGACGTGGTCAAGCACCGCCTCGACGAAGCGCTTCGCAACGAGCAGGCGCTACATGAATACATTGCCGGGACCGCTCATCACTGACGTCCCCGGCTTGAGGTTCAGACGCCGGGCACGTGTCAGTGAGCCCCGTAGTGCCTCAGCTCAGATCCCGGGTCCCGCCCCGACACCGACGACGGTGGCGATCTCGAAGGCTGCGTGCGCCTTTTGAACGTTCACCGGGCATGGATATTCGCCCCGCCGCATCAGTCCGTTGAGACGCAGGGCTCTGTAATTTTCGGGAACGAACACGAGGCCCGTGGGGAAACGCTTGTTGACCTTTAGCTGCGCGGTCAGCTCGCTTTGGGCGGATCGCACGACCACTTGATCGCCATCCGAAAGGCCTAGCTTCACGGCATCCCGCGCGCTCATCTCGACATAGGGGTCATCCGCGACCGTATTCAGGATTTCCGAGTGTTCGGACAGATATCCGTTGTGGAACAGGCAGTTGCCGGTGATCAACATGAGCCTGTCGGTTGCAATGGGGGCAAGCGGCGGGGCGAAGAACTCGCCAACTGGCGGCACACGGGACGCCTTGGTGAATGCTCCGTCAGCGCCAAGCCGGTCCTGCGTTAGCCCCTCGTAGGCCGGAACCAGCCGAGCAATCTCGTCGAAAATCTCGCGTTGAACCGATGGGCGCAACGCTTGGTTGCGAAGCGCCGCGACGAAGTCGAAGATCGCCAGATTGCCGCGCGAATCGAGGGGGGGGTCGCGGAACTTGCAGACCTTCTGGATCCGGCCTTCGTTGTTAGTGAAAGTGCCGGATTCCTCGCCATAACTCGCAGCTGGAAGCACCACATCGGCCACGCCCGCAGTATCGGTGAGGAAAGCGTCCTGTACGATCAGGAGATCGGCGGCACGAAGCGCCCGCTGCACGAATTCCCGGTCAGGATAGGACATCAGGGGGTCGCTTCCGGCGATATAGAGCGCGCCTATTCGCCCCGTGTCACAGAGCTCCAGCATGGCGTCGAAATCCGCTCCCGGTTCGGACGGGATCTCGGCGCCCCAGGCCCGCTCGAGCGTCGCGCGCGCCGCATCATCGGTGACCGCGCACAGCCCCGGCAGCACCGCCGGCAGAACTCCCATATCCCAGGCGCCCAGCTGATTGACACGGTCGAAGAGGAACTGCATCGCAAGTCCCTTGCCCAGTACGCGGAGAACCTGCAAAAGGTTGTTGAGCTGTTGCAACGTCGCGCGCGCTAGTGACGACCTCAGAAGGTCGGCGCTGACAAGCACCGTAACGCTCCGGCCCTCCAGCAGCGCTCTGGCCAGGCGGTCCGTTTCGTCACTGTTGGTGGCCGCTGTGGTCGCGCCGATCTTCGCAAGCATCTCGCCTGGCATGGCCTCACCAGCCGCCTCCACGAGACCGACCACCACCGCGGCAAGCCTCGCAGCCTCACCGCCTGGCGAAGCGCGAACAACTGCCCGGGCGTCTGCATCCAGGCGGGATGGCCGCGCAGACAGCATGAGCAACCCGGACTGCCGCCGCCGAGCGCCATCCCGCAGCAGGTATTCGGTGACCGGGTTTTCGTCGGTCACGTTGCCGCCGATGACAAGCACGCAGTCGTTGCCGATCACTTCCTCCAGCGGCGCGCGGGTGTAGAAACCCGCCACCAGTGGGCCGAGCGCATCGAAAGGCGTGGACCAGCGCGACGCGCAGTCTATGTTGTTCGTCCGGAATACCGTTCGCATCATTTTCTGGAACTGATAAAGCATCTCGTTGGGAAGGCGCGACGAGGCCAGCCCGCCCGCAGGCTTTCCCTCGACGACCGACAAGCGCTTCTGCAGGTAGTCCCCCGCTTCTTCCCAGGAAACCGGAACGAGGGTGCCATCACGACGGACCATCGGCCGCTTGATCCGATCCTGGCTCGCGACGAAATCGAGGCCGAAGCGCCCGCGCACGCAGAGGGTTTCGCGATTGACCCCGTGCTCCGCTTTCGAGCGGACCCGCATGAACTCACCCTTGCGCGTGCCGACTGTCAACTGACAGCCGGTGCCGCAATGCGGGCAGACGGTGTCGGTCTCGGCCAGATCCCAGGGCCGCGCTTTGTAGCGATAAGGAAAGCTCATCAGTGCGCCAACCGGACAGACCTCGACGCAATTGCCGCATTGGTCGCAACTCGCGAGACTGCCCTCGAAGCCGGTCACGGCGGTATCCATGCCTTTTTCAACCGTGCCCAAGGCGACCGCGCCGACCACCTCCTCGCACATTCGGACACAGCGCTGGCACTGTATGCAGCGGTTGACGTTCATGATGATGACCGGGCTGAGGCGGATGTCCTCCGAGTGGAACACACGTTTGGCATCGCGGAAGCGGCTTTCGCGGGGCCCGTACGCCATCACCATGTCCTGGAGCTCGCACTCGCCGCCCTTGTCGCAGATCGGGCAGTCGAGGGGGTGGTTGGCCAGCAGCATGTCGAGCATGGACGAGCGTGTTTCATCAATCAGCGGCGTATTCGTCCGCACGACCATTCCGTCAGTGACGGCGGTGGCGCAGGAAGGCTGCAGCCGCCGCTGGCCCTCGATCTCCACGAGGCACATGCGGCATGAGGCCAGCGCCGGCAGCCGCTTCAGATAGCAGAAGGTCGGGATGTCGATGCCTAAGCGCTCGGCAGCCTGCAGCACCGTAGAGCCCGTCTCCACTTCCAGCGTTTGTTCATTTATCGTGACACGAACCATGACTTTCTTACCGCCTTCTCCCCTGCTCTTCAGTGAAACGGGCACCTGTGCTCCTCGATATGGGCGACGAACTCATGCTCGAAATGCGTCAGTGCCGCCCGCAAACCCATAGCCGCGCCGTCGCCCAGAGCGCAGAACGTGTTGCCGAAAATGCCCTTGCAGAGCGCCTCCAGCTGTTCCAGATCGCCCGGCACCCCCTGCCCCGCCTCGACCCGGCGCAGCACTTTCACAACCCAATTCAGTCCTTCGCGGCACGGGGTACACTTGCCACAGGACTCATGGTGGAAGAATTCGATGATCCGGGTGGCGACCTTGACCATACAGGTCGAGTCGTCGATCACGATTACCCCGGCCGAGCCGAGCATCGAACCGGCGGCTGCCAGCGAATCGAAGTCCATCCCAACATCCAGCCCGTGCGCCGGAATCAGCGGCGCCGAGACCCCGCCGGGGATCACTGCCTTGATTTTGCGACCCGGCAGCGGCCCGCCGCCGCTATCTTCGATCAGTTCTCGCAGCGGTGTACCCATTGGCAGCTCGTAAAGGCCCGGCTTCCGCACCTGCCCGCTGAGACAATAGAGCTTCGGGCCGGGGCTTTTGTCGGGACCGATGTTGCGGAACCAGCCTGCCCCCCGCAGCACGATATGCGGGACGCAGGCCAATGTCTCGACGTTGTTGATCACTGTCGGGCTTGCGTAGAGCCCTTCGACTGCCGGAAACGGCGGTTTCAGGCGCGGCTGCGCTCGCTTGCCTTCGAGCGAGTCGAGCATTGCGGTCTCCTCGCCGCAGATATAAGCGCCGGCACCGCAATGGATGTGCACGACGAAATTGAAATCCGAGCCCCTAATCCGCGTTCCCAGATAACCCTTCGCATGGGCCTCAGCGATCGCCTGCTCCAGCCGCTGGATTGCCAGCGTGTATTCCCCGCGGATGTAGACATAGGCGGTTTCAGCACCGATCGCGTAGCCACTGATCGCCAGACCCTCGATCAGCTGATGCGGGTCGCGTTCCATGATGATCCGGTCCTTGAAGGTGCCCGGCTCGCCCTCATCGGCATTGCAGCACAGGTATTTCGGCTTGCCGGCACGCTTCGGCACAAAGCTCCATTTCAGTCCGGTTGGAAATCCGGCCCCACCGCGACCCCGCAGGTTGGATTCTTTGACGAGACTGATGATCTCGTCAGGCGTGTGTTCATCAAGCGCTTTCGCCAGCGCCTGGTAACCGCCGCCGGCCCTGTAGGTGGCGAGCAAATGGCCGTCCGGCACGTCCACGTTCCTCAGAAGGATCGGTTCGAACATGGCGCTACTCTCCCGGCGGCACTGTGGCGGCGAGATCAGCACCAGTCGCTTGCCCCACTGTCGCCCGCAACCTGTCCAACAACGCGTCGATCCGCGCGATGTCGAGATCGCCTTGATAGTCGTCACCGACCTGCATCACCGGGGCCATTTCGCAAGCGCCGAGGCATTCGACGGTCGAAAGTGTGAACAGCCCGTCCGGGGTGGTACCGCCCTTCGTGATTCCCAGCACTTCCTCCAGATGCCTCAGCAAATCCTCGGCGCCACGCAGCATGCAGGATACATTGTCGCAGAGTTGCAGGTGGAACACCCCCACCGGTTCGGTATGGAAGAGGGTGTAGAAAGTCGCCAGCTCGTAAACCCAGATCCGCTCGACATCGAGGATATCCGCGACCTCTTCCAACACGGGGCCGGGCAGGTGGCCATGTTCCTTCTGCGCGATCAGTAGCGCGGGCATGATCGCCGAGCGCTGGTCCGGATACCGCGCCGCCGCTGCCTTGATCTTTTCGCGCATGTTCATCGCGTCAGAATCCCTGCTACTTGTCGACCTCGCCCATCACCGGGTCGAAGCTGCCCAGCACGGCGATCATGTCCGCCAGGTACTGCGCATTGCTTGCCACAAACAGTCCCTGAAGGTTGACGAACGACGGTGCCCGCACCTTCATGCGGAACGGCTTTTCCGAACCGTCGCTGATGATGTAAAATCCGAGTTCGCCCTTTGGCGACTCGATTGCCGAATAGACCTCGCCTTTCGGCACCTTGAAGCCATAGGCCGACAGGTCGAAGTGCTGAATCAGCGCCTCCATCGAGCAATGCACCTTGTCCTTGTCCACCGGGAAAGCGATCGTCGGCATGTCGATCTGGAACGGCCCCTCGGGCATCTGGTCGAAGCATTGTTCGATGATGCGGATGCTCTCGCGCATCTCCTCGACCCGGCATTGCCACCGGGCATAACAATCGCCCTCATTGCGGGTGATGACGTTGAAGTCGAGCCGGTCGTAGATCTCATAAGGCTCGTCGCGGCGGATGTCCCAGTCGACGCCCGAAGCTCGCAGGTTCGGGCCGCTCAGGCCGAGATCGATGCCGTCCTCGGCGGAGATCACGCCAATCCCCTGCGTACGGTTCAGGAATACCCTGTTGTTTTCCACGAGCCGTTCATAGTCGCGGATCCGGTTCGGGAAGATGTCGCAGAACTCTCTGATCTTGGGGACAAAACCGTCCGGCAGGTCCTCGCGCACACCGCCGACCCGGCAGAACGAGGTGTGCATCCGTGCGCCACTGATCATCTCAAGCAGGTCCATGATCATTTCACGCTCGCGCATGGCGTAGAGCAATGCGGTCATTGCGCCGAGGTCCAGCGGCAGCGCGCCAGTGATCAGGAGATGACCGGAGATTCGCGCCAGCTCAGCCATCATCACGCGGATATATTGCGCGCGGATCGGCGCCTCGATGCCCAGGAGCTTCTCCACAGCCAGCGCGAAGGCCAGGTTGTTCGACGGCGGGCAGAGGTAATCGAGCCGATCTGTCAGCGGAAAAATCTGGGTATAGGTGAAGCTCTCCGCCAGTTTTTCGGTACCGCGGTGGAGATAGCCGATATGCGGGTCCACCCGCTTGACATATTCGCCTTCCAGTTCAAGGACAAGCCGCAGCACCCCATGCGTGCTGGGATGCTGCGGCCCGAGGTTGAGAAGCACCTCCCTGGTGTCGAGCGCTTCGCCTTCCGGCCTGCTCAGTTCCGTGACTTCGGTCATCTCAAGTTCCCGGTGAAGCGGCCTCCTTATGGAATGTTCTTGGTGGCGAGGTCGGGCTGCGTCGGCGGCGGGCCTTCGGCACCAAATGGATTCAGCTTGTCCTTGTAACCCCGGAGCGGAAAGTCCTTGCGCTGCGGAAAGCCCTCGAAGCCTTCCCACATGTAGATCCGACGCAAGTCGGGGTGGCCGTCGAACCTTATTCCGTACATGTCCCAGGCTTCACGCTCATGCCAGTTAGCAGTCCGCCAGACCGCTATCACCGACGGGACGCGCGGCGGATCGCCGAGGCGGCACTTGATGCGAACGCGCCATTTGTTCGGCAGCGAATAGAGATGGTACACGGCCTCGAAGCGCGGCATCTCAGGGTAATGATCGACTCCGCAGATGTCTGACAGGAAATTGAACCGCAGCGCCGGGTGCTCCTTGAGAAACCGGCTAAGCTCGACGATCATTTCAGGCGGAGCGGCGAAGGAATGAACACCATGTGCAAAACCAAGATCATCGATTGCCTCGCCGAAACGCTCCGTGATCGGGGCGCGATCGAGGGGCACCTCCATGCTCATCGCGCCGCAACCCTTTCCAGAGGAGTCCCCGCTAACGCCCGGGTTTTCTTGATCTTCTCCTGAAGCAAAAGGAAGCCGTGCATAAGCGCCTCCGGCCGCGGGGGGCAGCCGGGCACATGCACGTCGACCGGCACGAAGGTCTCCGCCCCCTGCACCACGGCGTAGGTGTTGTAGACTCCGCCCGATATAGCGCACGTACCCATCGCGATAACCCAGCGCGGTTCCGGCATCTGGTCATAGAGACGGAGCACGACGGGGGCGAATTTCCGCGTCACGGTGCCGGCAATAATCATCACGTCGGATTGGCGCGGCGACGGCCGGAACACCACGCCAAACCGGTCGAGATCGTAGCGCGAACAACCCGCCGCAATCATTTCGATTGCGCAGCAGGCGATACCGAACGTCTCGGGCCACAGCGCCGACCTTCGGCTCCAGCTGATGACGCTGTCGGCCGTGGTGAACAGCACGCTGTCGCGGATTGTATTGTTTACGCCTCCCATTCCAGCGCTCCCTTCAGCCATGCGTATGCGAAGCCCACGACGAGCAGCAACATGAAGACGAACATCTCGACATAACCGACCAGCCCGATGTCTTTCAGGACAACGGCCCAGGGGAACAAGAACATCGTCTCGACATCGAAGACCACCAACAGGATCGCGAGGATGAAGAACTGAACTCTGAAACGGCCTCCGGCTGCGTCGCCCGCCGGGTCCATCCCACATTCGTAGGGCATGTTCTTCGCGGGATAGGGATTGGACGGACGCAGTAGCGAGGAAACAAAAAGCGTCACGCCCGCCACCAGAACAATTCCAGCGACCATGAAAAGAACTGGCAGGAATTCCATTGCAGCTGTCATATCGCATCGCCCCGGTCATCCACCGAGGGCTTTGCTCAGGCCGCGACCGAATCCGCTCTGGACCGGTAATGCGGTCGCCCCGGGAAGTAACTTGGGCAGTCCTTTCCTGAATTGAAAGTGTATTCCGTCGGGCAGTTCATTGCAAATCCAATCGATCAGCCGCCAAATACCGACTGTTGAGCGAGTCTCAAAAACCACGCCGGGAATAGGCCAATGCCGATCGTGCCGGCGGCGGTGAAGGCGAGCGCGGCGCGGACCAATGGCGTCAGTGCCGGGTCGAACGCCCTCCCCGGCTCGCGCATGTAGATCACCATGACAATGCGGATGTAGAAATAAGCGGCGACGGCGCTCAGTAGCACTGCGATCACCGCGAGAATGACGAAGCCTCGCTCGACGAGCGCGACCAGCACGTAGAACTTGGCGAAGAACCCGGCCGTCGGCGGGATGCCGGCCAGCGAGAACAGATAGAGTAGCATCAGAAGCGCCAGCCCGGGATGCGGCTTGGCGAAACCGGAGTAGTCTTCAATAACCTCGCCGGAGATATTGCCGTTCCGCATCATGATGACGATGCCGAAAATGCCGAGATTCATGAAGGTGTAGATCAGCAGGTAAAGCATCACGCTGGCGATCCCATCCGCACCGCCAGCCACCACGCCGAAAATGGCGAATCCGGCATGGGCAATGCTTGAATAGGCCAGGAGGCGCTTGAAATTATCCTGCACCAGCGCCACGAAACTGCCGAGCGCCATCGTCACGACGGCAACGACCGCGACGACGATCCAAACGTCCGTTGCTGCGACCAGCGGGTTGAGGAACACCCGCAGGATCACCGCGAACGCCGCCGCCTTGGGGCCCACTGACATAAAGGCGGTGACCGTCGTCGGCGCGCCTTCGTAGACGTCCGGCACCCACATATGAAACGGCACCGCGCCAACCTTGAAGACCAGCCCGGCGACGATGAAGACCACGGCCAGCAGCAATCCGGGATCGAGCGGGTCGCCGGCCGCAGCCGCTGCCATTCCATCCAGCTGCGTGGTGCCCGTAAGCCCATAGACCAGCGACACACCGTAGAGGAAAATCCCCGTCGAGACCGCACCAAGGATCACGTATTTCAGCGCCGCTTCGTTCGACCGCCGCTGCTGTCTCAGATAGCCGGTCAGCACATAGGTGCACAGCACCATCAGTTCGAGGCCCACATAGATCGACAGGAGATCTGTCGCCGAAGCCATGATCATCATTCCCGAAAGCGCAAAAAGCAGCAGGACATAGTATTCGCTGCTGCCGATTCCTTCGACATCGGCGTATTTGGGCGAAAGGAGGAATGTCAGAACGGTCGCCAGGTAGAACACGACCTTGAAGAAGGCCGCGAAGCGGTCGGCAATGAACATGCCCGTGTAGGCTGGCCGCACCTCACTCGCCAGCATAAGCGTCCCTACGGCGGCAATCAGCACGATCGCGACAGAAGCCCAGACAAGGAAATGTTCCTGCCCTTTCCGCACAAACTGCCCCAGGATCAGCAGGATGCAGGCGCCAGTGACCACCACGATCTCGGGCAGGCTCGCAAGGATCGACTGAAGGAGGTCGGCGGCGGTCATTGGCCGCCCCCTTTGGCGTGCACCTGCGCCAGCAAATGCTTCACCGAGGCGTCGATGATGTTGAGAAAGGGTTTGGGATAGAGCCCGACCCAAAGCACGAAGACTGCCAGCGGCAGGATCGCAGTCATCTCGCGGGCGTTCACGTCGCGTATCTTGAACCGGGCGCCGACACTGGCCGGACCGAGCGCGACTTTCCTGTACATGCCGAGCAGATAAGCGGCGCCCAGCAATGCGCCCAAAACGGCAGCCGCACCGACGGCCAGGTTGGCAGCAAATCCTCCCGACAGCACCAGCAACTCGCCGACGAATGAATTCGTACCCGGCAGCGCCATCGACGACAGCGTGAACAGCGCAAGAAACGTCGTGTAAACCGGGGCCGCCTTCATCAACCCGCCATAATCGGCCATGCTGCGCGTATGTGTGCGCTCATAGATCAGGCCGACGAACAGGAACAACGCGCCCGTCGTCACGCCATGATTGAACATTTGCAGGATGCCGCCCTCGAGCCCGCGGAAGTTCAGCGCAAAAATCCCCAGCGTCACGAAGCCCATGTGACTAATGCTCGAATAGGCCACCAGCTTCTTCAGATCGTCCTGCGCCAGCGCAAGCAACCCGCCATAGACGATCGCAAGCGCCGACAGTACCAGCATCAGCGTCGAGTAATGCACCGACGCCTCCGGCAGCATCGGCAGCGAGAACCGCAGGAATCCGTAGGCGCCCATCTTCAGGAGCACGCCGGCGAGGATGATGCTACCCGCCGTCGGGGCCTGCACATGGGCGTCGGGCAGCCAGGTATGGACCGGGACCATCGGTACCTTGACCGCGAAGGCGATCAGGAAGGCGAAGAATAGCCAGGCCTGGACCTGGAATGGCAAATCCTGCGCTGTCAAGGCGAGTATGTCGAAGGTCTCGCCGCCGTGGAAATAGAGTACGATGACACCGATGAGGAACAGCAGGCTGCCCGCCAGTGTGTAGAGGAAGAATTTGAAGGCCGCATACACCCGGCCTTCGCCTCCCCAGACACCGATGATCAGATACATCGGGATTAGCGTCGCCTCCCAGAAGACGTAAAACAGGAACAGGTCGAGCGCGCAGAACACCCCCAGCATCAGCGCCTGCATGACCAACAGACTGATCATGAACTCCTTGACCTTTCGGTCAATCGCGACCCATGAGGCGAGCACGCAAATCCAACCTAGCAGCCCGGTCAGGAACACGAAGAGCGCGCTGATTCCGTCGATGCCGAGCGCATATGTGATCCCGAGCGCGGGCACCCACGGCCGCGTCTCGGTGAACTGCATTGCGTGGGTAGCGGTGTCAAAGCGGGCCAGCATAAGGATGCAGAGCGCGAGGTCGATGACGGTGACGGCCAGTGCCGTCCACCGCATCGCATTGTCGCTGCGCAGAAAGATCAGAAACGCTGCCCCCGCGGCGGGCGTGAAAACGATGAGACTAAGCAGCGGGAACCCCATTGCCCCCCCTACCGCCACGCCACGGCGAAGACGACGATGGCTGCGATCAACCCGACGATCATCGCCAGCACATAGTGGGTCACGACGCCGGTCTGGAGTCGTCGCAGTGCCCCGCCACCACCCAGGATCGAGCGGGCGACGCCGTTCACGACGGCGTCCACGCCGGCGATATCGATCCGCAGTCCCGTTCGTGCCGCCCCATGCAGGAAGGGCAGGACCGCGGTCTCGGATACATTGCTCACGGCTTTCTCGTAGCGCGCCAGCGGCTTCTCCGCGAGCCACATGAAATACTTCGCTCCCTTGCGGTAGAACCAGTCAGTGTCGATGCTGATTGTGTTCTCGGGGTCGAGGGACTTGAGGAAAAGCACGAACCCCAAGGCGGTGAACATCAGCAAGCCGAGGCTCTCGGTAATATGGACGCCCGTATAGGGTTGGAAATCAACCGGATAGGGCAGCAATGCATAGAGCGGCTGGGGGAACACGCCAATCGCAATGCAGAGCACCGCCGCCATGCCCATCGCAACCAACATGTTGCGGGGAGGTTCCCGCGCCTCCAGCTTCTGGTCCGAGCCGAAGAACATGTAGTACGGTAGCTTGAGTCCGGTGTGCAGGAACGTTCCCGACGACGCCATCGTCAGTGCCAGCACCACCAGCGCGCGGTGATCCTGTCCGGCCGCAGCCACCACCATCGACTTCGTGACGAAGCCCGAGAAGAATGGAAATGCCGAAATCGCGAAGGCGCCGACCATGTAGAGCGCGACAGTAAGCGGCATGGTCCTGTAGAGTCCGCCGAGCTCGGTGAGCTTTCGCCGCCCGGTGACATAGATCACCGCCCCCGCCCCCATGAACAGCAGCGACTTGTATAGGATATGCGCGAAGGCATGGCTTGCGGCCCCGTTCACCGCCATCTCGGTCCCGATCCCGATCCCCGCCACCATGTAGCCCACCTGGCTGACGATGTGATAGGCCAGGAGCCGTCGGCAGTCGTTTTCCAGCACCGCGTAGATGACACCGTAGAGCGCCATGACGGCACCGAGCCAAACCAACAGCTCGGTCCCCGGAAACGCCCGCGCCAGTACATAGACGGCGGTCTTCGTGGTAAAGGCGCTCATGAACACGGCCCCGGTGACGGTCGCCTCCGGGTAGGCGTCCGTTAGCCATGCGTTGAGCGGCGGCACTGCGGCGTTGAGGGTGAACCCGGCAAGGATCAGGTAGGCGGCGGCGCCCATTTCGCCCTCAATCGGGCCGAAGAGCAGCAAACCGGTGGCGACCCCGTGGAGAATGATGCCACCAAGCAGAACGACGCCGCCGGTGATGTGGACCATGAGGTAGCGGAAGCCGGCGGCGACCGCCTTCCGGCCGCCTTGGGCGAAGACCAGATAGGCAGAGGCAAACGCCATACCTTCCCAGAACAGGAACAGTGTCAGGTAGTCACCGGCGAATACCACGCCGAGTGCACTGCCGACGTAGATGAATGCAGCCACATGCTGCCCGGCATGCGTCAGATGCAACGCGTAGACCATCCCGATCAGCGCCATGATGGTGAAAACGGTAGCGAAGACGATACTCAGCTTGTCCACCTTCGCGACCAGGATTTCCTGCCCGATGATTTGCGCAGCGCCGTAGTTGCCCGGCTGCATCGTGAGCACGACGACGATGGCCAGCGTCGGGATCAAAAGCAGGTACGCCTTGCCGATTGGCCCTCTCAGGAAGGGGATCGGCAAGGCGCCGAGAATAAACAGCAGCGTGGGATGGACAAAGTCAGTCATAGTAGTCCTCGCGCCGCATAATCCCACCCTGATGGCCAAGGAACTTGGAAACGAAAATCAGCAGCACACAGGAGCCGAAGCCGTAGACCGCCGACCAGCCCGGCAAGCGGTCCCACAGGTATTCGGCATGTTCGCGGGGGACCAGAAAATCGGCGATGACGACCAGAACGAGCACCAGATAGAACAGCCGGCGTCGCTGGCTCGCGTATCTTTCGTCACCAAAGAAATCAACCACGCGCTCTATCATCTGACAACTCCTTGCGCTAGGGCGAGAAAATAGTCGGGGAAGACGCCCATCAACACCGACAGGATGGCCGTCGCGACCAGCGGGACCGTCATCATCGGAATTTCGCGAACAGTCGCCGGGCTTTCCTGAGACGACGTCCCGAAAAAAGCGACATAGCTGACCGGCAGAAAGTAGGCGGCGTTCAGGACCGAGCTCACCAGGATCACGATCAGGAACGCAATATCCCCCGCCTCCACAGAACCCAGCGCCAGATACCACTTGCTGACGAAGCCGGCGGTCGGCGGCACTCCAATCATGCTGAGGGAGCCGACAAAGAACGCCCCCATCGTCCAGGGCAGCCTTCGGCCAATACCGGCCATGTCGCTGATGTTCCGCTTGCCAGACGCGCAGTAGATCGACCCGGCACAGAAAAAGAGCGTGATCTTGGAAAACGCATGAGCTGCAATGTGGAGGATCCCGCCGACCATCGCGACCGGTGACAGGAGAACCGCGCCCAACACGATGTAGGAGAGCTGGCTGACCGTCGAATAGGCGAGCCTCGCCTTCAGGTCGTCGCGCGTCAGGGCGTAGATCGATGCCATCAGGATTGTGAACGATACAAGATAGGCCGTGGCGATGCCGAGGCCGAGCCCGTCCACGAGCCCTGTGCCAAAGATGTGAAACACCACGCGAAGCACGCAGAACACGCCCATCTTGACAACTGCAACCGCATGCAGGAGCGCACTGACCGGCGTCGGCGCCACCATCGCGGCAGGCAGCCAGGCATGCATCGGCATCACCGCAGCCTTGGCGAAGCCAAAGAGATAGCAGAAATAAACGACCGTCAACAGTGCCGGCGAGGCATCGACGCCAGCCAGCAGCCCGCCGGCAACAAAGTCGAGCGACCCCGCAATGTGGTAGGTCAGCGCCAGCGCGGCGAGAAGCACGCTCTTCGACGCCCCCATCAAATAGACGAGGTATTTGCGGCTGCCCGCCCATCCTTCTTCGTCTTCGTGGTGGTAAACGAGCGGATAGGTAACGAGGCTGAGCACCTCGTAGAAGATCACCAGCGTGAAAAGGTTGGCGGAGAAGGCACCCCCGACGGCCGCCGCGAGGCTGGTGGCAAAGCAAGCGAAGAATCGGGTTTGTGCGTGCTCGTTCAAGTGCCGCATGTAGCCGATGGAATAGATCGCTGCCACGATCCACAGCAGCGACGAGACCGTGGCGAACACCATGCCAAGCGCATCGACCCGGAAGGCGAAGTCTATCCCCGGCAGAATCTCGAACAGGCGTAAATCGACCGTCCCACCTGCCAGCACGGTGGGCGCCATCGAGACAACAATCGCGAACATGGCAATCGCGGCCAATGGCGAGACGACATCGCGGAGTTTCTCGCGGTTGTTCAGAAGGAGAATTGCAAGGGCCGCCAGACCTGCGACAGCGACGGCAAGCAACGGCCGGATGGATGTCACCGGGTCCAAGCCGCTATCCTTTCATCATGGTCACGTCGTCGACCTTGAGGGTGGACTTGTTCCTCACGAGGGCGACCAGGATGCCGAGGGCGACGGCAACCTCCGCCGCGGTGATTGCGATGACGAAGATCGCGAAGATCTGTCCGCGGAAATCGTGGTAGTAACGCCCGAAAGCGATGAAGTTGATGTTGACCGAATTGAGCAGCAATTCGAGCGACATCAGGACGACGAGAATATTGCGCCTGAGCAGCACGCCCGCTGCTCCTATCACGAACAGGACCACTCCGAGCAAAATGTACCACCAGAGCGGAACCATTACCCCGACTCCTTCCGTGCCAGCACGATGGCGCCGACCAGAGCCGCCAGCAGGATGACGGAGGCAACTTCAAACGGCAGGAGATAGTCGGCGAAAAGTGTTGTGCTGAGCTGCCTGATATTATCGCCGTCGCCCATAGCTGCAGGCTCCGCGACCGCAAAGCGGTCACTCCAGAGCACCAGGGCAACCATCTCGCACCCAAGCAAGGCGACCAGCACCAGAGCCGGCAGGTTGCCGCCCGGCACGAACCGTTGCAACACGGCTTCGCGCACATCGATCATCATGATCACGAACAGGAACAAGACCATGATCGCGCCGACATAGACGAAGATCTGGATGACCGCGAGAAACGGCGCTTCAAGCAGGACGAAGATTGCCGATATCTGCAGGAAGCACGCCATCAGCGCCAATGCGCTGTGAACCGGATTCCGCGCCAAGACCACCGCCAGGGCCGTCATCACGGACACCGTAGCGAACAGAAGAAAGAACCCCTGATCCATCGACGCCGAGCCTCCAACACGAACTGTTCACTCGGCGCGAGACGGGCGTATTTGAAACAGCGCCGCACTTCGGATGTGTTCACAAATTGTGCCCTAGTATCGGATTTTTCACAAGATTATTGTCATCGGCGGAGTAAATGGCCGACCTAAAGCGCAAGCTTTGCCCTGACTTCAAGAGCTCGTAAGAAGCGTCTGGTAGTCGTAGATGAAACGAACCCATCGATCGGAGGTCTTGTCGCCTAGAACGGCGGGGAGCAGAAGTGCTGCAATGAGAGCTACAAACGCGCCACCAAGAACTCGGCCTGGATTAGTTTTTGGGATCATACGTTCTTCCTAACTTCCATTTGTAAATTCTTTCTCGCGCCATGTACGACTCGTCGTCGAACACTTTCGGCATTTTTTTGAGGAATAGTTTCTTGCCAGTCATCGGAAGAGCGAAATCGAAGCATGTCAGATGTTGCCCCAAACGTTGCCTCAGAATTCCAGGACAACAAAAAAGCTCAGCAATTTCTCGCCAAGCCTTTGAAATTGTTGGTGGGCCCGGAGGGACTCGAACCCCCAACCAAGCGGTTATGAGCCGCCGGCTCTAACCAATTGAGCTACAGGCCCCACCTGAAATCAGACGCAGTGGAACTGGCCGCGCGTCTCCCGCGATCAATAACGGGAAAAATCGCGAATGCAATCCCTGACGTGGGTTACCCGGCACTCTTGTTTTGATTTCCAACGGAAATTGCAAGCAAAAGCTCAACCCTTTTCCTGTTCGGCGAGCACCAGCAAGCGGCGGGCACTTTCCTCATCGGTGATGAACACTGTCGGACGAACGAGGGCCATCGCGCCATAAAGCGCCCTGATCTTTTCCTTGCCGCCAGACGTTAATACCCGCGCCGGCACGCGTTGCACCGTGTCGATGCCTACGGACATGACGAGGTCATGGATGGGATGGTCCACCAGCCGACCGTGTTTGTCGTAAAAATGGAACAGAAGATCGCCAACGGCACCGCGTTCCGCCAGAGAAGATTGGTGGCCCTGATTAAGGAAGCCGATGTGGTAGGGCGTGCTGGAGGCCGTTTCGATAGCGCCGACACTGAGCAGAACGAGATCAAGGTCCTCGGCCATCTCGAACACGCTTTTGAGGCCGCAGCGTTCAATCAAGGCGGTTTTCGTCTCGATACTGTCCACCATGGCAGGAGCGGGAATGAGATAGCCATCGCCCTGGAACAACTGTGCGAATTGCCAGGCAAATTCCGCCGGATTAAAGCGCCGCGGCTGGCTGATTCCGCCAAGCAGCGAGATAACCGTAAAGTTCTCAAGCGCCCGTGCTTCGAGATAGGACAATGTGTTGAGAAGCGTCCGCCCCCAACCAACGCCGACGCGCATGCCATTGCTAACAATCCCGGACAGATAATCTCCCGTGGCAGCCGCTATCGCGGGGATCGGGTCGTTGTCCGGATGGGACAGTGGCGCGATGATCACCTTGTCGAGACCGAACTGTTTCTCCACCTGCCTTTCCAGTGCGACGAGATCCGAAAGATAGCCCTGGATTCCGATCTTGACTTCGTTGCGCGCCCGAGCCTCGGCCAGCATGCGCACAATGGTCACACGTCCGACGCCGAGGATTTCGGCGATCTCGTTCTGCGTCATCTGCTCGATATAGTACATCCAGGCGGCGCGCATGCGCATCCGGCTGATTTTGGTGTCCGGCTGCCCCACATCCAGAGGAGTCTTTTGGAGGCTCTTCGTCGTACCATTCGTTCGCTTGCGTCGATCGCTCAATCATCCCCCCTTTGATCGCTCCCGTTCCTTCAAAGCAGCAATGCTGCATCAAGCCAGGGCGACCTTCACACTACATCTCACGAGAATGTTGTTTAGCAGGCCAAGAAAAAAAGGTACAAACGATTATCCACCTGCGCGCAAAGGTACGCCATCATGATCCGGGATATTTCAAGCGAGATTGTCGTCAGTTTGAAAGACCGCTTGCGCGATGTACGCCACCTGATCAGGGCAAGTCGGCAAGATCGCCAGCCCGTGCCTCAGGATCTGCCCGATATCTTGTTCGGTAAGGCCGCCCGCGCCATGGACAAGGCTTTGACTGCCGCAGAGACAATTTCGATCTCCCTGGTTTCACAGGATCCGGCTGCCCATTCGACGACCATCGAAGCGCGCAGTCTCGATGTCTATTTTCCCGCTGATGCCGGCAAAGGTGAGGCGCTGTTCCGGCGCGACGTATATTACCTGACGAAGCGTATCTTGAGCGTTTTGGGATCGCATAATGCGCTCATTCACGAATCAACATTCGCATCCGTCCATGCAGCGGTGATTCGCCGTCATGCGGCTTTGTTGTTCGGCGCAAAGGACGGCGATCTGAATAACATTGCAGAGGTATGCGCCTGGCTGGCGATCGAGTTGCAATCGCAATATCAATCGGCGCATTTGCCATTGCCCGGATATGGCGGGCAGCAGCCGGATCTGGACACCCAGTATTCGTGCTTTTCCGCAATCGCCCTCGCGATCGGTCTTGCCACCTATGCGGATCATGAACCGGACGATGAAAGATTGGTCGAGAGCGCGTTGTTGGCTCTACAAGCCCGCGGGGACAAATTCGATCAGGCAATCGGCGCATCGGATAAGATAAAAGCCTTGTCCGATCTATTCGCCTTTTTGATTCCCCACCTGCCCTAGAGCAAGTTTTGTCTATTTAGAGTCGTTCTGCCGGGTGAATTCGGGCCAAATCCATGGGGCTTCGGCATCGTCCGATGGATAAACATCGGCCTCGCCAAACCCCTTGACCTTGTCCCGAATTCTCTCCGGCAGAACGACTCTAAATAGACAAAACTTGCTCTAGTTCCCAAACGCATTTTTTTGCGCGTTGAATGGATGCCGGACTCATGCTGAGTTCCGTCAGCCCCATATTGACGAATGCCGGGATGAGATCAGCGCGGCCTGCGGCTTCGCCGCACATACCGACCATGATTCCAGCCTCGACACCAGCTTTCGCCGTAAGTTCGATCGCTGCCATCACGGCCGGATGCGTCACGTCATTCAACTTTGCGACAGTCGGGTTGAGGCGATCAGCCGCCATGATGTATTGGGTCAGGTCATTGGTACCGATGGAAAAGAACGCAACCTCTTTGGCCAGCATGGGTGCAATCATGACGGCTGCTGGTGTCTCGACCATGACACCGAGGTCGAAATTCGCGTAGTCCCTCCCCTCTGCTTTGAGTTCTGCGGCACACTCGTCGATCAGGCTGCGCGTAGCGCGAACTTCGCCAAGATCCGAGACCATCGGCAACATGACCTTGATGTTGCCATGCACGGCGGCACGCAGCAGCGCACGCAATTGCGGTTTGAAAACATCCGGGCGGTCCAGGCACATCCGAATACCGCGCCAGCCCAGGAACGGGTTTTCTTCATCCGGAAAATCAATACCGGATATCGGCTTGTCGCCGCCAATATCCAGCGTACGAACGATCACAGGGTGTGGCGCGAATGCTTTGGCAAGCGTCGCGTAGGTTTCGGTCTGCAAATCTTCCGATGGCAGGTGAATGTGCCGCATGAACAGCAGTTCGGTGCGAAACAGGCCAACGCCCATGGCACCGGCTTCCTGCGCCGCTTCGATCTCCTCCAGGGAGCCGAGGTTGGCTGCGATCTCGATGATAGTGCCGTCAGCACGCCTCGGTACGATATCCTTATAAGCTTTCAACGCCTGCCTTTCCGTTTCCGCCACGCCGATTTGCGCATGGAAACGATCGGTCGTCATCTGGTCAGGATCGGGAAAGACATCACCATTATTGCCATCCAGCGCCACGCTCTTGACTTGCTGCAATTCCTGCACGGAATGTCCAAGCCCGAGAACCGCGGGGATTCCGTGCGCACGGGCAATGATCGCGACATGCGATGTAGCGCCACCATGGCCGCATATCACACCGGCAATGCGCTTCAAAGGCGCGCGGGCCAGATCCCACGCGCCGATATCGTCGGCGATCAGAATTGCACCGTTAGGGATGGCCTCGAGATTGGCATCGTCCTGCCCCAGTAGCGCGAGGCAAATCTGACGCCCGACTGCATTCACGTCGTCAGCTCGGGCATTAAGGTAAGGATCATCCATTGAAGCGAAATCCGCCGCAATTCTTGACGTAGCGCCAATGACGGCAGAAACAGCATCCATGCCTTCCTTCACCAGCGCTTCCGCAGCCTGTGTGAGTTCATCGTCACAGGCAATATCCTTGAGAGCAGCGATAATACCGCGGTCGCTTTCTGCGAGATCCGTCGCGGCCAATGACATATCCATGCGATGCTGTACGGTCGCAAAAGCCTGGGTCAGCCGGCCGGCTTCTGCCGGTATTTCGTCCGCTGCCAGCAGGCGGTTTTCATGTTTGATTTCCCCCGGGAAAAAGCCGAAGGCTGGCCCGATGGCAAAGCCTTCACTGGCAGCAACCCCGCGCAATTTGCCCGTGGCTGAGGTATTGGAATTTGTCGAGTAGGCCTTGAGCTGAACAAGCGCAGGTTCGGCAGATGCTTTTTCAGCTCGTTCCTCTTCCGCCGTGCCTGCATGCGGATCTTCAAGGTATCCGATCAGTGCCTCGATTGCCTCGATCTCATCCGCACCACTCGCCCTTACGGTAACTGTCTCGTTTTCTTTGACGCCTAGCAGCATCAACTTCACGGAACTCTTGGCACTAACGGATTTGTCGGCCTTGATCAGCTCGATATCTGATTCGAAACCCTTTGCGAGTTTGACAAATCTTGTGGCTGGCCGCGCATGCAATCCGTCATGCACCCGCACTATTGTCGAGCGTTCCATTCAAATCTCTCTTCGATAATTCATTACCCGATGGTAATCGTCGTTCCAACTTTCAACGCCGATACCAATTCAGCCGTATCGATTTCCGATGCGCAAATTTCGCCTGGGCGTTCAACTTGATCGGACCCATTGAACGTAATGACCACATGTCCAATATCTTTGACCTTCTGCCAGGCATAGTCGCCAATACCGGTGATGCTGGCAGATACATCGCCAATATGGATTACGGCCCCTACTGGCGGTGTCTCGTCAGAAGGCTGACCCTCGACAGCATGCAGGATCGAAACCTCTGCAAGCTCAGGCGGCGCGCCATCCGCAAACAGGATGACGACGCCTCCCTCGGCAAGATCCGCCACCTCAGGTCCGACGGCTATTACCCGTGTTTTCAATAGGACTGACATATGGCGAACCTCTTTTTCTTCTTATTGAACTCAAAATACGATCAGGCTGACGACCCAGGCGATAACGACAGATACAGGCCCCATGATCTGGCGACTGATCAGAACCGCCGGCACACCGATTTCGATCGTCTTGGGCTTGGCTTCACCGAGCGCCAGACCAACCGGGACAAAGTCACAACCTACCTGCGTATTATAGGCGAACAGTGCAGGCAGAGCCATTGCCGGTGAAATCGTGCCGTTGGCAATCTGCGGTCCGATAATCGCCACACCGATAACCTGAGCGATAACCGCGCCCGGTCCCAAAATCGGCGACAGGAAAGGCAGGCCGCAGATGGCTGAAAGGATCAGCAACCCGACGATATTGTTGGCAAGCGGTCCCATTGGTTGCGCCAGCACATCGCCAATCCCGGTGTAAAGGATGAAGCCGATGAGCATGGTCACAAACGCCATGAACGGCAGAACGTTGCGCACGACCTGATCGATGGTACGGCGACCGGCATTGAAGAAAATGCCGACCACGCGGCCCATGGCTCGCCCGATGGTGCTGATAAAGCCTATCAACCCACCCTCGCCTGCGTCCGACGCTGCAGACCGGCTTGCCATGGATGCGGCAAGTTCTGCGGGCGTGGGCGGCGAGTCCTGGGACGATCTTGCTCCTGCAACTGCTGCCGGTTGTGATCCATCGGCAAGTTCGATATTGGCCTCTTTTACGCCTGAAACGTAGATATCTTCCGTAATGAACTGCGCCAGGGGCCCTGCTTGGCCGACCGGCGTCAGATTGACGGTCGGAATACGTTTGCGTGGATAAACACCGCAGCGGGCCGTACCGCCGCAGTCGACGACAACTACGCCCATCTCTCCTTCAACCGGGGGCGCCTTGAAACCATCAACCGCCTCTCCGCCCGTGAGTTCTGCAATGCGGCGCGCGACAGGATGAATGCCGCCACCGGTGACGGACACGACCTTGTTACGCTCAGGCGTCAGCTGAATGACAAGCGGGCCGCCCCAACCATTACTGCCTCTGGAAATTTTTACTGCCTTATAGGTCTTTGACATTTTACTTCTCCCGCCCCGACTTAAAGTTCAATGCCCTGACGGCGTGCCATGATGGCGGTAATGCGCTCGGTCAGCATGCCCTTGAGCAGGATGACAACCAGACCAACGAGCGCGTACCAGATGGCGACGTTGATGTGATAGCCGACGGGAACCGCGCCTTTTTTCTCAAGTTCGAGAAGCGCGACGAGAATACCGCCCCAAACGAAATATTCGCCCGGGTTAATGTGCGGGAACAGACCAAGCGGCGGATGCACATAGGATACGGCTGCATCGTAGAATGCCGGCTTGTGCTTTTCTTCGAGGAACGAACCGAACGTATAAGCCATCGGGTTTGTAAGGAAGAACACGGAGAGCACGGGCAAGACGGTGTAGCGCGTCAGTGCAATACGACCCGCACCCCGGGCGATGCCATGCACGCGTTCTTCGCCGACAAGCTCCGTCAAAGCGTAGAATGCGGTCATCAGCACGACAAGCGTCGGGATGATGCCTGTGACAAATCCGGCGAAGACCTCGCCGCCCTTCTGGAAGATACCGATGAAGTATTTACCGATGTGGGTCAGCCAGCCGAGCTGCTCCTCCTGCTGGACATTCTTCAGCTTGTCCTTGAATTCCTCGACAGTGATATCACCCGTCGATTGCGCAAGCACGACAAGATCGTTGCCCGCATGCGTGATAGCTTGCTTGCCGTGGAGCGCCGCATCCGAGACCATCGATCCCGCCACCGAAATATGGTGCGCGGCGATGTCGGCATGTTGCGCCAGCATTGTTAAAATTGACATGTTCCCTCCTCCTTATCGACCGTTTTCCAAACGGCCGTCCCTATGCGTTGACTGGCTTGATCCCGATTAGACCGGGCCGTTTCGGCTCTGCCCTGGCCTTGTCTATCTGTTCGATTGCACGCTCCGCCGCCTTGGCGATATTCGGCTCTCCTAGACCTGTAATCACAGGATCGGTGCGCAATGCGTTCAGCGAGATACCCTCAAACTCCTCGCGCCGCTTGAATTTCGCAAAAACCGATCTGCCGCTCATCACGAGAAAACGTTGAACCACGAGGTCCGGCGTAACGAGAATGAGAACGATCACGCCCTTGCCAAAACGGCCGCGAACATTGCCCGCGCCAACAAAACCATCATTGTATTTGGAAGTGATGCCCTTCATCACATCGCTGTAGTGGCGCATCTGGTACCAGACGCCCAGTGATTGCAGCGCCCACAAAATCCCTAGGGCCAGCAATCCCCATTGCCACATTGCCATGTCTTCAACCTCCCAACGCCCGACCGCAAACATATGCTATGATCGAACGAAAAAATATAGAACATTTGTTTTTTGTAATGTCAATATGTATGATTTCGGTTCTGTTAAAACTTGGCTTGTGCTGCATCACAGCGTATGACGTGATACAATGAATTTAAAGGTGAGAAGGCATGGATTTTCTGTTCAGAGACGAATTGGTCCATATGCCGGATTTACGGCACCGGCTTCGCCAACTGCGTTGGTTTCGCATGGCTTTTCGCAAGAATGCCGCGTTGATTGCGGAACACTACGGTTATCAATTTGCCATCGATGAAACCAGACTGACGAAGGCTTTTCTCAACTGGGTCGAGACGGTTGAACAACAAAAGTCCTATGCGCAGATTGATCGCAAGGATTTCATCATTTTTGCTGCGGGCCTTGTGCTCAAAGAGCTTATCACCATAGGACCGGCAACAGTCCGAAGCTATCCCAAGCAGAGCAATTCGCAGCTGACAGAAATGCAGGAGATTATCGCGTTTTGGCCTGAAGGGTTCCTCTATACCAATTACTGTGTCGGCGCGATCGCGGCAATCTGCGAACAGGAATTCGGCATCGCTCCGAAGATCGACGCATGCGCTGACGATCTGCGCACATGGTGGTCGTACCGCGAGAACGTCCGCGAGATTCCAGATCAAGCGATCGCCTTTCTCGACAAGTTCCTTGGCACTGAGCCCAACTGGATCATGCCCAATCTGGCTTCGGCTCGCAGTGCCATTCAGCGCGCGCTCGTTTCGCCGAAACCAAGTAACGCTACGCTACCGAACGGCTGACTTCGGCCAGTATCCGCATGATCTTTTCACGCTGTTCGAGCTGCGGCATGTGTCCGGTCCCGGCAAAGAGATGCACAGCGATCTCACCCGGCAACCCGGTGGCGTGTGTCGCCGGGATAACCCGATCAGCTGCTCCGAAAATCACACGGACCGGAATGGTCAGGTTGGCAAGGGTCTGCCTGACATCGATGACCTGCGTTCCGTCAGCGAAAAAACGGTCGGCAACGAGCTGCTGAGCGTCGCGCAAAGCCACATTCTGCGATTGAGCCAGCGTTGCGCTGACAAATGGCTTGGTCAAAAGACTTTCATCCTGAACCAGCTGCTTCATCCACGCGACGAGGCTCGGCTCCGTACGGGCCCGGACGAACCCCGACAGAAATGCACCATTGATTTCAGCTCCAAGTCCGGCCGATGCCATCAGGACCAGCGCACGAATGTCGAGATGGCTTCGGGCAGCCACTTCGGTTGCGACCGCGCCGCCAAACGAGTGCGCCACCAGGATGATTGGTCCGGAGTGATAGGCAGCAACGGTTTGTTCAACTAATTCGGCAATCGCATGCAGATCATCCGGGATGGTGTGCGGCGAAGCGCCATGACCGGGCAGATCGATGGCAAGGATCGGATTATCCAGTGTGCCACCCCCCAGCATCGGCCTCCAGCTGTTGAGATCGGAGCCGAACCCATGAATCAGGACAAGCGGCGCCAACGCCGAATTTTTGCCTTCACGCAGCCATGCCGCGTGAAGCGGAGCACCGGCTTGAATGGCAGGTTCGCGAACCTGTACAACTGGCTTCGCAACGGCCGCACCCTGCGCAACGCCATTTTCGACATCCTTCTTCTGGATGCGTCCCTTCGGTCCAGACCCTGAAACCGACGTCAGATCAATGCCGGCTTCCTTGGCAACCCGCCGGGCAAGCGGTGTTGCACGAACTCCGTCAGCTTTGTCAGCGGTCGTTGCCGTCGTTGCAGGCGCGGTTTCTTTTGATACAGCCGCAGGCTTTGCCTCTGGCGCAACAACTGCCGGTGCATCTGCAGTGTTTGTTGGTGCCGCAGCCGCGTAGGTCTCACCTTCGGCAAAGATCCACGCTACGGCCTGGCCCACAGGAACTGTCGTCCCCTCCACCGCCGTGACATTGCGCAGAATGCCCGACGACGGTGCATCCACTTCCATCGCTGCCTTGTCAGTCTCGATTTCGAACAGCACTTGCCCTTTGGTGACAGCATCGCCATCCTTGGCGTACCAGCGCGAAATCTGGCCGCTTTCCATATCCATATCGACCTTGGGCAGGATCACCTCGACGGGCATGGCTTAACGTATCCCTTTAACGAGATCGCGAGCGCTCTTCAGAATACCGGGCACTTGCGGCACCGTCGCCTTCTCGAGCTCCGGATTATAGGGAATAGGCGTTTCCGCACCACCCAGACGAACGATCGGCGCATCGAGATAATCGAAGGCTTCGCTTTCGGCGATCATCGCGCTGACTTCTGCTCCAATGCCGAGCGTCTTCACGCCTTCATAGACGCACATCAGCTTCGATGTCTTTTTGACGCTGGCGATGATGGTTTCCTTGTCCATCGGACGTACGGTGCGCAAATCGACGACCTCGACATTGATGCCTTCTTTCTCGAGCTCACGCGCCGCTTCCAGCGCCTTGTGCACCATGATGGCCGAAGCAACGATGGTCAGGTCAGTTCCCTCGCGTACGACAGCAGCCTTGCCGATCGGCACGGTATAATGCCCCTCCGGGACGTGACCCTTCATCTTGTAGAGCAGCTTGTGCTCGAAAATCATGACGGGATCCGGGTCTTCGATGGCCGCGAGCAACATGCCCTTGGCATCATACGGCGTTGACGGCTGGATAACCTTCAGGCCAGGTACGTGACCAAACCACGCTTCAAGGCTTTGGCTGTGTTGCGCCGCCGCCCCTGTACCGGAGCCGGCGGGAAAGCGCATCACCAGAGGCACCGAGACAGCGCCGCCGAGCATATAGCGAATCTTGGCCGCCTGATTGACAATCTGTTCCATCGCCAGCGCGGCGAAATCCGAAAACTGGAACTCGAAGATCGGCCGCATTCCGGTCAAGGCCGCACCAACGGCAACGCCCGCACCGCCAAGCTCGGAGATGGGCGTATCCATCACCCGATCTTCACCGAAACGATGCACGAGGTCACCCGTCACCTGAAAAGCGCCGCCGTAGACGCCGATATCCTCGCCCATCAGAAACACGCGGTCATCGGCCTCCATGGCAATGGCCATGGCTTCCTGGATTGCCTGCGAATAGCTCAGCTCGCGGATTATCTCGTCCATTAAATTTCAACCGTGTAAACGTCGCGTGTCAGATTATCGAGCGTAGGTGATGGACTGTTCCTGGCGAATTCGATGGCCTCGGCAATCTCCGCCTCGGCGCTTGTCCGGATCGCGTCGATGTCGGCGTCGTTGACGAAACCGAATTCCTTGAGCTGATCTTCGAACAGTTGGATCGGATCGCGATTGCTGATCCAGTCTTCGATCTCTTCTTTTGTCCGGTAGCGGTTGCGGTCGCTCTTCGAATGACCACGATGACGATAGGTCTTGCACTCGATGAGGGTCGGCCCCTCACCCCGGCGCGCCCGTTCTACCGCATCGTGCGAGGCTTCGGCGACATCGGAGAGATTGTTGCCATCGACGACAACGCCCGGCATGTTGTAGGCGACCGCGCGATCAGCAACATTGGCAACAGCCGTTGAACGTTTGGTCGATGTGGACATGCCATAGCCATTGTTCTCACAGACGAAAACCACCGGCAGCTTCCAGATTGAAGCCATGTTGAGCGCTTCGTGAAATGCGCCCTCATTGTTGGCGCCGTCGCCGAAATAGGAGATGACGACCTTGCCGTTCTTCTGCTTCTTTGCGGACAGAGCGGCGCCTACGGCAATAGGGATACCGCCACCGACGATGCCATTCGCACCGAGATTGCCCTTGGAGACGTCGGCGATATGCATGGAGCCGCCACGGCCCTTGCAGTATCCGGTTTCCTTGCCGAAAAACTCGGCGAACATTTTCGAAACTTCCGCGCCCTTGGCGATGCAATGACCATGACCGCGATGCGTCGAGGTGATCATGTCATCTTCGGCGAGCGGCATGGAAATGCCGACGGCACTCGCTTCCTGACCGATGGACAGGTGCATGGTGCCGTGGATAAGACCGCGCGTATAGGACTCCTCAGCGCCCTCTTCGAAGCGGCGTATCAGATACATCTTGCGCAGTGCTTCCTTCAGCTGCTCCGGCGGATAATGCCGAAACGCGAAGGGAAGGTTGCTACCATCGTCATGGCGCTTGGCGCTTGAATTTCTGGCGGCTGCCATATCGGCACTCCCTGTCTGATTTTAGAGGCGCTTTCGAGGCTTACGCCCCATAAACCAGTTTGTCCTGGCGGGCGCGCAGTTCAACGATCTTGGAGCCTTGCGCGGGGGCGGCGTTGGCGCTGGTGATGAGCTCGCCCTTCCTGATGGCTTTCGTGACGCTGCCGCCCTGCAACAGGCCGCAGGGGATGGCACCGGCGACGCGCGCTTCGCCCGCCGCCATGATCCACGCGCGGTAGCAATATTCGCCAATCGCATCGAGCCTGTCGCCGGGTTTCAAATCCTTCTTGGCCACGGCGCAGACCTCGGCAACCGGTTTGGCCAGCGGCACCATGTCGGCCTTGCCGTAAAGCACGACGCGGGCGCAAGTCAGCGGCACTTCGAGCGAAGTCAGGTGATAGGGCCGGTGGAAGGTGAAATACGGACCCTTGCCCATCTTCAGGTCTTCCATGCGCTCCGATATGCGCGGATGCGACATGTCGGCAACGACGAACACGCCCGGGGCCACACCCTTGCCGATCGAATAGTCGACGACACCAACCCTTGAGAGCACACCGCCGTCCTTTTCCGGCACGAGCACCTTCGACAGCTGGTCGAGCGTTGCCGCTGGGCCATGCATGCCCGGCTTGTCGGGCACGAGCCCGGTGGCATTGGCGATCGCCGCCATCTCCACCATGGTCTTCGAGCCATCGACGAATTCGACCAGCATGCGCACATTCATGTGGCGGCGCCTGGCTTCTTCCTCGTAATCGTCGGGTATCGCATCGATGTTGAGCGGGTTGTTCTTGCCCTTGCCCGCGGCAACGATCGGATGGCCCATGGCCGAGACGAATTCGATCAGCTCCATGCACGAGGAAGGCTCGTCGCCGGCCCCCAGCGAATAAGTGACGCCGAGCCGGTCGGCCTCGCTCTTGAGGTACGCGCCGATGGTCACATCCGCCTCGACATTCATCATGACGAGATGCTTGCCGTGTTCCATTGCTTTCAAGCCGATCTCGGCCCCGACCGCCGGCACCCCGGTCGCATCGATGACCACATCGATCAGGTCATTCTCAAGGATCAGATCGGCATCATTGGTGACGGCGATCTTGCCGGCTTCCATCGCCGCGGTAAGCGCCGACGCATTCGACACCTCGCGCGAATGGCCTTCTTCCTGATAGGCGATGTCGACGGCCTTGATCGCGTTGGGCAAATTGAGTTCGGAAATCGCCCCGATCTCGATGCCGGGCATATGCGCCACACGCGTGACGATATCGGTGCCCATCTCGCCCGAACCGATCAGCCCGATGCGGATCGGAGGGCCCGTATCCGCCCGCGCCTGCATATCCCGCGCCAATCCCGTCAATGCAACATTCGTAGCCATCAATGCCTCCCTGTGCCGGCCTCTGATGGGGACTTCGAGGCTGGTCAATCAAGACATCGAATATTGAACATTTGTATTTTAGTCAAGACCTATGTGCAGAATGAGAACAGGAATACCGCAGGCGGATTCGACCCTCGCGGGCGCCGGTCACTCGAAGCGGTGCCCTTCCCGTTCCGGATCGCGTGCAATCTCCGCCTCCTCATCATCGTCGGGCAAGGCCTCGTCGCTTTCCTGGTATGGATTATCGTCATCTTCCTCCGAAAGTCCTGCATCTTCCGGGTCCACCTGCCGTTCACCCAGAATGGCAAGCTCATCGTCGGCTTGCATCTCCGCTTCGCCGGTTCCGATATCGTCTAAGTCCGGCGTTTCGATGGGCATATTCGATGCCGGTTCCCGGGGCTCAATACGTTCAGGACTGTTTTTGGGTTCTCTACCAGACATGTCATGCTCCTTTAGTTGCAAAGGAAACGCCTCAGAAACTGTTTGGATGCATAAAATGCATAGGTCTTCGAATGTTTTGCCTTTTGCCCTAATCCACCCATAATCACCTGCGACGCAGCAGCTCCATCTTATTCGGGGAGATATCCATGACATCGAAATTTCTGAGCCTGGCTTTTGCGACAACCGCAATGATGGCAGTGCCGTTCGCCGCATTGGCCGACGAAACACCGCGTCCACGCATTGTCGTTACTGGCGAGGGCCAAGCAGCATCAGCGCCGGACATGGCCATTATTTCATTGGTGGTGCTGCAGGAGAAGCCTACCGCGCGCGAAGCGCTGACGGCTAACAATGAAGCCATGGCCAAGGTACTCGACGCAATGAAGAAGGCAGGCATCGCCGAACGCGACCTGCAGACGTCAGGCTTCAATATCGAGCCTCGTTATGTCTACCCGGACAACAAGGATAATACACAACCGCCGGAAGCGCCGAAGATTGTTGGCTACGCTGTTTCCAACTCATTGACTGTACGCGTACGTGATCTGAAGAAGGTTGGCGACATTCTCGATCAGTCCGTGACGCTTGGCGTCAATCAGGGCGGCAACCTCACCTTCACCAATGACAAACCCGAGGCAATTGTAGAAGAAGCTCGAAAGAACGCCGTTGCAAACGCATTGGCCAAGGCGAAGACCCTGACGGAAGCTGCAGGTGTTGGTCTCGGCAAAGTGCTCGAGATCAGCGAGCAGTCATACAGCCCTCGCCCGATGCCGATGGGCCAAGCCAAGATGATGGCGGCCGCACCCGCGGATTCAGTTCCTGTGGCTGCGGGCGAAAACACCTACAATGTGAATGTCAACGTCACGTTCGAATTGAAGAATTGACCTGATCAATTCTTGGAAATGAAAAAGGGTGCCAGTCGGCACCCTTTTTGCTTATTGGCAAATACCTTACCGAATGATCGGGCAGCCTGGTGCACGGGCGAATACAACGGCAGTGCGTAGACCCCGCTTCCATCCAGTTACACGAACAACGTTGCGATTAACAACTACCCGTGGGTTGCGGATCCCCATGCGGCTTGCCTTGCTGGCAGCCTGACCCGGAGTGCAAACGCGATATGGGCGATGGCCATAGCGATATTGGACATCGACGAGTGGCGCGGAAGTTGTGCCATGCTGGACCCCGATCGGTGAGGCAAAGGCTGGTGCCGCGAACGATGTGTTTGCGCCGAGGATGGCACCGATGCTGATTGCAGCACCGACTGCAAGCAACTTGAGTGAAAGACTAGCCATATGAGCGTTCTCCTGTTTGATTGTCCGGGAATTGGGGAAGTGTTTTCAGACATTCTGAAAACCGGACAGGCGCCCTTTGTTCCACAGACGATCTGAACAAATCCTCAACGCCTCATTCACACAGCGTTCACTTGGAAATCGCTCAGGATGGCAATTTTTCCCGCATCATATGATCAAAATAATCTTCGTCCTCTTTCATTTCGTGATCGAACGCGGTGATCTTGCCACGCACCGAGATCCCGGCTTCATGGACTGTTTCGGGGTTCCCTGAAACAAGCGGATGCCACCAATAAAGATCCTTCCCCTCATCGATCAGACGGTAACCACACGTCTCCGGCAACCAATCGACTGTCCGGACGATCTCCGGTGTCAGGAATACGCAATCCGGCACCTTCTTCTTGCGATGTATATAGTCTGAACACTGGCACGTACCGGCATCCAGCAAGGTGCAAGCCACTGTTGTGAAATAGATTTCTTCTGTATCCTCGTCTTCCAGCTTATGCAGGCAGCAGCGTCCGCAGCCATCGCACAGGCTCTCCCATTGCGAGCGGTTCAGCTCGTCCAGAGTCTTCGTTTTCCAGAACGGTTCTTGAGGCATGCGGCTCAAATACATCCCGGACGCCGCCGCGTCCACGTTTTAAACATGAACGCGGGATGAACAGCGTCTTCACTTGAGATACAGGCTGCCCCTGCAATCCTTCATTCATTGCTAATCGGGATCGCACCGGACAAACGGTTGCCACAAACGGGAACAAGGTTGCGATCACAAACATTTGACGTGTTTCAACGACAAGAAACGCGAGACAGGGATGAACATGAAACGGACAGCACTCTTTTTTGCATCGACGGCGATTCTCTTTTCCTCACCGGCGGCAATGGCTGAACAAGCCCCGATTAACCGGCCCTTCATCTACTCAAACAGCAATGTACCCTCGCTAATGCTGGCACAGGCGGAAGAGACCGCGCCTCAGGCGGGAGAACCTGTCGAGGAGCTGAAAAAACACAAGGGCGGCGACCACCAGGCAGAAGAAGCAAAGAAACGTGCCGCTGATGAAACAGAAGCCGCAGCGAAGGAACAGCGGAAGGCTGAAGAGCAGGCGAAACATCAGGCCGATCAAGCCGCCAAGGCTGCCGAAAAGGAAAATGAACAGAAGGCCGAAGAGGCAAAGCGCGCTGCAAATGCGGAAGCTGACAAAGCCGCGAAACAACAAAACGCGATAGAAGAAGAAGCCAAACAGAAAGCCGCTGAAGAAGCCAAGTCTGCAAAAGCTGCCGAAAAGGAAGCGGCGCAGCAGGCCGAAAAAGCAAGAAAGGCTACCGAAGCAGAATCCGACAAAGCTGCCAAACAGCAAAAAGCTGTAGAAGAGGACGCGCGAAAGAAGGCAGCGGCAGAGTCCGATGCCGCAAAGGCGGCCGAGAAGCAAACAGCCAAGGAGGCGGAAAAGGTCAAGAAAACGACCGAGCAGGAAGCGGACAAGGCTGCTGAAGCGCAAAAAGCCGCCGAGGAAGAAGCTCGCAAGAAGACCGATAGTGCTCAGAAAGCGGCGGACAAGCAAACCGACAAGGCTGCCGAAGAAGCGAAGAAGGCAACTGATAAGGCTGCCAAGGAAACGCCGGCAGCTCCTGCACCCGATTCGCCCGCTACCGCTGAACAGCCTTCTCAGGCGGCGCCTGCAGAGCCGACCACCAAGGAAGCCAAGCCTGTCGATCCAGCTACCGGCAAAGCTGCGCAGCAGGAAGCTTCACCGTTACCGGAAAACGCTGCTCCAGCACTCGATAGCGCAAAACGGGCACCCGCGGGCGAGACTCCCGATAAACCCAAGCAAGGGCAAACAGCCGAAACACCGGCGGATCAAAAACCCGTTGCCGGGCAGCCTGCCGTCGCAGCGGCCCCGCCGAAGAATGATGCGGATGTTCAACAGGAGCTTGCTCCCGTCAAGATCGATTCCGTCCTCACCGAAAAAGGTACCCGCACCAAGGACCGCAGGCCTGATGAGCGTCCAGGAGATGTACAGGTAGTCAAGAAATTTGGAGACCGGACGGTCGTCAATATCGACAATAACGTCTATGTCGAGAGCTCCGACCGGCCACGTATGTCGCGCGACTCGAAGGACATTTATTACGAAGACTTGCCTCGTAACCGTACGAGAGAGATCATCGTTCGCGACAATGGCGTGCAGATTGTCACGATCCGCAATCGCTATGGCGATGTGATCCGACGCTCTCGCGTCATGCCGGACGGCCACGAGGTGGTGTTGACATATACGCCCGACTACGACCGCGAGGAGCGTCAGGAATGGCGTGATCCAGGTGATGACCTGCCGCCGCTCGCACTGAACATTCCCGTTCGCGAGTATATCTTGGACGCGGAAGAGGCACCTCAGGAAGAGGTGTACGATTTTTTCGAGCAGCCGCCTGTGGAACGGGTCGAACGCATCTATTCGATCGACGAGGTCAAGCGCTCGGCACGCATCCGCGACAAGGTTCGCCGCGTCGATCTCGATACAATCACCTTCCAGTTCGGCTCTGCGGATGTCGGCGAAGACCAGATCAGCCACATTGAAAGCGTTGCAAAGGCCATGGCACAAATCCTCAAGAAGAACCCGGCCGAGACTTTCCTGATCGAGGGTCACACCGACGCAGTCGGGTCCGACCAGGCAAACCTTGTCCTTTCGGACAGGCGGGCGGAATCCGTGGCCCAGGCTCTGACGAATGTCTTCGATATTCCGCCGGAAAACATGGCTACTCAGGGCTATGGTGAGCAATATCTCAAGATCAAAGCCGACGGCCCGGAACAAGAAAACCGCCGCGTCGCCATTCGCCGCATTACACCGCTGGTTGCCCCGGTAGCCAGCAACTGACACCGGCCCTCCAACGAAAAACCCGGACTTTGATCCGGGTTTTTTATGTTAGTTGCTTGAGTTAAGCTCCGTCCTGCCTATTTGTTGAGCTGAGCCCGATTGTTCAACCGGACCCTTATTTTATGAAACGTCTTGAAATCTTCGTCGAAAACATCATCCTCGCTTCGCGCTGGCTCCTGGTCGTCTTCTACCTTGGCCTTGCCGCAGCGCTTGCAATCTACGCTTTTTCTTTCGCCGGCAAGCTGGTGGACTTCGTATCCAAAGTCACCACCCTCAATGAAACCGATACTATCCTCAAAATGCTCAGCCTGATCGATGCAGCGCTGGTCGCCAGCCTCGTCGTCATGGTCATCATTTCAGGCTATGAGAATTTCGTCAGTCGCTTCGATCAAGCCGATGAAGTTCACTGGCTTGGAACAATCGATGCGGGATCGCTTAAGATCAAGGTCGCATCGACCATTGTCGCCATATCGTCGATCCATTTGCTGCAGGTCTTTCTGAATCTGACCCAGTTCAGTACCGAACAGCTGACATGGTTCACCGTGATCCACCTCGCCTTCGTGTTCTCGGCGCTGTTTCTCGCCTATATCGACAAGCTGATGGTGAAGGACAAGGGCGACAAGAAGGCCGAAGAGCCATCGCTCTGAACGAACTGCATAACAAAAAGCCCGGCACTTGGCCGGGCTTTTTATTTACAATCACACTTCAGAATATCAGCTGTCGAGGAACGAACGCAGCTTTCTGGAGCGGCTCGGATGCTTCAGCTTGCGCAGTGCCTTGGCTTCGATCTGACGAATACGCTCGCGGGTCACCGAGAACTGCTGGCCAACTTCTTCCAGCGTGTGATCGGTGTTCATGCCGATGCCGAAACGCATGCGCAGCACGCGTTCTTCACGCGGTGTCAATGAAGCCAGTACCCGCGTTGTCGTATCGCGCAAATTGGCCTGAATGGCAGCGTCGATTGGCAGAAGCGCATTCTTGTCCTCGATAAAATCGCCGAGATGCGAATCTTCCTCGTCGCCAACCGGCGTTTCGAGCGAGATCGGTTCCTTGGCGATCTTCAGCACCTTGCGCACTTTCTCAAGCGGCATGGCGAGCTTTTCAGCCAGCTCCTCAGGTGTCGGTTCACGGCCGATTTCATGCAGCATCTGGCGCGATGTCCGAACAATCTTGTTGATCGTCTCGATCATATGCACCGGAATACGGATGGTGCGCGCCTGATCGGCGATCGAACGGGTGATCGCCTGACGAATCCACCAGGTCGCATAGGTCGAGAACTTGTAGCCACGACGGTATTCGAACTTGTCGACCGCCTTCATGAGGCCAATATTGCCCTCCTGGATCAGATCGAGGAACTGCAAACCGCGGTTGGTATATTTCTTGGCAATGGAAATAACGAGACGCAGATTTGCCTCGACCATTTCCTTCTTGGCGAGCGCGGCTTCACGTTCGCCTTTCTGCACCTGATTGACGATGCGGCGGAATTCCGAGATCGAAATGGCGGTTTCCTGCGCCATGTTCTGAATTTCCGTACGCAGGTTCTTGATCGTCTCTTTTTCGTTCTTGGTATATTCTTTCCAGCCGCGCGTCGTCAGATTTGAAACAGCCTTCAACCAGTTCGGATCGAGCTCGTTGCCCTGATATTCCTTGAGGAAGTCCTCGCGACGTACCCCGTAAGATTCGGCCAGACGCAGCAGGCGCCCTTCGTTCTGAACGAGACGCTTGTTAATGTCGTAGAGCTGGGCGACCAGTGCTTCGATACGGTTCTGGTTCAGTGATAGCGACTTGACCGCCTTGATCAGCTGATCCTTGAGTTCCTTGTAGCGGCGCTCCTGGCTCGGCGACAGCGATCCGGAAGCAGCGAGGCGGTTCTCCACCTGCTGATCCTGCAATTTGCGCAGCTTCTTGTAAGTATCGGCAATAACGTCGAGCGTTTCCATGACCTGCGGACGCAGTTCGGCTTCCATCGCGGCAAGCGACAGATTTGCCTCATCATCCTCGTCATCATCTTCTTCGATGGGCGTGTCACCGCCAACATTGGTGATATCGTCATCGTCGCGGCGGCTGCGCATCCGGTCATTGGCCGCAGCAGGCTTTTCCTCCTCGACGCGCTCGATCACCGGAGCCTGTTTGGCTTCGGGACCCGCATAGGTCGTTTCAAGGTCGATGATTTCACGCAGCAGGATCTTCGACTCGTTCAGATCCTCGCGCCAGATAATGATTGCCTGGAAGGTCAGCGGGCTTTCGCAAAGACCCGAGATCATGGTTTCGCGACCAGCCTCGATGCGCTTGGCAATGGCGATTTCGCCTTCGCGCGACAACAGTTCGACCGTGCCCATCTCGCGTAGATACATGCGGACGGGATCGTCGGTGCGATCGGTCGGTTCTTTCTTGGTCGTTGTCGGCGCTACGGCAGTACCAGTCGACTCAGCGAGCTCACGGGCATCGCTTTCCTCGTCGGCGCTGTTGTCTGTTTCTTCAGCGTCCGCGTCCTGCTCGTCATCTTCGACAACGTTGATGCCCATGTCACTCAGCATGGCCATGGTGTCTTCGATCTGTTCGGAAGTGACCTCTTCGGATGGCAGAACTGCATTGAGTTCGTCCATCGTTACATAGCCGCGTTTTTTCGCGAGCTTGATCATCTTCTTGACAGCGTCATCGGAAAGGTCGAGAAGCGGTCCGTCTGGCGCGCCTTCGCGCTCGACTTCTACTTCTTCGTTTTCCTTTGCCTTCGTTGCCATATTCTATATCTCCAAGCGGTGTTCGCTTTGTTCCCCTGACGGGCGCTTTGTTCATGCATGAAAACAACGAGCGCGGCAGCGCACCGGTTCCCCTACACCATCAAGGTATAAATGATCGACTAGCCGAAATCCTGTTAATGGCGGATTAACCTTGTTATTCCGTCACGCTACATATCTGCCGAATTTGCCGGTTTTTTCGCTTTACCCGCAAACATCGACGAAATATCTTTAATTCGCGCACTCTGATTCCGTCATTATTGACCCACGTCAACCCCGACTCAACTGATTCGTGGGAAAAAAGCGAATCAATTCGGTCAAAACCCCTTGCCCGATCGCCCTGACGGTATTCCGAACCCTTCGATCAGCGCTTCAGTTGCCTGCGCATTGCGAATATCGTTCTGAATATCGAGGAGCCGGTTAAGGTTTTCATCGGTGGCTTCGCTCGCCAAGGCGGTTTCAGCTACTTTCAGCTCTTTATGTAGTGTGCTTGCGCGTTGATGCAAGTGAATCGCCTGCTTTAGCGCCTCCAAAGCGTCTTCTTCTGCCGCTTCCGCCGTCGCGGTCCACATGCGCGCACGCCGCGTCAATGCTTCCAGCGCTTCAATCAAGGCGCCATGATTGGTGTCGACCATCGCCTTGCGCATCTCTGTCCCGTTGGCGACATGATGCTCGGCCATCGCGTTGAGCATGGCCGCATGAAAGCGCTTGAGATCCGGATGGCTGAATTCAAGCCGTACCACGGTTTCGAAATCTTCCTCGATCAACCGCGGGTGATTGAACAATGTCATCAGGATAGCGGTCTCGCGTAAGGGAGGCGCTGCCGATGTGGTCTTGACCAAAACGGAACGCGCCAGACTGTCCGAGACTGCAAAACGGCCATTGGCTGCGCCGCCCCTGCCCCGTTGGCCATAACCATTCTGCTGGCCGAAACTGTTCTGGTTATTATTGCGTGGGTTGTTGTTACTGCGCTGGTTCGAACCGAAGAACTGCTGGATACGCTCACGCACATCCTGCGCATAGTGGCGCCGTACGTTTTCATCACCGATCAGCGCCGTCATCTGTTTGAGCCGCGCTTCAAGTTCGGCGCGCCGCTCCGGCGTGTCGAAGACGCCGCTCGCCGTTTCGCGCGTCCACAGCATGTCGGCAAGCGGTCGTGCATCATCGAGTACAGCCTGGAAAGCTTGCGGGCCGGAATTCTTGACCAGATCGTCAGGGTCCTTGCCTTCCGGCAGCACAGCAAAACGCAAGGAGAAGCCGGGCTTCAACACGGGCAGCGCCAAATCGATCGCGCGGTGTGCAGCCTTGATGCCCGCATTGTCGCCATCGAAACAAAGTATGGGCTCCGGCGACATGCGCCAGAGGAGATCGAGCTGATCTTCCGTCAATGCGGTCCCCAGCGGCGCGACGGCCTGGGTGAAACCGGCCTGAGCCAGGGCAATCACATCCATATAACCTTCGACGGCAATGACAGCCTTTGCCGGTTGGCCGGCCTGCGGTTGCGCCGCCTTTCTGGCACGCAAAGCGTTGAAGAGAATTTTGCCCTTGTGGAAGAGTTCGGTCTCGTTGGAATTCATGTATTTCGCGATGGCATTGGGTGCCAGCGCTCTCCCGCCAAATGCGATGATACGACCCCGCAAATCCTCGATCGGAAACATGATGCGATCACGGAAACGATCAAACGACACCGGCTTGTCATCGCCATAGACCACCAGTCCGCAGGCTTCGATCTGCTCCTTGGTGGCATTCTTCGATGCCAGGTGTTCCTTCAGCGCGTTGCGGCTCTCGGGCGCATAACCCAGACGATAGGAATGCTGCGTCGCAGCGCTCAAGCCCCGCTCTCGCAGATAAGCACGGGCCTTGGCTCCGCCAGCCGCCTGCAGCTGCTCCTCGAAGAACTTTGTCGCCATCTCCATGACGTCGTAGAGCGTGGCACGTTTCGCCTCGCGTATTTCCATTTCGGCGTCACGCGCCGGCATCGGTATGCCAGCCATATCGGCAACACGCTGCACGGCCTCGGGGAAACTCAACCCCTCGAGCTCGGTCAAAAAACGGAAATGATCGCCGGTAACGCCGCAGCCGAAACAGTGATAACGGCCCTTGCGATCCTCACAGTGGAAGCTCGGTGATTTTTCGCCATGAAACGGACAGCAGGCCCAGAAGTCACCCTTCGGCGCGTTGGTCTTTTTCCGGTCGAACGAAACGCGCGTCCCGATCACGCTGGAGATCGGTACACGCTCCCTGATCTCATCGAGAAAGGACGGCGGAAATCGCATGCGGCTCTTCGTTCTTCAAAATTGGCGCTTCGGAAGTCAGTTGGTCGGCCTGGAACTCTATCTATCAGGCTTGAACCATATTGCATTAAATAAGAACGCGGCGGAAGTCCGGCAAGCCCGTCATCCCCTGTTCATCGCGTAGAATCGCTTCTCGATGGACTCCGAGCTTTTACAAGCCGGCAAACGATTATTTGGCTGATACAAAACTGTCATAAAATTGTTACAATATGCCAAAAACGACACATTTTTTCTTAGCCGGAACATAATTTTTTCCCTTTTTGATTGATATGTTATCTTAATGAATCGCAACTAAAATCGCGTAGTTGCATTACCGTGTTTTCCGTACTCGACAGGATCATCAAAAGTGAACGGTTCCGCAATTTTGTTGCATCTGGCAGGCGCAGTAGCGCTCTTGCTGTGGGCGACACGCATGGTTCGCACCGGCGTCGAGCGGGCCTATGGCGAGCGCATGCGCCAAAGCTTGCGGGGCGTACTGCACAATCCCGTTCTCGCGGTCCTGTGGGGGCTGATGCTTTCCATCGCTCTGCAAAGCTCGACGGCCGTTAGTCTTCTGGTTGGCTCCTTTGTCGGTTCCGGCTTTGTCAGCGGTATTGCCGGACTCATGGCCGTGAGGGGCGCCGAGGTTGGATCAGCGCTTGTCGTCAAGATCCTGAGCTTCGACCTGACATTGCTGGTACCACTCTGCCTGGTGGCAGGGACCGTTATCTTCATGTCGACCGAACGAAGCAACTGGCGGCAGGTGGGCCGTATCCTCGTCGGCATCGGCCTTCTCGTGCTTTCGCTCGAAATGACCGGCCAGGCAACAGAACCTTTGCGCAACAGTGAATTACTGCCGGTGATCGTCGGATATTTGAATACCGATCCCGTTACCGCATTCCTGATTGCAGCGCTGATGACGTGGCTGTTCCATTCCAGCATCGCCGCCGTGCTGCTGCTGGTGACATTTGCCTCGCGCGGCCTCATCCAGCCGGAACTCGGGATCGTGATGATTTTTGGCGTGAACCTCGGGTCGTCCTTCATCGCACCGCTTTTGACCCGCAATGCTGCCCCGCAGACGCGTATTGTGCCGATGGGCAATCTGCTGATGCGCGGGGCTGGTTCCATCGTTATCCTGATCCTTTATCTGACTTTCAAGCCATCTGTGGCCTTCCTCGGCTCCGCACCGGCCGATCAGGTCATCAATGGCCACATCCTCTTCAACATCATCATCCTGCTTGCTGGCGTTCCCCTCTCCGCGCTTGTCCTTAAGGTTACCAAGGCTGTCGTCGCGCTCAATGTCCCAGTCGAACAACCAAAATCGCTCGATCACGCGGAACTCAGCGCTCTCGACGAAAGCGTGCTCGACACACCAAGCCTTGCGCTGGCCAATGCCACCCGCGAGACCGTGCGCGTTTGTGAGACAGTGGAGATCATGCTGCGCGGGATCATCGGGCTCTACGAGAACCCCGTTCAGGAGCGTATCGACGAATTGTCCGCCCTTGATGACAAGGTCGACCGCAAGCACGCGGCCATCAAACTCTACCTTGCCAAGCTGACGACCAAACCTCTGAGCGACTTTGAAGTCGCACGCGCTCGGGAGCTGCTTGGCGCCTGCGTGAAGCTGGAACAGGTCGGCGACATCATCGTACGCAACATGCTGGCGCTGGTGCAGAAGAAGATGGACCGGAAACTCAAATTCACCGACGAGGGCTGGCTGGAACTCAGCAACTTCCACGCCAAGGTGCTTACCAACGCGCGTATGGCGTTCAATGTTCTCGTCTCACGTGATCGGGAAACGGCCCATCAACTGGTGCTTGAAAAAGACCACTTGCGCGACCTTGAAAAGCAGAGCAGCGAGCGGCACTTCCGCCGCCTTCGTGAAGGCACGATCCGCAGCGTCGAGACGAGCTCGATTCACCTCGACACGATCCGCGATCTGAAACAGGTCAATTCGCTGCTGGCCGCCATGGCGTATCCCGTCCTCGAAGAACAGGGTCTTTTGAACACCACACGTTTGCGCGCTTTGCACAGCTGACCGTTTATGGCGTCGAGCCATCGGCGCTATCCAAAACGAAAAGGCCGTCTCACTTGTGCCAGTGTATTTCGTGTTCAATAGTCGCGATGAATGTGATTGTTGGACCCAATAAAAGCGCCCATGGCGGTACCGATCAGTAGTCCAAGAAGTACATTGCCCATGATTGCTTCGCCAACACCCGCGCCGACTGATAATCCAGCAAGCATTCCAATAATGGTAGACCAGGTTTGTTCTTTCATTTTAGCCTCCGTTTTTATTATCAATGAACGCCGCAAAGTCATTCGAGTTCCAGCGGAGCGCTGAACTAAAAATCAACAAAACGGGAAATGAACGTGATGATTTCGTTAAGATCGATGCGTGCCGATGAATACTCGGCTTATCTGGATTATTTCATTCCTGACTACGCGGCGGAAATAGCAGCCAACTACCACCTTTCACCTGTCGAATCCCGTTTACAGGCCTTGCGGGAGATTGGTGAGGATTTGCCGCAGGGTGTGGAAACGTCGGGCCAGGTGCTGCTGTGTATAATCGACAGCCTTCTAGGTGACGACAGTTTAGTCGGGTATTTCCGGTATCGGCCGGATATCCCGGCACGTTCGATCTACATAAGCGATTTCCATATTTTCGCCGCGCATCAGGGAAAAGGCTACGGCAAGGAGGCCTTGGCCGCTCTGGAATTGGGACTGTCTAAAACGGGGTTCACGCAAATCAAGTTGCGCGTGGCTGAAGACAACAAACGGGCAAAACATGTTTATGATGTTTCTGGATTTCGCGTGACAGGCGTCAATATGAGCAAAGCGATCGGATAAAAGAATGACCAATGTCGAAGAAGTGAAAAAAGGCCTGTGGGATACCGAACGAAAGCTGCTTCACCATCTAAGGGCAATTCGCCGGCGGGATCGCGACATCAAGCCTGCCGATCTCGAAAATCAGCTCACACGCGGACAAAAGATCGCCGACAAAGTTGCCGCAACGATGGGATCCTGGTCATTCATCATCATCCAGACGACAATCCTCTTTTTCTGGATTGTGCTCAACGTCACCGCCTATGTGCGGGAATGGGATCCCTATCCTTTCATACTTCTTAACCTGGCTCTGTCGTTCCAGGCCGCCTACGCCGCGCCGTTCATCATGATGAGCCAGAACCGCCAGCAGGATATCGATCGGAAGGAGGCGGAAAACGACTATCGCATCAATATCAAAGCAGAGCTCGAAATCGAATTGCTACATGAAAAGATCGAACTTCTTCACCAGAAGATCGACCAGATGCGGGAAAAGGAAGTGGTTACCCTCACGGAGGCAGTCGAGGAACTGGCAACCCAGAAGCAACCGCCTGAAGAGGCCGGTGGTACTTCCAAATAAAAAGGACCGCTGCGGGAGGAGGTGCAGCGGTCCTGATTGTAAATGTACCGCGGGAGGAGGTGCAGTACATTCATGTTGGGGTATCTGGGAGGAGAAGAACCCAACATCAATAATTTAGCACCGCACAAAAATCTGGCAACTTACAAAAATGCATAATAGCTATGCAAATTGTCGCATTGACCAGATTGATGCCGACTCACCTGTAAGAACCGCACTACGTCGAATTTCGAATTTTGCGGCGTTAGCCAGCGACTGCCGCGAAAGGCGGCCTTGGGTCAACAGTTTTTGATTTCCGCTGCTGCCAACCCTTTATGCTAGTGTTCAGGCCCGGTCATGAATTCCATGGAGGATAGTGATGGATGCAAAATCGAAACCCACCTGCCGTATTGTCAAACCCCACCACACCTATGGCGGCAAACAGGGGCTCGACTATTTCGAGGGTATCGCGGCGGAGACGGTCGGATCCACAAGCATCTGCATGCATCTTCTGACTATCCCGCCTGGCACGCGCGCCAAGGCGCATCTGCACGAGGCTCACGAAACAGCGATCTATATGCTGTCCGGCGAGGCGCATACCTGGTACGGCGATCGACTGGAGGAGCATGTCGTCGTGCACGCCGGGGAGCTTTTCTACATTCCGGCCGGCGTTCCGCATCTGCCGGCCAATCTCAGCAGTACGCCTTGCACCGCGATCATTGCCCGCAGCGACCCGAACGAGCAGGAAAGCGTTGTACTGCTGCCGGAACTGGATGCATTGGTGCCGGCTTAAGCCAACTGCGTCAAGGTTTTCCGAGGTGAAGTGTCAGGACACGGCAAGAATTTGGTCGATTGCCGCATCGAATTTTTTTGCGATCTTCTTTGACGCTTTTTCGTTTGGGTGAAGTTCATCATGCCAATTGCCCTGGCAGCAATTTCTTGCATCGACAAGATGCACCTTTGCGGACGAATCCGCGACTCCCGCCAGCAATTCATAAAACCTGTCGACGGAGTACTTCACGATCTCTTTGGCGATATCGCTGTCCCAGGCGTATCCAAGTGCCTTAAACGGTTTGCCCAGCCATGGCCCGTTGTTGCGCGGATGCGCATAGTCATATCCCTGCAGCAGGACATGGGTGTAGCCGCTTGACCAGACGTTGACGTTTTTCACCATCTGTCTGTATCCGGCTTTGAGCCCGTTCAAGATTTGTTTGAATTCGCTATCCTTGATGTAGTCACGCGGATCACTTGAGCCTCCGCCTTGAGAAAAGCGCTTGACGTACTTGGCCAGACTCCCGCCTCCAAGGAAGTCGTTGCCGCCACCTGAAAATATGAAAAACTGCCTTTGTCCCCCCGAAATCGGTTGTTTGTATTGGGGCGGATTTCTTGTAATTTCCGCGAACGTATCGCCCGGAAAACCAATATTAAGTGTGTCGTACTTTGCGGTATCTTTTGCGAGGGCGTTAACAAAGGTCATTTCGTATCCCAACGCGCTTGACTCGGGCCAGAGGATGTTGATCCAAGAATCTCCCTCGGCAAGAATCTTTATCCTGCCTCCCACCGACATTGTTGTTACGAGCTGCTCCGCAAGCGTTATGCGCCGCATTGTCCTAACGGCATCAGATGCCGAAACGCCCTTCCGCGGCGTGATCTTGAACACGAGAGCATTTTTTGGATCTGGCTCCATCTTGAAAGCCGACTTGAAATCAAGATGAGCAGCGGTTTTAGCCATGATAGTCTCCCCAAAAGCTGGCGCACCAATGACAATCCGAGGTGGACGATATGCCGTCACGGACCATTCCGCCATAACCACAACGGAAATTGAGTGAAGCTAAAGGCAAGAAGGACGATATATTGGGCTTCTCTTAGTGTCTGCAGATTCCCGAAACGCTCAAACCTTTGGTCTGCGCCGAGCATAATTCCCGCTTCACGGCATCATGAACAAAATGCCACATTTTCCTGACAATATACCTGATTGAAACAAGGTTGAGTGACCATGAAGCGCAAGTCAAAATCCCCGGAAAGCCCCCTGGACAAACACACTGTGGAAGAGCTGGAATTTCAGGAGCGTCTGATTATCAAGTACATGAAGGAGGGCATGACGCGCGAGGAAGCGGCAATGCAGGCGCTCGCCGATTTGCGGGAGAAAATGGATCGGCGCTGAACCAACGTATATTGTGACCGACTTGCTGAACCTATGTTAGGATAGCTTTCAACTATTTTGAGCCTCCAATTCAGGAGCAAACGATGAGAAAATCAGGAACAATCTTATTAACGTTGGCTTTGGCCGCTATGTTGGCGTCCGGCTCGGCAACCATATCGATGGCGCACGGCAAAACTTATGGCGCTCACAAATACCACGTGCATCGCGTTGACGGCCTCTGGCGTGCGAATGGTTATTGGTACCCACAATTTAAAGACTGCTATTTCCCGTACCGCTACGATCTTCCCGTCTATTGCGACGAATCCACTCAACGCTTTTCGAAGCGGAACGAGTGGGGACGGGGCACAAGGTTTATCAGAAAGTAAGGTAGAGCCGATTGGGTCGGCAGTTCATCGCCTTCGGATCGTACACCAGCAAGTGTCACACGAGGCGATGAACTTGCCTATTGCAGAATCTCTTTCACGATGCTGCTGGCTTTGCTGAAATCCATCTGGCCGGCATATCGTTCCTTGAGCACGTTAGGCGATTTCAGGAGGATTGAAATAGACTGCATCCTTGCTAGACAGGCTATTTTTGACCTGTTTGGTGAAGTCATCCACGAGCACTTCATCACTGTTCGTTTCGACACCGATCAACGCAGCTTCAGCCACCTCATTTGGATGGATTTTTTTCATCTCAAACCCATGGGTCATGCCGGTATCCATAAAACTGACGTGAACCCCGACAACCGCCGTTTTTTGACCTTTCAGTTCAATGCGCAAGGCATTGGTGAAGCTCCATGCCGCGGATTTTGAAGCGGAGTATGCAGCGAGCAGAGGGCGGGAGAACCATGCAGAATCGGACAAGACATTCACGATCGCACCACCGCCATTCGTGGCGAGGATGGGTGCAAATGCCTGGGTGACGGCTATCATTCCATAAAAGTTGATTTCGAAGATTTCTCGCACGTCCGTGATCATTTGAGGATCGAGGACGCTGTTGGTCAGACGAGCGATACCCGCGTTGTTTATCAGCAACGTTGTATCTTCGCAGCGCTTTGCCGCCGCCGCTATCGAAGCGCTATCCGTGACGTCGAGTTTGATCTGAATAATGTCTGGCGTGTCGGTATCAGCCGGAGTGCGGACGCCAGCATAAACTTTCTTTGCGCCGAGCCTGAGCGCCTCCGTAGCGAAAGCCAAACCAAGACCACGGTTAGCCCCAGTTACAAAAACAACGGAATCTTTGATGCGCATTTCTTGTCTCCCTGGCTTATAAAACTGAAGTCAGCACATGGCGCGAAATCTGGTCATTTCATGCAAATCTTCCGGCAACGGCAGGACGAACCCTGCAGACAAGAGGTGAGTGCTAGGGTTGGATGCCTGAAGGTGCGGGCCGTGATGCTGCTAGTTACCCGGTCTGAGCGGCATGGGCGGCACCATGGTCCCGGAAATGGCAAAGGGCAAGCGTGTTACGGTAATAGCCCTATTGCTTTCCAGTACGAGATGCCATGGACCTGTCTACTGCAGGATCTCTTTGACGATGCTGCTGGCTTTGCTGAAATCCATCTGGCCGGCATATCTTTCTTTCAGCACATTCATGCTCTTGCCCATGTCGCGCAGGCCGCTTGCACCGATTTCATCGACAACCTGCTTGGCCACATGGCGGATCTCCGCATCGCTCAACTGCTTCGGCATGAAGTCGCGAATGATCTCGATTTCCGCACGTTCCTGCGTGGCGAGTTCCGAACGATTGCCCTCTTCATAAAGCTTTGCCGACTCTTCGCGCTGCTTGATCATTTTGGCAAGAATGGAGCTTATATCGTCATTGGTTGCGGGTTCCTTGCCCGAACCCCGGTTGAGAATATCGCGATCCTTGATGGCGGACATGATCAGGCGCAGCGTCGGCACGCGGCGCTTGTCTTGTGCTTTGATGGCTGTGGTCAGTGCCGCTGCGATGGTATCGCGCATATCTAAAGCCTCCTGGTTCCGCGCACCCTAATGTTGACGGCGAACAAAGACAATGATCGCGAAATACCGATGCTGGCATGATTCCGCGAAGAGTCCTTGTGTCGCAATTGACGTTGAGCGCGGCTTTGTTTATGGACTGGGTCTTAGCCAGACATTTTGTTGTTGCTGCGGTGGGGAGCCAAGTCACCACCGCGTTCAGCCATGTCATATGGAACGTTGGACGGCGTTTTTCAACGCCGTCAACGACGCAAGCCCACGTTCAGGAGTGCCGCATGACCACCAACACAACGACAGACGCCGGTACATCGTCAAAGACCGCGGGCTGGACTGAATTCAAGCCGACGGCATTGCTGGTTCTGGCCGATGGCACCGTCATCGAAGGCAAGGGCCTTGGCGCGACTGGCAGCTGCGAAGCGGAAGTCTGCTTCAACACCGCGCTTACCGGCTACGAAGAAATTCTCACCGATCCGTCCTATGCCGGCCAGATCGTTACCTTCACCTTTCCTCATATCGGCAATGTCGGCACCAACAAGGAAGACATCGAGGATCTGACGCCGGCCAATCGCGCCGGTGCGGTTGGCGCAATCTTCAAGGCCGACGTTACCGCGCCTTCGAGCTATCGCGCTGCCGACCACCTGGATCATTGGCTGAAAGCGCGCGGCGTTATTGCTCTGGCTGGCGTCGACACGCGTGCCCTGACAGTTCTCATCCGCGAGAAGGGGATGCCGAACGCGGTGATTGCCCATGATCCGGACGGCACGTTCGATATTCCAGCGCTGAAAAAGCGCGCCGCAGCGTGGCATGGCCTGCTTGACCTCGATCTCGCCAAAGATGTCACGTCGGGGCAGAGTTCCGTTTGGACCGAGAAGCCATGGGTGTGGAACGAAGGTTTTGACGAGCAGACGGCACCGGAATTCCACGTTGTCGCCATCGACTACGGCATCAAGCGCAATATCCTGCGGCTCATCGCCGGTCTTGGTGCAAAAGTCACTATTCTCCCGGCTTCGGCAACCGCCGAAGACGTTCTGGCCCATAAACCGGATGGCATCTTCCTCTCCAATGGACCAGGTGATCCGGCGGCGACCGGCAAATACGCGGTTCCTGCCATCAAGGAGCTTATCAAGACCGACATTCCGGTCTTCGGCATCTGCCTCGGTCACCAGATGCTGGCGCTCGCCCTTGGCGGCGATACCAAGAAGATGCACCAGGGCCATCACGGCGCCAACCATCCGGTGCGAGACGACACGACGGGCAAGGTCGAGATCGTTTCGATGAACCACGGCTTTGCCGTCGATGCCGAATCCTTTCCGGATGGCGTCGAGGAAACCCACATCTCACTGTTCGACGGCAGCAATTGCGGCCTGCGTGTTGTCGGTCGTCCGGTCTTTTCAGTGCAGCATCACCCCGAAGCGTCACCCGGTCCGCAGGACTCGCATTATCTGTTCCGTCGGTTCTTCAACCTGATCCGGGAGAGCAAGGGCATGGAGACACTGCCCGAACGCGATCACGCCGCCTGATCAGGCGACGTCGTGACCGGTACTGGCCTTTAAAATCGCAAACCACTGCTGGCGATCGAGCTCGATATCCAGCGCAGATCTCATCGCGGTCAGCCGCTCGACCTTGAGACTGCCAAGAACCGGGATCAGCCGCGCTGGATGGCGCAACAGCCATGCGATCGCTATCGCCGATATGTCGGCTCCGCCGATTTCGTCTGCAACTGCATTCAAAGCCTCACGCACGCGTTGTTCCTGCACCCCATCGCCCGTGAACAGACTACCGCCACCCAGCGGAGACCAGATCATCGGCACATAGCGCAGGCGTTGTGCGTGATCGAGACCGCCGTCCGAAAGCGGCATGGTATTCAGGACTGACATCTCGATCTGGTTGGTAACCAAGGGGAAGGGCAATCGCGAAGCCAGCAGATCGAACTGCGAAGGCGAAAAATTGGAGACGCCGACTGCTCTCACCTTTCCCGCCTTGACGATAGCCTCAAGCGCTGCCGCTGTTGCATCCGCATACATCAACGGATCGGGACGATGGATAAGCAATAGATCGATATAGTCCGTATGCAGGTTCGTGAGTGAACGATCCACTGAGGCTTTGATATGTGCGGCACTCGTATCGTAGTGCTTGATCCGGTTATCGGGCCGTGCATCCGACTTCAGCATGATATCGCATTTGGTAACGAGTTCGAATGCTTCGCGCTTGCCGGCCCAGCGCTTGAGGCCGGCACCGAACGCTTCCTCAACACCGTAATTTCCATAAATATCCGCGTGATCGAAACTCGTCATGCCAAGATCGATCGCCGCAGCGATCAGCCTCGCCACGCCGCCCGCGTCGGGCTTTTCCGGTTCGTTCAGCAGGCGCCAGGCACCTAGAACCAGCCGGGACAGGGTCAGGCCGCGGGCATTGAGTGCAATACGCTTTTCATAGGACATGGAAAAAACACCTCGGTTGGAATAATCATTGCCTCGATCAGTTACGTGCGACGCACGGAACGTAAAAATGAGGAGTATCGACCATGTCGGAACAGCGCCCGCCCCTACCTCCATTTACGCACGAAACCGCGGTGCAAAAAGTCCGTGGCGCGGAGGACGGCTGGAACAGCCGCAGCCCCGAACGCGTATCGCTGGCATATACGATCGACAGCTATTGGCGCAATCGTGCAGAGTTTGTCGAGGGACGCGAGGCAATTGTGGCTTTCCTCACGCGCAAGTGGAATCGTGAACTCGATTACCGGCTGATCAAGGAGCTTTGGGCATTCACTGACAACCGAATCGCCGTTCGCTTCGCTTACGAATACCACGATGATTCCGGCAATTGGTTTCGCGCCTACGGTAATGAAAACTGGGAATTCGACGAAAACGGCCTGATGCAAAAACGGTTTGCTTGCATCAACGACCTCCCGATCAAGGAATCCGAACGCAAGTTTCATTGGGACCGCTCCGGACCACGTCCAGCCGATCATCCCGGCCTGTCAGACCTCGGACTATAAAACTGCTTATCCGGCCTCGTTCTGGGCCAACGCACCCGGAACGAGAACCTCGTCTTTGGCCAGCGATGGCTTTTCGACGCGCAGCACGAAAACAATCAGGGCGATCAGCACAAAAATCCCGCCAAGTACGTAGGGCGCGCCGCTAAAGGTGATGGATGCGCCTGGCGCGGTGAAGATCGCGAATATCTGCGTGAAGATCAGCGGCCCGATGATATTCGTTATGCTGAAGAGGCTCGTCATCGCCCCCTGCAACTCGCCCTGCTCCGATGCGGGCACTTTTGCGGAGGCGATACTGCGCATGGCCGGGTCAGCGACGCCTTCAAGGCAGGTCGCAACAATCACCACATAGACCAGCCACCCCTGCCAGGCGCTGGCATAACCGAAGAAACCGAGTGCAGCGAAGGCGAGGCCGATGACGGCCGTTCGCCATTCGCCAAATCTCGACACGATGCGAGGCAAGACGAGCCCCATCACGATTGCCGCACACAGGCCGTAGATGCCAAGTGATATGCCGATATCGCTTTCGCTCCAGCCATAGCGGTAGCTGCCGACATAGGCCCATACCGCCGGATACGACATGTGTCCGAGGGTCAACATGAAAAACACGAGCCCGAGCCACAGAATGCCTGTGTGATTGCGCATCTGTTTCAGGGCGCCAAGCGGATTGGACCGCTTCCATTCGAATTTCCGGCGATCCTTCACGGCGAGCGTTTCGGGCAAAAGGAAATAAGCGGCGACAAAATTCAGGAACGAGATCAGCGCCGCCCCGTAAAACGGTATGCGGGGCCCAAACTCGCCGAGGAAGCCGCCGATGATCGGTCCAAGAATAAAACCAATGCCGAATGCAATGCCAAGCAGGCCGAAATTCTTTGCGCGGTTTTCGTCCGTGCTGACATCGGCGATATAGGCGGAGGCCGTGGAGTAACTGCCGCCGCTGATACCTGAAAGGATTCGGCCAATCAGCAGGATGGCGAAGTTTGGCGCGAGCGCGCAAATCAGATTGTCCAATGCGAAGGTGATAACCGACGTCAGCAATATTGGCCTGCGGCCGAACCGATCGCTCAGATTCCCGATCAGCGGCGCAAAAACAAACTGCATTCCGGCATAGGCGAAAAGCAGCCACCCGCCGTAAATTGCTGCATTCCCCACATCCGTGCCGGTCAGTTCCTCAAGATACTCGGGCAGAACTGGAACGATGATACCGATGCCGATGATATCCAGCAGCAGGATCATGAAGACGAGCGTCAGGCCGCGTTTGGCCAGGATAGGGTCAATCATCGGAAAACTCGCAACTGGCGTTTATGTCCGCGATTGCGCGGAAAATCGTTGTATTGCATAGGATAACGCGAAACAATCCGTGAACATGATCAGGAAATCCGCCATTCCGCCACCAGAAAGTGCATTCTGGGCAAAATCCTCCTGACAAACCCTGTCAGATTGTGCGCAATCAGAGGCTGGGGACTCAGGTCAGGCCGCGCCAAAAATGGTGGCTTTCGAGAACCGGTGCGGAGCATACAGTATGTGAGCACCGGAAGCGGAGAAAGACGCCTTTTGCAGGCCGGCATCACCTAAATCTAGCGGGCATAGTGCGTTGGGACCGCGGTCGTGGCTTTCAATGTTTCCATCGAAACGGAGGCGGATATATCGAAGAACTCGACCTTCTCCACAAGCGCCTTATAGATGTCGTCATAGGCTTCGACGCGTGGCAGTACCAGCTTCAGGATATAGTCGATCGTCCCGGTCATGCGATGCACTTCGACGATTTCGGGAATGTCGATGATCGCCGCGCGAAACTGTTCGAGCCAACCAGCGGAATGCCGGGCTGTACGCACGATCACGAACATCGTCGTCGGCAGGCCGGCATGTGCCCGATCCAGAAGCACAACGCGCCTGGCGATATAACCCTCGTCCTCCAGACGCTGAATGCGCCGCGAACAGGCCGAGATCGAAAGGCTTACCCTATCGGCCAGATCAGAAACGGCAAGCGACGCATTTTCCTGCAGCAAATTGAGAATCTTGCGATCACGATCATCGAGCATCTCGCCTCTCCAGCAATTTCTAAGCGCATTTAGTGAATTATACGCCCGGTTTTTGTCTGCCGGCAAGGAACTTCCACAAACTTTGCGGACACTCCGCGCCCATGCCGATTTATTATCCTGCCAGTAAATCAACTCAGGGAACTTGCAATGCGTACTATCGGACTGATCGGCGGAATGAGCTGGGAGAGCACGGCGGTCTATTACCGTCAGATCAACGAAATGGTCCGGACACGTGTGGGCGGTCTTGCCTCAGCCAAAATCGCCGTGCAATCGCTGGATTTCGCCGAAGTCGTCGCGTTGCAGAAAAGCGACCGCTGGGATGAAGCGGCAGCCCTTCTCGCCGACGCAGCGAAGCGACTTGAAGGCGCCGGTGCGGACTGCGTCCTAATCTGTACCAATACCATGCATCTGGTGGCCGATGCGGTTGCGGCGTCCGTCAATGTTCCGCTCATCGATATCAGGCATGAAACCGGCCGCACCCTGAAGGCATCCGGCAAAAAGCGGCCCCTGCTTCTCGCGACGCGCTACACAATGGAACACGGTTTTTACGCCGATTACATGCGGGACCATTTCGATATAGAGTTGATCGTGCCCAATGAGATTGACCGCGCCAAGGTGCATTCGGTGATCTTCGACGAACTTTGCTGCGGTGTCGTCAAGGATGATTCCCGTCACGCGTTGGAAAAGATCGTCCAGCGCGGCAAGGATGCCGGTGCCGACTGCGTCATTCTCGGTTGCACGGAAATCTGTCTGTCCCTGACCGACGACAATCTCGCTCTGCCGGTGTTCGATTCAACGACTATTCACTCAAACGCCGCCGTGGCGCATGCGTTAGGTTTGGATTTCATGAGTGAGCAGGACGCGGGCTAACGCTCTTATCTCCCCCCTTGTGGGGGAGAAAGCGATTTCAGCATCTTAGCCCTTGCTAAGTGCTAGAAATCGCCAGAGAGGGGATTTGCTTCACTGAATTACCCCCTCACTTGGATTTTCCAAGGATTTAGCAAGGAGGCTAAATCCAGGAAAATCCTTTCTCTCCCGCAAGGGGAGAGATAATCTTGCTGTTGAGGCTCATGCGAGCTCAAATATTTCCACTAAAAGTATCGCAGCTCTCGAGCTTGCCGCTGTCGAAACCGCGTTTGAACCAGTTGGCGCGTTGAGCTGACGTGCCGTGGTTGAAACTTTCCGGCACGACATAGCCCTGCGTCCTCCGCTGGATATTGTCATCACCGATCTGCTGGGCGGCATTGAGTGCCTCTTCAAGATCGCCAGCTTCAAGTATGCCTTGCTGCTTGGTGAAATGCCCCCAGATACCGGCGAAGCAATCCGCCTGAAGCTCGACGCGCACAGACATGGAATTCGCGTCGGCTTGGCTCATGTTCTGCCGCATCGCGTTGAATTTCGGCAGGACGCCGATGAGGTTCTGTACGTGGTGCCCTACTTCGTGCGCCAAGACATAGGCCTGCGCGAAATCCCCGGAAGCGCCGAATTTCTGTTCGAGTTCGTCATAGAAGCTCAAGTCGATATAGAGCTTCTTGTCGCCGGGGCAGTAGAATGGTCCCGACGCAGCGCTTGCAAAGCCACAGGCGGAGCGGACTTGGCCGCTGAACAACACCATGGTCGGAGCCGGATAAGTCTGCCCTTCGGCTTGGAAGATGCCACTCCAGACGTCCTCGGTTTCGGCAAGAACAGTGCGTGCGAACTGCGTCATTTGATCGTCGTTCTTGACCGATGTGTCGCCGCTTGGCGCTTGACTCTGGCCGGGCACCAGCTGGCCGCCGCCTTCACCGACCAGTATCTGCATCGGATCGATGCTCGTGCAGAATTTCAGGAAGAGGAAAATCGCGGCAAGTATGACGATACCGGAAAAGCCTCCCCCGCGCGCTGTGCGAAAGCCGGAACCACCTGGAAGTCGAAAGCCACCACCGCGGCCAATACCGCCGGGAAAACCACCGCCCTCGCCGCGTTGATCTTCAACATTGTCACTCTGCCTGCGGCCCTGCCAACGCATTTCCTGTCTCCCGGTTCTTGCATCGGCACAGACGTCGATGCGCTGTAGTTCCAACAGTATAGTGCGATATTTGTTTCACGCACGGTGCTATTTTTCAACGTGTAGCTGCAGTCGATAGATAATCAATTTTCGTGACTGATTAATGCACACGATATATCTGGCCGAAAACTGCTGCGAAAAACCGCAAAATCGCGCGTTTTTGGGGTTACACAATGCGCTTCCTTTGCCTATAAGGCAGCCTTAGCCTCGCATTTGGAATTATATGCCTGCCCGTACGGTCAAAACCGTGCGGTTTTTTGTGCAGACCGCTATTGATAGGAACCGAACATGCCAAAACGCACCGACATCAAATCTATTCTGATCATCGGCGCAGGTCCGATCATCATCGGTCAGGCATGCGAATTCGATTATTCCGGCACACAGGCCTGCAAAGCACTGAAGGAAGAGGGTTATCGCGTTATCCTCGTCAACTCCAATCCGGCAACGATCATGACCGATCCGGAATTGGCGGACGCGACTTACATCGAGCCGATCACCCCGGAAGTTGTTGCCAAAATCATCGCGAAGGAGCGCCCGGACGCGCTGCTGCCGACGATGGGCGGACAGACTGCGCTCAACACCGCACTGTCGCTTCGTCGCATGGGCGTACTTGATCGCTACAATGTCGAGATGATCGGCGCCAATGCCGAGGCTATTGATAAGGCCGAGGACCGCGCGCTTTTCCGCGAGGCGATGGCCAAGATCGGTCTCGAAACGCCTAAATCCATGTTGGCCAATGCCACCGAAGTCAAGGACCACGACCGCAAGTTGCACCAGGAGCAGCGCGAAGCCGTGAAAGCCAGATATTCCGGCGCCGAACTCGACGCGGCTTTGGACAAGCTTGAGACCGAGTGGCAGCTCGGCGAAGGCGACCGCAAGCAGCGCTATGTTTCCCATGCGCTGGGCATGGCCGGTGCGGCGCTCGATCACGTCGGGCTTCCCGCCATCATCCGCCCGTCCTTCACCATGGGCGGTACCGGTGGCGGCATCGCCTATAATCGCACCGAGTTCTACGAGATTATTGGCAGCGGACTCGATGCGTCGCCGACGACTGAAGTTCTGATCGAAGAATCCGTCCTTGGCTGGAAGGAATATGAGATGGAGGTTGTCCGCGACAAGGCGGATAACTGCATCATCATCTGCTCCATCGAAAACATCGATCCGATGGGCGTCCATACCGGCGACTCCATCACCGTCGCCCCTGCCTTGACCCTGACGGACAAGGAATACCAGATCATGCGCAACGCCTCGATCGCGGTGCTACGCGAGATTGGCGTTGAAACCGGCGGCTCGAATGTACAGTTCGCAGTCAATCCGGAAAATGGCCGTCTGATCGTCATCGAAATGAACCCGCGCGTGTCACGTTCATCGGCGTTGGCGTCAAAGGCAACAGGCTTCCCGATCGCCAAGATCGCGGCGAAACTTGCCGTCGGTTACACGCTCGACGAGCTCGACAACGACATTACCGGCGGAGCCACCCCTGCTTCGTTCGAGCCTTCCATTGACTATGTCGTCACCAAGATCCCGCGCTTCGCTTTCGAAAAGTTCCCCGGCGCCGAACCGACGCTGACGACTGCGATGAAATCGGTCGGCGAAGTCATGGCCATTGGCCGCACCTTCAAGGAATCGCTGCAAAAAGCGCTACGCGGTCTTGAGACTGGTCTCACGGGTCTCGATGAAATTGCTATCCCCGGTCTTGGCGAAGGCAATGACAACAATGCCATCCGTGCCGCCATCGGTGTGCCGACACCGGACCGCCTGCGTATGGTCGGCCAGGCCCTGCGTCTTGGTCTCTCTGTCGAGGAAGTTCACGAAGGCTGCAAGATCGATTCATGGTTCCTGGAACAGATGGCGGAGATTGTCGCGACGGAAGAACGCGTGCGGGAACATGGCCTGCCGCAGGATGCGCAGAACCTGCGTATGTTGAAAGGCATGGGCTTTTCCGATGCGCGCCTTGCCAGCCTTGCCAGAATCGAACCCAGCGAAGTCACCAAGCTGCGCCACAAGCTCGATGTTCATCCGGTCTTCAAGCGTATTGACACCTGCGCCGCCGAATTTGCTTCACCGACCGCCTACATGTACTCGACCTATGAAGTGCCGTTCGCCGGAGCGCTCGCCTCCGAAGCGCAAGTCTCCGATCGAAAGAAAGTTGTCATCCTTGGCGGCGGCCCGAACCGCATTGGCCAGGGCATCGAGTTCGACTATTGCTGCTGCCATGCCGCATTTGCCCTGCGTGATGCAGGCTACGAAGCCATCATGATCAACTGCAATCCGGAGACTGTCTCAACGGATTACGATACGTCGGACCGGCTCTATTTCGAACCGCTGACAGCCGAAGATGTACTGGAGATCCTGCGCGCCGAACAGACGGCTGGAACGCTGCACGGTGTCATCGTCCAGTTTGGCGGTCAGACTCCGCTGAAGCTTGCGGATGCCCTTGAGAAAGCCGGCATCCCGATCCTCGGCACCTCCCCCGATGCGATCGATCTTGCTGAAGATCGCGACCGGTTCCAGAAGCTCCTGATCAAACTCGACCTTGCCCAGCCGAAAAATGGCATCGCCTATTCTGTTGAACAGGCCCGCACCATTGCCGGCGAGCTCGGCTTTCCGCTCGTCGTTCGCCCGTCCTATGTTTTGGGCGGCCGCGCCATGCAGATCATCCACGACGAACGCGGCCTGCAGAGTTACCTCCTCGATACGGTGCCGGAACTCGTGCCCGAGGATATCAAGCAGAAATATCCGAACGACAAGACCGGCCAGATCAACACGCTGCTCGGCAAAAACCCGCTTCTTTTCGACCGTTACCTGAGCGAAGCAATCGAGGTCGATGTCGACTGCCTCTGCGACGGCAAGAATACGTGGATTTCCGGAATCATGGAGCATATCGAAGAGGCCGGTATCCATTCGGGCGACAGCGCCTGTTCGCTTCCGGTGCACTCGCTTTCGGCAGAAACTGTTGCCGAACTCGAAAAGCAAACCGCTGCGCTCGCCAAATCGCTCAATGTCGTCGGCCTGATGAATGTGCAATACGCCATCAAGAACGGCACGATCTATGTGCTCGAAGTCAATCCGCGTGCCTCACGCACAGTGCCGTTCGTCGCCAAGACCATCGGCACGCCGATTGCCAAGGTTGCGGCGCGTATCATGGCTGGCGAAACATTGGACCAAGCACTGGCCAATTATGGCGGCAAGCCTTCGACCACGGCGCGCAAACACATCGCGGTAAAAGAAGCCGTGTTCCCTTTCGCGCGTTTCCCCGGCGTCGACACATTGCTCGGACCGGAAATGCGCTCGACCGGCGAAGTCATGGGGCTCGACTACGATTATGCCTTGGCCTTCGCCAAGTCACAGCTTGGTGCCGGTGTCGACCTGCCGCGCGACGGAACGCTGTTCGTATCGGTGCGTGACGAGGACAAGCAACGCATTCTCGCGCCCGTAAAACGTCTGGCGGCGTTGGGGTTCAAAATTCTCGCCACCGGCGGCACAGCCCGCTTCCTCGGCGAAAACGGTGTCGAAGCCCAAAAAATCAACAAGGTGCAGGAAGGCCGCCCGCATGTGGAGGATGCCATCCGCAACCGTCAGGTGCAATTGGTTTTCAACACTACCGACAGTGCCAAGGCGATCTCGGATTCGAAGTCGCTGCGCCGTGCAACGTTGATGCAGAAGGTGCCCTATTACACAACGCTGTCGGGAGCCGATGCCGTCGCCGAAGCCATCGCCGCGCTGAAGGCCGGATCGCTGGAGGTCAGACCGCTGCAGGATTATTTCCGCTGATCGTGCAGTCCGGGCGCAGTTTACGGGCCTAGACGCTGAGTAAGCTGGCCTCCGCGGTGATTGAACACGACCAAACGGCTGTGGTCAAACGCCTGCAATACCCTCTTCTTCCAGTCCATGGCCGGATGGATCGCTGACGAAATGCAGCACCTTGGAGAAGACATGGTCGTTTTTGTCCTCGCGCCCGATATGGACAACTGTTGATTTGGCCAGGTCATCGCGCAGCACAGCGGTAACCCGTTCGTAGGCGTCCTTCTCCATACCATCCAGCGCCTCATCGATTACGACCCAGGTCGGTTTATGCAGTTTGAGCCGCGCGAAAGCGAGAGACTGCTGTTCATCGTCACTCAATTCCCTGTCCCAGCGTGCCTTGAAGTCGAGCATCGGTTCGAGACGGGTCAAGCCCAGCTCGTGTAGCGCCGAAACTAGTTCCTCATCGGAAAATCCATCTTTACCGACAGGGTAGGACATCGCCTCACGCAGGCTGCCCGGAGGGAAATACGGCAGGCGCGGCATGAAAAGGATGTTGGTGTTGCCGGGCAGACTGACTGTGCCTGCCCCCCACGGCCAGAGGCCCGCCATGGCACGAAAGAGCAGGGTTCTGTCGATCCCGGGTTCGCTCGTGATCAACACACGCTCGCCCTCCTTGACCACGGCCTTCTTCTCCTTCAGGCGAACCGTCTCGCGCGGGGCGGTGATCTTCAGTTTGTCAAGGACGATCTGGTTTGTCTCTGACTGCGTGAACTTGATCCGTTGTTCGACGCTGTTGTTGATGTCGGTCGCCTGCACGGCCTGCCGGAACGAGGTCACGCGCAACAGCGTGGCACGCCAGTCGGCGATGGCGCCGAAATTATTGACGAACCATTTCAAGGCATCATGCACCTGGTTGAACGCGCCGATTGCCGCCATCAAACCGCCAAAGGACAGGTTTCCAGCAAAGTAGACAGGTGCTGCCACGAGAATGGGCGCGACAATGGTGATCCAGCCATAACCGGACGTGACCCAGGTCAGCTGTGTCAGCGCCGTAACCAGCAAGCGGATTGCCGCGAGGAGGCTGTCGATATCAAAGCCAATCCGGCGATTCTCGTCAGCCTCTCCCCTATAAAGCGAGATGGCATCGATATGCTCGTTGACTCGCATCAGCGAGAAACGCAGCTCGGACTCTTTCTGGTAGCGGTCCGCATTGTACCGGATCAATTTACGTCCGACGAGCCAGCTCAGCCACGATGCAGAGGCGGCATAAAGGATAGCTGCCCAAACCATGTAACCAGGGATGGAAAAGCTATAACCATAGACATTGAACACGAAACCACTGGAAAACGTCCATAGCACGCCGATGAAGCTCACCAGCAATATCGTGGCCTGCAACAATCCAAACCCGAGATCAGTCGACATTTCCGAAAGATGCCGCGCATCTTCATGCAGACGCTGGTCGGGGTTGACGCCAATTGGTCCAGAATTTGAAAGTTTGAACGCCCGGCGCGGTTCCAGCCATTCACCGACCAGATCGCGGGTCAGTCCCTCGCGCAGCTTCAACCGCGTCATCTGGTTCAGCCAGGTTTGTGCGACGTTGAAAACGAGAAGAACCGAAGCGATTGCGAAAAACACCATCAGCTGGTCGACAAATGCCGGGAAATCACGTCGCGACAATGAATCGTAAAAAGGGACATTCCAGCGGTTCAGCAGTACCTGGCCCGCTGATGTGACGATGATGATACTGACGACGCCGAGAATCATCAGAATCAGCCGATTACGGACCGGCGATATCCAGTAGATATCCAAAATCACGCGCAACTGGGAGAGCAGCCCTGCTTCCACTTCGCCCGCGACGGAGGTAGCTGTGGATCGGCTTGGTTTCTGCTCCGCCATGAGTCACCCCCCGTGGACGACCGCGATTCGGCCAGTTCACATTAGCATCTACTATGAAAACACGTCGGACAGTGTGCTGAAATTCAACAAGGAATGTAGGGCCAAAATTTGCCTATGCAACCCGCCGCACTTAACCCTGACGATAAACCCATTCCAATATGGCTTGTTTTGGGGCAAATTCTGTCATATGTAATCCGCATCGATTTTATCGGTCGAGTGACTTTGCGACCTGCGTAACCTGTTGCGCTTCCTGATGAACTCCATTGCATAGGTTCGATTCCCTGGGCCGCAAATGTGCTTGCTGCCTGTCTTATATATCTGAAAGGAATTTCCCATGGCTACGGGAACAGTGAAATGGTTCAACGGCACCAAGGGCTACGGTTTCATCCAGCCTGATACTGGCGGTGCAGACGTATTCGTCCATATCTCCGCTGTTGAACGCGCAGGTTTGCGCGGTCTCAATGATGGCCAGAAGGTCAATTACGAGATCGTACAGGACCGTCGTTCGGGCAAGTCGTCCGCTGACAACCTTAGCGTTGCTGGCTAATCCACATACGGGAATCGTCTGATTTCTGAACGCACAAGAGTTTAAAAGGCGGGATTTATCCCGCCTTTTTCGTTTTCAGTCTGGCAGCCATGTGATCGGAACGTGGCCCTCGTCGCCCGCGACGCGGCTCAGCCATTTTGCCACGGATGGATAGGCGGCGAGGTCGTATCCGCCGCGATTGGCTTCGTGGGTATAGGCATAGAGTGCTATATCGGCGAGGCTGATATGACTGCCTGTGAAATACGGCGTCTTCTGCAGTTGGTTTTCCATTACAAGCAATGCCTTGTTGCCGCCTTCCAGTGTTGCCGCCAGGCGCTCGGGCGTCGCATCCTTTGCCCGCTCCGGATAGACTAGCAACGCCCGGCGAACGGCGATATTCGGCTCATGCGTGTATTGTTCGAAGAACAGCCATTGATACATCAAGGCGCGCTCGTACGAATCCTCGGGAACAAAGCGACTGCCTTCCGCCAAATGAAGCAGAATGGCATTCGATTCTGCAAGAAACCGTCCGTCGTCGAACTCGAGCAACGGCACCTTGCCGTTTGGATTCTTCGCCATGAATTCAGGTTTTCGGGTTGAACCATCGGTTGAAGAAATCGAAATGTGCTCGAAAGGCATCGCCAATTTCGCCATCAAAAGCCGCGGCTTGTAGCAGTTTCCTGAATCAGGCTGTGAATAAAGTCTTGGCATGGTAGCGGTCTCCTGAGAGCGTCGGTGCGGGCACACAAATGACGGCTTGGTTGGCGGGCGACTATTCCCACGACGAGCCGATATGTCCAATCATTTTGATTGAAGCATCCTTCAAACATTGCTGATGTATTCGGCATTCGATGCCACACCCTGCACAGAAACTGCATAATGTGAAGTCCCGCAAGTATGCTTTTGCTTGCGATTCGGCCGCCATTGCGACATAGCAGGCCCGCAAACCCGTTTCAGGAGAACGATACCATGGCATTCCTCGCAGACGCCCTTTCCCGTGTGAAGATTTCCGCAACCATTGCGATCACCCAGAAAGCACGCGATCTGAAAGCCGAGGGCCGTGACGTCATCTCGCTGTCCGTTGGTGAGCCGGATTTCGACACCCCTGACAATGTCAAGGACGCTGCCATCGCAGCCATTCGGCGCGGCGAGACCAAGTACACCCCGGTATCCGGCATTCCCCAATTGCGCGAAGCAATTGCCCGCAAGTTCAAGCGCGAAAACGAGCTCGACTACAAGGCAAGCCAGACGATCGTTTCGACCGGCGGCAAACACGTCATCTACAACGCATTGCTCGCTACGCTGAATCCCGGCGATGAGGTGATCTGCGTCGCGCCCTACTGGGTAAGCTACCCGGAAATGGTTTCGCTATGCGGCGGAACGCCTGTCATCGTCTCCGCCATTCAGGCCAACGAGTTCAAGTTGCAGCCGGAAGATCTGGAGCGTGCCATCACGCCGAAGACCAAATGGATTATCATGAACTCACCTTCCAACCCATCCGGCGCAGCCTATAGCTGGGACGAAATGAAGAAGCTTACCGATGTCCTCGTGCGTCATCCGCATGTTTGGGTCTTGACCGACGACATGTACGAGCACCTGACCTATGGCGACTTCAAGTTCGTGACGCCAGTACAGGTTGAACCAAATCTCTATGACCGCACGCTGACAATGAACGGCGTGTCGAAAGCCTATGCTATGACCGGCTGGCGTATCGGCTATGCGGCCGGCCCGATCGAGCTGATCAAGGCCATGGATATGGTGCAGGGCCAGCAGACTTCCGGTACAAGCTCGATCTCGCAATGGGCAGCGGTAGAAGCCCTCGACGGAACACAGGCGCATTTGCCGGTCTTCAAAAAGGCATTCGAAGGCCGTCGCGATCTCATCGTTTCGATGCTCAACCAGACCAACTTCCTCGAATGCCCAAAGCCGGAGGGTGCATTCTACGTCTATCCCTCTTGCGCGGCTGCGATCGGCAAGACGGCGCCATCCGGCAAGGTCATAGAGAACGATGAGGATTTCGTCAGCGAACTGCTTTCAACGGAAGCCGTGGCTGCCGTGCATGGATCGGCATTTGGCCTCGGACCGAATTTCCGCATCTCCTACGCTACCTCTGACGCCAATCTCGAAGAAGCCGGAAAACGGATCCAGCGTTTCTGCGCCAACCTTCGCTAAGAAGATCACCAGATAAAATCGAGGGGCCTGATGGCCCCCTTTTTTTAACATTGGCAACGTGCGGGATACCGCGATAGAGCGTATCCGTCGTCGACGTAGCAGCCTGCAATTTTTTAAACATACCCCAGAAAAGAAAAGAGGCCGGACAATTGCCCGGCCTTAAGTTTTGAAGGTGCCGTTTCCGGCTATACCTCCAGAGGGGAACACTTGCGGGCGCGCAATGGGAGGAGGAGACGCACCGGCAAGTGATGTGGATATGAGCCCTTTACGCTGTCTCGCAACATCCAATTGTGCATCGCACCCATGCGTTTGGTGCATACCGGCGAAATCAAGGGAAATGTTGGAATTGCAGGTGTGAAATGTCGGTGACGCGGGCAAAATCATGCTGCAAAGCAGCACGAGATTGGAAAGAAAAACTTTTCGGAAAATGTCGAAATAGCTGGTCTAATAGGACCACGTACGCGCTTTCGAGAAAAGAAAATCTCGAAACACGTGCAATTTAGCGGCGTTTTTGATTCCCTCGGGATAGCAAAAGAACGTGTCGAAGGATGGCAATTCCATCTCCGGCAAGAGCCGGACCAGCGTTGAATCCTTTTCCACCATATAGTCAGGCAGCACGCCGATGCCGACGCCCTTTTGTATGGCGCGCTTGATCGACAGGAGGTTGTTGATCTGCAGGACAGCGGGTCTCAGATTGCCATCCGTCCGACCGATCACCTCCAGCCAGTTGAGATTGGTGAGATAGGACGGCGCAGGCTCACCGAAACTGACAATGCGATGGGTATCGATTTCCTCGATACTTTCGATCTTGCCATACTTGGCGATATAGGCCGGTGAAGCATAGACATGCATGTGCACGGTAAAGAGCCGCCGCTGGATCAGGTCCGGCTGCTGCGGCTGACGCAGGCGAATAGCGCAATCCGCGTGACGCATCGTCAGATCAAGCTCTTCGTTGTCAAAAAGCAACTGCAGTTGAACTTCCGGATAAAGCTCGATGAATTCCTGCACGCGCTCGATAAGCCAGCCCGAACCAAGGCCGACCGTTGTCGTCACGCGCAATTTGCCCGACGGCCTGTCCTTGCTCTCTGTCAGGCGAGAGCGGACATTCTCCAGCTTCATAAGGACTTCATGGGCGGTACGGTAGAGCACTTCGCCCTGCTCAGTCAGGATAAGACCGCGAGCATGACGGTGGAACAGCGGAACGCCAACATCCTGCTCAAGCGCACTGACTTGACGGGAAATAGCCGATTGCGACAGATGCAGCGTCTCGGCGGCATGGGTAAAGGACCCCGCCTCCGCTGCAGCATGGAATATTCGCAATTTGTCCCAATCAAGCGACATCGCGCAGTCTCTCCCCCATTCCGGCCACGCACATCGAGACCGGCTCTAAATTAACGGCTGCTATTCGGCAGCTTGACGCACTGGTTCCTGCGCAGCCAGCCAACGCTCGGCCTCAAGAGCTGCCATGCAGCCCATGCCCGCAGCGGTGACCGCCTGACGATAAATGTCATCCGTAACGTCACCGGCTGCGAAGACGCCCGGTACATCCGTTGCGGTAGAATCGGCTGCGGTCCAGAGATAGCCATTCGGCTTATGTTTGAGTTGCCCCTTGAAAAGCTCAACCGCCGGCGCGTGACCAATGGCGACGAAAACGCCATGGGTTGCCAATTCCGTGGTCTCGCCCGTTTTCACATTCTTCAGGCGTATGCCCGACACCGATGCAGGCATCGGCGCCTGGGCTACTGTTCCCGTAATTTCGTCTACGACGTTATCCCAGATGATTTTGACATTTTCTTTGGCGAACAGGCGGTCCTGCAGAATTTTCTCCGCGCGAAAATGATCGCGGCGATGCACGATCGTGACCGATTTGGCAAGGTTTGCGAGATAAAGCGCTTCCTCGACAGCGGTATTACCCCCGCCAACGACCACCACGTCCTTGTTGCGGTAGAAGAAGCCATCGCAGGTGGCACAGGCAGATACGCCGAATCCCATGAAGGTCTGCTCCGTTGGAATGCCTAGCCATTTCGCTTGCGCACCCGTCGCGATGATCAGCGCATCGCATGTGTATTGCGTGCCGCCGTCACCGATAAGCCGGAACGGCCGCACGGAGAGATCCACTTCCGTGATGATGTCGTGGACAATCTCGGTGCCAACATGTTCGGCCTGGATGCGCATCTGCTCCATCATCCATGGGCCTTGCACCGTATCGGCATAGCCCGGATAATTTTCCACGTCGGTCGTGATCATCAACTGGCCACCCTGCTGCAGGCCGGCGACGATGACGGGCTTCAGGTTTGCACGAGCCGCATAGATCGCCGCGGTATAACCCGCGGGACCGGAACCGATGATAAGAACGGGCACATGGCGCTGTGACATGACTAGACCTTGAAGTAATATGTGTTCGACATACAAGAGATGGCACGACCACCATGCTCTTTCAATGACTATAAAGTAGTGGTTCAGCACCCTTTGTTGCAAGGTCTTCGCTCAACATAGACGGGTTAGCCACAGCTTGTGGCGGAAGAGCGGCGTTTCTAGGAGATTTGTGGAACCTGTTTGCAACCGTAACGGGATGTGATTACACAGCATGGGGAATCGCCTATGGTGACCGCAATTCTCTTGGGACAGGATGGAATATGCCTTTGAAGGCGGATCTCGACGCGATCGACTGGAAAATCCTGAAACAATTGCAGGACAATGGCCGCATCACCAATGTGGAACTGGCGGAGCGTGTCGGCATATCGGCACCGCCGTGCCTGCGCCGTGTTCGCAAGCTCGAAGAAGCCGGCATCATCCAGGGTTATCGCGCGATCTTGAACGGCGCGATCCTCGGCCAGGATATCGTCGCATTCTGCATGATCCGCCTGCACCGCCAGTCTGATGCCGATCTGAAGAACTTCGCCGAAAAGACCAAGCATTGGACACTGGTGCGCCGCGCCTGGATGGTTTCCGGCGAGTCGGACTTCCTGCTGCATTGCGTCTCGAGTGATCTGAGTACGTTCCAGAATTTCGTCATCGAAGAATTGACTTCGACGCCCAACGTCGATTCCGTGCGCACATCCCTGACGATCCGTTCGGTCAAGAACGAACCGTTGATGGTGCTTTAACGGCGTAGCTTGTCGTAGAGGTAAAGCGTCGCGCGATACCAGGGGCGCAGGATTTCCCGCTTCAGCCTGCCAGCAAAAGTCTTGTTCTTGCCCTGAACGACCGACCCGCCGAGATCGAAATCGATCTCGCGAATGGTGATTGGCCGCGCTGACAATACGCGGACGGGATGGAGCCAGCGCATCTGGATCGTCGTATCGACAGGCCGGTCAAATCGTTCCGTTGCCGCAAGAAGCGCAATCGCCGCCTCACGTCCGACGAGTTGCATCTGCATCCCCAGTCCGGGAAGTTCCGGTTCCATGATGCTGTTGGCGCCAACGCGCGCGATTTCAATCCCCGCCTCACCTCTCGGCCAGCGGGGAAAGCGGATGTAGTCGGCCGGCTGCAACCGGTCGATCGCCAGTTGCAACTGTGCCGCGAAACCGGCATCCACCTCGACATCGTCCTCGATGATGAGACCTGCGTCGAGCTTGCGATCAACAATTGCAGCCCAAGCTTTGCGATGCGACAGAAAACAGGCGACCTCGGATTTCCGCAGTTCGAACGGGTAGTACGGACTGTGCAGCGAGCGGGCATAGACGGCGGCAATATCACCCTCGCCCATTGCGAGCGCGTCCACCGCATCGACGATCTCCGCCTTCACCGGCAAGCGCTCGACCAGTCCGCGGACATGCTCGCCGCGCTGTGCCGCGCGCTCGAGATGGATGATGAAAGCCGTAACACTCACGATTTCAACCCGGCAGCGAAAAGCTGCTCGTAGACTTCGCCGATACGGCCGGCCTCCTTCTGCAGCGGAAAGTTCTGGCGAACATGGGCAAGCGCCAGCTTCCCCGCCTCTTCACACATCTCCGGATCGGCGAGGTAAGGTGCGATCGCCTGTTCCAGCGCGAGCCCGTCACCCGCCGCAACGACAGTTCCCGTCTCCGGTTCGATCATCTCGGCATAGGCCCCGGCATCACTCGCAACCACCGCGGTCTGCGAGGCCATCGCCTCAAGCGGTGTCAAGCCGAAGCCCTCATTGCGGGATGGCGCAACGTAGAGGGTCATCCTGCGATACCAAAGGCGCACATCGGGAACCTCTCCCAGAAACAGGATACGATCGCCAAGCCCGGCTTTCGTAATCTTGTCACGGAGTGCCTGTTCAAAACTCTTGTACTCCGCAGTCGTGCGGCCAGTCATGACCGCCGTCCATTGCGGGTGCTGCGGAAGCAAATTGATCATTGCATCAACGAAGAGATCTGTGCCCTTCGAAGGCCGGATGCGGCCCGAACAACCGACCAGAAATTGCCCCGGAAGGCCCGAAGCTGCAAATCTGTCCTGATTGTCCTGCGGTGGATGAAACAGTTCGGTATCGATACCGTGCATTATGACGGCGTGGGGCACCTTCAGGAAACTACCGGACTTTCCGCTCGTGGCGATGACTGCGTCCATTCGCCGGATCAGCCATTTGGTAAAAGGCTGATGATCGCGCTGGGCGGCGGATGTAAACAACAGCCGCAACTTCATGCGCAGGACATGGCGCATGAGAATGCCGGCGATCATTTCATTGTTGCGGCGCGCGTGCCAGATACGAAATGGTCTCGTCCTCGGCTTGAACCAGAGCCCGGGGAGCGACGTCCAGCCAATGCTCGGCAGCTCCGCGGGCAATCCGGGGCCCATGGTGACAATGTTGAGACCATTGGCCCGCTGTAGCGGGATCAGTTGAATGATCGTCGAAGTGACTCCGGAAAGCTTTCGCTTGAAATTCGGAGCGATCACTTCGACGCTGCTTAGGGGCTCCTGCACGAAGTCTAGAGGAACCTGAAGCCGATGATTTCGTAAGACCGGGCACCACCGGGTGCGTTGACTTCGATCGTCTCGCCTTCGCTCTTGCCGATCAGCGCGCGTGCGATGGGCGAGGAAATGGAGATGCGGCCAGCCTTGGGGTCCGCTTCCTGATCGCCGACGATCTGATATACCTTTTTCTCTTCGGTATCCTCATCGATCAGCTGGATCGTGGCGCCAAACTTGATCTTGTCGCCTGACAGCTTGGAAATATCGATGATTTCGGCGCGTGCCGTATAATCCTCGAGCTCGCCGACCCGGCCCTCATTGTGGCTCTGGGCTTCCTTGGCGGCGTGATATTCGGCGTTTTCCGAAAGGTCGCCATGGGCGCGCGCTTCCGAGATTGCCGCAATAATACGTGGACGTTCTTCCTGCTGGCGCCAGCGCAGCTCCTCCTTGAGCTTGTCGAATCCAGCCTGAGTCATCGGGACCTTTTCCATGCCCTCTCCTTTCGTAGTCAATGTCGAACGGCGATCGATCGATGCCCCTCGACACAAAAAGAAAACGGTCGCCGAAGCTCAAGACTTCGGAACCGTTCAGTCATTCGTCCCTTAATATAGCACCGATTCCGGCGAATTCACGTAGAAAGTGGAAAATGTCGCACGTCGGGAATTTGCGCAGGCAAATCAATCTCAGAGACGCGACAATTCACGTCACTGTGAGACGACCGGATTGGCGAACTATGCACAAAATGAGTTCATATCTCGAACGACAAGGAGGATCGCCATTAATGAAACAAGGACCAAAAATTGCTGCTGCGGGTCTGTTTGCCGTCTTGATGTCGATGCCCCTGACCGCTCTCGCCAAGGATTTCAAGACTGAAACGGTGACGCTCTCTGCCGAGACGATTGCAGATGGACTTGATCATCCTTGGGGCCTCGCCTTCCTGCCCGATGGCGCGCTCATCGTGACGGAGCGCGGTGGTACCATGCGGATCGTCAAAGATGGTAAAGTATCCAAGCCCGTCGCCAATGTTCCCAAGGTCGTCGTTAGAGGCGAAGGTGGTCTGCTTGATGTCGCGCTTGCGCCGGACTTTGCCAAGAGTGGAAACATCTATTTCAGCTATGCCGAACCCCGCCAGAATGGTACCGGCACCGTCATGGCGCGCGCGAGACTCGTTCGCAATGGCGACGGGGCCGAACTCGAAAATGTCTCGGTTCTGCTATCTGTAAAGCAAAGCACCAAGGGATCGGCGCATTTTGGCTCGCGTATTCTTGTTGCACCCGATGGCAAGCTTTTCGTTACGATCGGCGACCAGGGTACAATGAAGCGCTCACAAAATTTCAGGGATGAGGCGGGCTCCATACTCCGCATCAATGCGGACGGCACCATTCCGGCGGATAATCCATTCGCTGACGGCAAAAAAGGCCTGCCGCAAATCTGGTCCAAGGGCCATCGTAATCCGCAAGGGGCTGTCTGGGATCCCGTCACGGATTCATTGTTGACCGTGGAACATGGCGCCAGGGGCGGCGATGAAGTCAATCAGCCTCAGGCGGGCAAGAATTACGGCTGGCCGGTCATAACCTACGGCAAGGACTACTCGGGCGCGAAAATCGGCGTCGGAACCCGTGCGAAGGGCTATGAGCAACCGCTCTACTACTGGGACCCTTCGATCGCGCCCTCCGGGCTCGCCGTATATGAAGGATCGATGTTCCCCGAGTGGAAGGGTGACCTTCTGGCGGGTGCCCTCAAGTTCCAGATGCTCGTTCGCCTGGACCGAGATGAGAAAGGCGCAATCAAGGGTGAGGAACGGATGCTCAAGGGCGAGTTTGGCCGCGTCCGCGATGTGCGCGTAGCGTCCGATGGCTCAATTTACCTGCTCACCGATGAGGGCGATGGGAAAATCATACGGCTGACACGCGCATAACGTTTGTAGCACCCTTGCCGCCATGAACTGCAATCGCTAGACAGCGATCAAGGCGGACCTTTGATGACCGCTCCATTTCGCAGGATTCTCATGACGCATGGACGCGCCAACACTTTGCTGCTTCTTGCCGGAGCGATCTGGGGCTTCGGCTTCGTCGCCCAGTCCAGCGCAATGGGCAGCGTCGGGCCGTTCATGTTTGTTACGCTGCGTTTTTTCCTCGCCGCCCTGACCATCATGCCGCTGGCCGTTCGCGAGGCGAAGGCTGCGCCGGTGAAATTGACGCGCGCCGATTATTACGGCTTCTTTTTCATCGGTGTTCTGCTCTTTTCCGGGGCCGCGCTCCAGCAGGTCGGCATGCAGACAACGTCCGTCACCAATGCCGGCTTTCTGACCGGCCTATATGTAGTCATGGTGCCATTCCTTGGCGTCATTCTGTTTTGGCAGTGGCCCCATCCGGTTGTCTGGCCCTGCGCCTTGACGGCGCTTGCCGGCATTTATCTGTTGTCCGGAGGACATCTCGAAGGGCTGACGGCCGGTGATTTGCTCATCGTAGCCTGCGCCATATTCTGGGCGTTGCAGATTATCTTTATCAATCGCATCGGCATGAAAAGCGGCAGACCCATAAAGTTGTCGTTGGTTCAGTTCATGGTCTGCGGCTTGCTTGGCCTCGTGGCGACATTGTCCACCGAGCGCACCGAACTTTTCTCGATCCTGGCGGCCGCGCCGGAAATCCTCTTTGCGGGGGTGATCTCGTCCGGCATCGGCTTCACGCTTCAGGTGGTTGGACAGCGCTTCACTACGGCTCCGCAAGCAGCAATCATGCTGTCTTCCGAGGCACTTTTTGCGGCGCTTTTCGGCGCAATATTGTTGGGTGAGCGCATGTCGCTTCAGGGTGTGGCAGGCTGCGCCCTCATCTTCTTCGCCATGATCGCCGTCGAACTGATACCTGCTTTGCGCAAGCGGGCCGGGGTCAGGACTCAATAATCTCAAGCCTTGAAGATCAGGGTTGCGCCGCCGGCTATCAACACAAAACCGGCTACGTGCTGCCAGGTGAAGGATTCCTTCAGGTAAAATACTGAAAACAGGCTGAACACGACCAGCGTGATGACTTCCTGCATCGTTTTCAGCTCGGCCGTCGTATAAACCGTGTGACCGATGCGGTTGGCAGGAATGGCCAGCCAATATTCCATAAGCGCAATACCCCAGCTGATGAAAACCACCAGCGTGAGCGGCGCCATCGGATATTTCAAATGGCCGTACCAGGCAAAAGTCATGAACACATTCGACGCCGCAAGCAGGAAAATCGGCATGAGGTAGGGTGAAAACAGAGATGTCATGGATGGTTTCCGGGGAGGAAGGAGAAGGAAAGACAGTTGCCGCGGTGATTGCAGCAAAATCAAGCCGGGATCAACCAGCATCGGATCACATTTTCGACGCAGGTCTTAAGAGCGACGCTGACCTTTCCTTTACAATTTGCCTCTATTTTTAGCTGCATCCGCCTGCGTAAGGGGCAAAGGGGATGTGGTGACATGAGTATTGCGTTGTCGTCCGCCGTGCGTTTTAGGCACCTTTCGATCATGCTTGTCCTTTTCGCGTCGACAGCGCTGAGCAGTTGCGGCATGGGCGATGTGCGGCGACCCATGGCGGATGTTGGCAGCGGGGACACGTCAGTTGCCAGCCAATCGCTTGCAAGCGAGGAAAGCACGCAGGTCGCTCCGGAGGAAATCCAGCAGCAAGCCGCCCCGCAGTCGGGCGAATTCGCCACACAGCAGCCCGAAGTCCTTTCCGTACCGGACGCCGAACAGCAACCGGATACATCGGATAGAATTATCGTACCGGAGGCCCCGCAAGTCGCAGAGCCGAAGCCCTACTCACTGCCGGAATCCGAACCGGCCTCCGATGACGCCGAAAGCTACGGCTATGCGGGCGGGATCAGGGATCCTATTGCGCGCAGCGAAAGTGCGCTCGCCATGTCGGGCAGTGACATTGCCTGTCGCACCCAGCTTAAACAACTTGGCGTTGTGTTTCAGGAGCGGGAACCCATCAATGACGGGGGCGTCTGCAAGATCGACCACCCGCTGACCGTGAGTGGATTCGCCAGTGGACGCATCAGGCTCAAGCCGAGTGCCACGCTGAATTGCCAGATGACACTTGCTTTCGCACGTTGGGTCAAAGGCGATCTCGCACCCTCAACGCGCCTGCGTTATCTTTCCGGTATCAACACGATTCATCAGGCATCAAGCTATTCCTGCCGCACGATGAGCAACCAGCGCGGGAGAAGCATGTCGGAACATTCCAAGGGGAATGCGCTCGACATTTCGAAAATCACGCTCAACAATGGCAAGGATATCCAGGTGCAAAAGCCCGGCTGGTTCTCATTCCGCCAGCGCGGGCTGCTCAACACGGTACGCTCGGATGCCTGCGACTACTTCTCGACGGTTCTTGGTCCCGGCTACGACCGGTTCCATCGCACGCATTTCCATTTCGATCTGATGCAACGCCGGAGCGGACATCGCGCCTGCCGCTAGTGATGAACAGGGCTGTCGGCCTTCACCTGGCCAAAATACTCCCAGATCGTGACGATGATCAGAATGCCAGTGGTGAGGGAGCCGAGCACCAATGGCGACAGCCCCCCAGCAAAAAAGGCGAGTATCACGCACAGTCCCAGACCGATCATATGAGACAGTGGCGGTCTTCCCGCGATATAGAACTTGAACAGCAGATTCCCGACCAGATAAAGCGCCGTACCACCAATTGACGTCCAGATCGTTGCGGCGTCCGAATGACCCGTCGGATGCGCGAGGATAAGCTCATCCGATACGGCAACGACGATGATACCGGCCACAAGCAGAACGTGAACATAGGTGTAGGCCATCCGGGCGATCCTGCCGGGATCGTCAGTCGCCGCAATCTTGTGATGGCCGGCCGATTGGCCGACATTGAAATAGACCAGCCACATGGCAACAGATGCAACGAAGGTCGTCAGAAATGCTGAAAAGGAGATGAAATTCCATTCCTGATCGGCGAAAGTCGCGCCGGAAACGAGGATGGACTCTCCAAGTGCGATAATGACAAACAGCGCGGCCCGCTCCGCCATGTATTCACCGTCGACATCCCACTCTCCTGTCGAAGAGGCCCCGAGGCCGAATGCCCAGAAACCAAGAGCTGGGCCCACCACTTCTATTCCCAGAGCTATTGCCCAAAAGACAAGCCGATATTCCGGTTCGGCGAAACCGCCGGCAATCCAGAATGAGCCCGACACGGCGAGCCAGATCGTGATCCGCAGGTAGTTGCGGTAATTGGCCCGATTGTGGTGTCGGAGCACCCACACCATGAAAACCGACCTGCCGAGCTGCATGAAGACGAAAGCGCAGGCGAACACCAATCCGCGGGCCTCGAAGGCAGTGGGGATCGACGTCGAAAGCACAAGCCCGGCCAGCATCAGCACGAACAACATTGTGCGCACCGGCGGTGTCGCCGGATCGAGCCAATTGGTGCACCACATCGTATAGACCCAGACCCACCAGACTGCCAAAAGGAGCAGCGCGCTTTCGACGAGCCCCTTGAGGCTGAGATCATGCAGCAGCAAGTGCGATATCTGTGTGATGGCGAAGACGAATACGAGATCGAAAAAGAGTTCGACGAAGTCGACTTTCGCGCTGTTCGCATCGCCGCGCTTGCGGGAGTAGTCTTGAATTGCTCCGAAAAAAGCCACGTTTCTGCCCCAATTTTTCATACGCTTTTTGCTCAAAATGGAATGCTTTTTACCAAAAATGGAATGCTTTTTTCCCGAAGCGGCGCAGGAATTTGATCGCCACTTAATCGCATCAGAATGAATCTGTCATCCGGTAATTGAGGAGAACGTCGCGGGAATAAGTTCTCAGCTGAGAACTTATTCCTATTCTCTCTCCTGACAAAAGGGCCTTGCCAATGTCTTTTGCGTCCCTGTTTAATGCGGTGACTCACAAAGTTGCAGGATGAAGAAAATGGCTTTCATGGACCGCTATCCGATCATCGTCACGCCACGAAAGGAAGCCTGCCGCGATTTCTGGATCCGGCACCTGGGCTTCGTCAGTGGGTTCGATAGCACCTGGTTTTGCTTGCTTTTGGCGGAAGACCAGTCCGCTTCCATCGCCTTCATGACGCCTGATCACCCCTCTGCACCACCCGGTTCCGAGAGCTTCAGCGGTATGGGCATGTGCTTTGAATTGCAGGTAGAGGATGCCAGAGCAACGTTTGAAAAAATGAACGCTACCGGTCTGAAAATCGAATATCCGTTGACGGACGAGCCTTTCGGGCAACGCCGTTTCGGGTTTCATGATCCCTCCGGTCTGTGGATCGACGTGGTCGAACAGATCGAATCAGAAGCCGGTTTCTGGGACAAATATATGATCGGCGGCTAGCGTTCGCCCGGCACTGGCGTCGGGTTGCCCTCCTTGTCGAGGGCAACCATCACGAAATCGGCGTGCGTAACGCGTTCCATCAGATCCGAGAGATAGCGTTGCGCCCAAGCCTCGACCTTCAACGTAATCGAGGTGCGTCCGACGCGGTCGATATGAGTATAGACGCACAAAGTGTCACCGATCTTGACCGGTTTTGCGAAGGCCATTTCCTTGACCGCAGCGGTCACCACCCTCCCCCTTGCCCGCTCTGCAGCCCTGATACCGCAGGACAAATCCATCTGTGCCATGACCCAGCCGCCGAAAATGTCGCCAGCTGCGTTCGCATCGGCCGGCATCGCCAGTGTACGCAGCGTCAATTCGCCGATAGGTTTGGTTTGTTCGCTCAACTGCTGCCTCCATCGATCAATGCGGATTTGCCCGCATGATGCTTTGCAGCGGCAGATTTGGAAAGGGGCCACCGCAAGAACTGTCGGAAACCCGACAGTGTGGGTCGTTGCGCGGTTTCGGCATTACACATGCTCGGGCCTAGTCTGATCGATAGTGAGCGTCCGGAGGGATCATGAAAATCACAGATGTCAAAACCTTCGTGGTTGGCAATCCGCCACCTTCTTTTGGCGGGACATGGTTTCTCTTTGTCAAACTCACGACCGATTCAGGTGTAGTCGGCTATGGCGAGGCTTACAATTCGACCATCACTCCGCAAGTAATGCGGAAGGTCGTCGAAGACGTAGCCGAGCGCTGGCTCATCGGCGAGGACCCGCACCATATCGAACGGTTCTTTCGCCGCGCCTATTCCGCCGGTTTTACCCAGCGCCCCGATGTGACGATCATGGGTGCGGTGTCGGCGCTTGAAATGGCCTGCTGGGATATCATCGGCAAGGAGGCCGACAAGCCTGTGTACGAACTGCTCGGTGGCAAGGTGCATGAACGGCTCCGCAGCTATACCTACATCTATCCCAAGCCGGAACTGGGTGAGACTTCGGCCATTTACTGGGACGCCGAAGCCTCTGCCGAGCGGGCGGCAGAATACGTCGCGCAAGGCTATACGGCGGTGAAGTTCGATCCGGTCGCCCCTTATACGTCGTTCGACCCGCGTCAACTGTCGCTGGAACAGCTTGATCTTGGTGAGAAATTCGCGCGGCTGGTTCGTGAAGCCGTCGGTTCCAAGGCCGATCTTTTGTTTGGAACTCATGGTCAGATGACCCCAACCAGCGCTGTCCGGCTGGCAAAACGTCTGGAACCGTATGATCCCCTATGGCTGGAAGAGCCAGTACCGCCGGATATGCCGGAGAATATGGGCTATGTGCAGCAGCATACGTCGATCCCGATTGCTTCCGGTGAGCGCCTGACAACGAAGTATGAGTTTCAGCGCCTGCTGGTGAACCAGGCTGCAAACATCCTGCAAATGAATCTTGGCCGCGTCGGCGGCATACTGGAAGCAAAGAAAATCGCCGGGATGGCAGAAACCTTCCACGCTCAGATTGCGCCGCACCTCTATTGCGGCCCGATCGTCGGTGCCGCCAACATTCAGATATCAACCTGCAGCCCAAACTTTCTTATTCTCGAATGCATCCAGGCTTTCGGCGGCTTCCACGCCGATATTCTGAAGAAACCGATTCAATGGGAAGACGGATATGTCGTTCCGTCGTCGGAACCGGGCCTCGGCGTGGAACTGGATGAAAAGGTGGCGGCGGCCCATGCCTATGAAGGCCACGAACTGCATCTGAACATGGGGCGTGATCCATTGATCGTATAGTCGGGACCAGGGCACGAATATTTATGTGAAACGATCGCGTCGGAACATGATTCCGCTATATTTCTCAAGCGAATATCGCCAATTATAATCTAGATCCGTTCCTCTGAAAGTTTTACCCGTGCCAATCTACATCGAGCTTGTTGGTAGCCTCGCTGCCGCGATCACAACACTGTGCTGGATCCCCCAGATCATCAAAATTGTCCGGCACCGCCAGACGGACAGCATTTCTCTCGTCACCAACGTTTCTCTCGCCCTCGGCGTTCTGCTCTGGCTGTTTTACGGAATGATGATCAGTTCATGGCCGGTCATGGCAGCAAATGGGATAACCCTCCTGCTTATTCTCACAATCCTTGGCCTTAAGCTCCGTTACGGCTGAAAGGTTGCCATTTCAGATTGAGCTGAAACCGAAAAATACAATTTCGGGTGCGTTTCGCTTACTGCAGGATATCGCCATGTTGAACAAACCACGGTTTCAACAGGCAAATCCCGGCTAAATGCACGCAATATTTCAAATCAAACTGACAGACGAAGAAGCTGCCCCAGGAGGCCACGACCGACGCTATCGTTTCCGCGACAAGTATCTCAAGATTGTTCGCGACGCGCTGGACGACTGGATCATATACTACCAACCCGCACCTCGCGCAGGTACGCGCGTTATTGGGTCGACGGGATATTTTGCGACAGCGCGAGTCACGTCCGTATATCTGTTGGCGGGTAGCCCCGGATATTACGAAGCATCGCTTGAACAATATCTCGAACTTGAAGAGACGGTGCCGTTCAGCGTCCCTGGTTTCCAGCTCGACAAGAAATTCTATTTCGAAAAGAGCATGGTGCAGTCTGACGGCAGGATGAATTCACATACGATCCAGCAGCAAGTTCGCGCCCTCTCCAATGAAGAATATAAAAAAATCGAGAGAACTGGCTTCAGAAAGAACTGGAGCGAAGAAGAAGAAGAGCTAGTGGGGACGCCTTCCTATGGTTTTGCCGAAGACCCACCGGAATCTGTCGACCGCGACCGCATACTGACATCCCGCACCTTCCGTGACCGCGTATTTCGGCAGCTTGTTGGCAAGGCCTACAATATGAGATGTGCAATGACCGGAATATCGATGCAGGCACCTGACGGCAGTTGTGAAATCGAATGCGCTCACATCCGACCCGTAAAACACCTCGGTCCAGACTCCATCAACAACGGCATTGCGCTTCTCCAATCGATTCACTGGATGTTCGATAATGGTCTGATTTCCATAGGCCCGGACTACGAAATTCTGAAATCGTCCCGCTGCAATGAACCCAAAATCGCCGGCCTGATCAACGAATCAGGAAAGATTGCTCTTCCAAAAAATAGCAGCCATTTCCCCCATCCGGAATTTCTGCGCTACCATCGCGAGCATATATTCCTCCCATAAATCTGCATTGCTCATGACAGCCTGCTGTCAGGAGAAATTTGGAAAATCCAGTTTTCATCACTCGGGTCTTTCCATTTTGCCGGACTCCCACCATATTCAACCTATGGTTAAATCTCCCGACAGATATAACGCCGACGGTTTCGGCGAAGCGCCGCAGTCTGAGCTGGAAGGCACCCCGCTTGCCGGTTCCGTCAGCGATTGGGCAAAGCAGATCACCGATGAGACAGCAAAAGCTGTATCTAAGGGAACCAAGACAAAGAAGCCGGCAAGCAAAGAGTCCAGCGCATCGCGTACGTCTCGTGGGACGTCGATTGGGGGATCGACAGACCCCAGGACGCGCGCTGCTGCGGGCCTCAACCCAGTGGCCGGACTGGATATCAATCTGGAAGACGCAGCCAGCATCATGCCTGGAGGCGCGACGGCTACCGTCGCTGCTCTATCCGCCCTGATCGAAAGTGGCAATCCGCTTTTCAAGAATGGAACCGCGTGGCAACCACACCGCCCAGCCCGGCCGGATAAATCCGAAGGTGGCATCGCCATTCGGATGGAAACGGAATTCAAGCCGTCTGGAGATCAGCCAACGGCCATCAAGGATCTGGTTTCTGGCGTCAGGGACTCTGATCAGACCCAGGTTTTGCTCGGCGTCACCGGTTCCGGCAAGACCTTCACCATGGCGAAAGTCATTGAGGAAACACAACGTCCTGCTTTGATATTGGCTCCCAACAAAACGTTGGCCGCCCAGCTTTACGGCGAATTCAAATCGTTCTTTCCGAACAATGCGGTAGAGTATTTCGTTTCCTATTACGACTACTACCAGCCGGAAGCCTATGTGCCCCGCTCCGACACCTATATCGAGAAGGAATCCTCGATCAACGAGCAGATCGACCGGATGCGCCACTCCGCCACCCGATCGCTGCTTGAACGCGACGATGTGATCATCGTCGCCTCGGTGTCGTGCATATACGGTATCGGTTCGGTCGAAACCTATACGGCGATGACCTTCGAAATGAAGATCGGCGACCGTCTGGACCAACGAGCGCTGCTCGCCGATCTCGTCGCGCAGCAGTATAAACGGCGCGACATGGATTTTACTCGAGGCTCATTCCGTGTGCGTGGCGATACGATCGAACTTTTTCCTGCCCACTTGGAGGATCGCGCCTGGCGCATTTCCATGTTCGGCGATGAGATCGAGGCAATCACTGAGTTCGATCCGCTGACGGGCCAGAAGACCGGCGACCTGCGGTCGGTCAAGATTTACGCGAACTCGCACTATGTGACGCCGCGCCCGACGCTCAATCAGGCGATAAAATCCATCAAGGAAGAACTCAAACATCGTCTGGTGGAGTTGAATGCCGCTGGCAGACTGCTCGAAGCGCAACGGCTTGAGCAACGTTGTACTTTTGACGTGGAAATGTTGGAGGCAACCGGCTCTTGCGCCGGTATTGAAAACTATTCGCGCTACCTGACCGGTCGCAAGCCTGGGGAGCCGCCGCCCACGCTGTTCGAGTATATTCCTGATAATGCCTTGGTTTTCATCGATGAGAGCCATGTAACGGTTCCGCAGATCGGTGCGATGTACAAAGGCGATTTTCGGCGCAAGGCAACGCTGGCCGAGTACGGCTTCCGCCTGCCCTCGTGCATGGACAATCGCCCGTTGCGGTTTGAGGAATGGGACGCCATGCGCCCACTGACTGTTGCGGTCTCGGCAACGCCGAGCAAATGGGAGATGGAAGAATCCGGCGGCGTCTTCGCCGAGCAGGTCATTCGCCCAACCGGCCTTATCGATCCCCCAGTCGAGGTCCGTCCAGCCAAATCCCAGGTTGACGATGTTCTTGGAGAAATTCGCGAAACGTCGGCGAAGGGCTACCGCACGCTTGTAACGGTCCTCACCAAACGCATGGCCGAAGATCTGACGGAGTATCTGCACGAACAGGGCATCCGCGTCCGCTATATGCACTCCGACATCGACACGCTGGAGCGTATCGAGATTTTGCGGGACTTGCGCCTTGGGACATTTGACGTGCTCGTGGGCATCAACCTTTTGCGTGAAGGTCTCGATATCCCAGAATGCGGCTTTGTCGCCATCCTCGATGCGGACAAGGAAGGCTTTTTGCGCTCGGAAACCTCGTTAATCCAGACGATTGGGCGTGCTGCGCGTAACATCGACGGCAAGGTCATTCTCTATGCCGACCATGTCACCGGCTCGATGGAGCGGGCGATGGCGGAAACCAATCGCCGCCGCGAGAAGCAGGAAGCCTATAACACCGAGCACGGCATTACGCCTGCCAGCATCAAGAAAAATATCGGCGACATCCTCAACAGTGTCTACGAGCGTGACCACGTTCGCGCCGATATTTCCGATTTCACCGATTCCGGCGCAATGATGGGTAACAATCTGAAGGCTCATCTCGAACATCTGATGAAACAGATGCGCGATGCCGCCGACGATCTCGATTTCGAAGTCGCTGCTCGCCTGCGCGACGAGATCAAGCGTCTGCGCGAGATGGAGTTGGCAATTTCGGACGACCCAATGGCACGGGAGGTCGAGATGGAAAGCCCGGTCACCGGCCGCACCAAGGGCAGGCACAATGCCGGGCGTGCGATGCACCGTGTGGTTACGGACGAGGGCGACAAGAATTCGCCGCTGTTCCACAAACCGCACCTCGACGAAATGGGCGGAGACACGACCCGTCACCTAGCACCCGGCGTCTTCCGCAAGAATTCGCTGGATGAGATGACCGTTGGGCGTACCGAGAAGCCGGTTATCGGCAATGTTCCTGAAAAGCCTGCCTTTACCGGTACGAACCGCAATGACCAGAAGATTATTCGCCGCGAGCGAACAGGTGCTGGTTCATATGAGGACGCTAACGATCGCAAGAAGCGACGTCCGGGCAAGACAGGACGTCCGGGGCGTTAACTCAGATTTCGTCTGCAGGTTTGCCAGAGCCAAAGAAAGCCTGGCCCGCGTCGAGAATCTCGTCGGCAAATTCCGGGTCATCCACCGCCCGCGACAAGACAACCGCACCAATGAGACCGGCCATCGTGGCCAGGGCTTTCTGGCGTTTTTTGGCTTTTGATCGGCCAGGAACCAAATCCGACAATATTTCCAGCAGCCTTTTGGTGCCCTCGGTAAATCGGGTCTGGACTGCTCCTCCTTGCCGGGCAATATCCGGCGCAAGCAACGCCATAGTACAGCTGTTTGCCAAGTCACCCTTGTGATTCTTGGCAAGATAGGACGACGTGATCGCGGCAAGCGCAACATCAGGTCCCTCTTGTGCAATTGCAGACCATTTTTCCGCCGACCGCTTCATTGCAGCGTCGCAGGATTGAGCAATAAGATCATCTTTCGATGCAAAATGGCCATAGAAGCCGCCATGGGTTAGGCCGGCATTCTTCATCACATCAGCAACCCCAATCCCGTCAAAACCTTTCTGACGAAATTGTTGACTGGCAACTTCAATGATGCGGGCGCGGTTTTCCGCTGCCTGATCTCTGCTGACACGCATGTGCAGTATCCCCGAAAAGACTATTGACAATTTATATGATTGTCATCATCAATAGTCAATAATGATGATGATCATCATCTAACTCGTGCGGATTCCCAGTTCCCGAAAGACAGCCCATGATCTCCTCCTCGCTCGCCGCTTCGCTTGCCCGCCGCAATATCCATTATAGCTGGGTCGTCATAGCCGTAACGTTTCTAACGATGCTTGTCACTGCCGCCGCCGTTGGAGCGCCCGGTGTACTGATCGTTCCGCTGGAAAAAGAATTCGGCTGGGAAACCGAGCAAATAGCCACTGCCTTTTCGATCAGGCTCTTGCTGTTTGGCTTCATGGGGCCGTTCGCAGCGGCCTTCATGAATTATTTTGGTGTAAGGAAAGTGGTTTGCGTGGCGCTGGTGCTGATCACAGCCGGCCTGTTCGCCTCCTTGGCGATGACGGAAATCTGGCAACTAATTCTCTTGTGGGGCGTCGTCGTCGGCTTCGGTACCGGATTGACCGCCATGGTTCTGGGTGCCACCGTCGCGGCCCGCTGGTTTACTGCGCGCCGGGGATTGGCTTTGGGGATGCTGACAGCAAGCTCGGCTACCGGACAGCTGGCGTTCATGCCGCTCATGGCTTCTCTCAGTGAAAACTACGGTTGGCGCACGGCGATCATGCTAATTTGCGCTCTATTGTTAATCGCCGTCACGGCAGTCTTCTTCCTTATGCGTGACCGACCTGCCGATATCGGCCTGCCCGCCTATGGAGACAAGGAGATCACGCCCGTTCCGCCAATCACAGGCGGGCTAATATCCCTCATCACCATGCCACTGCTCGCTTTGAAGGAAGCGTCGCGCTCGAGCACGTTCTGGGTGCTTTTCGCTACGTTTTTCGTTTGCGGTGCGAGTACCAACGGTCTTGTAGGCACCCATTTCGTCGCCATGTGCGGAGACTTCGGCATGGTCCCTGTAGTGGCCGCCAGCGTCTTGGCTATGATGGGATTCTTCGATTTTTTCGGCACCATTGGTTCAGGCTGGCTCTCGGACCGTGTAGACAACCGTTGGCTGCTTTTTTGGTACTATGGACTGCGCGGCCTCTCGCTGCTGTATTTGCCCTACTCCAATTTTTCTTTTTACGGCCTGTCCCTGTTTGCCATGTTCTATGGTCTCGACTGGATTGCCACAGTGCCGCCGACGGTGAAATTGGCAACCGATCGTTTCGGACGTGAAAAGGCCGGATTGATATTCGGCTGGGTTTTTGCCGGACACCAGTTGGGTGCAGCCTCGGCAGCCTATGGTGGCGGCTTTGCCCGCACCGAATACCAAACTTATATGCCTGCATTTTTCGTTGCGGGAATTCTCTGCCTGATTGCTGCGCTGCTGGTGCTGACGCTGAGTAAGCACGGCAAGGCAAACATGCTGCCAGAGCCGGTGCCAGCCGAATAGCCGATCAATTCACCTGTGAGTTTTCCAACGACGGAGCACATATCCTCCACGCGGCATGGCAAACAATGCTAAGTGATTTTGCGCATTATATCGCGCGCAGAATCACTTGAACGCTGGAGAGATGATGAAGGTCGATATCGACATGGGAGCGGCGTCAGCCGGCGCAAAAGCCATGCTCGATCTGGAAGAGCTGCTGGCAACTCGCCTGCTCGTCCAGGGCAATTCGGGTTCAGGCAAATCGCATTTGCTGCGCCGCCTGCTCGAACAAAGCGCGCAGTGGGTACAGCAATGCGTCGTCGATCCGGAGGGCGATTTCGTTACGCTGGCCGATAGATATGGCCATGTGGTCGTCGATGGTGCACGGACCGAAAGCGAACTCACCCGCATCGCAGCCCGAATTCGCCAGCATCGCGTTTCCGTCGTCCTTGATCTCGAAGGACTGGATGTTGAACAGCAGATGCGCTGTGCCGCGGCCTTTCTCGGTGGCCTATTCGACGCAGAACGCGACTACTGGTACCCGATGCTCGTCGTGGTCGACGAAGCGCAGCTTTTTGCACCGGCGGTTGCCGGAGAGGTTTCAGACGAGGCCCGCAAACTATCGCTCGGCGCCATGACCAACTTGATGTGCCGTGGCCGCAAACGTGGTCTTGCCGGTGTCATCGCCACACAGCGCCTCGCCAAACTCGCAAAGAATGTTGCGGCTGAGGCATCGAATTTCCTGATGGGCCGAACTTTCCTCGATATCGACATGGCCCGTGCCGCGGATCTTCTTGGCATGGAACGGCGGCAGGCCGAACAGTTTCGTGATCTCGCACGTGGCCATTTCGTTGCGCTCGGCCCGGCCTTGTCGCGTCGTCCATTGGCTGTGACCATTGGACCAGTAGAGACATCTGCTCGTTCGGCGAGCCCGAAGCTCACTCCGCTACCGCAGGCGGGCGAAGATGCGCGCGATTTGATTTTTACACCGCCGCCCGAAGAGCGCCGGGTGGTTGTTCGGCGCGCAGTGGCGCCCCCCACCTCCACACCGACAGCCGATATTTTGAGCCAGCTCACCCAGACCAAATTTGTGTCTGCGGCAGAAACGCCAGCACCGACACTGTTTCCCGAGATTGACGAGGCCGAGCGCAATGGCATGATCAACACGATTATGCATGAAATGCTCAACGACCCCGATGCATCTTTTCGCACGGATGCGGTCCTCTACCAGGATTTTCTCGTTCGTTGCCGCATTCGCCGCGTCCCGGGTGACCCCCTTTCTCTGCCGGCATTTCGCCGCAATCTTGCGGTCGCACGAGCTGGAATCGACGGAGAGACCGCGCAAGGTGAGCCGTGGCAGCAGGCACTTGAACTTTCAAAGAGCCTGCCGGATGACGTTCAAGGCGTTTTCTTTATCGTCGCGCAGGCCGCAGTCACGGGTAACCCTTGCCCCTCCGACGCAACATTGGCCCGCGCCTACGGCACCCATTCGGCACGCCGAGCGCGACGGCTCCTCACCTATTTCGAAGAACAGGGGCTCGTTGTAGTGCGCACCGATTTTACCGGCAATCGTATGGTTGCGTTTCCCGATCTTGGCTGTGAGACCGGCCCAGGCGATCCGAACGGTCCGGATGAAGGCGCGCAGGAACAACACGCCGCTGAATAATCAGCCAATCTCCGTCAGAAGCGGCGGCAACTCACCCAAATGTGCAATCTGACGGAAGCGAGGGGCGCCAATTGGCGTTTCGACATGTTCAAGCGCCCAGGTCAGCTCATGCGGAACGAACACGCCCCAGCTGCCTGCTTCGATTGCCGGGACAACATCCGATTTTAGCGAGTTACCGATCATCATACTCCGGGTCGCACCATCTCCGTGGCGCTTGAATATTCGCTCATAGGTGGTGGTATCCTTGCTGCTTACAATTTCAACCGCATCGAAAAAATCACCAAGGCCCGATTGCGCCAGTTTGCGCTCCTGATCGAACAAATCTCCTTTGGTTATCAGGACGAGCCTGTATCGCTCAGTTAGTTGCGCAAGAGTTTCCTGAACATGGGGCAAGGTCTCTACCGGATGACGCAGCATCTCCCGGCCTGCCGCCAGAATTTCTGCGATAACTGAGGCCGGCACGTTGCCTTCGGAGACTTCAACCGCCGTTTCGACCAGGGAAAGGGTGAACCCCTTGATGCCGAAACCATAGAGATCAAGATTTCGCTTTTCCACCGCGAGCAACCGGTTGGAAAGGTCGGTCGTGTCTACATGGGGCGCCAATAGACTGGCAAACTGATTCTCGGAGGTTCGGAAGAACTGTTCGTTTTGCCAGAGCGTATCGTCAGCGTCGAAACCGATTGTGGTGATGGAGAGAGGCATGGGGCGTGTTCACTTGTTCTTCGTCGTCATCGTCATGAATGTTTACCGGATTATGAAATCAATGGCGGGTGTCTTTTGCTAGAAATAAGGCCGTGCATTATGCCAATATGCTAACGTATCAAGGGGATCGGCAACAGGGTGTATTGCTTCAAACAACTCGGCATCGTTGCAGCATTCCTGCTACTGACATCGCTAAGGGCATTGTCAGCTGATAATCCGTCGGTTTCAGTGCCGGCGAAACCGCCAACACCAACTGTGGCCCAGATTTGCGCAGCCATAGCGACCAATGCTGATAGTCATGGCGTTCCGCGTGACTTCTTCGCCAGACTCATCTGGAAAGAGAGCCGTTTCGACGCCCAGGCAACAAGTCCGGTTGGCGCGCAGGGCATCGCACAGTTCATGCCCGGTACCGCAAAGGAGCGAAATCTCGACGATCCGTTCGACTTTGCAAAGGCTCTTCCTGCTTCTGCGGCGCTGCTGAAGGATCTGCGAACGGCATTCGGCAACTGGGGGCTCGCCGCAGCAGCCTATAATGCGGGGCCAACGCGAGTGTCAAAATGGCTATCAAGCGGTGGCTTCCTCCCTCTCGAAACCGAAGAGTATGTACTGGATATAACCGGAAAGTCGGCTGACGACTTTGCCGCGGGTACCGAAATATCGGCGCATCCGTTAAACGCTAAACTGACCTTTGATGCGGCTTGCCGGAAGCTCCCGATTGTTCGCTTTGCGACAGTTGCGATGGCCCAAATCAAGCCGAAGCCTTGGGGAATCCAGATTGCTGGCAACTTCCGTCGCGCAGCAGCCGTGGGACAGCTTCAACGCCTACGCCGCGCCTTTCCGGCCATCCTCGACAAGCATGAGGCTGTGATCAGCCGAAACCGCACAGCCATGGGGCGGCGCGGCATCTATGCGGTGCGTATAGGCGCCGACAATCGCGGCGAGGCCAACCAGATCTGTTCGCAGCTCCACAGCGCTGGTGGTGCGTGTATCGTGCTGCGTAATCGATAAAGCTGAAAGAAAAGCGGCGATTTCAACTTGCATGTCGTGATCACAAGAGGTGCTAGCGGACGAATGCCAAACGAAATTTCCTACCCCCAAGTATGTAGGTTGCAAAGCCGTTCGATATAGTCGCCTAAATGGTAGAAAAACTTTTGCTTGCCAAAAAACACTTATTCTAGCAGTCTCAAAGCGTTCGGGCATTTGCGAACACTGGAAGACTGGAAGAACGGCGCGCCGGAACCGCAAGAATACCGGGCCGGGAGTAATCCCGGCAATGATCGGCTCCTTTCCTGAATTCGAGAACTGCCTGCATGATCTCCGTTGAATGTATCTTACTGAAAACGGCACTACCAATCCCGCAAACCCGGAGGGGAACGCGGTAAGTAAGGAAAAGGAACTGAGCATGGCACAGACCGGTACGGTCAAATTCTTCAACAGTGAAAAAGGCTTTGGCTTTATCAAGCCGGATGATGGCGCAGCGGATATTTTCGTTCATATTTCCGCCGTTCAGGCATCCGGACTCACAGGTCTCGCAGACAATCAGAAGGTCTCCTTCGATACGGAGCCTGATCGTCGTGGCAAAGGACCAAAGGCCGTAAACATCGCGGTCACTGAATAATTCTAGCGGCTGGAGCCGCCACCGATCCCCGGCAGAAGTCGGGGGTTTTGCTTGGATATGCCGCGGCAGGGTCCACTTTGCCGTCCAGTGGAGTGCGCACACCTCCATGTGGTGCTTGTAATTGTAATCGTGCCTTTTTCCCGCCTCGGATTTGCTAAAATTATGTGTGCTTCTCCACTCGTCAGAATGGCGGTGGAACCATTTCGTATGAGTGCCGTTCAGCTTGCATTCATTCTGAAGCTATTAAAACAGACCTACTGCTGGAGCTCCCATGGATTCCAGCCGATATCGATCAGGCGACGCCGAAAAGCACTCGCCAAGGATGCTTCAAAGGAGGCACAAATGAACAAAGGTATGAAAATTGCCATTCTTGCTACCGCTGCATTTGCGACGGTCGCGGTTCCTCTGACATCGGCGTCCGCCGACAGCTGGCGTGGCGATCGGTACCGTCATCGCTATCATGACAATAACAGCGACGCATGGGCGGCCGGCGCTGTTGGCCTTGCAGCAGGCGCTTTGCTTGGCAGCGCACTTGCCCAACCGGCTGAGCCGATATATCGGGATTATGATGACGGCTACTACCGCCGCCCTGTGCGGGTCTATCGTGAAGTGGCCCCTCGTTACTACGGCGGCGCACAGCCCTGGTCACCTTCATGGTATCGCTATTGCGCCGACCGCTATCGCTCGTTCAATCCTGAGACGGGTACATTTCGCGGCTATGACGGACGCGATTATTTCTGCAACGCCAACTGATTTGCAATCATCCGCGTTTGACGAGCCGCCGGTCATCCGGCGGCCTTTTTATGCGTCATTCAAGAATGGGTTGGTGCGGCGTTCTTCGCCAAAGCGGCCTCCGGGGCCATGTCCGCAGATGAAACCGATGTCGTCACCGAGTGGCAAGAGCTTGGTCTTGATGGAGTTGATCAGCGCGGCATGATCGCCGCCTTCAAGGTCTGTTCGCCCCACCGAACCATTGAAGAGCACATCGCCAACATGTGCAAATTTCGCCGCCCTGTTAAAATAAACGACATGGCCGGGTGCATGACCCGGACAATGCAATACTTCAAAGATATGCGACCCGAAAGATACTGTATCACCATCGTTCAACCAGCGATCCGGCACACAATTGCGGACCTTGTCCGTGATGCCATATTTCAGTGCCTTGGATACAAGGCTGTCCAACAGAAACCGATCGGCTTCATTTGGCCCGACAATATCGACCCCAAGCGCATCCTTCATATCCATTGCACCCGCAGCGTGATCGATGTGCCCATGTGTAATCCAGATTGCCTCAATCGTGATGCCGTTTGAACGGATGGCATTCAATATTTGATCGCTGTCGCCGCCCGGATCAACGAGCACGCCATGCTTGTCCTCGCTGTCAAAAAGGATCGTGCAATTCTGCTGGAAGGCCGTGACGGGAATAATACCGGCCTGTAATTGTCCCATTTTACCAAAATCCTATGCGATACATTACTTGGAACAATATGTAGGACAATAAATACTCAAATGAAAAGGGCGGCCGTGTGCCGCCCTTGAAAACAGTTGATTTCGTTGTTGATGATATCGATCAGGCCTTTGCCATCGAATTCTTGATGAAGCCGACGATTGCAGTCAAGATGATACCACCGACACCACCGCCGGCTACCTGACCGATGATCGATCCGATATCAAGCCCGGAGGACGCCGCTGCATTTGCTACCACCTCGGCACCGCCTGCGCCAAGGAATTGCGTCAGGTAACCACCAACAAGGCCGCCGATACCACCAGCAACTGTGTTTCCGGTCGTACCGAGACTCAGGTTTTTTAGAAGACCGCCGACAATATTTCCGCCGACACCACCCGAGATAAGCTGGATAATAATAGGAAGAAGCGCTTCCATGATTGTACCCCGTCAACGTTTCAAGCCAGACTCATGCCTGACATGCAACATGATGACTAAGTTTTAATCAATGTCAAACAACTTGATACCTCATAGAGCAGGTATCAAGTTCACTTCTTCGTTTTATCCAGCTGTTACTCAGCAGCAGCTTTCTTTGGCATTACTTCTGCTGCATAATCATTCATCAGATTAGCTGCAATCTCACCAACGGTGAAACGGTAAGGACCAATTTCCGCCACCGGCGTAACTTCTGCGGCTGTCCCCGTCAGGAAGCACTGCTCGAAAGTCTCCAGTTCTTCCGGCATGATGGCGCGTTCGACAACTTCATAACCACGGCGCTTGGCCAAATCGATGACCGTCCGGCGTGTGATACCGTCGAGGAAGCAATCTGGCGTCGGTGTGTGAAGAACTCCATCCTTGACGAAAAACACGTTCGCGCCAGTCGCTTCGGCGACCTGTCCACGCCAATCGAGCATCAGTGCGTCAGCATATCCTTTTGCCTCTGCCGCATGCTTGGAGATCGTGCATATCATATATAGACCCGCTGCCTTGGACTTCGATGGCGCGGTTCTTGGGTCAGGACGGCGATATTCCGCGAGATCCAGGCGGATCCCCTTGAGTTTCTGGGCCGGGTCGAAATAACTCGGCCACTGCCAGATAGAGATGGCGACGTTGATCTTGTTTGCTTGGGCAGAAACGCCCATTGACTCGCTACCGCGCCAGGCTACGGGCCGGACATAGGCATCCTGAAAGCCTTGTTTGGCCAATAGTTTGCGGCTCGCGTCATTCAGTTCTTCAACGGTATAAGGTATTTTGAAGCCAAGAATGCGGGCAGACTCATGCAGGCGCTCAGTGTGCTCGTTGAGTTTGAATATTTCACCGCCATAAGCCCGCTCACCCTCAAAAACCGAACTGGCGTAATGCAAGCCATGGGTAAGCACATGGACCTTTGCGTCCGCCCAGCGAACGAATTCGCCGTTCATCCAGATATAACCTTCAAGCTGGTCGAATGGAACGGATGCCATGTTTTCCTCCAGGCGTTTGATTCCTGATAATTTTGCGGGTCTGATGTGTCCGCCAACTGGTCCCGATTACCAATTGGTGTACCATTGCCCACCAACACAATAAGCGGTTGAATGAGAAAAATGTCTCAGACACGCCTATTGGCTTTGCGTTTAATTCAAAATGGAGCCAACAGCTTGTCAAAAATTATCAGCAGTCTAAAATTAAGTCAACAAGACTGACGTATTTTTCAACAAGAGCGGGAACACTGTATGAAATCTTATACACCAGAGCGGCATATTGAGACAGCCCTGACCCAAAAAGATGCAAGCCAACTCGATATTATCGAGCTGTTTTTCTTCGCCTATCGCGACTTCACCGCTGATCCCGACATGATACTGGAAAAGCTTGAATTTGGCCGCGCGCATCACCGCGTGCTGTATTTCATCAATCGTAAGCCGGGGATGACCGTCGCGGAATTGCTGGATGTTTTGCAGATCACCAAGCAAAGCCTTGCCCGCGTGCTCAAGCAACTGATCGATACGGATCATGTGGTTCAGATTACCGGACCTCGCGACAGGCGCCAGCGCGAGCTCTATCCAACACCAAAGGGTCGCGAACTGGCGCTGGAACTAGCTGCACCGCAATCACGCCGTATTACCAGTGCATTGGAGCAGATCCGTGATTCCGACCGGTCAGTGATCGAGCATTTCCTTAAGGCGATGGTGAATCCCGCTCAATGGCAACAGATCGACAGTCTGCCGAAGGCAGGATAAAACAAGTTTTACGAAAAGGGAGGACGAATGTCCGCGAGAAAAGAGGAATACATTGGTGAGTGACGAACTGCTGCTTTCAGACGATGCACCGCACCTGCTCATTGTCGATGACGACACCCGAATTCGAAATCTACTGTCGCAATATCTTACTGGCAGCGGTTTTCGCATTACGGTGGCTGCCAATGCCGATGAGGCTCGGCGCAAGCTGGCCGGGATCGACTATGATCTTCTGATCCTCGACGTGATGATGCCAGGAGAAAGCGGCGTCGCCCTGACCCAGTCGCTGCGTCAGGAAAAGAACGTACCAATACTCATGCTCACGGCGCTCTCGGAGACCGACAGCCGTATTACCGGTCTGGAAGCAGGCGCCGACGATTACCTGCCAAAGCCTTTTGATCCGCGAGAGCTGATCCTGCGGATCAACAACATCCTTCGGCGTGGCGCCCCGGCTACACAAGCGAAGATCGAGCAGATTGTCTTTGGTCCCTACACATTCGTCATTGCGAAGCGTGAACTCAAGCGCTCAGGTGAAATGATCCGACTGACAGACCGTGAGCAGGATATAATGGCAATTTTCGCTGCACGCGCCGGTGAAACCGTCCCGCGTCACGAATTGACCGGACAGGAAGGCGATGTGGGCGAGCGGACGATCGACGTCCAGATAAACCGCCTGCGCCGCAAGATTGAAAATGATCCGGCAAACCCAGTTTGGTTGCAGACGGTGCGGGGCGTCGGCTATAAACTAAGCGTGGAGTAGCGATCCGCCCATTTCAATGCGCAAGCGGATACTGGATAGATGGCACCGACGGATACCGCGAAACGCGCATTGGCAGTCAGGAAGCGCCACTGGCGGCGTCGACGAAGCACATTGCTGGGCCCTTGGCGAAAGTTCACGCGCTGGTTAGCGCACTGGATGCCCAAGCGGCTCTACGCACGCTCACTGATTATCATCATCGCCCCCATGGTCTTGTTGCAATCGCTAATCGCCTTTGTCTTCATGGAGCGCCACTGGCAGACGGTGACACAACGCCTTTCGACGGCCGTTGTGCGCGACATTGCCGGTATCATCGATCTCATGGAGACTTATCCTCAAGATCCAGCCTATGAAAACCTGATCCGCATTTCGCGTGAAAGATTATCGCTCAATATTTCAATCCTGCCCGCCGATCCGCTGCCCGCACCTGGCCCCAAACCCTTCTTCTCAATTCTCGATAGTATTCTGAGCGAAGAGATCACCAAGCAGATCAACCGCCCGTTCTGGATCGACACGATCGGCGATTCCGATCTGGTGGAAATCCGCATCCAGCTCGACAACAAAGTCCTGCGGGTCTTTGCACGCCGCAGCCAAGCCTATGCATCCAACACGCTGATATTCCTTGTCTGGATGGCGGGTTCCGCCCTCGTTTTGCTTGCCATCGCTATCCTTTTCCTGCGTAACCAGATCAAGCCAATTCAACAGCTTGCCACCGCCGCCGATAGTTTCGGCAAGGGCCGTGCCGGCCCCCCAGATTTCAAACCGCGCGGTGCGGAAGAGGTACGCAGGGCCGGCGCAGCTTTTATCGTCATGCGCGAGCGTATTGAGCGGCAAATCGAGCAGCGCACAACGATGTTGAGCGGCGTCAGCCATGACCTGCGCACGATCCTGACCCGCTTCAAGCTCCAGCTCGCTCTCGTCAGCAACAGGGTCGACACGGAAGCTATGGAGCAGGACATCGAAGATATGCAGTCGATGCTGGAGGGCTATCTCGCCTTTGCTCGCAGCGAGGCAGAGGAAGAGACCGGCAACTTCAATCTGGAGCGGTTATTTGGCAAGCTGAAGGAAGAAGGAATCCTTCTCGAACGCGGCTTCACATCGAAAATCCGCGGTGAGCCGGAAATACAGGTTAGGCCGAATGCGTTCTCCCGCCTGATTTCCAATCTGGTATCGAATTCATTCCGCTACGCGAAAAACGTCTCCGTTGCTGCGGATCACCGTGACGGATGGCTGACCATAACGATCGACGACGATGGGCCAGGGATACGGAGGGAAATGCGTGATGAGGTGTTCAAGCCATTCTTCCGGCTAGATGAAGCACGTAATCAGGATTCAAGCGGAACAGGACTGGGCCTCGCAATAGCACTGGATATCGCCCGCAGTCATGGCGGGGACATTATCCTCGATGACAGCCCCGCCGGTGGCTTGAGGGCAGTTGTCAGGATTCCCGCCTAGGCAGCATGTTCGCCAATGAGCGTTTGGTTCTTCCCAACTACTGTTTCCGCGCACGTCTGCACACCGCGAAGATAGAGCGCGCATGTGGTGCGAAGCATCGAGGCAAAATTCGGAATCTCTCCTTGCGCCTGCAGAGCCTCGTCATAAAGAGTGGAGATGAACCGCGGTGTGGTCATATTCTGGCTCTCGGCAATCTCATCGAGTAGTTTCCAGAACGTTGCCTCGAGTTGAATGCTCGTCGAATGTCCGCCAATGCGTACAGAACGATTGATCTGCCGATAGCCTTGCGGATCCTGTTCTGCAAATACTTTACACATTCCAAGAACCTCCCTTCCATAGCGCCTGATGATGCTCGCCACTGATGCGCAAAGGTGGTATTTTGCGCATCAGTGCATCAGGGGCGAAAATTATTCCGCTCGTATCGCGGTGTGGTAGCCGATTGCCACCACTTCTGTTCTCCCAAGCTCATAATCGCCGACAAGCCCTGACACTGCAACAATAGTTTTCGGGCGGCGTATCGTTCGTTAGGAGGAGCTATTGGCAAAAGCCATTCATTCCATGATCCGTGTTCTCGACGAAGAGAAGTCGAGATCGTTCTATAAGTCTGCATTCAGTCTGGACGTAGCGGACAGGCTCGAGTTCGACAATTTCACCCTGGTCTATTTGCGCAACAGCGAGACGGATTTCGAACTTGAACTGACCATCAACAAGGGGCGCACCGAGCCCTACGATCTTGGCGATGGCTATGGCCATCTGGCCTTTAGCGTCGATGATCTAGACGCCGAGCACGTTCGCATGAAGGCACAGCAACTCAAGATACGCGATATCGTGGAATTCAAGCGCGAAGGCACAATGCTGGCTCGGTTCTTTTTCGTCGAAGATCCGGATGGCTACAAGATCGAGGTTTTGGAACGACAAGGCCGGTATTTGTAATACCGGCCAATGGCGTTGGAGGAACGCCATCAGCCAGCAAGGGCATCTGACGGAAATTCCCGCCGGAATGCCGATAGCAAGCAAGGGAGGAAGTCCATGGTTACCATCTTCAACCGCAAGGCGGCGGCACCGGATACGCCGGAACCAATTGAAAAACAAGGATTATCGCGACGTGATCTGTTGAAAGGCGGTACGGTCAGCCTCGGCGCCATTCTCGTCATCAGCGGCAGTTCGATTATCCATCCACAATTCGCCTGGGGTCTCGAGACATCCAATCTCAAACCAGAAACAATGGCGACTCTGATCCAGCTGGCGCGCGATATCTATCCGCACGACCATATTCCGGACCGCTTCTATGCCATCGCAGTCAAGCCCTACGACGCCAAGACAGGAGAGGACCCCAAAACCAAGAAGATGATCGAGGACGGCATTGCCGATCTCGACAAGCGGGCCGGTAAAGACGGCTATATCGGTCTCGGATGGGAAGATGACCGGCTGGCGATCCTTCGAAAAGTCGAAGACACGCCTTTCTTTCAAACAGTTCGCGGCGGACTTGTCACTGGCCTCTACAATCAGGAGGAGATCTGGCCGCTGTTTGGCTATGAGGGCGAGTCCTATTCGAAGGGCGGCTACATCGCCCGCGGCTTCGGTGACATCGAATGGCTGTGAACAGCACGCGCAATCAAAGAACTTTCAAGCTAATGGGAGGAAACCATGGCTGCACCTTTTGATCTTAAGGACGACAGTGTCGTCGTCATCATAGGTTCTGGCGCGGGCGGCGGAACGCTCGGCAACGAACTTGCACAAAAAGGCATTGATGTCGTTATTCTAGAGGCTGGTGCCCGCCACGAATATGAAGACTTCACCAACAATGAGTGGGACAGTTTCGGTCAGCTTGCCTGGGTCGACAAACGGACTACTTCCGGGGATTGGCGTGTCGCCAAGGATTTTCCCAATCTTCCCGCGTGGATCGTCAAATCCGTCGGCGGATCGACGACCCACTGGGCTGGTGCTTCTCTGCGTTTTCAAGACCATGAATTCAAAGCGCTTACCCACTATGGCAAAGTAAAAGGCGCAAGCCTGCTCGATTGGCCTGTCACCTTGGCAGAGCTTGAGCCTTACTATGCCAAAGCGGAAGACAAGATGGGCGTAACCCGCACCAACGGGATTGCAGGTCTGCCAGGCAACAATAATTTCAAAGTACTCAAAGCCGGTGCTGACAAGCTTGGCTATAAGGAGTGCCATACGGGCAATATGGCGATCAACTCCGCCGAGCGCGACGATCGCATGTCGTGCCAGCAAACCGGATTCTGCTTCCAGGGCTGCAAGTGGGGCGCAAAGTGGTCGACACTCTATACGGAAATTCCAAAAGGCGAAAAGACCGGCAAGCTTGAAGTTCGTCCTAATTCCATGGCCCAGAAGATCGAACACGACAAGAGCGGCAAGGTGACTGGCGTTCTCTACACAGATAAAGATGGCAAGCAGCAATTGCAGAAGGCTCGTATCGTCGCCGTTGCCGGCAATTCGATAGAAAGCCCACGCCTGCTACTCAATTCCGAATCAAACATGTTCCCCAACGGTCTTGCCAATTCATCCGGTCAGGTGGGGCGGAATTATATGCGCCATACGACCGGATCGGTATACGGCATATTCGAAAAACCGGTTCACATGTATCGCGGGACGACCATGGCAGGCATTATTCGCGATGAGGCCCGCCACGATCCTTCACGGGGATTTGTCGGCGGTTATGAAATGGAAACATTGTCGCTTGGCCTCCCGTTCATGGCAGCCTTTCTCGATCCCGGTGGTTGGGGACGCTCTTTCACTTCAGCGCTCGACCAATACGTCAATATGGCCGGTCTATGGATCGTTGGTGAGGACATGCCGCAGGAAGACAACCGGATCACCTTGCACAAGGACGAGAAGGACAAGTACGGCCTGCCCATCGCCAATGTGAACTTCAGTGATCACTCGAACGACATTGCCATGCGGAATCACGCTTATGAACAGGGTAAGGCTCTATATGAGGCTATTGGCGCAACCCGCGTCTTCCCGACGCCGCCTTACCCGTCGACGCATAATCTTGGAACAAATCGCATGAGCGAAAAAGCGAAAGATGGAGTGGTAAACAAGCACGGCCAAAGTCACGACATCAAGAATCTGTTCGTGTCCGATGGCAGCCAGTTCACTACAGGCGGTGCCGAAAACCCGACGCTTACGATTGTCAGTCTTGCAATTCGCCAAGCAGACTACATTGCCAAGGAGATGGCCGCGAAAACGATCTAGCGTAGAATCCTCCCGGCGGCATGACCGCTGAACCATACCATCGCATTCCGTGCGATGGTATGGTTCTCTATTGTCTAAAAGAGCTTGCCGCCGTTCGGCACGGGTTTGCTGATTGCGGCAAGGACGACGGCACCTTCTTCATCCGGAAAACCCAGCGTCAACACTTCGGACATGAACGGCCCGATTTGGCGCGGCGGGAAATTGACCACCGCAATAACCTGTCGGCCCTTGAGCTCTTCCAATGGGTAGTGCTTGGTGATTTGAGCTGATGATTTTTTGATCCCGATCTCGGGACCAAAATCGATCTTCAGCTTGAATGCGGGCTTGCGTGCTTCGGGAAAGGTTTCGGCTTCAACGATTGTACCGATGCGGATATCCACTTTCTCGAAATCATCAAAGGTAATTGTGGCCACGCTGTTCATCCTGAATGATTGTCTCAGGCCGAGCCTACTGTCTCGAACAGGATGCTGTCGAGCGATTCCCGGGCCGTCGAACCAGACCAGACAACGAACTGGAATGCTTGGAAATAGGTTTCGCAGGCATCGAGCGCACTGGAAAGCAGCACTTCGACCTGTTTGCTCGTGGGCTCGGCACCACCAGACAACAGCAGCGACTGACGATACATAACCGCGCCCTCCTGCCGCCAAAGATCAAAATGCCCCATGAGAAGCTGTTCGTTGATCAACGACAGCAAACGCATCACTTCATTGACCCGCGGCTCGCTGATCGCGATGTCGAAGGCGCAGGCCAAATGGAGCGCCTCGAAATCTTCCATCCACGAGAAGGAAATCTGATAATCGGTCCAGCTTCCCTCTACCGTTATGGCAATCTCGTCTTCTCCAGTGCGCTCGAATGCCCACTCATTGGCATGGGCCACATGCTCGATCACATCAACTGGATGTAAATCGCGCGCAATCTCTATTTCCAGAAGGCTCATTGCCATTACCTGCTAAATCGAATCTCGTATGAAGCTGCGGGGACACAGCGAACCAACCCAGAGGACACCAAACGCTTAGACCCAATGAACAGGCAGAACGCGCCAGCCGGGCCGCGGCAACAAACCTTGATAACCGCTACATGATCGCCGAAACGAATCATGCTGTAATTTCAGTGTATTGATGCTGAGTCTGAGCGCCAGTCCCCTTTTGGTCGAATGGTGGGAATGGATGTGGACAGAAGTTCGGAAAAAGATTCACGAGCTGCCTTTAACTGACTCTAAGACAACGATTTTCGGCGATTTCCACCTGTTGATAAATACTTAAGATTTATTTTGGGGATAGGCACAAGGAGCATCGAAATATCGGGTAAAGGGCAACCTGATCCCAACGTCGTTCCGCCGGCAAGCATCGAGCCTGTCGTCAAGCGTTCGTCATATCTCCGATATCCACATCATCTAGATTACCTATACCGTGTAACGCAACAGGAGGTGGCGATGACAAGCGAGCCAAATACGAAGGTAACCGCAACTCAGAAAAATGATGATGGACGGTGGTATTATGTGATTACCATCGATCAAGAAGAGGGAAACAAAGTGGGGCCCTACGACACCCAAGAAGCCGCGATCGCTGCAGGCGAGCAAAAATTGGCGGAAAGCGGTAACGCCTAAAGCACTGGATTGAAACTAAACCCGCAATTGCCGTTAGGATACCGAACAAGCTTCGTGCTTGTTCGGTATCAGGCTTTCTTCGTACGACCAGAAGCCGCTGGTTTTTCAGGAGTATCGCTCGACGCCTTGCCCTTCTGGCCTACAAGCGCCTCCAGCGCCTCGATGCGCGCAAGTAGTGCAGTGTTTTCCGCCCTCGCCCGGATAGCCATCTCGCGCACAGCTTCAAAGTCTTCGCGCTGAACGACATCCATCGTGTTGAGCAAGCGTTCGGCTTGACCGCGGAATGCGGTCTCGACTTCGCGCCGCACACCCTGAGCAGCACCCGCTGCATCGGTCACGAGCTTTGCCAGTTCATCAAGAACGCGGTTTGATCCATTGGTCATCGGCGGACACCTTTCTCGTTTCCCAATCAAATAATCGCCGCGCCTGGCGATTGCAAGCAAGTTGGCATTGGATCGGCGACGCACAAATGTTACCGGAGGAGAAACTTGACGCTGTTCTTGCCCTCGCGCATGGTCCCGCCAAATTGAATCGCGACTATGGAGTGCCTTGTGAGCGAAATACTTCTACCGACATTTGCCGCGATCGCATTTCCCAACATCGATCCCGTAATATTCACCTTGGGCCCGCTATCGGTGCACTGGTACGGCCTCGGCTATGTGGCCGGCATTCTATTTGCCTGGTGGTACGCCAAGAAGCTCATCAGCAAGCCTCGGCTTTGGGCAAACAATACACCACCGATGAAGCCTGCGGACCTAGACGATTTCGTCCTGTGGGCAGCGCTCGGTGTCGTTCTTGGCGGACGCATCGGCTATATATTGTTCTACGATTTTGCCCGTTATATTGCTCATCCGCTCGACATGTTCAAAGTCTGGGAAGGCGGCATGTCGTTCCATGGTGGCATGCTCGGCACTATTCTCGCCATGGTGCTCTTTGCCCGCTCACGCCGGATCAACGTCTACAGCATGCTCGATACGATTGCCGCAGGCGTGCCTGTCGGTCTGGGGCTTGTACGCGTTGCCAATTTCATCAACAGCGAGTTATGGGGCCGGCCGACCGATGTTCCCTGGGGCATGGTCTTCCCGACAGGCGGTCCGTTCGTGCGCCATCCGAGCCAACTCTATGAAGCAGGACTTGAGGGAATCGTATTGTTCACGGTTTTGGCTCTATTGATCTTCTATGGCCGCAAACTGAAAAGCCCGCGATTTATCGGCGGAACATTCGTTACGCTCTACGGGCTATCGCGCATTTTCGTCGAGTTTTTCCGGGAGCCAGATGCGCAACTTGGTTACCTTTATGGCAGCTGGCTAACGATGGGGATGGTGCTTTCCGTTCCTATGGTCCTCGTCGGGCTGGCATTCATCTTGTCTGCCCGCAACCCCGAGGTGGCGACCGGGCGATGAATCTCGGGCAACGCATCATCAGGCAAATCGAGGCCAATGGCCCGATGAGCGTCGCTGACTATATGGCCATGTGTCTGTTCGATCGCGACGCGGGGTATTACACAACGCGCGAACCATTCGGCAAAGATGGCGATTTCATCACGGCGCCCGAGATTAGCCAGATGTTCGGCGAACTCGTGGGTGTCTGGTGTGTCAACGCTTGGCAAGCGCTTGGGTCGCCCGAAGATTTCGTTCTCTGCGAATTTGGGCCTGGACGCGGCACACTTATGAAAGATCTCATCCGCACGGCCGACAAGATCGCACCGGATTTTATCGCTGCCGCTAAAATCCATATGGTGGAAATCAGCGAGCGGTTGACCCGGATTCAGCAAGAGACGCTAGGAAAGCACAGCGGTGCGATCGTCTGGGAAAAGAACTTTAGCGGTATAACATCCGGCCCGCTAATTACCATCGCCAATGAGCTTTTCGATGCCATCCCCTCACGTCAATATGTGAAGACGAAAGGGCGTTTTGTCGAACGCGTGCTTGCGCTCGATGCAGAGCAAAACCTTGTCTTTGCTGCCGGTTCCGGCTCGATTGAGGCAGCGCTGCTTCCGCCGGGCAATGACATCGCTCCGGAAGGGAGTATTTTCGAGATTGCTCCGGCCCGCAATGCCCTCATGCAGGAAATTGCAGCGCGTATTCATCATGAACGAGGCGCAGCGCTGTTGTTCGACTACGGACATTTGCAACCGGGCTTTGGCGATACGTTGCAAGCGCTGAGCCACCATAACTCTGTCGATGTCCTGCATATTCCCGGCGCAGCCGACCTCACCACCCATGTGGATTTTCGTGCTCTCGCGCTGGCCGCCCGCAGTGAAGGTTGTAAGACCAGTGCGATGACGCAAGGCGATTTTTTGCTGGCCATGGGTTTGCTTGATCGCGCCGGAGCGCTTGGCCAACATAAGTCGGTGGAGGTCCAGGAACAAATTGGGGTAGACGTTGAACGTTTAGTGAGCCCGGAACAGATGGGAACATTGTTCAAGGTGCTGTGTTTAAGCGATCCCGCAACACATGTTTTCCCATTCGAAGCGAAATAAATTCTGGCAATTGACTTCAATCGATTGCTCAACCACCATCCGCTCCCTTGAAAGGCATTCGGTATGACAACGTCAGACAAACCAGCACCGCTACGTTCCTCCTTGCTGGGATCCCCTGAAAAAGACCGAATCGCTCATGGTTTCTTTACTCGCAAAGGCGGCGTGTCGGACGGCATCTATCGCGGCCTGAATGTAGGCAGCGGTTCAAATGACGATCAGGATCGCGTCAAGGAGAATCGCAGGCGCGTGGCTGAATCGCTCGGCGCTCCCCTATCACAGCTTGTCACCGTCCATCAGGTTCATTCATCCGATGTCATCACCGTGACGACACCGCTAAATGGGGACAGACCCAAGGCCGACGCCATTGTGACCGCCACACCCGGCATCGTCATTGGTGCTCTTTCTGCTGATTGCGGTCCCATCCTTTTTGCCGACACCGAGGCAAAAGTGGTGGCCGCAGCGCATGCCGGCTGGCGCGGAGCCATCGACGGCATTCTCGAAAACACTGTTGACGCGATGATTGCCCTGGGCGCACATCGCGACCGGATCCAGGCTGTTCTCGGCCCAACGATCGGGCCCGACAATTACGAAGTGGGAGGAGAGTTCTATGACCAGTTCGTTGGAACTGAACCCTCTTATCGAAGGTTTTTCCGCGACTCGGCCAATAATGGTCACAAGATGTTTGACCTATGGGCCTTTATCACCACGCGGCTGGAACGTGCCGGGGTAGAAGCCTCCGGGCTTCAACAGTGCACCTACGCGGATGAGGAGCAGTTTTTCTCCTACCGCCGGACGACCCACCGCAAGGAAGCTGACTACGGCCGGCAGATATCAGCGATTACGATCACGGAGTAAGAGTATGGCCCTCCATTTCGAACCGGAAGAATTTGCTGCGCGCCGTGACCGGCTCATGATGGTCATGACCGAGCAGAAGCTTGATGCGGTCTTGCTGTTTGCCCAAGAAAGTATGTACTGGCTCACCGGCTACGACACCTTTGGCTTCTGTTTCTTCCAATGTCTGGTCGTCAAGGCAGATGGCAGCAACGTGTTGATGACCCGTTCTGCGGATTTGAGACAAGCGCGGCAAACTTCGAACATCGAAAATATCATAGTATGGGCAGACCGCGACAACGCTAATCCCGCAGCCGATTTGCGCGAACTTCTCAATGATCTCGATCTGCTTGGTTGCCGTATTGGTATCGAATACCAGACTCATGGACTCACCGCCGCCAACGGCCGGAAGCTTGACGAACAGCTAACAGCATTCGGGCAACTCGTCGACATATCAGGCATTGTCGACAAGTTGCGCGTGCTCAAAAGCCCAGCCGAAATCGTCTTTAGCCGCAGAGCCGCGGAACTGAGCGACGAAGCGCTCAATGCAGCGCTCAAACTGGTGAAAGCCGGTGCAGATGAAGGCGTGATACTTGCTGCCATGCAATCGGCAATCTTTGCAGGCGGCGGCGATTATCCGGCCAACGAGTTCATCATTGGCTCGGGTGAAGACGCGCTTCTCTGCCGTTACAAGTCCGGGCGACGCAAGCTGACCAAAAATGATCAACTGACTTTGGAATGGGCCGGCGTCTATCGCCACTACCACGCCCCGATGATGCGCACGATATTAACCGGCAAGGCATCGAAACGGCACCAGGAGCTTTATGACGCGGCACACGAAGCGCTTGAAGCTGTAGAAGCTGCGATGACGCCTGATTTCACTTTTGGCGATGTGTTCGATGCTCACGCCAAGGTGATGGAGGCGCATGAATTGACCCGCCATCGTCTCAACGCCTGCGGCTATTCGGTTGGTGCCCGCTTCACACCTTCCTGGATGGACATGCCGATGTTTTATTCCGGAAATCCCGAACGTATCCATCCCGATATGACACTGTTTGCTCACATGATCATCATGGACTCCGATAGCAATACAGCCATGACGCTGGGCCGTACCTACCTTACGACGAATGGTCAGGCGGAGCCGCTTTCCCGCCAATCTCTTGACTTGATCGTAAAATAAAACTTTTGTCTGTTTTTGCTTGCAAATGAGCACATTGGTGACTCATGACGGGGTTTGAGTAAATGAAGTCTCGCAACTCACTGACATGTGTATTCGCAGTCCTGGCCGGTCTCACACTTGCAGCGTGTAATAGTTCAGAGTCCCCTATTGGCGTCACCAAAGCTGATCTACCCCCAGCACAGGGAAGCCAGACAACACCACCCGCGCCGGGAGCCACCGCAATACCAGGCGCTTCAGCGGGCATAAATGCACAAGCAACGGCCACACCGGGCACCGGTCCCGCAACCTCGAACACAACCACAACGGCATCTGGGGCCACCCAGACCGGGAAGCCGAGCGCCCAGCCCACGGCAAAGTTGCGGTTTGCACCCATTGTTGGCGCACCTATCGCTGCGGCTACGCCACTATCGCAACGTCTGTCGGCACTTGCCAAGGAAAAAGGCATCACGCTCGGCACAGCCGGCGACACCGACAACACGCACATCATGAAGGGCTACTTTTCTGCTCTCCCCGATGGCAACCAGACGACGATCATCTACGTATGGGATGTACTTGATCCAGCCGGCACACGTCTGCACCGGATACAGGGTCAAGAAAAGGTACCTGGAGGAGGAACTGACCCGTGGAGCACCGTCCCCCCGAAGGTTATGGAAGGCATCGCTGACAAGGCTATCCAAGGTTATATGACATGGGTATCAGGCGCCAAGACGTGACATATTTACACGTTTAAGGCGATATTCTCGCTGAATTGTGTATGAATCTAGCGTGCCCGCTTGCAATGTGCGTCAGGGGCAGTAAAAGGCCCGCCATACCCTTTACTTTGGCTGCGCTCTGAAAAAGACGTGGAGAAAATACGGCATGAAACTCTTCGCGGGCAATTCCAATCGGGTTCTTGCCGAATCTGTCGCCAAATATCTCAATATCCCTCTTGGCAAGGCCAGCGTCCGCCGTTTCGCCGACCAAGAGATTTTCGTCGAGATTCAGGAGAACGTTCGAGGCGAGGACGTCTTCGTCATGCAGTCGACTTCTTTTCCGGCAAACGATCATTTGATGGAATTGCTGATCATGATCGATGCGTTCCGCCGTTCGTCGGCAAAACGTATCACAGCCGTTCTTCCGTATTTCGGCTATGCCCGTCAGGATCGTAAGCCTGGCCCACGCACGCCGATTTCCGCAAAACTAGTGGCAAATCTGATCACCGAAGCAGGTGCAAATCGCGTCCTCACACTTGATCTGCACGCTGGCCAGATTCAAGGCTTCTTCGATATCCCGACCGACAATCTCTATGCTGTTCCGGTCTTTGCCCGTGATGTTCGCGCACATTACGGCAAGTCGAATGTCATGGTCGTTTCGCCCGATGTCGGCGGTGTTGTACGCGCCCGGTCTCTGGCAAAACGCATCGATGCACAGCTCGCCATCGTCGATAAGCGACGCGATCGTCCCGGCGAGTCCGAAGTCATGAATGTCATCGGTGATGTGCGCGGCAAGGATTGCCTGTTGTTCGACGATATTGTCGATTCTGGCGGCACGCTATGCAACGCGGCCGAAGCGCTTCTTGCAAAGGGCGCGACCAGCGTCACCGCCTATATCACGCACGGCGTACTATCTGGCGGGGCCGCCGCCCGTATCGCCAGTTCGAAGCTCAAGGAATTAGTCATTACCGATTCCATTCAGCCAACCCCTGCCATTGAAGCTGCACCCAATATTCGCGTGCTGTCGATTTCCGACCTGATCGGCGAAGCCGTCTCGCGAACGGCCTCGGAAGAGTCCGTTTCCAGCCTTTTCGATTAATCTTCCGGAACTGTCTGCCCCTCAGCAAGCAACAAACTTGCACATCTGTCGCCTTTCCGTTATAGAGCCGCCATCCGCGTAGACACCCTTGGAGGCAACGCGGAATGGAGCGGTCATTTCATCCGGTTGCGGGTGAGCGTGCGACCGCTTCATGTTTTTTGAACAGCCATCCACTGGCCTCAAAAAACACTCCAGATTTGAACCTCGAAAGGAATTGCCATGAGCGAAGCATACGAGCTCAAGGCCGAGGCGCGCGAACGGGTTGGTAAGGGGTCCTCCCGGGAAATTCGCCGCAACGGTAAAGTGCCAGCTGTCATCTATGGTGACAAGCAGGCGCCAGTCTCTATTACCCTCGACTACAAGACGCTGTACTACAAGATTCACGGCGGCGGTTTCAAGACGACAATTGCCAACATCCTTCTGGACGGCAAGTCGATTCAAGTCCTTCCCAAGGACTTCCAGCTTGATCCTGTCAGTGACAAGCCAGTACACGTCGACTTCCTGCGCGTATCGGCCAAGTCCATGGTGAACGTGCATGTACCGATCCACTTCCTCCACGAGGAAGCTTCGCCTGGTATCAAGCGCGGTGGCGTACTCAACATCGTTCGTCACGATATTGAACTTCATGCCCCAGCCAACGCTATTCCAGATGCGATTGAAATCGACCTCACTGGCACGCAGATCGGCGACTCGATCCATATTTCTGCTGTTACTCTGCCTAAGGGTGTGACATCGGTTATTCATGATCGCGACTTCACCATCGCGACGATTGCAGCTCCGGCTGTTCTCGCCGCTGAGGAAGAAACGACTGAAGCCGCACCAGCGGAAACCACTGAAACGGCGGAAAAAGAAGGCGAGTAATCGTCTTGTTTATTGGGAGCTAGGCACGTGCTGCTTATCGCAGGTCTTGGCAATCCGGGCTCCCAATATGCTGCCAATCGGCATAACATTGGTTTTATGGCGGCGGATGAAATACACCGCCGCCATAGTTTTTCTCCTTGGACCAAGAAGTTTCAGGCGCTGATCGCCGATGGTACCATCGAAGGCGAAAAGACTATCCTGATCAAACCCCAGACATTCATGAATTTGTCCGGCCAAGCCGTTGGCGAGGCGATGCGTTTCTACAAACTGGCTTTAAGCGATCTCGTCGTCATCTATGACGAGCTTGATCTGACCGCCGGCAAGGTACGTGTGAAGACCGGTGGCGGCTCAGGTGGTCACAATGGCATCAAATCCATTGATGCACACTGTGGCAAGGATTATCGCCGCGTGCGCCTCGGTATTGGTCATCCCGGCGTTAAAGAAATGGTTAGCAATCATGTACTCGGCAACTTTGCCAAAGCGGACAGTGAATGGGTCGAACCATTGCTCGACGCGATTGCAACGAATGCAGGTCTACTCGCAAAAAAGGACGACGCCGGTTTTATGAACCGCGTTTCTCTGGCTCTCGGCGGAGGGAGCAAGATTGAGCGGGAAACGGGAGAAAAGCCTGTTGCAAAACCTGTCGGCCAAAGTCATATCCGGCAGGCTCGCCAGCAAAAGCCTGCTGTGAACATTCCAAAATCTGGCCCCATGGCGGATATGCTGAACAAGCTCTTCGGCAAGAAAGAATAAGGATAGCGAATTATGGGTTTCAAATGCGGCATCGTTGGTCTGCCCAATGTCGGCAAGTCGACGCTTTTCAACGCGCTGACCAAAACAGCAGCTGCCCAGGCTGCGAACTATCCGTTCTGCACGATCGAGCCCAATACGGGCGAAGTTGCAGTACCCGATCCGCGCCTGCAGGCAATCGCCAAGATCGGTAAATCGGCAAATATCGTGCCGACGCGTATCAGCTTCGTTGACATCGCCGGCCTCGTGCGTGGTGCGTCGAAGGGCGAAGGCCTCGGCAACCAGTTCTTGGCCAATATTCGCGAAGTCGACGCAATCGTCCATGTACTGCGCTGTTTCGAGGACGACGATATCACGCATGTTGAGGGACGGATTGACCCCGTGTCCGATGCCGAGACGGTCGAAACAGAGCTGATGCTTTCGGATCTCGAAAGCCTCGAGCGTCGTATCGTTCAGTTCCGCAAGCGAGCGAGCAGCAAGGACAAGGAGGCACTGACCGTTCTGCCCGTCATGGAGCAGGCGCTGGCGCTCTTGCAGGAAGGGCAGCCGGTTCGCTTTATGTTGAACGGTATTGCCTCAGAAGATTTGGTTATTCTCCAAGGATTGAACCTCCTGACATCAAAACCAGTGCTTTATGTCTGCAATGTTGGCGAAGAAGATGCAGCCACAGGCAATGAATATACGGAAGCCGTTGAGGAGATGGCGACGGGCCAAGGCGCTGAAACGGTTACTATTTCTGCTGCCATAGAAGCAGAAGTGGCGCAATTGCCGGAAGAGGAAGCGAAGGAATATCTGGACGCCATGAACCTTGACGAGCCCGGCCTCGACCGTCTCATACAGGCCGGATACAAACTCCTACACCTCATCACCTATTTCACGGTTGGGCCGAAGGAAGCCCGCGCATGGACGGTTCACCGCGGCTCGAAAGCACCGCAGGCGGCCGGTGTCATCCATACGGATTTCGAACGGGGCTTCATTCGGGCCCAGACGATCGCCTATAATGATTTCGTATCCCTTGGGGGCGAGGTGCCGGCAAAGGAAGCCGGCAAGGCGCGCGATGAAGGCAAGGAATATATCGTGCAAGACGGCGACATTATGCTGTTCAGGTTCAATACGTAAACTTCAGGCAGAAGATGAGCGAATACTCTCCCCGATACGCCTATGAGGATTTCACGATTGGCAGCGAATGGCCACTCGGATCGAAAATCGTAACGGCAGAGGAAATTATCGACTTCGCCAGCCAGTTCGACCCGCAACCTTTTCATCTCGATGAGGCGGCGGGCAAGGCGAGTATCCTGGGGGGCTTGGCTGCGTCCGGCTGGCATACCGTCTCGATGTTCATGCGCATGCTGTGCGACGCATACCTTCTCGATTCCACATCCCAGGGCGCTCCAGGAATTGACTATGTAAAGTGGACGCAGCCGGTTCTTGCTGGCGACACACTCACTGGAAAGACTACCATTCTCGACCGGCGCGTATCGAATTCGAAGCCCTCTTTAGGCTTCGTCAAGCTGCATCATTCGGTCTTCAACCAGGATGGTCTGGTTGTTTGCGAGCTCGAACATACCGCAATGTTCTCGCTAAGGGAGCCAGCCAAATGAACAGGATGGAACAGTTGGCAGGCGTCGAGCGCGACCTTGGAACACATACATTCGAGGCGGGCGAAATCATTGCATTCGCGACCAAGTATGATCCCCAGCGTTTCCACGTTGATCCGGAAGCCGCCAAGAAAAGCAACTTTGGCGGGCTCTGCGCTTCTGGTTGGCATACTACCGCCGTTTGGATGCGGTTGAACGTCGAGGACATCAGGAACGAGGTTAAATCTGCAATCGCGCGCGGCGAACAGCCTCCACAATTTGGCCCCTCGCCCGGCTTTGAAAACCTTAAATGGCTGAAGCCTGTCTATGCTGGCGATACAATCCGCTTCACACGAACAATCAACAATATTCGCGCCCTGAAATCGCGTCCAGGCTGGTCGATGATGCAGATGTCGTCAGCCGCCTACAACCAGGCGGGCGATAAAGTACTCGAATTCGACAGCGCTGCGCTCATAGCCCTGCCTGAATAGCTCTAGTGCCCTTCGAAAGCGATCAACGTCCGGACATTGACGCCAAGCGCTTCGAGCTTCCTGCGCCCCCCGAGATCCGGCAAATCGATAATGAAACAAGCGCTGACAATATCAGCGCCCATTTGCTGCAATAGTTTCACAGCGGCCTCAGCAGTACCGCCGGTGGCAATCAGATCATCAACCAATATGACCTTATCACCCGGCACGATCGCGTCGCGATGCATCTCCATCTCGTCGACGCCATATTCGAGGCTATAGGCGATACGTACGGTGTCGTGCGGCAGCTTACCCTTTTTACGAATCGGCACGAAGCCGGAAGAAAGCTGGTGTGCCATGGCGCCGCCGACAATGAAGCCTCGCGCCTCAATGCCAGCCACCTGATCGACCTTGCCACCCGCATAGGGATGGACGAGTTCATCCACAGCTCGCCGGAAGGCACGCGCATTGCCAAGCAATGTGGTGATATCGCGGAACATCACCCCTGGCTTAGGATAGTCAGGAATGCTGCGGATGGCCTCGACCAGCGTCTGCTTCAGTGGTGAATCCATCGTGTATTCCTCGTGCTGTCCGCAGCGTGCAGACAATCTACCGCCCTGCACTCAAAAGAAAAGGGCGCAGCGCGCCCTTTCAGAATCCATTGTCTTCATCGCTCAATGTTCAACGTCGGCCCAAATCCTGCGTTTGGCTACATAGACCAGACCGGCGAAGAGAACGAGAAAGACCATGACGCGGAAACCGGTCTTCTTGCGCTCTTCAAGATGCGGTTCTGCAGCCCACATTAGGAACGCGGAAATATCCTGCGAGTACTGAGACAGAGTCTGCGGCGAACCGTCATCGTAAGTCACCTGGCCGTCCTGCAGCGGCGGCGCCATTGCAAGCGACTTTGCGGAAATGAAGTATGGGTTGTAGTGCGTGCCTTCCGGGATTTGCATACCCTCCGGCGGCGTCTCGCCAAACCCGGTAAGCAGCGCATGGATATAATCCGGACCGCCTTCCTGATACTGTGTGGCGATATCGAATACGAAGCGAGGGAAGCCGCGTTCCACCGCACGCGCCTTGGCAATCAGTGAGAAATCGGGTGGTGCAGCACCATTATTGGCGGCAGCTGCAGCCTGAGCATTAGGAAAAGGCGACGGGAAGTAGTCGGAGGGCAATGCCTTGCGGGTGAACATCTCACCTTCAGCATTAGGGCCATCCTGCACTTCGTACTCTGCGGCGAACGCCTTTACCTGTGCTTCCGTATAGCCCAGTTCTTCTAGCGAGCGGAATGCAACCAGGTGCATGGAATGGCAAGCTGAACACACTTCCTTGTAGATTTTCAGACCGCGCTGCAGCTGCTGCTTGTCATAGTGACCGAACGGACCAGCGAAGGACCAGTTTACCTCGGCTGGCTCCTTGATCGGAAAGTGCGTTGGCTCAGCAGCATTGTGGGCTTCTTCGGCGGCATTGGCGGTACCGAATGCAAGCATGGTACCAAGACCGGCAGCTGCGAGACCGAGGAGGATTTTTTTCATGTTTGAGCCCTTCACGATTCTCAAGCCCTGGTTTCCGGAGCGGCAGCGACACCAGCCGGCTGGCCGCCACTCTTGGTTTTCGCAAGCACAGCTTCGGTGATCGAATTCGGCAATCGGCGTGGCGTCTCGATCAGACCAAGCAAGGGCATGATAACGATGAAGAAGCCGAAGTAATAAGCCGTTCCGAACTGCGAAAACAGTGTGTACAAGCCCTCAGCCGGACGCGATCCAAGCCAGCCAAGCATGATTGCGTTGGCAACGAAGAGCCAAAAGAAGAGCTTGTACCAGGGCCGGTAGACAGCCGAACGGACCTTCGATGTGTCGAGCCAAGGTACAATAAACAGAATGGCAATCGAGCCGAACATTGTCAGAACGCCACCGAGCTTGGAATTGATCGGCCCAATGTTAAAGGTGATGGCCCGCAGCATTGCGTAGAATGGCAGGAAGTACCATTCCGGAACGATATGGGCCGGTGTCTTCAACGAGTCTGCCTGAATGTAATTGTCCGGGTGGCCCATAAAATTCGGCAGATAGAAGACGAAATACGCGAAGAGGATAAGGAACAACACCAGTCCGAATGCATCCTTGACCGTCGCATAAGGGGTAAAGGCAACAGTATCTGTCTTCGATTTGACTTCGATGCCGGTCGGATTCGTTTGTCCGGCAACATGCAATGCCCAAACGTGCAGGACAACGACGCCTGCAATCATGAACGGCAATAGATAGTGCAGTGAGAAGAAACGATTAAGCGTAGGATTATCGACGGCAAAACCACCGAGCAACAACTGCTGGATCGGGTCGCCAATGATGGGGAATGCCGTAAAGAAGCCTGTAATGACGGTAGCACCCCAGAAGGACATCTGTCCCCATGGCAACACGTATCCCATGAAGGCGGTCGCCATCATCAAGAGAAGAATGATTACGCCGAGAATCCACAGAAGCTCGCGCGGCGCCTTGTAGGAGCCATAGTAAAGCCCGCGGAATATATGCACGTAGACGGCGAGGAAGAACATCGATGCGCCGTTCGAGTGCAGATAGCGCAGCATCCAGCCGGAATTGACGTCGCGCATGATCTTTTCAACGGAGTTGAAGGCGAGGCCTGTGTCGGCAGCGTAATGCATTGCCAGAACAACACCGGTCAAGATTTGCGAAACCAGCATGATCGCCAGTATGCCGCCAAACGCATAGGCGTAGTTCAGATTGCGTGGCACCGGATAGGCGACGAAAGAATCATAGACCAAACGCGGCAATGGTAGTCGCGCGTCGATCCATTTTTCGATGCCAGTGCTCGGCGTATAGGATGAATGTCCACCGCTCATGTCGTGTCTCCCCGTGGAACCTTAGCCGATCTTGATGACGGTGTCGGAAGTGAAAGTAAGTGGCGGGATAGGTAGATTTTCCGGTGCAGGACCTGAACGAATGCGCCCGGCAGTGTCGTACACCGAACCATGGCAGGGGCAAAACCAGCCGCCGAACTCGCCCTGCTGACCAAGAGGAATGCAGCCGAGATGAGTGCAAACACCGATCATGACCAGCCAATTTTCCTTGTCCTTTGCCGCGGCGCGATCCGTGTCAGTCGCCTGGGCATCGCTTGGCAGATTGGCATTGCGCGCAACCGGATCCTTCAGTTGGCTCAATTGGACATTCTTGGCGTCTTCGATTTCTTTCGGCGTCCTGTTACGGATGAAAACCGGCTTGCCGCGCCATTTGACCGTCAGGGACATGCCTGGCTGAACAGCAGAAACATCAACTTCGATCGACGAGACTGCCAACGTCGACGCGTCCGGTCGCATCTGGTCAATAAAGGGCCAAGCAAAAGCCCCCGCACCGACCACACCGGCCATACCTGTCGCAATATAGAGGAAGTCACGCCGTGTCGGCTCGGTCGTATCGTGTGCGCTCACGGGGCCTGTTCCTTTCCGAATAACAACGCAGCGGGAGAGTCCACATTGTCAGCACAATAGAAGACTGGCCCAAGAGCTGAGCCATGAGGAATCCCCAACATATGGCGTGGTTTCTAAGCATGTCGCTTGAGCTTGTCCAGTGAGACAGCGTCACAAGGGCAGGATGTCGCAGGGATAGACCTTGATCTTGTTCGCACCCTATAAAAACTCCTGATTGCCTCATCCAAGCCCACCGCAAATGCCGCCAGCTATGGCGAGATCGCCTTGGGCTAATTTGTCGTCGTTGGTGTTATTCTGCAGCTTCCTGATCGTCGAGACCAAGGAAACCGCCTGACTGACGTGCCCACAATCCGGCATAGATACCGTCGGCCGCAATCAACTGTTCATGACTGCCGCTTTCGACAATTTGTCCCTTGTCCAAGAGGATAAGCCGGTCGAGCGCCGCAATGGTCGACAGCCGGTGCGCGATGGCAATAACGGTCTTCCCCTGCATCAAACGATAGAGGTTGTCCTGTATCGCTGCTTCGACCTCTGAATCGAGCGCCGAGGTTGCCTCGTCCATGATGAGAATAGGAGCATCCTTCAGCATGACACGTGCAATTGCGATACGCTGGCGTTGCCCGCCAGACAGCTTGACCCCACGCTCGCCGACATGGGCGTCGAAACCGCGCCGGCCTTTGGGGTCCGATAGGTCTTCGATGAAGCTATCGGCCTGGGCATTTCTCACAGCTTGAAGCATCATCTCTTCCGACGCATCGGGACGACCGTAAAGCACGTTATCCCGAACCGAGCGATGCAAAAGCGATGTGTCCTGCGTCACCATCCCGATTTGTGCACGTAAGGAGTCTTGCGAGACCTTGGATATATCTTGACCATCGATAAGTATCCGGCCGCTTTCGAGATCGTAAAATCGCAACAGCAAATTGACTAGTGTCGATTTGCCGGCTCCGGATCGTCCAACAAGGCCGATCTTTTCGCCTGGACGTATATCCAGAGATAGACGATCTATAATGCCTGCGCCTTTTCCGTAGTGAAAGCCGATCGAATCGAAGCTGATCGCCCCTGCAGTGACTTCGAGCTCCGGCGCGTTGGGGACATCGGGTACAAGTCGCGGCAGGGAAATGGACGTGATGCCGTCTTCGACGGTGCCGATATTTTCGAACAGCGCTGACATTTCCCACATGATCCACTGCGACATGCCATTAAGGCGGAGCACAAGGCCAATGCCCACCGCTACAGCACCTACGGAGATCGCCGATCCAAGCCACAGCCAGATGGCAATTGCGCCTACCGAGAAAAGCAGCAGGCAATTCATCGCATAGAGCGAGAAGTGAAAACTGGTCACCAGCCGCATCTGCCCGTGGACCGTGTTCAAAAAGTTCTCCAATCCTTCGCGCGCATAACTCTCTTCGCGTTTCGAATGTGAGAAGAGCTTGACCGTGGCGATATTCGTGTAGCTGTCGACGATCCGTCCGGTCATCGTCGAACGTGCATCAGCCTGTCGCTCGGAAATGACTCGGATTTTCGGAATGAAATAGCGAAGCAGTCCGATATAGATAGCGAGCCAGACAAGGAAAGGCAGCATGAGCCGCAAATCCGCCGCTGCCGCGATGATCAATGTTCCGGTGAAATAGACGATGACATAGTTTAGCACGTCAAGAAGCTTCATAACCGTTTCGCGCACGGCAAGCGAGGTCTGCATAAGCTTGGTGGAAACCCGCCCGGCAAACTCGTCCTGGAAGAAGGTCATCGATTGGCGAATGAGATAGCGATGCACCATCCAGCGGATGCGCATGGGATAGTTGCCAAGCAAGGTCTGATGGATGATGAGCGAATCCACGAGTACGATGCCGGGCATGACAATCAACACGACACCGGCAATCAGCGCCAGCTTCCACCCTTCATCGGAAAGGAAGGTTTCGCGCGAATGATTGGACAGCCAGTCGACGATATTGCCCATGAAGGCGAACATGGACACTTCGAGTACAGCGATCAGCGCTGTGCAAACAGCCATAACGGCAATCCATGGCCAAGCGCCTTGGGTATAATGCAGGCAAAACGCGACGAGCGATTTCGGCGGCTCAGCGGGTTCAGCCGTCGGAAATGGTTCGAGCCTCTCTTCAAACCAGCGAAACATTGTTAAACCTCATTCATCGTCACTCCACGCCGACTCATGGAAGGCATCTCGTTGACCGAACCATATACCGACTTACGCATTGCACTCTACCAGCCAGATATTCCTGGCAATGCTGGAACCATTCTGCGCATGGCAGCGTGTTTTGGCGTCGGCGTTGATATCATCGAGCCTGCCGGATTCGATATTTCCGATCGCGCGCTGAAACGCGCCGGAATGGATTACCTCGAACAAGCCGCCCTGACACGTCATCCCAATTGGACACAGTTTCAGGAATGGCGGCTTCGGGAAAAACGCCGGGTTCTGCTTTTCTCCACCAAGGCGGCTGAGCCCTATACTCGCTTCAAGTTCGCACCCGGTGACATTTTGATGTTCGGCCGCGAATCTGCCGGTGTTCCCGATGAAGTTCATCAGGCTGCCGACGCCAGACTCATCATTCCAATGGTGTCTGGCGCCCGTTCGCTCAATCTGGCGCTCTCCGCAGCTATCGCAACCGCTGAAGCGCAACGACAGTTTTCGTTCTTTCGCTAATCTCCGCCGGCCAACTCGGCCGGCGAATTAGCAGTCGACAGTTCTGGTCAGTCGATTTGGGTCGCCTTGCCGCCTTCCCACTTGTAGAAGACGAACGCAGGCGTGTTCAGATCTCCCGTGCTGGAATAGCTGAGATCACCTGCTACCGTGGGGAATGCGTCGCCCGACTTGATCTTTGCCGCAACCTCGGATGGTTCAGCAGAGCCAGCCTTTTCAATACCTCCGGCGATCACTTGCAATGCGGCATAAGCGTTGAGTGTGAATGCTTCAGCCGGAATGTTTTTGGCCTGAAGTGCTTCCACAACCTTTGCCGCGGCAGGATTCTTGGTCGGATCGGCACTGTTGGTGAACAGTGTACCCTCTGCTGCGTCGCCGCCAATTGCCCAATATTCGGTGTTCGACAAGCCATCGGGACCGATGATCTGGGCCTTGATTCCCTGATCGTTCAACTGGCGGGCGATAAGACCACCCTCGGCATGATAACCGCCGAAGTAGATCACGTCAGCTTTTTCAGACTTGATGCGGGTGATAAGTGCGCTGTAGTCCTTTTCGCCGGCATTGATACCTTCGAAGACGACTTCGGTAACACCGCCCTTGTTAAGTACAGCCTTCAGACCGTTGGCAATACCAGTACCATACGGCGTTTTGTCGTAGACGATAGCGATGCGCTTGTCCTTGAACTTGTCGAGCATGTACTTGCCGGCAACATCAGCCTGCTGGTCATCACGGCCGCAGGTGCGAAACACAGTTTCGAGACCGCGTGTCGTGAGATCGGGAGTGGTGGCCGTAGGCGTGACCATGACGATACCGTTTTCGGCCAGAACATCCGATACAGGCATGGCGACGCCGGACGTCACCGGACCCACGACGAACTTGATGCCCTCACCAACGACCTGGTTGGCAACCGATACACCCTGCTTGGGTTCGCCCGCATCGTCGAAGATCTTCGTTACAATCTTTTCGCCCTTGATGCCGCCCGCCGCGTTGATGGCTTCGGCAGCACTCTCGACGCCATTCTTTACCTGCAAGCCATAAGCCGCGACGGGGCCGGTCACAGGTGCGATAATTCCGACGACGATGTCGGCTTTGGCAAACGACGTCATCGCCATAACGGCTGCCAACGCCACGCCAGAGATCAACGATAAGCGCATTATTTCCTCCTTGGATTTTCTTATGCGTCCGGAACGTTCTCCGGTGCTGGCAGAGTTCTACTGTCTTTGGAAATGGCTGTCAGCTGCGATCACTCGAAATTCCGCATAAATGGAAGAAAATCTGAAGAATTTTCAAAAATTGGAGTCGTTTTCGGCCGAAACAATCAAATATTTGAAAAAGAACATCAATTTTATTGTTGAATCGAGGATTTTTCGCATTTTCAATCCGCGTTCGGCAAGCGGCGCATCGTGAATTCGATGATGTCGCCAGGACGTTCATACCAGCTCTCAATTTCAGTCCAGTAAGCGGCTTTCGGATATTGCTCGAACCATTCGCGTGCCTTTTCGCGCGCCGCCAGACGCGGCAGTTTAAAGCTCTCGCGAACAAATGCACCGCGTTGCTGGCTGGGAGCTTCGCGGCTTTCCTTCAGTCTCTTTCGCAAACCGTCAAGCGGCGGTTTTGGATATTGCGATCGGGGCGCTTTGGAGACCATCTCGTATCCCTCACTGAACCCTACAATAATAAGAGTAGGTGCAGCAAAGCCGGAAAACGAGTCATTTTTTTATGGATAGGCTGAATGAACGGCAGCAACTTCCTTTTGGCTTCAAGTGGATGTGATAATGTCCAGGCGAAAAAGGATTCTTTGCCATGGACCGTCCAGATATCCCCGCCGTACTTCCCGAAGCGCTCGATGAAAAGAAAGCTGAGGCTACCGCTTGGTTTATGGAATTGCGCGACAAGATTTGCGCGAGTTTCGAGCAGTTGGAGGACGAGCTGGACGGACCGCTCTCGGACCGCACGCCGGGTCGCTTCAAGCAGACCCCATGGCAACGCGATGATGGCAAGGGCGGCGGTGGCGTTATGTCGGTCATGCACGGCCGCGTCTTCGAAAAGGTCGGCGTCCACACATCAACGGTCCATGGCGAATTTTCGCAGGAGTTTCGCAAGCAGATACCCGGAGCGGACGAAGATCCCCGTTTTTGGGCATCGGGAATCTCATTGATCGCACATCCTCAAAGTCCGTTTGTCCCTGCTGTACATATGAACACGCGCATGGTTGTAACGACGAGGCAATGGTTCGGCGGTGGTGCTGATCTCACGCCGGTTCTTGATCGCAAGCGAACGCAGGACGATCCGGATACACTGGCGTTCCACAAAGCGATGAAATTCGTTTGCGACAAGCATTCAGCCGTCGCCGATCATGAGAAGTTCAAGACATGGTGCGACGAGTACTTTTATCTTCCTCATCGCAAGGAGCCGCGCGGAACCGGTGGTATTTTCTATGACTGGCTACACTCCTCCGAAGAAAATGGCGGCTATACGGCCGATTTCAATTTCACGCGCGACGTAGGCCGCGCCTTTTCCGTAGTTTACCCCTATCTCGTGCGGCAGAATTTCAATCATGACTGGACGGATGCCGATCGTCAGGAACAACTTGTCCGCCGTGGCCGCTATGTCGAATTCAATCTGCTCTATGATCGAGGCACGATCTTCGGCTTGAAGACCGGCGGGAACGTCGATTCAATTCTCTCTTCGATGCCACCTACGGTCAAATGGCCGTGAGATAGATATTTAAGGGATCAATCCACCGCTTCATGCGTTATGCTAACCGCTGTGCGGCAAAAGCAGCCGCGCTCCTATGGGACAGAGCACGTATTCTTGCGTCCTACAACAGGGAGAGAAAGCATGAAAGAACTTCATTGCATTGTTCCCGGTTGCCAGTGGCATACACGTCACGACACCGAAGCTGAAATTATTCGCCGCGCTGCTGAGCATCTGCGTGAAACGCATGGTGAAACGGTTATCCGTGAATCAATGCTTGAAACGATCAAAGCGAATATCCAGCCGTCTAAAGGCCAGGCAGCCTGATCAAGCTTTTCCTGCATATTCAGGAATTTTGGCAAGCAATGTATCGCGCTCGAGGGTAAAGCCCGAATTAATCCAGTCATCCTCTAGCGCGCGCTGTACCTTGCCGATTTCTGGTCCTTTTTCGAGACCCGCAGCGAGCAGATCGCCGCCGCATACGGGAAACTTCGGCCGCTCGTAGCTATCGAGATATTCGAGCAATTTGGATAGATGCCCGGCTCTCATCATCGCGGCGTTATCATTGATCGCCTCGGCACGTGCAGAAACCAGGGCCAGACTGAGTCGATCACGCATGCCTTGCTGATCACTGCGATAAAGTTGTTTCGCAAATCCGCTTTCGGAAATTTCCGGTTGCGGCATTGCCGTTTCAGCCCAAGTCTCCAACCGTGCTCGCTCATTGTTGGAAAGTTTCAGCCGCGACGCCATTTCGGCGATGCGGCCGCTTTGCGGGGGTATCATGCTTGCCAGACGCAAAAGTGAATCGACCTCCCAATGAAGGTCCTGTTCGGTCTTTACCAAGGAGTGGATCGTGTCGATGCCCCACTTCTCGCTTTCGGGCAAAACTGCCGTCAGGACGCCGGCTTGCCGCATCCATAACAACGCACGCGAGGGATCCGGCGCACTCAGCAATCTCTTGAGCTCCGACCAGATGCGCTCAGCCGAGAGCCGTGTCAGTCCATCTTTCAGACGGGCGCAAGCCTTCAGCCCTTCGCTTTCAGGTCTGCCCTTCCCATACCATGCAAAAAACCGGAAAAACCGTAATATACGCAGATAGTCCTCGCGGATACGCTGCTCCGGATCGCCGATGAAGCGCAGCGTGCGGGTTTCAACATCCGCAAGCCCACCAACGAGATCGACGATGGTGCCATCCGCCTCAACATATAAGGCATTCATGGTGAAGTCGCGCCGGTTTGCATCCACCTGCCAATCGCGGCCATAGGCAACTTCAGCATGCCGTCCATCTGTCTCGATATCAGCGCGCAAAGTCGTCACTTCGAACGGTCTGCCATGCGCAATGACCGTGATCGTGCCATGGTCTATGCCGGTCGGAACAGCCTTGAATCCGGCCCCAATCGCACGCCGCAAAGTCTCCTCCGGCAAGCAGGTCGTTGCGATATCAATATCGCTGATCTTTTGACCCAGAAGCGTATTCCTTACCGCACCGCCGACAACACGCGCCCCCTCACCATCGGTAGCAAGTACGGCGAGCAGCCTTTGCAAGGACTCGTCTTTAAGCCACGAAGCATTGTCGGCAATGGAAACAGTCGCACTCAAGAATAGAGCCTCTCATAGAGTGTCCGGATGATGCCCGCAGTTACGCCCCATATGAAGCGGTCACCGAATGGCATCGTATAGTAGAACCGTTCCTTCTCCTGCCATATCCGACTTTCGCGACGATGATTGCCGGGATCCATCAGGAAAGACAAAGGCACCTCGAACACGTCGGCGACTTCAGCGGGGTTCGGTGTGAGTTCAAATGGTGGATGGACCAGCCCTAGTACCGGCGTGATCGAATAGCCGGTCGTGGTCAAGTATCGAGGCAGCCGCCCGATGACCTCCACATGGCGACCCTCAAGCCCGATTTCCTCATGCGCCTCACGTAGCGCTGCTTTCTCCGGCTCGTAATCGTCTTCCGGATCAATCGCACCACCTGGAAAAGCTACCTGCCCCGAATGCTTGCGCATATTGGCGTTGCGCAGGGTGAGGAGCACGCTTGCCTCATCGCCACGATCCACAATTGGCACGAGGACAGCGGCGTCGCGCAGGGGATTTGCTGCGATAAGCGCATCGAGTTCAGGATTGAGCAAATGATCGCCGTGATCCTGATCCAAGGTCTCATTGCCCTTCAGCGCCACACGTTGTGAGAATGCCCGGGCGGAAAAACCCTCATGCAGCGATTTGGTCAGACTCATCGGCTCAGCTTTTCCAGTTCACCCGACGGCATGATTGGGAACACACTTCCCTTTGATCGTACCGCGAACATAGGCTTTCCGTCGATGATGACTTCCTCTCCATAGCTGACCAGCTCATACATCACCGGCCGCGCCAGAAGCGCTTCGAGACGGCCTCGCACCAAGAGGTAAGGCTTTAGTCCACCGTTGACTTTATCGATAACAAACCGCAACGGATTGCCGGCGCTTACCTCGACGATATCACCAACATTTGTGCGTAGCGTCATGACCCGCGCATCCCCTTCGCCTGCCACATCAAGTTCAACCGCCAGAAAAGGTGCATCCTCGACGCGGATCCCCACCTTTTCGACTGGTGTCACGAGATAGGTCCGTCCGTCGGCGTCCTTGCGCAGGACCGTGGAGAAAAGACGCACAAGCGGCTGTCGACCAATTGGAGTGCCCATATAGAACCAGGTACCATCGGCCTTGATCTCCATATCGAGATCACCGCAAAAATCGGGATTCCATTTGTCGACAGGTGGCAGGCCCCTGCCCGGTGCAGCGGCACGCGAGATCAGCGCTTCGAGCCCTGCTGTATCCCGTAGAGTGTCCTCTGATCCTGCCATGGCCTGCCTTTTTTCCATATACGTCACGAAATAGTCAACGTTGGACCGCTTGTCAGCATGTCATAGTGACTTAGAGTCGTTTTACGCTAGAGTCATTTAAGAGAGACTCTGTGCAGATACCAGCGGTGAGGTGACCCATGACCATGATTAAACCTGAGGTACCATCCGATCCCAAGGCAATGATTGCCGAGGCTGAGAAAGCGCTGGCAGACATCTCACGGATAAAGACGGGCATCGGCACTGTCATCTTTGGACAGGAGAGTGTCATCGAACGAACCTTGGTGGCGCTGCTGGCAGGCGGACATGCACTTCTTGTCGGCGTCCCTGGCCTTGCCAAAACAAAGCTGGTGGAAACACTGGGGACTGTTCTCGGTCTTGACGACCGCCGCATTCAATTCACGCCGGACCTTATGCCTTCAGATATCCTGGGCTCTGAAGTCATGGAACAGGATGACAATGGCAAACGTTATTTTCGCTATGTCAGAGGCCCTATTTTCGCTCAATTGCTCATGGCGGACGAAATAAATCGCGCCTCACCTCGGACACAGTCGGCGCTCTTGCAGGCCATGCAGGAGTACCACGTTACGATTGCAGGCGAGCGGCACGATTTGCCACAACCGTTTCATGTATTGGCAACGCAGAACCCACTTGAACAGGAAGGGACCTATCCGCTACCGGAGGCGCAGCTCGATCGGTTTTTGATGCAGATCGATATTCTCTACCCGGAACTCGAGGCAGAACGCAGGGTGCTTCTGGAGACCACCGGTATTTCAGATGTTAGAGCGGAAAAGACAATCGATGCGGAGCGCCTGCGCGACATGCAGCACCTTATCCGCCGGATGCCGGTACCGGAAGGTGTGGTCGATGCCATTCTCAAGCTCGTCCGTTCTGCTCGTCCGGGCGCAGACAACGACATTGCAAAAAAATTCATCTCCTGGGGCCCTGGTCCTCGCGCTAGCCAGGCCCTGATGCTCTGCGCTCGGGCACGCGCGCTCTATGATGGACGGCTCGCTCCGTCGGTAGACGACGTAAAGGCTCTTGCAGAACCAGTATTGCAGCACCGGATGGCGTTGACATTTGCTGCGCGCGCCGACGGTATGAATGTACGCGATGTTATTGGCAACCTTACAAAAGTTGCTTTCTAATGGCAGCAATTGGCGCGCAGGTAACACGGGCTGACACAGGGGATGCGCTTGCGCGTGCCCGCCAGCGTGCCGCTCTGCTACCAGACCTACTCGTCGAAGCGCGTCGTATTCTCAATACCGTCAACACCGGCTGGCATGGCCGGCGGAAAAGCGGCGTTGGCGAAACTTTCTGGCAATTTCGGCCCTACGCTCAGGGTGAGGCTATCTCCCGTATCGACTGGCGCCGCTCTGCCCGCGATGATCGTACTTATATCCGCGATCAGGAATGGGAAGCAGCTCATACGGTGTGGTTATGGGCCGATCCTTCGCCTTCCATGCTCTACAAGTCCGAACAAGCCCACGTGTCGAAAGAATCGCGCGCGCTGGTCCTCGTTCTGGCACTGGACGAACTTTTATCACGCAGTGGTGAGCGGATCGGCTTCCCTGGCGTGGCGGACCCTATATCCGCCCGAAACGGTGCGGAACGCCTCGCAACCCTACTCGCCCACACGACGAACCTGCCTGCCAAGCCTGATCTGAGCAGAGTGCGGCGCTTTTCCGATGTAGTTCTCGTCAGTGATTTCCTAGAGCCCGTGGAAGATACGCTGGCCCTTCTTCAACAACTCGTTCAAGCTGGCGCCCGTGCGCACCTGATCGAGGTCTATGATCCAGCCGAAGAGGATTTTCCCTACAAGCGGCGCACCGAATTCGTTGATCCCGAAACCGGCGCGTCTCTAACATTCGGGCGTGCAGAGGATTACGCCGACGATTATCGCCGATTGTTCTATGCGCGCCGTGATGTCCTCAGCGATTTTTGCCGGCGGATTGGCTGGAGTTACACCACCAATCGTACCGATCGCCTTGCCTCCGACGCGCTCGTGTCGGTTCACATGAACATGACCGCCAATATTGGCTACGAGGGGAACGGCGCATGAATGCACTCCCTTTGGCCTTTGGTGCGCCTGCCATCCTTGCCGGACTCATCGTTCTTCCAGTCATCTGGTGGCTTTTGCGGGTGACCCCTCCCCGTCCTGTCACGGAAATATTCCCCCCGCTGAAAATCCTTGCTCAACTCCTGAAGAAGGAAGAGACACCCAACAAAAGCCCTTGGTGGTTGACGCTCCTGCGGCTGTTGCTCGCGGCGTTCGTTATTCTCGCACTGGCGGAACCTGTATGGAATCCCCGAGCTGAAACGCTGACAGGCAAGGACCCGGTTGCAATAGTCCTCGACAATGGCTGGTCGTCGAACGAGGAATGGAGTGCACGCAAGGATACAGCCGAGCGCCTGATTTCCGATGCGGAGAATTCCGGAGCGCTGATCTACATTTTGGGTACGGCCGAAAAAGCCAATACCGATATCGGACCATTCGATGCCAACGCCGCGCTAGAACGGCTCCGGGCTATGGCCGTGCGCCCAATCCCGGTTGACCGGCCGGCTGCGTTTGCGCGGTTAAAAACGGCGATTGCGAACGCTTCCGGCACGAGGCTTGCCTATCTCAACGATGGTGTCGACACGCCGCAGGCTGCGGAAGCAGTCAAGTCGCTCGAAGGTTCAGGTATCGCATCCATTATCTGGTACCAACCATCGATAACATCGCTGGTCGCTCTTCGTCAGGCCGTCAACAACGCGAATGGTCTGACTGTTCGTGCGGTACGGCCAAGCAATGATCGTGGGCAGAACGGAATTACCGTAGGCGCATTTGATGAGAAGGGCCGGCGTATTGCTGAAACCGGTTTGGTCTTTACGGCGGGCGAGAGCATAGGCGAAGCCGTCATCAACGCGCCTTACGAATTGCGCAATGACTTCCACACATTGCGGATTGACGGCGCTGCGCAGGCAGGGGCCACCTACCTCATCGATGACAACAACAAGCGAAGGCGCGTTGCGTTACTTTCCGGTTCTGACGCAGACCTTTCGCAGCCGCTGCTCTCGCCACTTTACTATATATCGCGTGCGCTCGAACCGTTTGCCGATCTGTTGCGCCCTCGTAACCCGGAACTTGTGCGCGCCGTCCCCGAACTCCTCGAACAGAAGCCCTCGGTTTTCATCATGGCGGATATCGGCAAACTACCGCCGGAGACTGAGCAAACACTTTCAGATTGGGTCAATAAGGGCGGTACGCTGATCCGTTTTGCTGGACCGCGCCTCGCAGGTAACAGTGACCAGGATCCATTGCTGCCCGTTACCTTGCGTAAAGGCGAGCGGTCCCTCGGCGGCACGTTATCATGGAAGGAATCGCAACCTGTTGCGGCCTTCCCGGAGAACGGGCCCTTCGCCGGCTTGCCAACTCCGCAAGATGTGACCGTGACGCGGCAGGTTCTGGCGGAGCCATCTTCCGACTTGTACGACAAGAGCTGGGCCAATCTGGCAGATGGTACGCCGCTCGTAACCGGCGAGACACGTGCGCGCGGTCAGCTCGTACTGTTCCACGTAACACCTGAAGCCACATGGTCAAACCTGCCGATCAGCGGCAGTTTTGTAGATATGCTGCACCGTCTCGTCTCATTGTCCAACGCGGCCGGACCATTGGCGAACGATAATGGCGCGAGTGGCTCGCGTGTCCTTCCACCCTATCTGACTTTGAATGCCGAAGGTTCGCTAGTCCCACCCAACGGCGACACCAGACCGCTCCTAATCGCGACTGGTGCTAGCCCACAGGTGAGTTTCGATAATCCTCCTGGCTTCTACGGCGTTGAGGATGCCATGACGGCCCTCAACCTTTTCAAGCCTGACGGCGAAATCAAGCCGCTGATTCGACCCGACCTAGCATTTCCGGTAACGACAGCACGCTACGCCGTGGACGAATCCTTGCCACTGCGTGGACCGCTCTTGGCAATTGCAGCACTGTTACTGGCACTGGATGCCATTGCCGTACTTTGGCTCGGCGGCCATCTGCGTCGCCGTTATCGTACGGCTGCGGCAGCATCGCTGGCCATCCTCCTGTTACCGGCCATACTTGCCCTTGGCCCTACTCCCGCGTCTGCCCAGCAGAACGACAGCAAGCCCGGTGACCAAGCGATTCTCGAGGCCGTCAATGCCACGCATCTCGCCTACGTTATAACTGGTGATGGTGCTGTGGACGATGTCAGCAAGGCGGGTCTGCTTGGCCTGTCGAAAGCTCTCTCCGACAGCACAGCTCTCGAGCCTGGTGAACCAATCGGCGTCAATCCTGCGACTGATGAACTCGCCTTCTATCCTTTGATCTATTGGCCTGTTGATGCTGCGGCAAAAATGCCGGCGCCAGAGGCGATCGCCAAGATCGATGCCTATATGCAACAGGGCGGAACGGTGTTGTTCGACACCCGCGATCAGGATGCGGCCGCGATCAATTTTGACAACTCGACAACGCCCGCCAATCAGAGGTTGCGTGACATTCTTGCCGGCCTCAACATACCACCGCTCGAGCCAGTACCGAGCGATCACGTGTTGACCAAATCCTTTTACATTCTGCAGGATTTCCCTGGCCGCTATCGCGGTAGTCCCCTGTGGGTGCAGGCTTCACTCTCGACCGAGACCCGCTCCGACCGGCCTGTGCGGGCAGGAGACGGTGTCACGCCCATCATGATAACCGGCAATGATTTTGCAGGCGCCTGGGCGACGAATGCCGAAGGATCTCCACTCTACCCGACGATCCCCAACGATCCGATGCAACGCGTTTACGCCTACCGCGCCGGTATCAACATTGTCATGTATATGCTGACCGGAAATTACAAATCCGATCAGGTGCATGTGCCTGACCTTTTGCAGCGGTTGGGGAATTAGGTCATGTATCTGTCATTGGATTTCCAGCCGCTTGTTTCAAACACGCTTCTCGCGCTTTTGCTGGTACCGCTGTTCATTCTTACGCTGGCCGGAATCTATTTTCGCCAACGCGGCAGCCTGATCCGGCTGTTGGCCGTTGCAGCATTTGCCATGGCACTCTTCAATCCGATTGTCGTGAATGAGGAACGCGAGCCGCTGAAAAGCGTCGTTGCAGTCGTCGCTGACCGCAGCCAGAGTCAGGATATCGGCAACCGCACCGCAGATACCGATGCAGCTTTGAAACAGGTTCAGGCAGAACTCGGCCGGCTACCCCAATTCGAGGTCAGGACGGTTGAAACTGGTCAAGCAACCGAAAATGATGACGCAACCTCAACACGTTTGTTCCAGGCGCTGAATGGCATTTTCCGTGATGTGCCGCCGGCTCGTATCGGCGGCGCGATCATGATCACGGACGGCCAGATTCATGATATCCCGGCCAATATGGCCGGTCTTGGTTTCAATGCCCCGGTGCATGGGCTAATCACCGGCACGCCCGGCGAGATCGACCGCCGTATCCAATTTGTCCGTGCACCGCGTTTCGGCTTGACTGGCAAGCCGCAAGAAATGACATACAAGGTGACAGCGTCGGGCGAGCCGCAAGGCGGCCGCGCGCGTGTTAGCGTGCGCGTGAACGGTGACGAGGTGAGCAATCAGGATGCTATTATCGGTCAGGAAATGCCGCTGGAGGTCACGCTACCGCGAGCAGGCGTGAACATTGTCGAAATTGTCGTCGATGCCGTTCCGAACGAACTCACGGAGGTGAACAACCGGGCAGTTGCCATGGTTGATGGCATTCGCGAAAATCTGCGTGTCCTGCTGGTTTCCGGCGAACCGCACAATGGCGAGCGCACGTGGCGCAATCTCTTAAAATCCGACGCATCTGTCGACCTTGTGCACTTCACGATTTTGCGGCCGCCCGAGAAGCAGGATTCAACCCCTATCAACGAGCTTTCGCTGATCGCTTTCCCGACCCGGGAACTTTTCGTCGACAAGATCGAGCAGTTTGACCTTATCATTTTCGATCGCTACCAGCACCGCGATGTGCTGCCGCTGCTCTATTATGACTACATCAACGATTACGTCCAAAAGGGTGGCGCACTTCTCATCGCCGCTGGTCCCGAATACGCGGGCAACATGTCGATCGCCAATACACCGCTCCTCTCGGTCCTGCCTGCGACGCCGACGGGGAACATCGAAGAAAAAGCGTTCTATCCCCGACTGAGCGACCAAGGGAAACGTCATCCGGTAACACGTGGCCTTGAGGGCAGCACGCAGGAACCCCCGCACTGGAGCCGCTGGTTCCGCGTTATTGACGTCAATCAACCCGAAGGCACAACGGTCATGGATGCAGGCGATAAGCCATTGCTGGTGCTCAATCATGTTGGAGAAGGCCGTGTAGGCATGTTCCTTTCCGACCAGGGCTGGCTCTGGGCGCGCGGCTTCGAAGGCGGCGGTCCGCATGCCGCGCTCTACCGGCGCATCGCCCACTGGCTTATGAAAGAGCCGGAACTGGAAGAAGAAGCACTGACAGCAACCGGTAGCGGCCGCAATCTGGAGATCCGCCGGCAGACCATGCAGAAGACTGCCAACCCTGCGAGCATCATCACGCCATCGGGCAAGACGAGGTCCATTCCCCTGACGGAAACCGAGCCCGGAGTCTTTACAGCTTCAGTGACGACCGATGAAATCGGCCTCTATCAGGTGGCCAATGGTGATCTGACGACGCTTGCCCATGTCGGACCGGTCGACGCACCGGAATTCAGCGATAATGTTTCCACGACCGCCAAGCTCGACCCGTTGGCACGCGAAACCGGTGGCGGAACCCGCCGGCTGCGGCCAGCCGCTGACCAAAGTGCAATCGAGGTTCCAAACATCGTTGCATCGCGCGGTATGGCGAGCGCGAGTGGCGACAACTGGATCGGGTTGCGCCCGACCAACGAAACGATCCTCAAGAGTGTCAATCGCCTGCCGCTGTTTTCAGGCTTCCTCGGGCTCGCGGCAATGATCCTGGTGCTGGGCGGCATGTGGTACCGCGAAGGCAAATAGCGCTTAATCTTGGCTTGACGCAGCGTGGTGGCGTACCCGCCCCTGCACGTCCTCCAGGGCGCGCGGCTTGAGTTCGCAGGCAAGAAACCGGGTCGGTTCCACGGGCGCGGGCATTTCGATCAGATGACGTGGTATCTGGCGAAAGCCAAAAGGCGCATAGTAAGGCTCATCGCCGACAAGGATAACCAGATGGTGGCCAGCGACGCGCGCCGCTTCCATACTGGTGCGCATCAGCGCAGCCCCGATGCCCTGATTTTTCCATGCAGGACGTACGGCCAAGGGGCCGAGAAGCAAAGCCGAAGTCGTGCCAATATGGATTGGCGTTAGCCGGACCGATGCTACCACGTGCTCTCCGTTCAACGCGACGAAGGAAAGCGCGCGATCGTGCGGGCCACCTTCACGAATCCGGTATGCGGCACGAGCGAACCGCCCCGGTCCGAAAGCTTCCTTGTTGATGTCTTCAATGGCAGCGTCATGCACCGGGTCCTCCGGGGCGTAAGTCACGACTTGGGTCAGCATGCTGAGTGTCTTTTTGAAAGGAGTGGATACGCGCCTCGAACCCTTTCGGTTGTTGGCCAATACTGGAATTCTCCGTCGCTTGGAAAGCGCCGGTCCGGGTATCATCGTCGGATGAATAGAATTCCTGCCACAAAAGTCTCCTTTTCCGTCCGCGTAACATCAAAAGAAACGGCCGTAAACCGAAAATCCGGTTTGTCCGGCAAAAAGTGACACTCTGTTCACCGGTTTGGTCATGGAACCGAGAGGAATTGAGCTTAACTGTGAGGAACAACCGAATACTGAAATCAACCAGCGCGCGGCGTGGTTCCAGGAGATGAGATGGGTTTATTGATTGATGGCGTGTGGCACAACCAGTGGTACGATACAAAGGACACTGGCGGCCGTTTCATCCGGACCGAGTCACAGTTTCGCAATTGGGTGACTGCTGATGGTAGCGCGGGACCATCAGGCAAGGCCGGATTCAAGGCCGAACCTGGTCGCTATCATTTGTATGTTTCCTATGCTTGTCCCTGGGCGCACCGCACGCTGATTTTCCGTGCACTCAAACAACTGCAGGACGTAATTTCGTTGTCAGTCGTCGACCATTACATGGGAGCGGAAGGCTGGACATTCTACGAAAAGGATGGCGCAACACCCGACCACCTCTTCGGCTATAAGCGCCTGCACGAAATCTACACGCGCGCCGATCCCAATTATTCGGGCCGCGTGACCGTGCCGGTCCTCTGGGACAAACAGCAGAAGACCATCGTTTCCAATGAATCGTCAGAGATCATTCGGATGCTCAATTCCGCTTTCAACGACTTCGGCGATGCCTCCCTCGATTTTTATCCCGAAACACTGCGCGGCGAGATCGATGAGATCAACGCGCTGGTCTATCCGAATATCAACAACGGCGTTTATCGGGCAGGCTTTGCCACGACACAAGAAGCTTATGAAGAGGCGTTTGCGCAATTGTTCAATGCGCTTGACCACGTGGAGGAACGGCTGTCCCGTCAGCGTTATCTCGTCGGCAATCGGCTGACGGAAGCCGACTGGCGCCTGTTTACCACTTTGCTACGCTTCGATCCCGTCTATGTGGGTCATTTCAAATGCAATCGCCAGCGCATTGCCGACTATCCGAACCTGTCGAACTACACGCGCGAACTGTATCAGGTGCAGGGCGTCACCCCGACAGTGAACTTGAAACACATCAAGGCGCACTACTACGGCAGTCACAAGACAATCAATCCAAGCGGTATCATTCCTGTTGGACCGAAAATCGACTATACAGTCCCGCACGATCGCGACCGTTTCTGATCGCTACCAGTCAAGCGGAACGTCTGCGCCGTCTAAAATCTCGGCAAGCCGGCGCCGGGTGGACGGTGTAGTATCCTGTGGCAGGGCTCCGAGTTTGAAAAACCCCGCTTCGGCAATCTCGCGATTGGCGATGAACGGTGTTACCTGCCGGAAAGAGCGGCAAACATAAAGCGCAACGTGATCGCGTCTTGACGCGTGCGCATTGTGATAGATGGCGAAAAGCTGCGGCCGGCCCGTCAGCTCGATATTGCCTTCCTCCATCAGTTCCTTCTTGAGCGTCTCTTCAACCGTATGGCCCGTTTCCACCCCGCCGCCCGGAAATTGCCAGCCGGGAACATAAGTGTGGCGAATGAGAAATACCGATTTCTCCTTGTCATCCAGTACAACACCGCGGGCACCAAGGGTCATGGGTCGACGAAGCAGAAAGTAGGTATGGAACAGGCGATGACGCCATTTTGAACGTTTTTCAACCATTCTGCCTGACCTTGGCCGGAACTGCTCCGGTGTGCGACGGTTGTATCACTGGATTTCGCGCCAATACTCTCATAAAGCTGAGTTGATGTTCCACCTCGCTCATATCTCCGACATACATCTGTCGCCTTTACCCGCGCTGACTTTGCGTGAACTGATCTCCAAGCGCATTACTGGCTATATCAATTGGCGATCGAACCGCAAGGGCTCGATGACAAGCGGTACACTGGATGTTCTTGTGGCCGATATGAAGGCACAGTCCCCGGATCATATCGCCGTCACCGGCGATCTCGTGAACTTGGCTCTAGATGAGGAACTGGAGACGGCACAGCGCTGGCTTAAAACACTGGGAGATCCCACTGACATCTCGGTTGTTCCCGGCAATCATGACGCGTACGTACCGGGCGCGCTGAAAAAGACACGCCGCTTTTGGCAACCATGGATGCGAGGGGACGCTCAGGCAGCGGCAAACAGCCCTGTGGAGTTCCCCTATCTTCGCGTTCGCGGCGACGTAGCGCTTATTGGCGTTTCCTCAGCGCGCGCCACCGCTCCCTTCATGGCGACCGGCGATATTCGCGAGCGGCAAGCTCGAAAACTGGGCGAACTTCTCGATGAGACAGGTAAACGCGGCCTGTTTCGGGTAATTTTGATCCACCATCCGCCGGTGCGCGGCGCCGCGCCTTCTTACAAGCGCCTGCTTGGCATCGGTCTTTTTCAGCGCACAGTTCGCGAACATGGCGGTGAATTGGTTCTCCATGGTCATACGCACTTGGCAACACGCTACGAGATTGAAGGTCCGAGTTGGAAAATACCAGTGATATGCGTCCCGTCGGCAAGCCAGAGTTTTGGTGGAAATCACAAGCCTCCCGCGGCGTTCAATCTGTTTTCCATTGCCAAAACCAATATCGGCTGGTCGTGTCATATGATTGAGCGCGGAATTGTCGACGAACAGATGAGCATCCGGACTATCCGCGAACATGACCTTCAAGTCGGCGCTGTACTTGCCCCGGTGTGACTTAAAAGTAAGGCGATAAGCGATCCCAGAAAAATGCCAGGAGCGCACCTGCACCGGCCAGGCCGCCGATGGCGAACCAGGTCAATACAGTGATCAGTTCTCTCACAACCGATCGGGAGCGACGCGTTGCGGTGGAAGAAACTACGGGCGGCCGAACCAATGTATGTTCAGTTGGCCCAGAGTTCTCATCTTCCTGATAAATGACGGCGGAGCGAAGATTGATCCTCTCCCCCTCCATCAGGCGCTGACGCTCGACGATCCGCTCGGCGATATAATTGGTAACCGCATCTGAAATCGGCTGCACGTCGGGCGATTCCGCCACCACGATCCGTCCAAGCCTCGTGTCCCGGACAAAACGATATGTCCGCCGATCACGGCCCATCATGACGTGCGACGTAGGATCGATCCACAATCTCGGCTGCTGCCCTTTGGAAATTGCGAAATCCCATTGCAGATCGTCCACAGGCACATCATCGAATACCGGCTTCAAATCATGGGCAAGAATTTCGATCCTGGCGAGGTCCGCCTCCTTCATATCGACGACGACATCGCCGCGATCGGCAGCAGCAATTTGCGCACCCCGAACGGCGTCGGCAAGTTTTCGCCGGTCATCAACGGCGGTGATCTTTTCTCGCATCTCACTCATAAGCATTTCCGGCACGAGCTAGGGTTAGAACATCATTAACCATGTGTCGCGGCCATTGCATCAGAAACTTGTCCGGAATGACTTTCGTTCCCCCGTATAAAATGAAAGGCCCCGAAGGGCCCTTCATCACTTTGCGATTATCCGGTTTGCCGCCGAGACAATGCCCTCAAGTGAGGCAGTCACAATGTTCTTGTTAATGCCCGCACCAAAAATTTTACCATCAGGATGTTCTATTTCCATATAGCTGATCGCGGCTGCATCGGAACCGTGCTGGAGCGAGTGTTCCGAATAATTCACAACCGATAATTTAATGCCGAGATAGTGCGAAAGAGCGTCAATGAATCCATCGACCGGGCCGGTGCCCCTTCCCTCAATCCGTTTCGTTTCACCATGATCGGTGATCTCCGCAGAAAGCACACGCACACCCTTGCGCTCAGTATCGGGATAGGTGTGGTGGTCGACGAATTTCAACCGCGCATCCGGCTGTTCGACATAGAGTTCCTGGAAGCGATCGTAGATTCGCTTGGACGGCATTTCCTTGCCCTCCTCGTCCGTGATCTGCTGGATGTCTTCGCGAAACTCCACTTGCATGCCGCGCGGCAAGTTCAGGCCGTAGTCGGCTTGAAGAATATAGGCAATCCCGCCCTTACCGGACTGTGAGTTGATGCGGATGATTGCTTCGTAGCTACGCCCGACATCTTGTGGATCAATCGGCAAATAAGGCACTTCCCAGAGCATCTTGTTGGCTTGTTTGATTGCTTTCATGCCCTTGTTGATCGCGTCCTGATGCGATCCGGAAAAGGCTGTATAAACTAACTCGCCGACGTAGGGGTGACGCTCCGGGATAACAAGCTGGTTGGAATACTCGTACACCTCCTTCATCCGGTTGATGTCGGAGCAGTCGAGTTCGGGATCGACGCCTTGCGTAAACATGTTCAGAGCCAAGGTAACGATATCGACATTGCCGGTGCGCTCGCCATTGCCAAACAAGGTTCCTTCGACGCGGTCGGCACCAGCCATCAGGCCGAGCTCGGTGGTTGCAACGCCAGTGCCACGATCATTGTGCGGATGCAGCGAGATGATCAGATTTTCGCGATTGTCGAGCTGACGGCACATCCATTCGATGCGATCCGCATAAATGTTTGGCGTAGACATCTCCACCGTCGAAGGCAAATTGATGATCAACTTGTTGTCGGGTGTCGGCTTGACGATTTCCGTGACCGCATTGCAGATTTCCAGTGCGACTTCGAGTTCGGTGCCCGTAAAGCTTTCAGGAGAGTATTCAAAACGATAGCCTCCGCCTGCCCTTGCCGCCATATCCGTGATCATTTTGGCGGCGTCTGTGGCAATCGTCTTGATGCCGTGAACGTCCTTGTTGAACACGACACGCCGCTGCAACTCACTGGTTGAGTTGTAGAAATGTACTATCGGTTTATGCGCGCCTTCCAACGACTCGAAGGTACGGGTAATCAACTCCGGACGGCACTGCACCAGCACCTGCAGGGAAACATCCATACCAGCGTTGCCCTCCTCCACGCACCAGCGCGCAAAGTCGAAATCTGTTTGCGAGGCTGAAGGAAAACCGATCTCAATTTCCTTGAATCCCATCTCGAGCAGCAGCGCGAACATGCGCACTTTCCTGTCGTGCCCCATCGGATCGATCAGTGCCTGGTTACCGTCGCGCAAATCGACGGAACACCAGATGGGTGCCTTCTCGATACGTTTGGAAGGCCATTGGCGATCTTTCAGATCGACCATGGGATAAGGTTCGTATTTCTTGGCCGCATAGGGCATGCCCATGTTCCGTTGGATCATGTCGGTCATTTGTTTCTCGTTTCCGGCCGATGCGCATCAAATCTGGCGCGATCTCGGCACTCTTCTTAAGTGTTACAGTTATCTTGTAAAGGAATAAGGAGCGATTGCCTGGCGGCTAATTCGACCGCCGGACGCTCCTCTTAACGAGCCCGGCGATCGCCAGTAAGGTTAAGAAGAAGCGGAAGGAGAAATGCGCGATTGGTCACGCCCGCGGAAGCGGACTGAGCAAATGACTTTGAGGTCGGGCGCGTTTTCATGGCCGAACAATTAAACGACTGTCAGGCCGGATGCAAGAGGAATGCTAGTTCTTCTTCAGCTCAGCCGTCGCACCACCAGCCAGCCATTCACTGACGACTCTCACATCGTCCTTGCCCAATCCATGATCGGACTTGATCGAACGTGCTTCCACGCGAGCACCGTGCGAGCGGAGCAAGTCCTCAAGGGCAGGCGCATAGGGTGCATAGAGCTGATCGGAAGCGCCGGAAACGGTCAACACGCGGGCATTGGCAAGATTAGCCTCGATTGTCCCCGTCAGGACCGGCATAGAACGTAAGAGTACTGCCTGTTTCACCAAATCCGGGTAGAGCATCATCACGGCATTGACCAAATTGGCGCCGTTGGAATACCCGAGAAACGTCGTGCGATTGGGATCGAATTTGTATTCCCGCGTGACCTGCTTCAGAAACTCAGCAAAAGCCTTTGCTTCAGATCGAATACCCTGCTGGTCGAAACTGATGGGTGTTAGCCGGCGATACCAGCGGTTCGAACCATCCTGCACTACACGCCCCCGCACGGCGAGCAGAAGAGCATTCGGTGCGATCTTGGAAGCAAAGGAAACGAGGCTCGTCTCGTCCTGGCCTGAGCCATGCAGGAGAACCATTGTATCTCCGCTCTGAACCTCCGGACGGTAGATTCGGTACTTGAAAGTAAGATCCTCATGGAGCGCACCTTCACTCTGGGGGAGAATGTCACCCTTGGTCGCTTTCTTCACAATAGTTCCACTGCCTGTTGCTCCGAGGCTAATCGGCACCGCTTTTACCGGTGTCTGCGAATTTGCCTGACCCTTCTGCGGGCAGGCGTCTCCGGTGCTATTTTTATCGACGTCGGGCTGTGGATCAATCGTATTTAACAACACTTCCGCTTTACCGGACTGCAGCTTGTCGCAATCTGCAGTATTGCGCGCGCTAGCCGGATACGCGGCAACGATCATCGAGAGCCCGGCTAATAGTCCATAAAGATAAGGTTTACCCATAAGTTAATCCTGGCAGTTAAAGGTTAACTAAGATTGTAAACAGCCGCGGTCATCCGCTCGGCGCTGCCATGCGCTTTGGCCGCTCGATCCTCAAAGGGAACTGATGCGTATCGCCAAAATTTACGGTCCCCAGACGTACGCCCCCGGCGTCGCATCGAATACGGAGAATTGCATTGCTGGGAGACATGTCACCCGGCAGCGCTTCTATGTCAACAGAATTGTAACGAAATCATGACCGACTGAAATAATCCGTTACAAAATGTTGCAGGACTGCATCGAACCATCGTCCGAGACTGAACTGAAAGTTCGTCATGGGGTGACGAAAATGGTGATTTTCGAGCACCGAAGCGCAGCGTACATTTGGGTACGTGAGCATCGGAGCACAGAAAAGCACCATTTGCAGCCCGCCATGGCGAATTTACGGTCAGTCTCTCAGGCGAAAGGAACGGCCACCGTCCCGATAGGCAGTTTCGCCTCGTCTTCGGGTTCAACATGGATGACCACACTGGCGTCCGGGATCTCTGCCATCAATGCGTTTTCGATACGGTCGCAAATGATGTGTGCATCGCCAACGCTCATGTTCGCCTCAACCACCAGATGAAATTCAATAAAGGTTACTCGCCCGGCGATGCGTGTCTTCAGATCATGAACCTCTAGAGCACCGCCGGCATTGGACGAAATGACATCGCGGATGCGCATCGTCTCTTCCGTCGCCACGCCGACATCCATCAGGCCTTGCACGGAATTGCCGACTACACTCCATCCCTGCCAAAGGATATTGAGCGCAACGATCACCGCAAGTATCGGATCGAGGACCGTCCAACCAGTCAGGATGGCGCCAACAAGACCAGCAAAAACACCAACGGAGGTCACCACATCGGTCATGATGTGCTTTCCATCCGCCTGCAATGCTGGGGATTTGTGTTTGCGCCCGCGGTTGATAAGCAAAGAAGCCCAGAACGCGTTGATGATCGATGCACCGCCGTTGATCGCAAGACCAAGCCATGGCTGTTCCAACGTCCGGGGTGTCTCCCAGGCGACCCAAACTTCGCGTAGGATCAGCAAGGCAGCGACGACAATCAGTACCCCCTCAAGCACCGCCGAGAAATACTCGGCCTTATGGTGCCCGAAGGGATGATTCTGATCGGCGGGCTTGTAGCTGACACGGATCGCCCACCAGGCGGCGATCGCAGCCACCACATTGACGATCGATTCCAGCGCGTCCGAATAAAGTGCGACAGAACCGGTCACATAATAGGCAGCGTATTTCAGCGCCAGCACGGTGATCCCGATGAAAATCGACCAGAACGCAATGCGCTGAACTGTGGTGTTTTCCGTCATGCTGCTCGTATCTTTGCCCGGCGCGGCAGGTGCGCCACGACATTCTCGATCATCCGCATACCAGCGTTATGACCGAGTGTCATGATCGATTCCGGATGAAATTGCACCGCCGCAATCGGTTCGCTTTTATGCTCGAACGCCATGATGACACCGTCCTCCGTTTCTGCGGTAACGATGAACTCGTCCGGCAGGCGAACCGGATCGGCGAAGATCGAGTGATAGCGGCCCACCGTGACTTCCTTGGGCAGGCCCGAGAAAATCTTGCCTTGCTTGGTAATGCGAATGCGCGAGGGTTTGCCGTGCATCGGAACATGCAGCTGTCGCAGCGATCCGCCATAGGCCTCGGCAAGCGCCTGCAAACCGAGGCAAACGCCGAAGATAGGAAGTTCACGCTTGCGGGCTTTCTTGATCGTCGCCTTGCAATCAAAATCTTCCGGCGTCCCGGGTCCAGGTGACAGAACCACCAGATCCGGCTTGATCCTGTCAAATATCTCCTCTGCAACCGGCGTGCGCACGGTTGTCACGCTTGCACCGGTCTGTCGAAAATAATTCGCCAAGGTGTGGACGAAAGAATCCTCATGATCGACGAGAAGAATTGACAACCCCTCTCCTACTCGAGCGACAGCGCGTTCCTCGGGCAGGACATTACTCTTGTGCGCGTCCCGCACCGCCGCAATCATCGCCGACGCCTTGAGTTCGGTCTCCGCCTCCTCCTCCTCGGGAACTGAATCATACAGCAAGGTAGCGCCTGCACGAACCTGCGCGATGCCGTCCTTGATGCGGATCGTGCGCAAAGTCAGGCCCGTGTTCATGTCGCCGTTGAAATTGACCATGCCGATGGCACCACCATACCAGGCGCGCGGGCTACGCTCGTTTTCTTCGATGAAACGCATAGCCCAGAGTTTTGGCGCGCCGGTCACGGTCACAGCCCAAGCGTGCGACAGGAATCCGTCAAATGCGTCCATATCCTCACGCAAGCGGCCCTCGATGTGATCGACGGTATGGATCAGCCGTGAATACATTTCGATCTGGCGACGCCCGATGACACGGACCGACCCTGGCTCACACACGCGACTCTTATCGTTGCGATCGACATCCGAGCACATGGTGAGCTCGGACTCATCTTTTTTTGAATTCAGGAGCTTGATTATTTGCTCGCTATCGGCGATTGCGTCTTCGCCGCGCTTGATCGTTCCTGAAATCGGGCAGGTCTCGATGCGCCGACCAACCACGCGCACGAACATTTCCGGCGAAGCGCCGACCAGATATTCGTTATCGCCCAGGTTGATATAAAACGAATAGGGCGATGGGTTGATGGCTTTCAGCCGGCGCGAAATAACCGACGGTTTGGTTTCGCAGCGCTCATAGAATGTCTGCCCCGGTACGACTTCAAAGAGATCGCCACGCATGAAGCTTTCCTTGGCCTTCTTGACCAGTTCAGCATATTCGCCTGGATTGTAATCGCCGCGTCCGGGTATCTTGTCTGTCGGCTTGAATGGCTTTGCCGCCGTATCCCGCGGGAGACCCTCGGTTGAAGCGCCGGCGAACGCATAGTCATAGCGATCGAGCCATGCCTTGGCAGCATGATGGTCGACCACTAGGATCTCATCCGGCAGATATAGGACGATATCACGCTGGTCGTCCGGACGTTTCAACTTGTACTGGACTGTATCGAACTGGAACGCCAGATCGTAACCGAACGCGCCATAAAGACCGAGATTGGCATCGTCTTCGGTAAAGAACAGACCAACAATGCCGCGCAGCACTGTGAACACGGAAGGTATGCGTGAACGCTCTTCTTCGGTGAATTGGCGGCTGGGTAGCGCAATCTCAAGTTCAAGCCTGGTCGCACTTGTACCTGTAACGAACACTTCCTCAAGCGCTTCGATAGCTTGCTTGATTGGAGCCAAAAGAACTTCGCCGCGCTTGTTCAACGCTTCAATAGTCATGTGACGACCGTTCGATGTGATCACCACCGGCGGGTCCACAATTGCCGTATCCCAACGCGTATATCGGCCCGGATATTCATAGTTTGACGAGAAGACGGCGCCGCGCCGCTCGTCGAGAGCATCTACATAGCTGTCGATAGCGCTGGCATAGGCCGTTGCTATGCGGGACCGCGTGATCGTGACACCGCCTTTGGTATCGAATATTTCCACATCGCCTTCAATTCTGTGCATCATGAATTCCCTTGTTGCATCTGGCGTTGCGGGCTTCGGCGGTCAAACAAAAAGGCCGCCCGGAAAACCCGTCGCGGCCCTGTTCCCTTTTCACAAACATGCAAAAGGCTTTAGTGGCCGCTATCAGCGAGCCCACCACCAGCCATTTGAAAGAATGCGCGTATCCATGCGGTGATTGTTAGCGTTACATTGCAGCGCTTGCAACAGCAAAAATCAGGGCTTGGACCAACGTCTAAAAGAGCCCTTCTATCAAACCATCACCATTCAGATGAATCCGTTCGGCCGAGGGAGATTTCGGCAAGCCCGGCATGGTCATGATTTCTCCGCAGATGGCCACAACGAAGCCGGCTCCGGCGGAAAGACGAACTTCCCGTACGTGCACGACATGGTTTACCGGCGCCCCCCGCAGATGCGGGTTCGTCGAGAATGAATATTGGGTCTTAGCCATGCAAACCGGAAGATTGCCATAACCAGCCTCCTCCCACTGCAGCAATTGTTCGCGCACGCTCGTATCCGCATCCGCTTCTGCGCCGCGATAGATGCGCTTGACGATAGTTTCGATCTTGTCGAACAGCGAAAGCTCATCCTCGTAGAGCGGCGAGAACTGTGCCGAACCGCTTTCAGCCAATGCAACGACCCTGTTCGCAAGCTCTTCGATCCCGGCAGAGCCTTGGGCCCAATGCCTGCATAGAACCGCCTCTGCGCCATGCGCCGCGACAAAAGCCTTTACGGCTGCAATCTCCGCATCCGTATCGGCAGTAAAATGATTGATCGCAACCACCACAGGCACACCAAACTGGCGGACATTTTCCATATGACGTCCGAGATTTGCGCAACCAGATTTGACGGCAGCGACGTTCTCTTGACCCAGATCTTCCTTTGCCACACCGCCATGCATCTTCATGGCACGGACCGTTGCGACGATCACTGCCGCCGCCGGCTTTAAACCAGCCTTTCGGCATTTTATGTCGAAGAATTTCTCGGCGCCAAGATCCGCACCAAAACCTGCCTCGGTGACCACATAGTCTGCAAGTTTCAGCGCAGTTGTCGTCGCAACGACCGAATTGCAGCCATGAGCAATATTTGCAAACGGGCCGCCGTGCACGAAGGCTGGATTGTTCTCGAGAGTCTGCACCAGGTTGGGCTGCATGGCATCCTTGAGAAGCACGGCCATGGCCTTGTCCGCCTTCAGGTCGCGGGCATAAACAGGGGTCTTGTTGAAGCGGTAGCCAATGATGATTTCGCCGAGCCTCTGTTCCAGGTCCTTCAGATCATTGGCAAGGCAAAGAATAGCCATCACCTCCGAGGCAACTGTAATATCGAAGCCGGATTCACGCGGAAAACCGTTCGCCACGCCGCCAAGTGATGACGCGATATCGCGCAAGGCCCGGTCGTTCATGTCCATGACCCGCCGCCAGGTGATACGGCGCGTATCGAGATTGAGCTCGTTGCCCCAATAGACGTGGTTGTCGATCATCGCCGCCAGCAAATTGTGAGCGGAGGTGATGGCATGAAAATCACCTGTAAAGTGCAGGTTGATGTCCTCCATCGGGATGACCTGCGCATAGCCGCCACCCGCAGCACCGCCCTTGGTGCCGAAGCATGGACCAAGTGATGCTTCACGAATGCAGACGATAGCCTTTTTCCCGATCCGATTGAGCCCGTCGCCAAGACCGACTGTCGTCGTCGTCTTGCCCTCGCCCGCCGGCGTCGGGCTGACGGCAGTCACGAGAATGAGCTTGCCATCCTTGGCACCACGCTTGGATCGGATGAACTCCGCCGAGAGTTTGGCCTTGTCATGGCCGTAGGGGGCAAGATGTTCCGGCGGAATACCGATCTTGGCGCCGATCTCCAGCACCGGCTTTTTCACCGCGGAGCGCGCAATCTCAATATCGGATTTGACGATAGCCATCGACGTCTCCTCAATGCTTCAAGAACGTCAAATAGCATCGTGTAAGCGAAATGGGGATAGCCAGAAGGGACTATCCCCAGTTGCTGAGGCCAAGAGTCTCTATTCGCCCATGGCAATCAGACTTGCATTGCCACCTGCCGCCGCCGTGTTCACGGAAACAACCTGCTCGAGTGCAAATCGTGCCAGATAGGCCGGTCCGCCCGCCTTTGGTCCTGTGCCGGAAAGGCCGGAACCACCGAAAGGTTGCGTGCCGACGACAGCGCCGATCGTATTGCGGTTGACGTAGACATTACCAATATCGAGCCGGTCGATGACCTTGGTTACTGTCGCTTCGATGCGGGTGTGCAAACCAAACGTCAAGCCGTAGCCGGTCGACGCAATCTGGTCGAGCACCTTGTCGAGGTCCTTGGCCTTCCAGCGAACAACATGCAAGACCGGGCCAAATACCTCGCGCTCCAGCGCCTCCGCCCGGTTGAGCTCTACGATATGCGGCGCGAAAAACAGGCCATCCTTCGGCGCCTCGCCCGCAAAGCGCACTTTTTGTGACTTCCGCATCGCCGCGATATGATCTGTCAGCATATCGCGCTGTGCCTGATCGATGATAGGCCCGACGTCAGTCGAAGGCAAAGAAGGATCTCCCAAGGTGAGCTCCTTTGCTGCACCCTCGATCATTTCAAGCATGTTGTCGGCGATGTCTTCCTGCAGATAGAGAATGCGCAGAGCAGAGCAACGCTGGCCGGCCGATCGGAAGGCCGACATCACAACGTCATCGGCGACCTGTTCGGAAAGGGCTGTCGCATCGACGATCATCGCGTTGAGGCCTCCTGTCTCGGCGATCAGTGGAACAATCGGACCCTTCTTCGCTGCCAGCGTGCGGTTGATCGCCCAGGCCGTGTCTGTCGAGCCGGTAAAGGCGACACCGGCGATTTCCGGATGTGAGGTCAACGCTGCCCCAACGGAACCATCGCCTGGCACATAGAGGACTGCATCTTTCGGAACACCTGCCTCATGCAGGGCGCGAATTGCCTCGTAGGCAATAAGTGGCGTCTGTTCTGCCGGCTTGGCCAAGACAGTATTGCCGGCGGCGAGCGCTGCCGTTACCTGACCCAGGAAAATCGCCAACGGGAAATTCCATGGGCTGATACAGACGAACGCGCCGCGGCCTCGATGCCGCAACTTGTTGTCCTCGCCGGTAGGCCCCGGCATGACTTTGTCCACGCCAAACTGTCTGCGGGCTTCGGCGGCGTAGTAACGGCAGAAATCCACGGCTTCGCGGATTTCGGCAATGCCATCATCGATCGTCTTGCCCGCTTCACGCGAAAGAAGATCGAGAAGGCGGTCCCGATTGGCCTCCAGAAGATCTCCCGCCTTTTCCAACGCTTTTGCCCGTGTTTCCACCGGGACACGCGACCAGGATGAGAAACCCTTGCGCGCAACACTGACGGCTTTGGCCGCCTCTTCAGCGGTCGCAAAAACCACAGTACCAACCGTCGAACCATTCACCGGAGAGACTACATCCTGCGTCTTGCCGGATGGCTTCACGCCTTCGATCAAGGGGACCGCTTTGACAGTTGTCGACGCCTTGGCAATTCCCGAGACGAGTGCAGCCAATTCCTTGCGATCACCAAGCTCGACACCGGCTGAATTGGTGCGTTTGCCATAGAGCTTTAGCGGCAACGGGATGTTCGGATGGCGATAGCCCTTGCCATCGTTCAGTTTCTCGGCCGGCCTTATCAACAACTCCGAAATCGGTATATTGTTGTCGCCAACCACAGAGACAAACGACGAGTTTGCACCGTTTTCGAGAAGACGGCGCACGAGATAGGCGAGAAGATCGCGATAGCCGCCCACGGGCGCATATATCCGGCAGGCGATCTTGTCGTTCTTCTCCGTGATCTGCTTGTAAAGACTCTCGCCCATGCCGTGCAGGCGCTGGAATTCGAAGCCACTCTTGTCGGCGCCCGCCATTTCCAGAATCATGGCCACGGTCAACGCATTGTGCGTAGCGAATTGCGGGAAGATACGCGGTCGTGCATCGAGCATGCGCTTGGCACATGCGAGATAGGACGCATCGGTCGCTGGTTTGCGGGTAAAAACCGGATAGTCGGCCAGCCCGCGCTCCTGCGCCCGCTTCACCTCGGTGTCCCAATAAGCCCCCTTGACCAGACGTACCATCATCTTGCGGTTGTGCCGCGCCGCGAGCCTGTCGATGTGATCGATCACATCAAGAGCCCGCTTCTGATAAGCCTGAATGGCAAGGCCGAATCCGTCCCAGCCATCCAGCGAAGGATCCGCAAACACCCGGTCGATCACATCGAGTGATAGTTCAAGCCTGTCAGCCTCTTCCGCGTCGACAGTGAAATTAAGATCGTAAGATTTCGCCTTTTGCGCAAGAGCCAGAAGATCGGGTACCAGTTCCGCCATGACCTGATCATGATGCGTGGCCAGATATCGCGGATGCAGCGCCGAGAGCTTGACCGAAATCCCCATGCGATCCGGTAGCTTCTTGTTGCCGGTGGCGCGGCCAATCGCGTCGATGGCGTCCGCATAGGATTTGAAATAGCCCTGCGCATCCTTCCGTGTACGAGCTCCTTCCCCCAGCATGTCGAAGGAATGGCGATAACCCTTGGCCTCATTGGTGCTGGCGCGTTTCAGCGCATCCTTGATCGTTTCACCCAGGACGAAGTGGTGTCCGAGATAGCGCATGGCCTGCTTGGTGGCGGTACGGACAGTCGGCAGGCCAATCCGTTTGACCAGCGAGGAAAGCACGCCCTCCGGAGTTTCACCCGGTTTGATGACCTTCGCTGAGAGACCCAGCGCCCAAGCGGAAGCGGACACAAACCACGTATCGCCGCTTGGCTCGTGCTCCGACCAATGACCTTGCTTCAGTTTATCCTCGATCAGCTTGTCCTGCGTTGCCGCATCCGGCACGCGCAGCAAGGCTTCCGCCAGCACCATCAGCGCCAGACCCTCGCGGGTCGACAAACCATATTCCCGCAGGAAATCCTCGACCCCACCGATACCGCTCGCTTCCTTGCGGATCGTCGTGATATATTTGCTGGCACGGGCATCGATGCGACGGTTGACATCTTCCGGCAATGTTATGGACTTAAGCAACGAGGCAACCAACGCCTGATCATCGACGGCATAAGGTGCAGAAAAATCATTGGTAGATGGCAATGGTGCGGTCATCAGGCTTCCCCTTATTGATTTTTCCCATATAATCCAAATCTACTCAGTTATTCTCACCAATGAATGTGGGAGATTACGTGTAAAAAACTACAAATGGGGAATATTTTAGCGATGAAAAATTTGGACAGCCTCGATCGCAGAATATTGCGCGAGCTGCAAAAGGATGGACGCCTGACCAACACAGAATTGTCCGAGCGGATCAGCCTGTCGCAAACCGCAACGACCGAACGGGTAAAGCGCCTGTCCCGCGACGGCTACATCCTTGGATACACGGCAAAATTGTCGCCCAAAAAGCTCGATCGCGCAATGCTTGTATTCGTCGAGATCAAACTAGATCGCACCACGCCGGACGTCTTCGCAACATTTGCCGCAGCCACGCGCCGTAACCCGGACGTGATGGAATGCCATATGGTAGCCGGCGGCTTCGACTATCTGATCAAGGCCCGCGTTGCCGACATGGAGCATTACCGGCGCTTTCTCTCCGATATGCTGCTTTCACTGCCAGGCGTCCGCGAAAGCCACACCTACGCCGTGATGGAAGAGGTCAAGGAAACGTCAAGCTTGCCGGTTTGAGCCAAAATCCTCAAACTAGCAGATCGTCAAATTGCAACCGGTGACACCACGTCATGCAACTGCACATTCGTTGCTGATCCAGACAAACAGCGTCATGAAGGCAAGGTTAGGGTGAAATCACCAGCACCGGGCCAGCGGTGTATCGGGGGAGATTGGCTGCTCCGACTGCGGCATCAGCCTTGCCAATAACTTGGAGGTGACGTGATGTGGTCTAAACCGCTGAGCATCACCCTCATTATAAAAAGAACCCGGGCTAGCTGGCAAGTTACGCTCCGGGTTCATTTTATTAGATGAGGAACGGGGGCGGGCGAACGCTCGTCCCTACTCCAATAAGAAATATATCATGTTGTGAACCCAAGTCCACTACTGCTGCAGCACCTGTTTGATATCGATCAGGTTTGAACGGACACGCAAAATATAAAAGCCCATCGTCGTCAGGTGGTTGGGCAACAGCCAGCCGCCTTCGCTGCCATTAGCGATGATCCAGGGCTTGATGTTCAAGGCCGAACGAAGCTGTCCATCCATACCATCCCACAGCGGCGTCAGGTGCTTTTCATCGAGCACCTGTTTGAAATCCAACTGAGCGGCATTCATCAGACCGTAATAGGCATAGAGCTGGCCGTAGGCGAACCAGAAACGGTCATCGGCACGCGTATCGAACCAGCCATAATTGTTGTTTTCCGAACGATCTTTCAAAATCGCTGAAGTCGCGCCGATGTCGTTGGCGATACGGTCGATGAACTGGATGAGATTGTCCGCACGCGCATCGAAGATGGCATTGCAGGACTCAAGCTTGGTGTTGAACGTACGCAAATCCTTGACCGCCGAACGATAATAACTCGGCGTCGGCGTCTTCGGACCAAATGGATTGAGGCCAAAATACCAGGCGTCTTCGGTAAATTGCAGGTTGCCGCGGGCCTTCTGCAAGTCGGCGTCGATCTGCGAGGTCCCGCGAACACGCCCAAGTGTATCGACGAGTTCAACCGCCGTACGGCGCACTGCCGAATTGATGCCGCGCTGGAACGACGCCTTGTTATCGAGGAAAGGCGTATTGTCCCAATCCACGCCGAAGAACCCGAGCTTGTACAGGAGCATGGAGGAAATCCACGCGTTTTGGTTGACGTTGAAATCTGTAAGGTCTGCGGTTACCTGCACGATGGCCGAGCGCGCGCAGGTCTTCGCTGCGCCCGTATCGGCAGCTTGCGTTGGCGAAGGAACCGGCTCTCCGACCGGAACAGTCAGGTTTTTGAAATTGTAGGACGTGATGTAATCGGGGTTGAAATTCTTCCAGACCTGCGTGTTGTAGAAGAAATAGCCGTAGAGACCGAGCCAGACCAGCACTACCAGACCGAGAACTGCCTTGAGAATAATGCCGCGCTGGCCGTACCAACGACCGGCCCAAATGAACGGCAAGAGAATGATGCCGATGACGAAGCCGATACCGCGCCCAATATAGTAGAAAATCCGGCTGAAAAAATTGATCACGGGCTCGAGCATCCTGTTCCTCGTTACTGTTCAAGTCCACAAAGCCGCTGGCGCAGCCCTTACCTGTCACTCACATAGGTTGTTTCGAGAAAATCGACAACGTGTTCCTGCGAGATAGGGAACCGGCCTGTAGAATCGGTCCAAAAGTTCCGCCTTCGCAGCAAAGAGCCGAACGCTAATTGACGAGTAGCGACAATTTTCGCCCCCACTCTACTTTACGCCAACCCATACAGCCTCTTCCTCAACCCTTCCTTATCCTTCAAATAAATTGTCTTCAGTGTCTCGACGACATGTTGCTGATAGGGAGGGCTCCAGCCTTGATAGTCCGCATAGAATGCCGGCTTGTTGAAGACATAACGCGACAGGAAATCCCACGGCACGAAATCGCTGATGAGGTGGTTGACCAGCCAGGCGTCCGGATGTCTTGGCAGGGCGCGTATGACAAGAAACCGGCGCCTCGGATCGATTTCCGCCATGTTGAGCTGCCCGGTCTGGCCGATCTCGCGCTTGACTGCATTGAGGAATGGCCATGTGCCGTCATGGTTGATCAGGCTGGCATTGGCGTGAATCCACGTCTGCAGCCAGATACGGTCGATATTGGTCAGGTCCCGCTCCGGCTCCAGTGACTGGATCAAATGGCGGATGATCATCTCGCCGCGATTTTCCAGATAGCCCGATTGCTCGATCCATGAGGCGCGCGGAATTTCAATGCGGGAAGTGGTGCTGAGAAACTGAAAGACCTGCTCGGCATCCTTGATGGAAATATAATTGACCTGCCACGGCCGCGAACGCCGGAATCCCGGCGCGGACGGATCGCCAATGACTGTCGTCGTATTGTCATCGACAAAGATGAAAACACCGCCGAAATGGCTGGTCCAGAAGGCGCGATGCCGGAATATCACCTTATCCGGCACCAGCGAATTTTCCCGGATATCACCGGTGACCTTGGCGAGTTCCACCATGCGGTTGATGAGCTCGTTGTTGCGCCAGGCGTCTGGCTCGTCTTCCAGCCTGTCGACCAGCAGCCGCAATTCCGCCGCTTGCCCCATGACGTTCTCGGCGGAAAGCACCCGGAACTCAACCTGGTTGATCGACAGAAGGTCCTCGATGTCATTGACGACCGAAACGCTATCCTCGATCTCGCCGTAGAGTACATCCTTGATCGTCAGCGCATTGATGGCGCGGGAATTGCTGGTGAAAAACTCGTACATCAGTTGCGAAGTGTTGGAAAATTGCGTGTGCACCACCGGCAAATCCGCCTGCGCGGGTGTCAAAATGATAAATCGCCGGTTGACGCCATTTGGATCGAGATAAGACGGATCCTTCAGCTCCTTGGCGATTTCTGGCGAAAAGCCGGTCCTGTCGACATTGAATTTCTTGAGTTTCGTCGTAGGAAAACCGAAGGATTTCAGCGCGCGATTATAACGCTCTATCAGGTGCGGCTGGTCGATCGTCAGCAAGCGTCCATAAATCAGCTCGTTTTCGTAGAGGAGGTCCATCAGAGGTCCCACTGCCCCTTGGCCTTGAGCGCTTCGACTTCCCGCACTGCCCGCTCGCGCAATCTCGCGTCCCGCACCATCTTGTCCACGGCCGCATCGTCGGATTTGTCGGCGTAACGGAATTCCGAATCCGCGTATCGGTTGGTTTCCTGCAGCACTATCTCCATGGTGAATGGCTTGCGCAGTGCCTCGATCATCGCCTTCTTTTCATCATAGGCCTTGTGCATGAACGTATCGGGCTTTTCGAACCATTCATCCGGAAGTTCCACATCCATCGCACGCATCTTGATTGCGTCGGTGACGTTCTTGATGGCGCGGCCAGTGAAACGTGGCTCGCGCTCCTTGATCATGTGCAGATAGGTGCCGATGTCGGACAGGGTTTTTGGCTCGCCATTGTCCTTGATGAAGCGATCAAAGACCACTTTGAGCCCCTCCTCCTGCGGCTCCGACAGTTCTTCATAGGCTGTCTCGACCGCCCGTTCGATCTGTTGCGCTTCATAAAGCTTGTGGTCGCCGAGCGGTATCTTGTGGTTTTTGCCTGCCAGCAGCGCGAAGATATCGATATAATCGTCGCGTGTCTGCGGCCCGTCGACCAGCCAGCGCGCCCCTGCCCTCTGCCTCAACGCATCGTCAACATTCTCCGGGTAGTTGGAGAACATGCCGAACGAGCAATTCCCGCGAACAACAGTGGAAGCGCCTGAAAAAGCTTCCATCAGCACGCCGGTGATCTCGTGCTGGCCCGAGGATGCCCTATCATCCGAACGCTTTGCCGCCACCTGGTCGATGTCGTCGATCGTACCGAAGCCGATCACGCGCGGATTGAGCACATTCGTCACGAATTGCTTGCAGTTCTGTCCGGACTTGCCCTGATACGACGATATCTGATCCACACCGAAGTTCTCATAGTGAAAGGCGTAACCCGCGACCTGGCAATAATCATTGAGCAGCCCGGCGATCATCTGGATCAGCGTGGTCTTGCCCGTGCCCGGCGCACCATCACCAATGAACGTGAACAGGAACCCGCCCAACTCGACAAACGGATTGAGCTGCCGGTCGAAATCATAAGCCATCAGCATTTTGGAGAGCTTCAGGGCCTGAAACTTGGCGATGTGGTTGCCGACGACTTCGTTCGGTTTCTTGAATGTCATCACCAGCGGTGCGCTTTTCTTCGATGGCGCAACATCGAACCCGTCCAGCGTGAAGTCGTCGCTGTCGAGCCGTAGATGCGTATCCTCGAAACTGCCAAGCCCGTCGAACCGTCCCTTGCGCTGCAAAAGCCCTTCGATGGCAAGCGCGGAAAAGGCCTTGGCGCGCGCCAGCATCACCTGCTCATCGCTCGCGCCGGAAATTGCGCGATCGAGACCGGCAATCACCGATTTCAACACGTCTTGCGCCGTATCGAAGACGAAATCCGACTCCCTGATATCATTGGCTGGCTCTGAATCAGCCTCGATCAATTGCGCGAGATAGGCGGCAAAGGCGAAAGCGCCAACGTAAGCCGCGGCTGACAGAAGCCGTTTGAAATGACTAGCCTCTTCGCCCTGTAACGGAGCGGAAGCATTGCGCGCCATCAGGCTTTCAAGATCACTTTGCCGGCCGAAAACATCGGCGACGGCCAGTGCTATCGCTACACCACGACGAGCCCGAAACAGCAGCGTGTGTTGGGCAATGGAAAGCATCTGATCGTCGGCACGCACAGACTGGATCGTTTTTGCAAGCTCCACCTCACGCGTCTTGCGCAATCCGCCCGTTGAAACGGTCGAAACAAAACGTCTGCCGGTACCGGCAATTTCGGTACCGGACTTTTCGCCGCTATCGAGCGAGACAAATCGCGTCACCATTGCCTGTGCGACGGCAAGATGCTTGGAGATGTCCTTCTCTTCAAGCGTGGTCAGACCGACATCCATGATCGTTCCCTCCTCATATCCCGCTAACCACTTGGCCGTTTGACAGAATGTGCGTCTGAAACCCCTTGAAGATCCCTGCCGCTTCCCCCGATGCGTACAACGCCTGATAGGCCTCATGCGGCACCAGAGCATGCTGCTCGTAATGACTGACGCCCTGCCTCGCCGCTTCGAGGTCATCAGTATTGATGTGAAACTCTTCACGCGATGGCTCCGACGACCAAAGGCCACGTTTGCCGGGTTTCTCCGCCTTGGAAAAAACTTCCTGCAAGGTCCAGGTCAGGAGCCAAGCGTCCTCCGGCTTGCGTACCCGCTCAAGAACGTCGGCAACTTTCTGATTATGCTCGGTAATTCCGGCAGTGTAGAATGGCCCGAGAACAAGCCGGCGTAGCTGCTTGGGGTGCAGTTCCGGAAAATCCTGATCGAGTGCCGTAGCGATGGTAACTGGCGACAGCGAATAGGCCGAGTTCTTCGCGGCGAAATCGTCGAAGCGGCGTGCGAGATCCGGATTGAGAAGACCGCCGACCGGCAGAGGAATCCTGACCTTGCTGTTGAGCTTGCCCTCGACCACTAGCGTCTCCACCATATCTTCGGATGAGTCCTCGATGATCGCCATGTAGATCAATGGCAAGTTCGAGGCTCCGTCGAATGCGCCCCAATGCACCACGTAAAAGGGGCGCATGGTTTTCGGGTTAACAGAAACCCGGATGGTGGTCGGGAGCAGGAAGGGGGAGAATATCTCGCCTTTGTCGACGACTTCCAGATATACCCGTTCCGCCATGGACCTTTGCAGGTCGCGCGGAAACTCGCGATTGCGCAGAATGAAATCCGCCATCTCGCCCCGAAGTGCATCCGCCGGCGGAATGGCAGCAAGCCGCACCGATGCGTCCTTCTTGTCATTTTCAAGTTCCAGAACATTCTGGAAGACAGGAAAGCCGCTCTCGGCCTTGGATATGCGAAAGCGCTCGGCAAACCCGAGCCTGTTGCGCCAGCATTCGAACGAAGCATCAAGGCGCTGCAGATATTCAGACAAAGTCTGTGCAACCAGATCATGTTTGTAGAGCGGCGAATCCTGGTTGTTCAGAAAGACCTCGAGCCCATCGAGCGCGGCGCGAATAGCGCCAAAATAGCGCTCAGCCGCCGCAAGATCCGCATCACCATTCATCGATCAGCTCTTCACGTAGTCAGCAGAGTTGTGCTTCTTCAGGACCTCTGAAAACCGCCGGGAGAAAGCATCGTCGGCCAGCTTCTTGCGACGCTGGATATCCTGCGAACTGACCATGTTCCTCTCGTGCATTTCGAGAAGATCGCCAATGTGCTTCTGCGCCGCTGCACCGACACCGGCCATGGTCTCTTCAGCTGCCGTATCCACCTTGCTACCAAGCGTATTGATCTTGTGCGCCACATCCTGTTGCGCAGCCGTTTTCAAAGAATCCTCCAGCGCTTTGTAAAGAACGATGCGCTGCTCGGTGTCGATCGACAGTTTGTTGATCAACGTACTCTGCGCCGCGATCTGGTTATTGAGTGAATCGACGAAAGTCTGGAACATCGAGGTATAGCGTTCCAGCGTCTGGCTTTCCGCAAGAAGCTCCTGTTCCTTGGCCTGGCGCTCATTATATTCTGTCGCAAGTTTCGACCGCTGACCTTCAAGCTCGGTGCGTGCGCCCTGATCTGTCGATGCCGCAATCTTGTTTTCAATATCCAGCAAGAGCGGGTTTAGTTCCTCGATTCGCTTTTGCGTCGCTTCGAGGTTGGCGATGGTGGACTTGCGCCGTTCTATGACAGTCGCAAGGCTCGCTTCAGAGGTCTTGTAGCGCTCGTCCAGAACACCTTTCTGCTCTTTCAGAATACCGACAATCCGGTCGGACTTGGAAAGAAGTTCCTGAAGATTTCCCGCAAGTGACATATTGCGGACGCGGTCTGAACGCAGGCGCTGCATCTTCTGCTTGGAGAAGATGCCGATAAACTTTTCCCAGCCGGAATAGCCTTTCATGCTTTCGAATTCGGAACCGAAAACATTGGTGGCATCCTCCAGCCCGATGATCAGCTCGGCGATATTGCCTTCCATTACCTTTTGCTGGCGTAAAACGTCGTCAATACGCGCATTTTCAATATCGAAATCGGAAGCGCCGATCTTCTCATCAGCTTTGGCGAATTTGTCGAGGACTATTGTGGACTGATCGATTTTCGTCCGCATATCGTTGACCATTGTTCTGGTCTTCTCGATCTCGGAATCGAAGTGCTGCAGACTCGCCATTTACGTATTCCCCTGATTGCCAAAATCGCCTCTCGCGACGACCGAATATAGACACGGTACATTGCGAAAAAAAGCCTACGGGAAAATGACAGGTCTCAAGGTAAACTTGCAAGCAGAGATTCGCCGCTTAAGACTTATGGACGTCCCGTTTCCTCTTCCCAATGTTTGCGGCACAGCGAGACGTATACGGATTTTTCGATTGCCACCTGGTCGCCCTCAAGCAGCGCCTCCCCTTTCGGTCCGTGACGAACAACCATTGTCGCCTTGGCGCCGCAGTGACAGATGGTGCGGATTTCCCGCAATGTATCGGCAATGGCGAGCAATTCCGCGGAACCGGGAAAGAGTTTACCCTGAAAATCCGTGCGCAGACCAAAACACAAGACCGGCAGGTTAAGGCGGTCGACCACGCGCGCCAGCTGCCAGACCTGCTCCTTGGTCAGGAACTGCGCTTCGTCGACAAACACGCAACTCAGCGCGCTTTCACCGTGGGCCTTGGCGATAAGCGCAAAAAGATCGTCTTGATCGCGATAAAGCAGCGCTTCGGCGCTGACACCCAGACGTGGGGTGATCCTTCCGACACCGTCTTCGGCATAGTGCGCAGCCGTGAACAGCATCGTCCGCATGCCGCGTTCCTGATAGTTGTAGGAAGCTTGCAAAAGCAGCGTCGATTTTCCGGCATTCATAGCCGAGTAACTGAAATAGAGTTTTGCCATCTCCCGCTTTAATCAGAGTTGGCTCTCCGCATGAACCCTTACAATCCACTCCCTTGCAACTTTTGTCGGAATATCAACAACTGTCGCTATTTGACCGGATTTATGCGCGCCTATGCTTGAATGCGTTTCCGTTTGGTGCTTGGTTCATGACATTGAAAATCCGGTAAAAACCGGAAGGGGAGAACTATCTATGAAAGTACTATCCAAACTCACCATTTCCTTGGCTTTGGTCCTTTCCGCAGGTACGGCATTCGCTGCGGAACCCGAATCCTGCAAGACAGTCCGATTCGCCGATGTCGGCTGGACTGACATCACAGCCACCACGGCTGCGACGAGCGAAGTGTTGAAGGCCCTGGGTTATTCGACCGACACGAAGGTTCTCTCCGTGCCGGTGACCTATGCTTCGCTTGGCAAGAAAGACATTGACGTGTTCCTGGGCAACTGGATGCCGACCATGTCTGCGGACGTCAAGCCATATCTCGACAACAAGACTGTCGAAGACCTCGGCCCTAATCTGACAGGAGCGAAATACACGCTCGCAGTTCCGCAATATCTCTATGACAAGGGTCTGAAAGACTTCAAGGACATAGCCAAGTTCAAGGATGATCTCGGCGGCAAGATCTACGGCATCGAGCCCGGGAATGATGGCAACCGCTTGATTCTCGACATGATTTCCAAGGACACCTTCGGTTTGAAGGGTTTTGAACTTGCTGAATCGTCCGAGCAGGGCATGCTCGCGCAGGTCGCCAAGCAGACAAAAAGCGAAAAACCCATCGTCTTCCTCGGTTGGGAGCCGCACCCGATGAACTCGAATTTCAAGCTCGCTTATCTTTCGGGCGGCGATGATGTTTTCGGCAAGGACTTCGGCGGCGCAATCATTCATACCAATGTTCGTGCTGGGTACACCACCGAATGCCCGAATATCGGCAAGCTTCTGGCCAATCTCAAATTCAATCTGCAGATGGAAAATGAGATCATGGGCAAGATTCTCGATGACGGTGAAGACGGTGCCAAGGCCGCAACCGAGTGGCTGAAAGCCAACCCGGCGATTCTGGATACGTGGCTGGCAGGTGTTACAACCTTCGACGGCAAGGAAGGCCTCCCCGCGGTCAAGGCATCGCTGGGCCTATAACAATCGCTGTCCCTGACGGGATAAGAGACCAAAGAACATGAGCTGCCCGGTGCACTGGTCGGGCTGCTCCTTTCACTTACTCTTTGTGGGGATGGTTTTGGTTTGGATTGGTTAACGCAAGACAAGATTCCGGTTGGCAGGACAGCGAAAGCGGCCGTCGATTGGCTCACCACCAATTTTGCCGGATTTTTCGATGGACTTGCCGCTGTCATGCAGGCTTTCATCGACGGCCTGATGTTTGTGCTGAAATATCCACATCCCCTGATCATGGTCGCGATTTTCGCCGCCATCGCTTACGCCCTGCGCCGGTCCATAGCGGTCACGCTTCTCACCATTCTCGGCTTTCTGTTCATCCTCAACCAGGGATACTGGCAAGAAACAATGGAGACACTGACCCTGGTGCTCTCCTCGTGCATCCTGTGCATGGGCATCGGCGTGCCCATCGGCATTATCGCCGCGCACCGGCCGAAGTTCTATGCCGCGATACGTCCTGTACTCGACCTCATGCAGACCTTACCCACCTTCGTCTATCTCATCCCCGCCATCGTCTTTTTCGGCATAGGTATGGTGCCCGGCCTGATTGCAACCGCAATCTTTGTTTTGCCAGCACCCATCCGCCTCACCCATCTCGGCGTTTCCTCGACACCCCGGCACCTGATCGAAGCGGGCGAGGCATTCGGTGCATCTTCCCGCCAACTGCTCTGGAAGATCGAACTGCCCTACGCTATGCCGCAAATCCTGGCTGGACTTACCCAGACGATAATGCTGTCGCTCTCCATGGTGGTCATCGCCGCTCTGGTCGGAGCCGATGGCCTTGGCGTTCCAGTCGTGCGCGCGCTGAACTCGGTTAACACGGCCTTGGGCTTCGAAGCAGGCCTCGTCATTGTGGTCGTCGCCATCATACTCGACCGCATATTCCGCCCCGGCAAGGAGCCAGGTGAATGACCGCAATCACACTGGATAATGTCTGTATTATTTTTGGCAAGAAGACTGACGGTTCCTTGTTTTTGGCCGACCAGGGCAAAAGCCGCTCGGATATCCAGGCTGAAACAGGCCATGTGCTTGGCGTTCACAATTGCACTCTCACTGTCGCCGAAGGGGAAATAGTCGTGTTGATGGGGCTCTCGGGCTCCGGGAAGTCGACGCTCCTGCGCGCCATCAATCGCCTTAATCCTATCTCGCGCGGCTCCGTCGTCGTTCACAACAAAGGGCGGTCCATCGATGTCGGCAAGGCTGACAAGACAACCTTGCGGGATCTGCGCAAGCACCTTGTTTCGATGGTCTTCCAGCAGTTCGGTCTCCTGCCCTGGCGTACCGTTGAAGAGAATGTCGGGTTCGGACTTGAGCTCTCGGGTGTTCCGAAAGAAGAGCGCGCGAAAGCCGTGCAGCAGCAGCTGGAACTGGTTAATCTCAAGGACTGGGCCAAGCGTAAAGTCGGCGAGCTCTCCGGTGGCATGCAGCAGCGTGTCGGCCTTGCGCGCGCTTTCGCGACAGGTGCACCGATCCTGCTGATGGATGAGCCCTTTTCAGCGCTTGACCCGCTTATTCGAACCCGCCTGCAAGATGAGCTTCTCAGTCTGCAGGAGCGCCTGAAGAAGACGATCGTTTTCGTCAGCCACGATCTCGACGAGGCCATGAAAATTGGCAATCGGATCGCCATTATGGAAGGCGGACGGATCATCCAGTGCGGTACGGCTCAAGACATCCTGCTTAATCCGGTCGATGAATATGTTGCGGATTTTGTCGCCAACATGAATCCACTTGGTGTCCTCACTGCCGCCGATATCATGGTTCCCCTTGATCGCACGCGTCCCGCCAGCAGGCCGTTTGCGGCTACGGCGCGTCCGGAAACGCCGGTACGTGAAATCATGCAAGCAATCGCGAAGAATAGTGGCGATGTGGGCGTCGTGGAAAACGGCGCATTTCTCGGGATGATCTCCGCCGATGACATCGTGCGCGGCCTGTTAAAGCACCAGAAGCACTAGTTCAGGCTACTCTTCTTCGGCATCCTCGTCGCCGGATTTCCCGGCTGGCTGCCAAGAATGAGGCACGACTTTTTTCTGCGTATTTGAATCCGTGAATATCCACCAGCCGGCATCCGTTTCGTCCCACTGACCACCCGTGGCCTTCAAGCGATCCAGCGAACGATATTGCCCGATGGACTCATTTTCCTGTCCGTCCTCGTCGGTCCAGAACACCTGAACCTTGCTGCCATCTTTCGGCGCAGTGGAGATCGGCTGCTTTTTGGTCATGTCATGCGGCCTTCTTCTTGGCCAAGCGTGCCCTGATGCTTTCTACATCGGACTTCGGCGTCGCTGCAAACAGCGTCTTCGTATAGCTGTGCTGCGGGTTGGCAAACACTTCCTCCCGCGTACCGTATTCAACGACTTCGCCGTAGTACATCACCATGACTTCGTCGGCGATGTAGCGCACCACAGAAAGATCGTGGCTGATGAAGACGTAGGTAAGATTGAACTCGTCCTGCAGATCGGCCAACAGATTAAGAACCTGTGCTTGTACCGAGAGATCCAGCGCCGAGACCGGTTCATCCAAGACAAGCAAACTTGGACTTAACATAAGCGCACGCGCAATCGCGATACGCTGGCGCTGACCTCCGGAGAACATGTGCGGATAGCGATTGTAGTGTTCAGGCCCAAGACCGACCTTCACCAGCATCTGCATCGCCAGATCGCGCCGCTCTGCAGCCGTCTTGTTGGTGTTCAACAACAAGGGTTCGCCCAGAACTTCACCAATCTTCTGGCGCGGATTAAGCGAACCATAGGGATTCTGGAAGATGATCTGCACCTTGCGGCGCATCTCCGCCGTGACGCGATCCTTGGCGATATTGATAGGCTTGCCGTCGATCAAAAGTTCGCCGGAAGTTTGCGGATCGATCAGCGTCAGTATCCGGCCGAGCGTTGACTTTCCGCAACCGCTCTCGCCCACGATGGCAAGGGTTTTGCCCTTTTCCAAAGTAAAGCTGACGCCCTTGACCGCGTGCACGGTCTTCTGCTTGCCAAACAGGCCGCCGCCGACATGATAGTCGCGGACGATATTGCGGCCTTCGAGTACGACCTCGCTCATGGCGCCACTCCTGCATTGGCGGCTTCATTCTTCATGAAATCTGCAACCGTTGACAGACGGTCGCCAGTCGCATTCTCCGGCAAGGCAGACAGAAGCGCGCGGGTGTAGGGGCTTTTGGGCGACTCGAACAGCGAGAGCACGTCGGCCTCCTCCATCTTGCGGCCCTTGTATTGAACAATCACGCGATCAGCCGTTTCCGCGACCACACCCATATCGTGGGTAATCATGATCAGGCCCATGCCATGCTTCACCTGCAGGCTGACAAGCAGATCAAGAATTTGCTTCTGGATCGTCACGTCCAGCGCTGTCGTCGGCTCATCAGCGATCAGCAGTTTCGGATTGCAGGCAATGGCAATGGCGATCATCACACGCTGGCATTGACCGCCGGACATCTGGTGCGGGAAGGAGTTCAACCGCTCTTCCGGCGCCGGGATACCCACTTGCTTGAAGAGTTCGATCGCACGCTTGCGCCGTGTCGGACCATCCATCTTCATATGGAAGCGCAGCACCTCTTCCAGCTGGAAACCGACTGTGAAGCAGGGATTGAGGCTCGCCATCGGTTCCTGGAAGATCATGGCGACGTCGCGGCCGACGATTTCTCGCCTCTGCTTGCCGGTCATGGTCAACATGTTGTGGCCGTCGAATGTCATGCTGTCGGCGGTGACGGTAGCTGTCTTCGGCAAAAGGCCCATCACGGCCAGCATGGCAACAGACTTGCCCGAACCGGATTCACCGACAATCGCCAGAACCTCACGATTATCAACCGAAAGATCGATGCCTTGCACAGCCATGAAAAGGCCAGCGTTGGTATCAAAGCCGACAGAGAGATTCTTGATTTCAAGCAGCGCCATACCTCAGCTCCTTTTCAACTTAGGATCGAGGGCGTCGCGCAGACCATCTCCAACGAGATTGATCGCGAGGACTGTAATCAGGATTGCCAGACCCGGGAATGTCACGACCCACCAGGCACGCAGGATGAATTCGCGGGCCTCTGCCAGCATCGTTCCCCATTCCGGTGTTGGCGGCTGGGCACCCATGCCGAGGAACCCGAGTGCCGCCGCCTCGAGAATAGCATTCGAGAACGACAGAGTTCCCTGCACGATCAGCGGCGCGAGACAATTCGGCAGGATCGTTTTGAACATCAAGCGAAGGTGGCCAGCACCTGCCAGTTTCGACGCAATAACGTATTCGCGGTTCTTCTCGCTCATGACCGCCGCACGCGTAAGCCGGGCAAAGTGCGGTTGCAGAACGAGAGCAATAGCGATCATCGCATTGAATAGGCCAGGCCCCAGAATAGCCACCAGCACGAGTGCGAGCAGCAGCGGCGGAAAGGCCAGGATGATGTCCATGATGCGCATGATCAGCGTATCGACCCAACCACGGAAATAGCCAGCCAACACACCGAGAATAACGCCAGTGATCATCGCGAACGTCACGACGATCAAGCCGATGAACAACGAATAACGCGCGCCGTAGATCAGGCGGGATAGCAGGTCCCGGCCCACGGCATCGGTGCCAAGCAAAAACTGCTCCTTGCCGCCCACCTGCCATGATGGCGGCGTTAGCAAAGCATCACGGTACTGTTGGTAGGGAGCATGCGGCGCGATGAGCGGACCGAATATGGCGATCAGCACCAGAAGGACGAGAACGGCAAAACCTATCACCGCGCCCTTGTTGACGCTGAAATAGAACCAGAATTCCGAAAACCGCGCCATACGGCCCGAAGTCTGGGATGAGGCGAGCGGTACGGGCGGGGAAACTTCGTTGGTCACGGGTTCCTCACTTTACGCGAATGCGCGGGTTGATAACCGCATAGAGCAGATCAACAATCAGATTGACGACCATGACGATCAGCGCCACGAGCATAAGGCCTCCCTGCACGACGACATAATCGCGGCGGGAGATGGCATCGATCATCCACTTGCCGATGCCCGGCCAGGAAAAGATGGTCTCGGTCAGGATTGCACCGGCCATGAGCAGCCCCATCTGCAAACCGATCGTCGTGATGACCGGGATCATCGCATTGCGCAGAGCATGCACGCCAATGACGCGCTTGGGTTCGAGGCCTTTTGCCCGGGCTGTGCGCACGTAGTCTTCACCCAATACCTCCAGCATCGCTGAACGAGTCTGACGGGCAATGACAGCGAGCGGGATCGTTCCAAGCACGATTGTCGGCAGAATCAGATGCGAAACAGCCGATTTGAATGCGCCTTTGCCACCTGAAATCAGGCTATCTATCAGCATGAAGCCTGTGGTCGGCTTGAAGAAATAGATGAGGTCCATGCGCCCTGACACTGGTGTCCAATGCAGTATGCCGGCGAAAAGGATTATAAGGAGAATACCCCACCAGAAGATCGGCATCGAATAACCAACGAGCGCGATGCCCATGCTCAACTGATCGAATATCGAACCGCGCTTGACTGCAGCGAAGATACCCGCCGGGATGCCGATGATAACGGCAAAGAGCATGGCGCAGATACTTAGCTCCAGTGTCGCCGGAAAAAGCGCCCGGAAATCCGCCAGTACGGGCCGCTTGCTGGCAATCGACGTGCCAAAATCTCCATGGAAAATACCCCATAAGAACGAGAAATACTGTTCCCATATGGGCCTGTTGAAGCCGAACTGGTCCATCAGCAATTGATGCCGTTCCGGCGTCATGCCGCGTTCCCCCGCAAGTGCGATAACTGGGTCGCCGGGCAACAAACGAATGAAAATGAAGGCCACAAAACTGATACCGATAAACGTCGGAATCAGCAGCAGCACTCTGGACGCGATATAGCGAAACATGGTGACCTGATAAAAATGCGGTACCGGCCGAAGCCGGTACCGCTGGAGTAAATTTACTCTGCGACGTCGACGCTGGCGAAGTTATGAACACCGAGCGGGCTCGGCACATAGCCAGATACGTTCTTCGTCATAGCTGTCGTAACGAGCGAGTGAGCAAGCGTTGCCCAAGGTGCTTCACGCTTGAATACAACCTGCGCTTCTTCATAGAGCTTGGTGCGCTCTGCCGGATCGGAGACGACAGCCGCCTTGTTGATCAAATCCGTGAATTCCTGGTTGCACCATGCAGCGCGGTTGGATGTATTAACCGCCTGGCAGGACAACAGGGTTGCGAGGAAGTTGTCCGGATCACCATTGTCGCCGGTCCAGCCGATAATGACGGCACCATCGTGCTTTGGATCGGAAGCCTGCTTCAGGTATTCCTGCCAATCGAAGGTAACAATCTCGGCCTTCACACCAACCTTGGCAAAATCCGACTGGATCAGTTCGGCAGTGCGACGGCCGTTTGGCATGTACGGACGTGCAACCGGCATAGCCCAGATCTTCATCGACAGATCTTTTACGCCAGCCTTTTCGAGTGCTGCCTTTGCCGCTTCAGGATTGTATTCGTCATCCTTGATCGACTTGTTGTAGGACCACATCGTTGGCGGGATCGGGTTGATCGCCGGTGTACCCTGACCGAGATAAACGGCGTCGACGATGGCCTTCTTGTCGATTGCCTGGTTGAGTGCCTTGCGCACTTCCGGCTTATCGAACGGCGCCTGCGTTGTGTTGTAGGCAAGCGTCGAAACGTTCAGGCCTTCTTCCTGGATGACATTCAGGTTTGTATCAGCCTTCAGGCCTTCCACATCTGCCGGATCCGGATAAATCGTCAGCTGGCATTCACCGGCCTTGAGCTTCTGCACGCGAACAGCCGCATCAGGCGTAACCGCGAAGATAAGGCTGTCGAGCTTGACCTTGCCTTTGTAGTAGTCAGGATTGGCTTCGTAGCGGATAGCAGTGTTGAGCTGATAGTCCACGAACTGGAATGGGCCCGTACCAACCGGCTGTTCGTTGAGCTTTCCCGGTGTTCCGTCAGCCATCAGCTTGTCAGCATATTCCTTGGAAACAATGGACGAAAAGTCCATGGCAAGGTTGGCAAGCATTGGTGCGTTGGGCTTGGTCAGCGTGACCTTCACAGTCAGGTCGTCGACTTTTTCCACTGACTTGATCAGCTTCGGGAAGTCCATGCCCTCAAAATATTCGTAGGAAGCGCCGTCGACATACTTGGCCCAAGGGCTGCCTTCCTTCTGGCGTTCAAAGGAAAACACCACATCGTCGGCATTTAGCTCACGCGATGGCGTGAAATAGCTTGTCGTCTGAAACTTGACGCCTGGATGAAGTTTGAACGTGTATTCCAGACCATCATCGGAGATCGTCCAGCTATCAGCGAGAGCTGGTTCAACTTCCGACGTTCCTGGCTTGAATTCCACCAGTTTGTTGAAGACGGCTTGTCCTGTCGCATCGAGTGTCTCACCACCCGTATAAAGCGCCGGATCAAAACCGCCTGGGGCAGCTTCCGAGCAAAAGACTAACGTCTTGGCTGCGGCTCCACCTGCCATCAGCCCACCTGTCAGCATTGCGAGCGCGGTCGCCGCAAGGAGTTTCTTGTAGGTATTCATCTTTTCCACCTTCAGAGGTTTTTTTGTGTTGCAGGCCCCCATGCCTACAACGAAGGTTGCATGGAAGCCTTTGCCATGTCGCAATGCAAGCAGATTTATTCGCAGTCAACCCACCGAAACGCCGATAATACTGGATTCTGGAGAATCTCTGCCTTCATGCCAAAAAAAAAGTGAAAATCCCTAAAAATCCGTCCACTGGCTTTTACTATGACGTGTCGCAGGGGGCCTCATACTTGTGCGGCAAGGAACGATTTTGACGGCAGGAAACAGTGAAACGGCTGGATAACCGACCACACCCATGCGAGAAGGCAGGAACGAGCATCGGAGACGATCATGGATACGAATGGACATGTGGCAATTGTAACAGGTGGTGGCTCGGGTTTGGGAGCAGCGACGGCCCGCGCGCTGGCGGCAAAAGGTGCGAAAGTTGCCCTTTTCGACATCAATCTTGACGCCGCGCAGAGCGTCGCAAATGAGATCGGCGGCTTGGCATTGAGTTGCAATGTGTCGAGTGCAGGTGATGCCGAGAAGGCCGTTGCGCGAGTGATCGACGAACTCGGAACGCCGCGTATTCTCGTCAACTGCGCCGGTATAGCCAATGCGGGGCGCATCGTTGGTCGTGATGGCCCACACGATCTCGATCTTTATCGGCGCGTGATCGAGGTCAATCTCATCGGTTCGTTCAATATGCTTCGGCTTGTCAGCGATGCCGCTTCAAAGCTCGATCCGCTCGAAACGGGCGAGCGCGGTGTTATCATCTCCACCGCATCCGTCGCCGCTTTTGACGGCCAGATCGGTCAGGCCGCCTATGCGTCTTCCAAAGCCGGCATAGCCGGCCTGACCCTACCCGCTGCGCGCGAACTCGCGCGTTTCGGCATTCGCGTCATGGCTATTGCGCCCGGCATTTTCGGAACACCTATGCTGCTCGCCATGCCGCAAGAGGTTCAGGATTCCCTTGCCGCCTCCATTCCCTTCCCGTCGAGACTTGGCAAGCCGGAGGAGTATGCGGCCCTGGCCTTGCATATCATTGAAAATCCGATGCTTAACGGCGAAACTATCCGTCTTGATGGCGCAATCCGGATGGCTCCAAAATGAAGAGGCAAGTTGACGCATAAATCGAATTGTGGGTTGCAACTTTTACGCGCCGGCGATGTTCTGTTAACGTCGGTCATCTAGAATCCTTGGCAGTAGTTGTCATAGGTCGCTGACACCGATTATACCCGACGAGAAAAGGTTGCAGATGTCCGTTATCAATCGTCTGGTCGTATTATTACCAGGCTTTGAGCATATGCCTGTAGAGGCCCATCATCGCCGCTTTACTCGCGAAGCGGCCAAGACAGCCCCTGTTTACGACATGTCCTTGACCCAGTCTGAACCGCTGCGCGTTTCCTCGACTGATGGCGGGATCGCGACCGGCGAATTCAGTCTGCATACTTCAGGCGAAGGCTGGTCGGCCAATACGGATTTCATCCTCTACGGACTAGGCGACATCACCCTTTTCTACGCGTCCAGAAATCCCCTAAGGCGGTTGCTAAGTGGAATTATCGCCCTGCTTGATTTTATCCTCACCGGGACGTTCTTCCGGTTTGTTGCGACGAGTTGGCGCTATGCCCTGTTTTTCGTTTATCCATTGTTGATCTGCTTTGTCATACTGGGTGCATCCTACGGCACCGGGCGTCTTGCCGCGTTGTACAACCAAACCAGCGTACCGGTCGCGCCGGCGATAGCTTTGACTACCGCCATCCTGTTGTTCTGGCTCGCTGCCTCGAAGCTCCATTTCCTGCTCCTCATGGATGACTGGACGTTCGCCCGTGATATGGCACGAGGCAAACGTCCGGATGTGATGCGGAAACTGGATCGCGTCATCGCCGATGCAGCCAATCGTATAAGCAATGCTCCACCCGGCACAGAAATCGTTGTTGCAGCTCATAGCCTTGGCGCGGTTTGCGCAATTCCGATTCTCGATGCCGCCCTTCGCCGCGAGGGTTCTCGGCGATATGGCCTGCTCACTGTTGGATCCAGTCTGTTGAAGGTAGCATTGCATCCTGCTGCTCGCACGCTGCGCGAAAGTGTCGAGACCGTTGCAAATAGCAAAACGGTCTGGATCGATGTGCAATCGCTGACGGATCCAATGAATTTCTACCAATCTGATCCCGTACGGGACTTAAAGATAAAAGATGGAAAATCGCCCATCCTGGTGAGAGTGCGTTTCCGCAACCAACTTTGCGATGAGGCATATAAATCTATTCGACGGGATTTCTTTCGCGTGCATCGCCAGTTTGTTTTCGGCGTCGAAAAACGCACCCATTACTCATGGCATGCCATTTTATGTGGCCCGGAACAATTCGCCGATGTCGCCGCATTAGGTGGCCTGCGCTGTGATCAGAACACACCTTCCCCGGCAAAACTCAATATTGCTGGAACTGCCACCACATGATCTCTCTTGTTTCTGCCGGCAAGGTCTTGTGGGTCCTTCATGTCGTTGCCTGGTATGCGCTGCGCCGTCCATTCGATCGACGCGCGCGCAAGGTGAACCTCACGGTCGATCGGCGGAAAGGCGCCGATACGGCCAGACTTGCGGTTTCCCTCACCGGCCTCGGTATCATTCCGGCAATCTACGTTGTGACAGACCAGCCACATTTTGCATCCTACCCGGCAAGCCCTACACTTTTCCTGCTTGGTATTGCCTCCGGAATTCTCTCCTTGATCATGTTCCGTCTCACGCACAAGGCGCTGGGAAAAATGTGGTCCGTATCGCTGCAGTTGAAGCAGGACCATAAGCTGATCACCACGGGCATTTACAAATATCTCCGTCACCCGATGTATACGGCGTTCTGGCTCATGGCATTGACCCAGGCGTTGCTCCTCCCGAACTATGTCGCCGGTCTGGCTGGCATTGTTGGCTTCGGCTATCTGTTTTTCTCTCGGATAGGCCCTGAAGAAGCGATGCTGCAGGAAGCATTTGGAGAGGAATATAGCCGATACCGCGCGCGCACGTGGCGTGTCCTGCCCTATGTTTACTGACAAACCGACAAAAGGTTAATCGTGCCTCCAGTATCGTTCAAAGCAATCATCGCCAGCATCGCCGTAGTTTCCCTCACAGCCTGTCAGTCAGTCCCCCAATCCACCAGCGCGATTACGGTATCGGCCTACGCTCCTGAAACACCGCAGCTCAGCTGCGCTCCGCACGGCAATCCCAATGGCTCACCGGCGAAACTGACGGCCAATCGCACGAGAATCGGTGATCCCGCCTATATCGAGTTCCGCCAGCGTTTCTCCCCCGGCATACCGAGCGGTCATCTTTACGTGGTTTTTGGACGACTGGACGCCAAAGGCAATCCGGTGACCCGCCTTTATACCGGCCTCTTCCCAAAAGGCAGCCTTGCTGGATTGTATGCCGGCGCGCTTGTCCCTATGCCCGCGGATCTGGTGCCGAGCTATGCTGACTGCCATCTCACGCCAAACGCGGCGTATCGCGTATCGCTGACCGAAAGTCAGTATCAGCAATTGCTTGGCAAAGTGCAGGAAGATCTTGCCAATCCGCCCATGTGGCGCATGTTCGGCTACAACTGCAACAACTACGCGGCGTCACTCGGTAGCGTTGCAGGATTGGTCGAGCCCGCCAATCGCGCGCAGCCGTCGTTTTCCTATATATATGCCTATATCGATGCGAACGGCGATGGGGGACAAAAAGCGGCCAGTTGACGGCGGAACCCACTGCCATTTTGTTCAGGCCAGGGGGGCTTTCATAATTTAGTCCCAATCCGGTTGGTATCAATACCGCGCCGGGACAAGTACCTACGACTCGTCCTTTGCGATCACACGATGAAAGCCGCCTACGATGAGAATAATAAGCGCCATGCTCTTGGTGTCGGCCGCCTTGGCAAGTCCGGCACGCGCTATGGACAATGGCGCTGCGGAAGAGCTGAAGCGGCTGGACCCGCAAACGCGGCTCGAACAGCGCTGTGATCTCGAGGCAATGGAGCGCATCCACAAGGATCCGGCCAAACTGGTAGCGGACGAACTGGTCGCCTATGCTTTTGAAGAACCGAAGATCAAAGGTGACAAGATCCGTTCAGGCGGCGCAGCTTTCCGGAGCAAGGGCGAATGGTACCATCTGTCCTACACCTGCGCCACGTCTCCGGACCACATGACGGTGTTGTCTTTCCAATACGCCATAGGACAAGTTATTCCCCATAGCGAATGGGCTCACCACTATTTGGTGTCCGAATAGTTCACGTGGAAATCAGTTGAGGGTGCTTGGACGATCCTGCGCCAAAAGCATCTGGCCGATCGCGTCTGCCTTCTTTGCGGTTGGCGCTTCATAGGCTAGTGCACTGGTCTGCAGAGTTCCCTCCGCCGTCGCGGCTGGCATCGTTACCGGTTGTGGAGCCGTGTACTCCATTGCCTGCGCCGGAGGATCGACTGGCACTGCTACCTTGTCGCTGGCAAATGCCATTTGGGGTGGCAAGGGAAGATCAGCCTGAGCAACAACGATCGGCTGTTGGCTGGTATCCTTCACAACACGACCTGAAGTCGCTGTGGACGTCGTTGTGGTACTCGGCGCAGCGCTGGCCATCTGCACATTGCCCCCTGCCATTCTGGTGCTGGCAATATAGGCGTTGGCAATTGCACGGCTGGCATCATTCGAAGCTATATCGGCTGAATGATAACGGTCACGCTTTTCGTAGAACGCGTTGCCGCCCGCGACGACAGTGTAATGCATGTTCTTGTAAGGGAACCGAAGACCCGCGGTATGGAAATACATAGCGTTCTTCACTTTGGGATTGCGCTCACCCTTGAGCACGGCATCCGCAGCAGCTTGCACGTCGGGCATTGCCACAGAACGCATGGGCCGAGATAGCACGCCCGGCGCGAACTGGTTTTTCTGACCAACCACACCGCAGATTGAATTTCCCCATTTGCCCGAATCGAGACGGTTCATCACCACGGTACCGACCGCGAGCAAACCTTCCTTGCTCGAGCGGTTGGACTCGAAGAACATCGCCCGTTCAAGGCATTCCTTGTCCTTCGGCGTATAGGCGTAAGAAGTAGTTTTGGTACCCGAATGCGTCGTCAGACCGGCGGATAATTTGCCTGAATTCTGGCTCGTCGTACAACCGGTGACAAGACCGGCCGCCGCAACAATGCCTATAACAGAGTGGAGTTTTCCCCTACCGACGCCGTTCACGAAGCATTTCTCATCGCTGTTAATCCTGCTGGTGAAGTTGCTGACAGATTGATGCGATTTAGGGCCAAACAATGGCAGTGATGACTATTGTGATATACGACATTACCATCCATTTGAAAATATGCAGTTATTTTATTCATTTCAACAGCAAAAAAATTTCAATAATGGCAAAATTAAGAACTTGTTTACCACATTTGCCCTAAACTTTGTGCATCTGCCCAAGCTCGTAAGGCACGCTATGCGCAATCATTCAGTCCGCTACGATACTCGCGAATCGCTTATGGCAGCGCTTGTCGAACTTATGGCGTTGCAAATTCCGGTTGAAGATGTTGCCCCGGTTTTGTGCACGATCGGACCGGTCGATCTCGATCTGCTCGCCGATTGCATGAACGATATTGGCCTTAACGACAATCGGGCGATCGCAGCCTGACATTCCCGGTCCATCCTCGCTACCTGTCTGCACAGGGCTTGTTCCAATCCGTGTGACAAACTATCAATCGGCAAGATGACCGGTTTGAGGGATGACACGTGAGCGAAAAGAAAGACGTCCTCCGCGAGATTGACGACAATGCAATACGCCTTGCGCGCACGTTGATGCGTACCGCGCGCCATGCCGTGATTGCGACGCTCGATCCGCAGTCCGGCGCTCCGATCGCCACGCGCGTGGGCATCTCGACAGATCATGATGGCGCACCAATCATCCTTGTTTCGGCCCTCGCCGCACACACACCGGCACTGCTGGCCGATCCTCGGTGCTCGCTTTTGGTCGGCGAACCGGGCAAAGGCGACCCACTCGCCCATCCACGCATGACGATAACCGCCAAGGCGCGAGAGATTGCCCGCGATACGCCGGAACACACCCGAATTGCATGGCGCTATCTTTCCCACTTGCCCAAGGCCAAGCTCTATGTAGGCCTCGGTGATTTTCGCTTTTTCCGGCTGGAACCTGAAAGCGCCAAGCTGAATGGCGGCTTTGGTCAGGCTTATCAATTGTCACCAAATGATTGGCTTAGCCTCAGTGCGGTCGGAGAGGAACTCGCCGCCGCGGAACAGGGCGCCGTCGACCATATGAACGAAGACCATTCCGATGCGATCGCGCTTTATGCCCGCTTTTATGCCAAGGCACCCAATGGCAAGTGGCGCATGACAGGTGTTGACGCCGATGGCTTCGATCTGGCCGAGGGTGACGACGTCCTGCGTGTCTTTTTCAAGGAGCCCCTGACGTCTGCCAAGGACATGCACATGACGCTCGTGTGGATGGCTGGCGAGGCCCGCGCCGGGCTTGCATCGCAGTCGTGAAAACACTGGTCCCGGAAGAGCCCGACTGGCTGCAACATCGGGTAACCCGCATCGACGATGCTGAGGATGACCGGCTTGCGCCTTACCGGAATGTGCGTGAACGGGATCTCGTCGGGCGCGAGGGCCGATTCATCGCCGAGGGAAAGGTTGTCCTCAATGTCATGTTGTCCAACCCGGCTTTCGCGGTGGAATCGCTCCTCATACTTGAAAACCGGCTTGCCGGACTGACCCAGCAGCTCAAGCTTTGCCCGCCTGATGTACCGATCTATTGCGTGTCCCGCGAGGTCATGGATGCAATTGCCGGCTTTCCCATGCATCGCGGCATCCTCGCTGTCGGCGGCCGCAACGCGCCGCATTCCATCGATGCGTTGATCGATGGAATGCCAGACAAGGCATTGGCGGTCGTTTTGTGCGGCATTTCAAATCACGACAACATGGGATCGATCTTTCGCAACGCCGCCGCTTTCGAAGCGGATTGCATTTTTATGGACGAAACCAGTTGCGATCCACTTTACCGCAAGGCCATCCGCGTATCGGTCGGCGCGGCATTGAAAGTCCCCTTTGCCAGGGAAGGATCGATCGAAACCATCGTGGCCAAACTGCAAACTGCCGGATTCGACATTTTTGCCCTCAGCCCCGCCGGCATAACCGATATTTACGATGCCAAGCCCTCGCGGCGCGTTGCGCTGCTTCTGGGCACAGAAGGCGAAGGGCTACCAAAGCTACTCTTGGAAAAACTGAAAACAGTGAAAATCCCCATGTCCGGGAGCTTCGACAGCCTGAACGTTGCGACAGCTTCGGGCATCGCACTATCGCGTTTCAGCCGTTTTTCTGGTCTCTGAAGCCGCAGTCTGCAAAGCCCGAATGCGATCGGCCAGGCTCACGATGATTTCGCCGTTTTCGCCATGGACCGGAGACATTTCGCTCTCGGCTTTCGCCAGCAGTTCGTTGACCATCGAGGTTGGCCCCTCAAGCCGCGCGACCATGGCAACAACCTGCGCTGCAAGTGTATTCATCTCTTCGCGCAAGCGCTCGGTCTCCTGCGCCTGAACCAGCGCCTGCTTGCCGCGCGGCGTGTCCAGCACAGAAGATCCCTCCTTGCGCCCTTCGGCGAGCACCTTGCGCAAACGTTCATTGATCCGTTCGATTTCCTTCTCGCGCCTTGAAAGCTTGGCCTCGCTATCGGAAATTTGCCTGAGCAGGGCATTGGAGCGCTTCTCAAGTTCGGCGCTTCGCTTGGTTTCCTGCGCCAGCGAATGCTGCACTTCCTTTATCTCTGCTTCGGCTCGTAGTCTCAGGTTGTCGCTGTCGCGCTTGTCCTGCCGGACCTCTTTCAGGTCATCTAAAAGATTGTCGATTCGGGCCGATTGCGCTGCGACTTCGATTTGAAAACTATCCGCATTCATCGCGACGCTGGACACGCGGCGATGCACGAGTTCGAGTTCAGCCGACTTTTGCTCGATCAATCGCTCATGCCCTATGATCATGGCTGCGGCTTTCTCCAGTTCCTGTTCACGATCGGCAAATGACGATCGTGACTCGGCAATCGCCGCATCGCGCGTCGCAAGTTCAGAGGTGAGGTTGCGTATGAGACGCTCTGTCTCACCGAGTTCAGCCAACTGCAGTGCAGCTTTTTCGCGGGAGCTTTCCAGCATCAACTCAAGCTTGCGCTCGGCGATCGCATGTTCGGCGCGCAGGCCATCCCGCTGGGCTTGTATCTCGTTGAGCGTCAGCGGAATCTCCGCCTCGACACGCTTGCGTGTGAGCAGTGTCGCCCGGCGCCAGATGGGCGGCGCAACCAAAAGCGCCAGCAGCACGGCGCTCAGGAATCCGAAAGCAAAATATAGTGCAGACTGGATCACGATCAGGGTCCTGTTGGATATCTATCTTGGCACAAGGTGTACTAGAGCCTTTCGTGCCTAAATAGAAGCAGTTCTGTTTCTTGGATGGCGAGACAATCCACGCGGAAGGTGGCGAGGCCGATGTTTATCCATCGCCCGATGCCGCCTGACAAAGTGGTTGGCCGCCAGCCGGAAACCCGAAGGGCCGGCAAATTCGGGCCAAATCCATCGGGCTTCGGCATCGTCCGATGGAAAGGCATCGGCCTCGCCCAACCCCTTGACCTTGTCCACGAATTCCCTCCGGCAGAACGGTACTATTTAGGCATGCAAGGCTCTACAGTCAGGCCCTGAAACGCAAAGACGCGAACTGAGAAGCTCGCGTCCCAAATGCGATACGGTTTATTTTATCAGAAAGGATTCCACGTCGCCGTCTGGGTAATCTTCAGGTAACCCACATTGACACCCAGACGTGCACCGACGCCCGTCCTGATCGGAACAAGCAGGACTTGATTCCGCTTGAGCACATTGAAACCGACCCCGGCGAAAAGATAGGCGGAACCGGCAACACCAACAAAGCGGCCGTAGAGGTTCTGCACATCATCGAGATTGTAGACGAGCATCATGACGCGCGAACCCTGTCCGCCGAAATCCCAACCGATCGATGGTCCTTGCCAAAAGGTTTTGTGATCCCCGGCATTCTTGGTGTAGAGCGAACCTTCACCGTAGGTCAGGCCGCCGATGAGAGCGCCAGATCCTTCCTCCCCGAGAACATAGCCGTTGGGCAGGCCGTAACTCTGGAAGACTTTTTCGACAGCCGTGGCGAGCCCACCTGAAGTCGATCCGAAGAACCGCTGGCCGGAATTGACGATTTCTTCCATCGTATAGGTTTCTTGCGCACGCGCCGTCTGCGCCTGGGCGACAACGAGTGACACAAGTGTCAAAATGAGGAGAAAGCCGCGGTTCAAAGACAAGAGTAGAGACGCCATCATAATTCCTTTTGGCTGTTCGCTTCTTTGCCTGACGCCTGATGCAAGGATGAGCAGATCTTGCGCCTGCTTTTAAAATCGAATTCATTTTAAGGCGCTAAACCTTGTATAAAAGTTTATGAATCGATCTTGGCATTTCAATGACTTGCAAAGAATGGCAAAAACCTTGAAATTTCAACATTTGCAGGCTCCGGCCAAGACGTTCTTGCCGATCATGATCGAGCTATGTATCCAAATAGGCCAGAAATCGGAGTGATTCGCGTGTTACTGATTCGCGGCGGCCTCTGAACCACCAGCCAATCTTCAGGAGATTTTCCCCATGACATTGCCCGTTATTCTCTCGGCAACGGACCTCGGAGCGCTCCTGAGCAGCCGCATCTGCCACGATATCATTTCACCCGTTGGCGCCATCAACAATGGGTTGGAATTGCTCGAAGAAGGCGGTTCCGATGAAGACGCGATGAGCCTCATCAAATCCAGCGCACGCAGCGCGTCTGCTCGCCTGCAGTTCGCGCGCATTGCTTTCGGCGCCGCCGGTTCCGCCGGGGTCCAGATCGATACGGGTGACGCGCAGAATGTCGCCAATGAATATATGAAGGGCGAAAAAGCCGAATTGAGCTGGGAAGGCACCCGGGTTCTGCTGCCCAAGAACAAGGTGAAGCTCTTGCTCAATCTGGTCCTGATCGCAAATGCAGCCCTGCCTCGCGGTGGCACATTGTCTGTCGCGCTGCAAACCCCGGAAACACAGCCGCGTTTTGTCCTGACATCACGTGGTCCAATGCTGCGCGTACCACCGAAATTCCTTGAACTGCACAGCGGCAAGGTTCCCGAAGAGCCGATCGATGCCCACGGCGTTCAACCTTACTATACGTTGCTGCTGGCCCAGGAAGCCGGCATGACCATCTCGATCCATGCCAGCCCCGAAGAGATTGTCTTCACCGCGGCATAGCCCATCGCGCAAGTTGTCCTAAAAATTTACCATCAACCTTGGGTATTTATTCACCCAACGGCTGGTAGTCTTGGTCATGGGGACAAACGCAACTCGGCTTTTGCGGGGAGTTTTTCAATTGCTACGCTGCATGATTGTGGATGGATCTCCTGTAGTCAGGAAGGTTGCACGGAGGCTCATCGCCAACGAAACGACCGTCGTGACGACCGCCGATACCGGCTATCAGACGATTGCCGCGTGTAGCGTTGAAATGCCCGACATCATCATCCTCGACGACGCGCTATCCGACATGCCAGCGCCGGAGATCATCAGTCAGGTGCGTGCCTTGCCGGGCGGTGAGAACAGCAAGATCTATCTTTGCCTGCCTGAGGTTGACCTAAGCCGGATCATGCGGGCAAAACGTGCTGGTGCAGCCGGATATCTGCTGAAACCATTCAATCGCGTTTCGATCACCGAAATCTTGCCGCCGGTGCCGGTCGAGGGCTGATAGCAACATTGTTGCGACGGCTTCTAGTCGAGCTTGAATCTTACGACAAAATAAAAAAGCTCCGTTCACACGGAGCCTTTTCGTTTCTCGATGTTGTCCTGGATCAGGCGATTTCACGCAGATCCGACGCATCCGGCTCACGCAGCACGTAGCCGCGGCCCCAGACCGTTTCGATATAGTTGATACCGCCGGATGCATTGTCGAGCTTCTTGCGCAGCTTGCAGATGAAGACATCGATGATCTTGAGTTCTGGCTCGTCCATACCGCCGTAGAGGTGGTTGAGGAACATTTCCTTGGTGAGCGTCGTACCCTTGCGGAGCGAAAGCAGCTCCAGCATCTGATATTCCTTGCCCGTCAGGTGAACGCGCTGGCCGGTGACTTCCACCGTCTTGGCATCCAGATTGACGATAAGGTCGCCGGTGGTGATGACCGACTGGGCATGACCCTTGGAACGGCGCACGATCGCATGGATACGGGCAACCAGTTCGTCCTTATGGAAGGGCTTGGTCATATAGTCGTCCGCGCCGAAACCGAGGCCACGAACCTTGTCCTCGATGCCGGCCATGCCGGAAAGGATCAGGATCGGTGTTTTCACCTTCGACAGACGCAGGGTCCTCAGGACTTCATAACCGGACATGTCCGGCAGGTTGAGGTCGAGGAGGATGATATCGTAGTCGTAGAGCTTGCCGAGATCGACACCCTCTTCGCCCAGATCCGTCGTATAAACATTGAAGCTTTCCGACTTGAGCATCAGTTCGATGCTCTGGGCCGTTGCACTATCGTCTTCGATTAAAAGAACCCGCATATCATTCCCCTTTTCCCGCCGCTGAAATGGGTTGCCCAAGAAACCTCGATCAGGGCAATCCCGAAGTCAGGTCGCGAAACAAGCCGTTTCCATAACGTTAAGATTGCCACCGAATGGTTAACAAAATCTAATTCCGCTTTGCAAGTGTCTTTGACTCTTGAATTAAAAATCATTGGCACCGCATTGATTCATAAGGTCAACTTACCGGTCAAAAATCATAAGGCGCAGCATCAGGTTCTGGCCTTAAGCGATTCATTCGACTCAATAAAATCGCCGTCTAAAAACTTGCCGCACTGATTTACAGAGCTTTAAGTCTTAAGGCGTATGATTAATGCTGAACGTAAAGGAAAGGTTACCAGACAGGGCAACCTTTAAGTTTTTGTTTCATTTTTCCGAAGTGATTCGGGGTGAAACGGCGCCGGATGATCGATCGCCAGCGTTTTGGCAGGATCAGAGTACTGGCTTTTGGCAGGTGTTGAGGGGGTAGTGAGTATGAAGTCGCATGAAGGTTTGGTTCGGCTGAAGCTCTTTCAGGTCAAGGAAAAGCGCCGTCAACTCGGCCAGCTTGATTTGATGATGGGCGAGTTCGAACGCATGGCTGCCGAATTGGACGCGCAGATACTATCCGAGGAAAAAAAGGCCGGCATCACCGACACCACGCATTTTGCCTATCCGACTTTTGCCAAGGCCGCCCGTCAGCGCCGCGACAATCTGTTTGATTCAATTCGCGACCTGAAGACCCAGAAGGATGATGCCGAAGCGGCTCTTACCGAATCGGAAGCAGAACTTGCCAAAGCTGAGGCACTTGAGCAGCGCGATGGCAAGCCGCGTGATATCGAAGACATTCCTGTCACCGACAAGCGGGCAATGATCGGATAGTCAGAAGACTTTTTGAGAAATCAGCTCCTGTGGGCATAGAGTTCCCAAAAGGCCTTATCTCTGCTGAACGACGTCCGCCCACTCCTCGTGCCTGAGCGATTGAGCGCGCATGAATGGGCAAAGCGGAATGATCTTCCATCCGCCCGCCCGTGCATCTTCTACCGCATGCAACGCCAGGGCCTGCCCCACACCTTGGCCACGTAACGCATCCGGCACTGCCGTATGATCGATGATGATCAGATGCGGGCTGGCGCGTGAAAAAGCCATCTCGGCCTCGTGTCCCGATACCACCGCCACATAGCGTCCGCCGCTGCCCGTTTCCTGTTTATCGATACTGATTTGATCTGCCATGCTGCACCATTCGTCATGTTTAGAGCCAGCACTCAACGCTGGCACCAATAATCAATTGTTCTTTGCCGATTTTACTTTGGTAAGGTCTGCGGCATCGCTGAGAATATGCACCGTCTCATCCAAGAGAACGTCCTTTGCATCCTTCAGCGCCTTTTCGCTCGCTATGTCTGCGCTCAAGCTGCGCTCATTGGCCTGCAGTCCGTCTTCCTGAAATACAAGATCTGCCTGTGACACGGAACCCTTGCCGTCTGCTGCCTCGCGCGCCTTCAGGCGGTTGACCTGACGCTCCCTCTCGGCACGCCGTTCGGTTTCGTTGAGTGAGATAATCCGCTTGTTGCGCAAATCATCGAGCTCATTCACGTCTTCAACGAGATCCTTGAAATCCTTGTCCGTTTTGGCGCGGGCGTCGTGACGACTCTGCAGCTCCGGCAGAACCGTTTTGATATCACCAAGGGGTTTGTAGTTCGCAGGTTTGATCTGCAGCCATGGCAGCGCATTGTCATAGCTCGACTCCCCCAGTTTCTCTTCGTCTGAGAATCCCGGCAGGACGATATCCGGCGTCACTCCGCGAAGCTGGGTGGTGCCGCCATTGATGCGGAAGAACTGCGCGACAGTCATTTTCAGCTCGCCGAATTCCGGCTTTGGATTGCGTGCTTCCTCGTCCAGATCGACCACTGTTTGCACAGTGCCCTTGCCGAAACTCGGTTCGCCAATAATGACGCCCCGGCCATAGTCTTGTATTGCAGCAGCGAAAATCTCAGAAGCCGAAGCGGAACCACGATTGATGAGCACAGCAAGCGGTCCCGTCCAGAGGGCCGTTGCGCGCTTATTGCCATTTACCCTGATCTCGCCATCTCCGTTGCGCTGCTGCAGAACTGGTCCTTTGCCTACGAAAAAGCCGGTCAGTTCGATTGCTTGCGGCAAAGAACCTCCGCCATTGTTGCGTAGATCGATGACGACGCCGTCTACCTTTTCTTTTTCGAGTTCCGCCAACAGTTTGGCGACATCGCGGCTTGCGCTCCGGTAGTCCTTGTCACCGCGCCGCCGCGCATCGAAATCTTCATAGAACGTGGGTAACGAGATCACGCCGATTTTGCGCGAGATATCGCCGTCCTTGACGATCTGAACGCTTTTTTTGGCCGCCTGCTTGTCCAGACTGATATTGTCTCGCACCAGGGTGACGAGGCGATGCTTGCCGTCAAGTCCCGCATCGGATGGCAAGATATCCAGCCGTACGACAGTATCCTTCTCGCCGCGTATCAGCTTTACGACTTCGTTAACGCGGGTGCCAACAACGTCCACCAGCGTGCCATCCTTGCCCTGGGCAACGCCGACAATTCTGTCGCCCACCGCCAGCTGGCCGGACAGCTGAGCCGGCCCCCCCGGCACCAGCTCGCGTATGGTCGTATATTCGTCGCGCTCCTGCAGTACGGCGCCGATGCCGACGAGCGAGAGTTTCATCGAAATGTCGAAATCCGATGCCGCAGCAACACCCAGATAGTCGGTATGGGGTTCGATCGAGTTCGTGTAAGCGGTCATGAATGTCTGAAAGACATCGTCACTCTTGTACTTGTAGGCCCGGGCCAGTGAGTTTCCATACCGCTTGCCAAGTGTTTCGCGTATCGTCGCCTCAGGCGTACCCGCCAGTTTCAGGCGCAGCCAATCGTTTTTCACGCGCTTGCGCCAGAGGTCCTGGCTCTCCGCCGTTGTTTTCGGCCAAGGCTCCTTGTCGCGGATGAGCGTGAACTCTTCGTTCTTACTGAAATCGAAACCAGTCTTGAGCAATTCACGCGCGTATGTAAGGCGCTCGACATAGCGCTGCTCGTAAACGTTGAAGATAGCGAACGGAATGCTCAGATCGTCGCTAAAGATGGCATCATCGATTTTGTCCCGGTTGGTCATGAATTGATCAATATCGGACTGAAGGAAAAAGAAGCGCTCCGGGTCGAGTAATTCTATGTACCGGTTCATTATTTTTTCAGACAAGGCGTCGTCCAGCGGCACCTTCTTGTAGTGGTAGTATGTCAGCACCTGCGCGCTCAAATGCGCAGCCTTGGCCTGCTCCTCCTCTGGAGCGAGCGGTGGCGGGGAGCCGGCCTCCAGCGCCTGGGCCGAGGAAACAAAGGCCAGGAAAACAAGCAGCAGTCCGAATTTTGTACGCATAAGGTGCATCAATCCAATGTTCGATCAAATCATCAAGAATCTAAATACTCTTGGTTACGGCCATCAGTTCGCCGGTACTATGTACCCTAACTATGGAGACCAGTCATGGGAAGCGTCAATCGGGTACAAGCGAATGTGATCCGGTGTGTCTTGTCGTCGCCCATGCTTGACGGGTGCCATGCATTTCCTTCATGCGTAACTGGGTTAGCCTTGGTTCGGGATCAGCATGTCGGCAAGATCGTTCATTCCCATCTTTCTCTTCATCGCCACGTTTTCGCTGGCACTGGGGATGACCATGCCGTTGATGAATGTCAGCAGGCTGTATTTCTTCGACGAGAACCCTTCGCTCCTGGGCATAATTCGATCGCTCTGGACGGGCGGCGACTGGTTGCTGGCGTCTGTCGTCGGGCTCTTTTCGGTCATTCTTCCAGTCACAAAGCTCGCCGTCGCACAATTGGCGGCAGCTCGAGTACCCGCTGCCGCTCATGTTCTGCACCGATGGATCGGCTTCTTGTCAAAATGGTCGATGCTGGACGTATTGCTGGTCGCTCTGGTGATTTTCGGCGCAAAGACGAGCGGGCTTGCCACGGCCATCGCCCAGCCGGGACTCTGGTTCTTCACCGCATCGGCAATTCTGTCGGCACTGGCAACGCACTTGATCGTGCGTGAAGAAACGATTGCATAAGCGAAGGGGCTGGCCTCGCGGCCAGCCCCTTCTATTCATGCACCATCATCTAATGACGATATTGCTGTATCCGGGTCGTTCTGAGACCAGCCAGCCCATGATCGGAGATCGAGGACTGCCAGGACAGGAACTCTTCCACCGTCAAAGTATAGCGATGGCAAGCCTCCTCAAGACTAAGAAGACCACCGCGCACAGCGGCAACCACCTCAGCCTTGCGGCGAATAACCCAACGCCGCGTGTTCGCGGGTGGAAGATCGGCGATGGTCAGCGGGCTGCCATCCGGGCCGATTACGTATTTTACTCTCGGTCGAACAAGATCGGTCATTGTACTCTCTACACTAAACTTCAAGACCTATCGCACCTGACATTACAGTCAGGGCTTTAATAATTGCCTAAACCTCGAGTCATTCTCTGGTAACTTCGGTTAATGGATCGGTCGTATTTTCGTTAAACTTTGGCCTAACTTCCAGAATTTTCGGGTTTTGACACGACCGTTACGCAAAAATCTTGTCTCAAGAAAAATTTCTCCCAAGCCACTTCTCAGAGATCGTTTGGAAAGTCGCTGCGGCGAGGCATATGATGCGGTTTTTGGGGTCGCCCTTGCGACGAGCGCAGCGTACTATTGTACGAGAGCACCGGAAGCGCAGAAAATCGCGTCAGATGGCCGTCGCAGTAGAGTTTCAAACGGTCTCTTATTGGCAAGTCCGGGTCGATGCCCTATATAGATCCGACAAAGCGCTGCGCTTATATGCCGCGACGAAAACGGATCCGCTTATGACACTGAATAATCTCGATCTGCCGGGAAGACCGGAAGACACTCGTATCGTCGTTGCCATGTCTGGCGGCGTGGATTCTTCTGTTGTGGCAGGCATCCTCAAACGCCAGGGCTATGATGTTGTTGGTGTCACCTTGCAGCTCTATGATCATGGCGCATCGACCCATCGGGCCGGTTCCTGCTGCGCCGGTCAGGATATCGAGGACGCGCGCCGCGTGTCGGAGCGCCTTGGCATTCCGCACTATGTACTCGACTACGAAGCACGCTTCCGCGAAGCCGTGATCGATCCCTTTGCCGCGAGCTATGTCAGCGGCGAGACACCGATCCCCTGCGTTTCCTGCAACCAGACCGTAAAATTCGCGGATCTGCTGCAGACCGCCCGCGATCTTGGCGCTGACGCCTTGGCGACTGGTCACTATATTCGCAGCAGTGCAAACGGAGCGCATCGTGCCCTGTTCCGTCCTGTCGATACCGACAAGGACCAGAGCTATTTCCTTTTTGCCACCACGCAGGAACAGATCGATTATCTGCGCTTCCCGCTCGGTGGTCTGACGAAACCGGAAACCCGTGCTATCGCCGAGGAGCTTGGCCTTACTGTCGCAAACAAACAGGACAGCCAGGACATCTGCTTCGTACCGCAGGGCAAATACTCGGACATCATTTCGAAACTGAAGCCGGAAGCGGCCAATCCCGGCGATATCGTCCATATCGATGGACGCGTCCTCGGCCGTCATGAAGGCATTGTGCACTACACAATCGGCCAGCGCCGCGGCATTGGCGTCGCCACCGGCGATCCGCTCTATGTCGTCCATCTCGATGCGGCCAATGCCCGTGTCATAGTCGGCCCACGCGAAGCGCTTGAAACCCGTAAGGTTTTCCTGCGCAACGTTAACTGGCTGGGTGACGACGCATTGGAAGATATTCCGGCAGGCGGCGTCGAGGTCTACGCCAAGGTTCGCTCCACACGCCCGCCGCGCCCGGCCGTCCTGCATCATCAGGCAGGCGAGACATGGGTCGAACTCGTCGATGGCGAGAGCGGTATCGCACCTGGTCAGGCCTGCGTGCTTTATTCAGACGACAGCAATACTGCCCGCGTCTTCGGCGGCGGCTTCATTGGCCGCTCCGAACGCGCCCCGCAGGCGGAAGCCATGCTGAAGCGCCTCGCCCAGCAAGGCCAGCACGCCTGATCAGATCAGTTCGATGTTGAAGGAAATGGGGGCCGTCAGGCCCCTTTTTCATGGAACTCGCGGATCGTGCCGATAATCCGGTCCTGGTCATCAGTGCTCAGATATGGATGCATGGGCAGGCACAGAATGTTCTTCGGCAATGTTTCTGAAACCGGCAAACCGCCCGGCGCGCGCATATAATGCGCATAAGCTTCCTGCAGATGCAGCGGCTTCACATAATAAATCACCGACGGAATGCCATTTGCCTGCAGGTGCGCCTTCAATACATCGCGATTCTTCGTCTCGATCGCATATTGGGCCCAGGCCGAGCGCGAACCTTCCGGCATCAATGCCACTTTGACGACATCCTTGAGGCCATTGGCATAGCGCCTGGCTATCACCTGCCGCGCTTCCATCTCGTCTTCGAGAATGGCGAGCTTTTCGATAAGTATTGCCGCCTGGATAGTATCGAGGCGCGAATTCAGGCCGATGCGCACATTGTCATATTGCGTTTCGCCCTTGCCGTGGAACAACACCGAACGCAGCAAATCAGCGAACGCCGCATCATTGGTGAACATGGCACCGCCATCGCCATAGCAGCCGAGCGGCTTGGCGGGATAGAAACTCGTCGCTCCCACATCGCCGAAGGCACCACACATGGCATTATCGCGCTTGCCACCGATAGATTGTGCCGCATCCTCGATGACGAAAAGGCTCTCGCGGGCCGCCACTGCAGACAGCGACGTATAGTCGGCGGCCAGCCCAAACAGATCGACGGGAATGATCGCTTTCGGCGCAAGTCGGCCTTCCGCGCGCACAGCGTCAATAGCGGCTTCGAGCTGCTTCACATCGATGTTGTAGGTGTCGGGATCGACATCGACAAAAACCGGCTCTGCGCCGGCCAAGGCCACCACTTCGGCAGTTGCTGCAAAGGTGAAACTCGGACAGAACACCGCATCGCCGGGACCGATCCCCTTGGCCATCAGCGGAATAAGCAGCGCGTCCGTGCCATTGGCGCAGGCGACAACGTGCTCGACACCGATATATTCGGCCAGACGTTTTTCAAACTCGGCAACTTCCGGCCCGAGAATGTATTTACCCTCACGCACAACCTTGGCGATTGCCGCGTCGAGTTTGCCGCTAATCCGTTCACGCTGCGCGCCGAGATCGATGAACTGCATCATTGCTCCATTATCAATGTCTCCGCGAATCTGCGCCGGGGAAACTGTTCGGCTACTCTATAGAAGGGCGGAGGGAGGTTCGCGAGAGTGCGCCATTTCAAAGTTTGTGCGGCCTTGTAACAACGCTTTACGTCGAGAGCAATGCGATTGCATATCGTTAATGCGTGGTTCGACAAGCTCACCATGAGGGAGGTGTGTGTGTTGCAAAGATAATCACCACCGTTGCGAAACGTGGCTCCCTGCAATCAACCCACCTCCCTCATGGTGAGCTTGTCGAACCACGCACGATCTTGATGCTGTCAGCTTTTATTATGCGCCACAGTTCCCGCGGTCAAAATCCGCAAGACGCGGATGGCTTCCTCGCCGTCCGTTTTCGGTTGCTTGCGCGTCTGGATGCTCTCGATAAAATTCTGGCACTCGCGCGTCAGCGGCATGCCCTGTGCAACCTTGACATATGTCGGCTCTTCCGTCGTCGAGGCCCACTGGCCGTCATCCTGCCAGATCGAATGCTTGTAGACGGCAAGCTTCTTGTCCCATTGCTCCATGTCGTCGAACACCGCCATCGCTTTGGTACCGACCACGGTCAGGCGGCGTTCGCGATAAGGGTTGAGCCGCGAGGCAAACAAATGACCGCGTACATTATCCGGAAAACGCAAATGCAGATGTGCGAAATCGCTTAAGTGGTCCAGCACGGCGGCACCCTCACCGCGCACCTCCAGCGGCTCGGTTTCCGTGATCGCCAGGATCATCGACAGGTCGTGCGGCGCGAGATCCCACAGCGCATCGTTCTCGGTATGGAACTTCCCGAGACCAAGCCGGTGCGAGTGGATATAGCGCACCTTGCCGAGATCGCCGGCCTTGATAAGATCGAGCAGCTTCTCGAACGCAGGATGAAACCGCAAAACGTGGCCGACCATGAAGATGCGGCCGTTGTCATGCGCCGCCTTCACGGCAGCTTCCGCGTCCGGTACCGTCAGGGCGATCGGTTTCTCGACCAGCACATCCTTGCCATTGGTGACGGCACGAATAGCCGCTTCCGCATGGAACTGCGGCGGCAGGGCCATGACGATGGCGTCGACATCCGGATGGGTGAAAAGGTCCTCGACCTCTATGTGCAAAACGTCCTGCTCGGCGGCAAAGCCGGCAGCACGATCGCTGTTCTGGTCGGAGACGGCATAAAGAGCGCCGAGGCTCTTCAATGTACGGATATGGTTGCTCCCCCAGTAACCGCAACCCAGCACTGCAATCCGTGGAGCCATCTTTTCAGCCTTGTTCATGTCGGCATCCAATATCCGTACGACGAAAAGATGACAAGTGCTGGAAGGCGTACTTCCGAGGGAATCGCCTTTCAACGTTGCATTGCTGCTGTGCGTGGTTCGACAAGCTCACCATGAGGGAGGCGAGCTGGTTGCAGAATGATCCCCAAGGTCGCAGCCGTGCTCTCTGCAATCTCCTTCTTCCCTCATGGTGAGCTTGTCGAACCACGCACAGCAGCAATGCAACCCGATGTGGTCGTTTACCGTATTCGCTGCAATTGCTCCACAAGATTGCTTGACAGCTTGTTGCCACCCCCATATATCCCGCCCCGTCCCTGTCGATTTGACAGCGCGGCCTCCCGGTTCCTTTTGCAGGCAAACCATCTATGGGCCGCGAGACATATGGGGCGAAGTAGCTCAGTAGGTTAGAGCAGAGGAATCATAATCCTTGTGTCGGGGGTTCGAATCCCTCCTTCGCTACCATTTTCCCATCGATAACTGTAGCTTTTCGCGACTTCTAATTTTTTGACAGCAGTATGGTCGACCAATTCAAGCCCGAAGGCTTGATAGAACGATGGAAGCACCCACCGATGAAAATTGTAGAGCAATCCAGGGCAGTATGAAATTGTTTTGCCGATTGGATTTGCTTAAAAACAGATGTTGAGGCGCTGCAATCGCCGCCCTTATATTTTTGATGCTGAAGGTTCAGTATGCGATCAATTGAGCCGCTCACATTCCGATGCTGATTTGTCAGAGAAGCGTCGAGACCCGGCTAACAGGCCTCAACGCAAGCTTTGACTACTACCTGCTAGCTCGTTCAAAGAATAAAGTCACTCAAACCCACTAGGTCTGACGAGTTGTGCCCGAATGTAATTCGGACGTCCACTTGACCATCACCATTTGTGTCTGCAATCAGTGAACCTAAATTGTGTGCTCCACGCCCAACGAACACCAATTCACCGATAAGCGGTTGATAGCCGCTCTGGAACTCCGTAACGACAAATGACGTAAACGTCTGCTTACCAGCTTGGTTTACGTCGGCATCAATAGCGGAGAGGTCAATTTTATCGAATTCGTCGGGGGCACCCGTATAGTGGAAATCATCTATGTTGATTGATCGAGTATCGCTCCCAAAAATAAAGACGTCGTCGCCGTATGCGCCGGGCAACTCCCCTCCTCCATACATGGTGGTCGATCCAGCGCCGGCGATAATTCTATCATTCCCAAGACCACCGTCGAGGATGTTTATTCCGGCGCCGCCAATCAACGTATCATCGCCACCCATACCCTTAAGTACGTTGTTGCCGCCAAGGCCGATGAGGATGTTGTTACCGGCATTGCCGGTGATCGTGTCATTCAGGTTGGTGCCGACAACATTCTCGAAGCCGCCGAGGATGACATCGGCTCCGGCACCACTATTACCGGCACTGAATGAAGCGCCGCCACTGGCGCTGAGCGTCAGCGTGATGCCGGCTCCCGTGGTTGCTGTCGACGATGCGTAGCTTACCGTGTCCATTCCTGCGCCACCGGTCAATCTGTCGGCACCGCCACCACCATCGATATAATCATTGCCGTTGTCGCCGTTGATGGTGTTGATGCCGGCCCCGCCATAAATCTGGTCGCTGCCGTCGCCGCCATCGAAGCGGCTTGCAACACCAAAGCCACGGCCGTCGATGAAATCATTGCCACTCAAACCGTTGACCCTGAGATTCAGATTGATACCAGCGGACAACGTGATCTCGTCATTCCCGCTGTTTGGAACCCTGGGATCGAATTCGGTGCCATTGATAACAGGCAGCAGCGGATTAATGTTCAGGTGTGACCACGTTCCGTTGTAAATGCCTAGAAGTGAAAATAATGCGGGATCCAATGCCATGATCATACACTCCCCTTCGGGCTGCACGAGCCGGTATCTCCCCCGAGGCCTGCTACCCTGCAGCCAACGCGAAATAGCCTACGCCTTTATGATGAGAACACAACCAGACCCTAGCGAAGAATACTTAATCAAAACGGATTAGATGGGCGAAATCGCGGCACTGCTTCTCTAGGCGTTTCAGTTCATCATCCGGCCACGGGCAGCTTTTTTCTGGATTGATCCTTGCCCTCGCAGCCTCATCTCTGTTTAAGGGAAGATGTTTGGGCGGCGTATGCAACATTGTTTAGGCATTCTGGGCGATTACTGGAATTAGACTGATCAAAAGAGCTATCGGGCTGTAAAAATCCAGCTAGACTTTGCCACTCGCTTGCTTCAATACTATCGCAGCGAGGGACGATGACTAAAACTTCTGGGATCCTTAATGATGCTGGAGCCGCACTCATGGTGCTGGCATCGCTTGGCGGCCTCGTCGTTTCGATCTTCAACTACTTCAATCCCGATAGCGGTATCGCCGGTGAGCCAGGAACGCTTCTGGTGATTGCGTCCACCATTCTGCTGGCCCTGTTCGGTCTGGCGCTTGCCAAGTTGAACGCTGGCTTCCTCCGGTCGTTCTTCATTGTCTCTTCTATCCTCAATATCGCCGGCACATCCTTCGCCGGATATCTCCTGCATAGTCAAACACTTGTGATCCTTATGCTCGTCAGCCTTCTTGGCTGGATTCTTCACGTGTTCAGACGGCGTCGCGCGTTTGCCTGAACCAAGCTTTTGCAATGGTGACCGACGTGATGTGGACAAAGTATCTATTGTCGGCGTTGTCTGTTGTGGCGTTGGCGGCAACTTGTGGCGAACTCCGGGCCCAGAGCGTCGAATGGAGCACCTATAATGGTGACCTTGCGGCACAAAAATTCTCGCCCCTGAAGCAGATAACCCCGCAGAATGTGGGCAATCTCGCCGTTGCCTGGCGCACGCATACTGGCGACGTTTCATCCGGCGGACCGCCTCCCGCCGGGATGCACAATCGCCCGCCAGCCTCTGGTCCGCAGGCCGATCTTCCGCCAACAGTGTGGTCGGCGACGCCGCTTTTCGTTAATGACACAGTTTATCTTGGCACGCCCTTTTACCGGATTTTTGCACTTGAACCCGATACGGGAAAGGTGAAGTGGAGCTATGATACCAATGCTGTTCTTGAAGCGCTGACGCAGCCTGACCTCAAGAACCGCGGCGTTGCTTACTGGCAGGCAGATGCCCCTGACGCTTCGCAGGCGTGCCAGAAACGCATCTATATTGGTACGATGGACGCGAAGCTGCATTCCGTTGATGCAGACACGGGCAAGCCCTGCGCCGATTTCGGCAAGGGCGGCGTCGTGGACATCAACCAGTGGAATGTTGAAAACGCCAAATGGCCACTTTCCATTCTCCAGCCTCCGACCGTCTACAAGGATTTCCTCTTCGTTGGCTGGGCCGGCAAGGACTGGGCCGACGCTGTCGATCCTCCCGGCACTGTTTTTGCGCTGGATGCACGGACGGGCGCCCTGCGTTGGACGTTCCATGCTCTGGACGCAGTGGACGCCGCGAAGAGCGGCACCGCAAACGTCTGGGCAAGCATGGCTGTCGATCGTGACCGCAACCTTTTGTTTTTGCCGGTCAGTTCGCCCAGTCCAAACTTTTTCGGCGGCAACAGGCTGGACGCGATCTCGCTCGGGACGTCTGTCACTGCGCTTGATGTGAACACGGGCAAAGTCGTCTGGTCTAGGCAACTCGTGCATCACGATATCTGGGATCTCGACACCAATTCTGCACCGACGCTGATCGATATCCAGAAGGATGGAGCGACAATTCCGGCGCTTGTGCAAACGTCCAAGCAGGGTTTCCTCTATGTCCTCAACCGCGAGACCGGCGAGCCAGTCTATCCGATCGAGGAACGTCCCTTCCCGGCTTCAACGGTACCCGGAGAGACGGCAGCGCCGACGCAGCCCTATGTGCCGCTGCCGAAAGCTGTCGTGGGAGACAAGTGGCCGGGTGTCTTTGGCTTGGCGGACATCGTGAGCTTCGGCTATTGCAGCCGCGCCGCCGCGACGTTGCGCGACGAGGGCAGGTTTACACCGCCCAGCCTTGAAGGCTCGCTGGTTTATCCGGGTACTATTGGAGGCATCGAATGGGGTGGCGGAGCGGTCGACCCGTCGACTGGCACCTTCGTCGTCAACTATTCGAGTGCAGTGCAGATCTATAAGCTGATCCCGCGCGCTGATTATGACAAGGCGGCGACTGCCGGGGGCCTGGAAACCGGCGGTTTCTTTCCGATGACCGGCGCACCTTACGGAGTCCAGCTGACGACATTCCTCAATCCTCTGGGGATGCCCTGCTGGAAGCCTCCCTATGGTTCAATTGCTGCCTACGATCTTAAAACCGGCAAGCAGCTTTGGGACGTGCCGTTCGGCCAGGTTCAGCAATACGGCTTCTATATGCCTGAGTCGTGGGGATCGATCACCCTGGGAGGCCCCGTCATTACCGCGAGCGGCTTGATCTTCATCGGCGCTTCCATGGACTCGATGGTACGTGCACTTGATCTTGCAACCGGCAAGGTGTTGTGGAAGTCTCTTGTGGCAGCTCCGGCCGTCGCGCTTCCGGCGGTTTATGAATATAAGGGCAAACAATATGTCGTGTTTGCAGCGGGGGGTAATTCGATCCTCACTCCAAAGGTCAGCGACGAAATCATCGCGTTCGCCCTGCCGAACTGACACGCCGTGCCATTGCAGCTTGGAACCGGGTTGGCAAAAGGGGCTTCGTTGATGAGACAATCCGGTTACTGGTCATTACGTCATGTCTGACGTAGCGGGCTCTTACTGGCGCAGCGGCGTTCTTGACCCGCAGGGACCGGTTGGCGCCGCACAGAATACGATTTTGCTGAACGCGACAACGATCATGCTGGCAGTGGTCATTCCGGTCATTGTGCTCACTCTCGGGTTCGCCTGGTGGTTTCGGCACAGCAACGCGCGGGCGCGTTATATGCCTGACTGGTCCTATTCGGGCCGCATCGAATTGATCGTCTGGTCGATACCCGCGATGGTGGTGCTTTTCCTCGGCGGAATCGCCTGGGTCGGCTCCCACGATCTCGATCCGGGCAAGCATATCGCTGCCAATGCCGCTCCGATCAATGTGCAGGTGGTCTCCCTCGATTGGAAATGGCTCTTCATTTATCCCGATCTGGGCGTCGCAAGCGTAAACAGCCTCGTGGTGCCGGCAGGTGTTCCGATACGCTTTCAGCTTACGTCGGCAACTGTCATGAACAGCTTTTTCGTGCCCCAGCTCGGCAGCCAGATTTATACGATGGAGGGCATGACGACGCGGCTCAATCTGCTCGCAGACAAGCCGGGAAGGTACCCGGGACTTTCGGCGCAATTCAGCGGTGAAGGCTTTTCGGATATGCGCTTTGTGGTCGATGCAATGCCCCAGCAAGCCTTCGACCAGTGGACCGCAAACACGCGCGCCGCTGGCGGGAATTTGGACAAGGCCAGCTATGCGCAGCTGGCGCGTCCGAGTTCCGCGGTAGCACCGTCCACCTTTGGGCAGGTCGAGCAAAACTTGTTCAATGATATCGTGAATGCAAACAACCCCGCATCCGGCACATCCCCCAACGGGCACCATTCGGCACCCTCAATCTCTGACGGAACCTGACATGCTTGGAAAGCTCAGCTGGGCCGCCATACCCTTTGACCAGCCCATTCCCATGATCGCATCCCTGATGGTCATATTCGCGATCTCGGCGGTGTTGCTGCTTGTCATGTGGAAAGGCTGGTGGCCTTATCTCTGGTCCGAATGGATCACCAGCGTCGATCACAAGCGCATAGGTGTCATGTATATCCTGCTTGCGCTGGTCATGCTCGTCCGGGGCTTTACCGATGCGATCATGATGCGCTCTCAACTGGCGCTGGCTGCTGGCGGCGCGCAGGGTTATCTGCCGCCGGAGCATTACAATCAGATCTTCTCGGCCCATGGCACGATCATGATCTTTTTTGTGGCGATGACCTTCATGGTCGGCCTGATGAACTTCGTCGTGCCTCTCCAACTCGGTATCCGCGATGTGGCGTTTCCCGTGTTGAACTCGGTCAGCTTCTGGTTGACGGCGGCAGGTGTGCTGCTTGTAAACATGTCACTCGTCGTCGGTGAGTTCGCGAGAACAGGGTGGCTGGTCTACCCGCCCCTTTCGGAATTGGCCTATTCGCCCGGGGTTGGCGTCGATTATTACCTCTGGGCGCTGCAGATATCCGGCGTGGGCACGCTTTTGTCAGGCATAAATCTCACCACGACCATCCTGAAGCTGCGAGCACCCGGCATGGGCTATATGAGGATGCCGATCTTCTGCTGGACAGCACTCGCTTCCAATCTACTGATCGTTGCGGCTTTCCCGATCCTGACCGCGACCTTCGCGATGCTCCTCCTCGATCGCTATCTCGGATTCCATTTCTTCACGAACGAGGCCGGCGGTAACGCCATGATGTATATCAACCTCATCTGGGCCTGGGGTCATCCTGAGGTCTATATCCTGATCCTGCCCGCATTCGGAGTTTTCTCCGAGGTCATCGCTACCTTTTCCGGCAAGTCGCTGTTCGGTTATCGCTCCATGGTCATCGCCACCATGGCAATATGCGTGCTCTCGTTCATGGTATGGTTGCATCACTTCTTCACGATGGGCGCAGGCGCGGACATCAACGGCTTTTTCGGGATCATGACGATGATCATCGCGGTGCCGACCGGCGTGAAAGTCTTCAACTGGTTGTTCACGCTTTATGGAGGCCGTCTCCGTTTCGATGCGCCGGTCTATTGGGCGCTGGGCTTCATGGTGACCTTTGTCGTTGGCGGCATGACGGGCGTGCTACTTGCAATTCCACCTGCCGATTTCGTCCTGCACAACAGCCTTTTTCTCGTGGCGCATTTCCATAATGTGATCATCGGAGGCGTGCTCTTTGGAGCTTTCGCCGGATATACGTTCTGGTTCCCGAAAGCGTTCGGCTTTAAACTGGACGAGCGTATCGGCAAGGCAATTTTCTGGTGCTGGTTCATTGGTTTTTATCTGGCCTTCATGCCGCTCTACATCCTTGGCCTGATGGGCGCGACGCGGCGGATGCAGCACTACGATGTTGCCGGGTGGCAGCCTCTGATGCTGGTCGCACTGGTTGGCGCAATCGTCATCCTCACCGGTATCGTCCTCACCGGCGTTCAACTCGTCGTCAGCATCCGCACACGCGACCAGCGACGCGATCTTACCGGCGATCCATGGGATGGGCGCACACTCGAATGGTCCACACCTTCTCCGCCTCCCGCCTGGAACTATTCCGTCTTGCCATCGGTAGACGGCCTCGATCCCTTCTGGGAAGCAAAGAAAAGTCCCAAATCCCGCCGTCAAGATGGTCCCTATCCGGAAACAATCGCAGTTCCACGCAACAGCCCCATCGGGTTCGTACTGGCATTCTTTGCCGTCATGGCCGGCTTTGCCCTGATCTGGCATATCTGGTGGATGGCTATCGCCGGATTGATAGGGGCTCTCATGACCATTCTTGCCCACGCTTGGCGCGTTTCGGACGAGGTCGAGTACATCGTTGAGAGCGAAGTGTCGCGAGCGGCCATATGAGTGCAAGTTCATCGACTCACTCAGAGGTTCGCGAGATTCCACTATCGGAACGCGGCCCCGCGCCGAGAAATGTGGTGGTCAGCTTCGGCTTTTGGCTGTTTCTCCTGAGCGACATCGTCATATTTGCGGCGTTGTTCGCGGCGTTTGCGGTGTTGTCGCATGAGACGGCGGGTGGACCTTCGGGGGACGATCTCTTCGATCGCAGCCGCGTCCTTCTGGAAACTGCTATTCTGCTCGCGTCAAGCTTCACCTGCGGACTGATGTCGTTGGCCGTCGAACAACGCAAACTCATCCCGGCCGCGAGCTGGGGCGCGGTCACATTCTTGCTCGGTGCGACCTTTGTCGGCATGGAACTGTCTGAATTCCATGGCATGATTGAGAGCGGTGCCGGACCCGATCGCAGCGCCTTCCTCTCCGCCTTCTTCACTCTGGTGGGCACACATGGCCTGCATGTGTCGGCGGGGTTGTTCTGGTTGCTGGTGATGTTCGCGCAGGTGCTGACGCTCGGTTTCCGTCCGATGGTCCTGCGGCGGCTACGCTGTTTCAGCCTCTTCTGGCACGCACTCGACATTGTCTGGATAGGTGTTTTCACAATCGTTTATCTTGGAGCCCACTAATGGCAGAACCCATTGAAACGACCGAGGATCAAGAGGCCGGTGCACCGCGCGTGGCCGGGGGAAGTTGGCAGGGTTACCTTATCGGGCTGGTCTTTGCGATCATATTGACGCTGGCTTCATTCTGGGTTGCAGGAACCGACATGATCTGGGGACCGGGTGTGCCGATCCTGCTTGCCGTATTGGCGATTGCCCAGATGGGCGTCCACCTCGTCTTCTTTCTTCACATTTCGAGCGCACCCGACAGCCTCAACAACATCCTTGCGCTGGCCTTTGGCGTCTTTGTCGTTGCCCTTGTTGTGTTCGGCTCAATGATCATCATGGCTAATCTCAATGCGAACATGATGTCGATGCCGGAACTGATGAATATGCAACGCTAGCCAAGGTCGGATGTAGCGCTCTTGCGCGGTATGAGATACTAGGATCGCGGGCGCGACTGCCATTAGCTTTAGAATGGGGTCGGGCGGGCGATTGACGTCTACCTCGCTGCCACGAACGAACGTGACCGCCCTCCTTTCTCAGAGCCCGTTTGGAAAGTCGCTGCGGCGAAGGCATATGGCGTGGTTTTCGAGAACCGGAGCGCAGCGTACATTAAGTACGTGAGCACCGGAAGCGCAGAAAACCGCGTCAGATGACCGCCGCGGTAGAGTTTCAAAATGGCTTTCAATCGAACGAGCTACTTTCCGGCACATGCGCAGCCAGTATCTTCGGGGTGCTGCTCGTCCATGGGGTGATTCGAGCAGAGCATAGGGGGACGAATGCTGACTGTTTCGTTGTTCTTGGGCGTATATCTGGCGGGAACCAGGGTTGAACAGGGTGATGCCGTCATGCAGGCCCAATTCGATCTGATGAAATTATCCTACGCCTGCAGTGACCCTCTCTACAGGACGAAGAGGGATTCCGTCAGACGCTGGGTGAGGAAGTTCGATACGGACACGACTTTCAAGGATGAGGACGTATCCAGTCTGGACAGTGGCTTGAAGAATGCCACGACCCGGCTGAGCAAGCCCATCAACAAGGGTGATTGTATCACGCTCCTCACCGAGGCGCAGGCAAAGGTAGACCAGCTGTTCGAGGAATTCAGCCGCTAGAACCTTTCAGGTTCTGTCTGAAATGCGCCTCCCTCTCCGTCCTCGGATCAAGCCCGAGGATGACGGAGAGGTCGGTCCCGTTTCTCAAACGCCATTGTGAATTGACCATGCGCGCCCCAGCGTGCAGTTTTTAGCATCGCCACTAGGGAAACCAAAACAGCGCTCCCGGCCCCCTTTATACGTCTGTTGAAAAGGCCGCGCTTTTGGAGGCAAAGATGCGACTATTCTTGATGCTCGTTCTAATGGCCTTGAGCGGCTGTGTGTCCAATGGCTCTCCGCCGGACAATGATGCCATACCACGCCGGCCGTCCTGGGCCGGAAATAACTAACAGCCAAAGTCGGCGTGACCCTCAAACTCCAAGCATCATCGTAACGTGATCGGCAAGGCGCAAGGTCAGGGCGACGATCGTCAGCGTCGGCATATCGTTGCCGCATGTCGGGAAGACCGAACTGCCGGCGATGTGCAAATTATGCATACCGTGGACTTTGCAATTCTGATCCACCACGCCAAGACGCGGATCCACGTGCATGCGCGTCGTTCCCATGTGGTGATTGCACCCGATGATGGGATGCTGCTGTCCTTCGTCCTCCTGCTCCATATCGACACGCGCCATACCCGAACCTTCGAGCTGCTCCTTCATCAATCCCAGCATGCGCCGGTGCGTGCGCTTCTCAAGATCGCCCACCCGCCAGTTCAGTTCCGCCCGGTTCAGGCCGAGACTGTCGCGTTGCCGGGAGAGTGTGACACGGCTCTCGCGATCCGGAACCGGCTCGACAACACTCTCGATCTGAAAATGATCCGATTTCGCGGCAAGCTTCAGCCTGCGATAGATCAAGGACGCCATCAGGTTGGGACTGCCACGCGCCACAGTGGCGAAGGTTCGCAACTTGATGTCCCGGTAGTTTCTCCGTTGAATTGCGCTATAGAGTTCATGAAAGCGTTCGGTGACATCGCTGTTTTCGCCTGCCCGGCACGCGCGGAAATAAGTTCGGCACTGGACCAGCTTTTCCTCCCGCTGCACGTGCTCGGCAAGGCCGAAATGGGCGCTGGCGCTGGTGCCATCCACGGCAAGCTCGGGATTGTGATACGTGTGACGCGCATCGTAAAAACGGAACGCCGCCGCGGTGCTGGACGGCATCACCTGCCCTTGGCGGATACGCGGATGTTCCATGAAATAGCGGCCCACCACATCGTGCTCGTTGCCAAGCCCAGCCGACGCCACCTTGTTCGAAAGAAGCATGAGTCGGGCGTTCTCGACACCGCCTGCAGCCAGGATAGTCCGCTTTGCCCGGACGAAAAACGGCTTCTGCGCTGACGACACAACATGGACACCCGTCACAACGGAAGCGTCATCATTGGTGGCGATCTCGGTTACGTTGGCGTTGAGAAGCACCTTGGTCGTCCTGGCAGCGGCCAAAGAAGCGCGGTAGTCGCGTCCAAACCGCGTCGGAGGGCTGAACTTGCTGACGATCGTCTCGAGCGATCCATCGTTCAACTCCAGTAACTGAACCTGTTTGGGAGAAAGGTGCTCGCGCCAGAACTGCGGTTCAAAGCTATGGTCATTGACCTTAACGAGATCGTTCGCACGGTGATAGTAGCGTTCCACTTCGGTTAGATCGATTGGCCAGCCGCTGTTTGGAACCCAATCCCTTCGCTCGAAATCGATGTCTATGAAGGGCCGTATCCACCCGCCCCAACAATTGGAGCTGCCGCCCAATTGCCGCGTCCTGGTGGCGTGAAGATCATAGTCAAGACCAACATTTTCGCTGCGATAGAGCGCTTGCGACTGAGCGTTGAACTTGAGTCCGCCGCCTTCAAGGACGCATGTTTCTATGCCGCGCCGCGCAAATTCCAAAGCAAGCGTTATACCTGCCACCCCGCCGCCGATAATGCAGATTTCCGTATGGAGTACAGATCCGCATGGAAGTTCTCTCGCATCGATAAACATACGCTTACAAGGCCCCCGTTCCCCCTGGAGTACTCTTGTGATTATACCGTTAGAATTAGCTTGAGAAAAATGCGCCACGACGGGTGAACGGCGTAGTCTCTTTGGTGGATACCCCCGTCGTTTGATTGCTTGCGATGCTCCAAAGGTGGGGCGTCTTCGCCGCCTCGATGGCGCAGTCATACTGCGACGTCCGCCCCGCCTCACAGAACCAGGAAATCCTTGGCGGGTTCGAATAATGTCGCCAAAAGTACCTCCGAATGGGGCGCTTTTGAATCTTTCCAGCGTCTGTTACACTGTTCCCATAATCAATAAAATACGGGGAACCACCATGCATCGCGGTCTGAGGTGCGGAGTTTTTCTAGCAGGGGTTGTATTTTGCGCTTTTGCAGGTGCGGTCGCCGCGGACGACAGCAATGACATCGCGACGGGGGAACGGCTGGCTGCGTTCCTGCGTGCTGGTCGCACTGTGATTTCCGGCCACCAAAAACTGATCAACGACGCATCGATAGGCGACAAGCATCTGACGGGGCAACGTGTTGCTGACGAGACGCTTGAAATCTTCGCCAAGGGAAAACCTGCGCCAGAAGACAGTTTCGATGCGGACGACAAAAAGCTTTTTGATGCCCAGGTCGCTGCCTTGCGCGAAGTCGTCGATGAGCATCAAAAGATGATCGATGTAGAGGGCGTGGGTTTCAAGGGCTTTATTCCCGCCACGTTTGCCCGCCTCGTCAATGAACGCTTCGGGGAAAAAGTCGGTGATCAGGCAAAGATGAAGGTGACAGCTCCAAAGGAACTCGTGCGCAATCGCAAAGCCCTGCCCGACCAGTGGGAGCAGCAGGTCATCGAACAGAAATTCATGTCCGCCGATTGGCCAAAAGGCAAACCCTTCGTCGAAGAGGTTCCCATGAACGGCCGTCCTGCGTTTCGCATGCTCATTCCCGAATATTATTCCGCTTCGTGCCTCAGTTGCCACGGAACACCAAAGGGGGAGATGGATATCTCCGGCTATCCGAAAGAAGGCGGTGCAGAAGGCGATCTGGGCGGTGCAATGAGCATCACACTGTTCAAATGAGCGCTTTCAATGCCATTCGGTCCCGCATCGGCCGGCTCCTGGAACGGAAGATACCACTGCGCCTCGCCTGCCTTTCGGCGGCCCTGTTGGGAGCGCTTCTTCTCAGCGTCGCCTTCATGGCCCATGACCTTCTCGACAATCAACGGCGTGTCCAGGTGGCAAACGCGCGTTTTCACATGTTCAGCGAGGCCGCCAAGGCACACAGGCATTTTGGTGAAATGCGCTATTGGCTGACCGATCTGTCGGTGAGCCTCCTGACGCTGTCGGAGCGTCGCGCCGAAACCGCAAGAACTGCCCTCGATGCGGATTTGGCGCGTATCAGGGAGTTTGCTCCCGACGCCGCCGATATGATCCAGAAGGGGGCAAAGTCCTATTACGATCAGGCGATGGAAGCCGTCGATGCCTACACCAACGACAACCGCGTCGTCGGCAACACGCGCCTCGCCGCAGCAAGAAGTTACAGCGACGAAATAGACGGCGTACTGACGGCGCTTGAAACGCGCCTCGAAACTGAAGCCGATGGTGCGCGCGATATGGCCGTCAAGACGATGCGGAATACCTTTAACCGCGCCATGATTGCCGTCAGTGCCATTACCATCGCCGGCGCGATCATGACGTGGCTGGTGCTTCGGTCCATCCTTGTTCCACTGGGCCGCGTCGACAGGGCCATGGCTCAGCTTACCGAGGGACGCGAGGATGTCGAATTGCCTCCCGAGGGTCGCGACGAGTTTGGCCGGCTCGCGACGACATTGCGTCTGTTGCGCGATGGGCAAGCAGAACGGCGCGTGCTCGAAGCCGCTGCAGAGCACCAGCGCAACACTGTCCGGACTGCGATCGAAACCATTCCCGATGGCTTTGCCTTATTCGACGCCGACGACAAGCTTGTCCTCGTGAACCAGCGGTATCTGGAGATTTTCCCCGAGACAGCGGACCTTATGACACCCGGAACCAGCTTCGAAGAAATCATGCGCGCGCAAGCGGAGCGTGGCCGGACCGAAATAGATCGTGCCGAGCGGGAGGCTTGGCTCAAGGAGGCAATGCGCCGCCAGCGGGACCCGCAAGGTACAATGGAACGGCAGTTTGCCAACGGCACCTGGATACGCGTTGCCAAGCGCAAGACGCCGGAAGGCGGTACGGTCGCGGTCTATACCGACATCACTGATCTGAAGCACCGTCAGACGGAGCTTGAGGAAGCAAAGCGCGGCGCGGAAGTCGCCAGCCAGGAAAAGAGCCGTTTCCTCGCCTCGATGAGCCACGAATTGCGCACACCCCTCAATGCAATCATTGGCTATAGCGAAATGCTGATGGAGGATGCCAGCGACTGGGGCAAGCCAGGTTTTGTTGCCGATCTCGGCAAGATCATGGGATCGGGCCGTCACCTTCTCGCATTGATCAATGATGTGCTCGATCTTTCGAAGATCGAGGCGGGCAAGATGGAGCTCTACATCGAGCCTGTCAGCCTGAAACAGCTCCTGGTCGATGTCGAAAGCACCGTTGCTCCACTGATCGCCAAAAAAGGCAATCGCCTGACGGTAACCGTATCGGTCGAGCCCGACGAAATCGAAACAGACAAGACCAAGCTGCGGCAAAACCTTTTCAATCTGCTCTCAAATGCCGCCAAGTTTACCGAGAACGATGAGATCCGGCTGTCGGTCCGGCGCTATCACGACGACGAGCGTGGCGATCTGGTGGAGTTCGCTGTCAGCGACAACGGTATTGGCATGACAAAGGAGCAACAGGCAAAGCTCTTCCAAGCGTTCGTACAGGTCGACGCATCCACCACACGCAACTATGGCGGAACCGGCCTCGGCCTCGCCATCACCCAGCACTTCATCAAGATGATGGGCGGTGCGATCGAGGTGGAAAGCAAATTCGGCGAAGGCTCGACCTTCCGGTTCACAATACCGGCAAACGGCACCATACCCCTCGCCGAGGAAACCGCTCCGCAGGCGGAGCTGCCTGATAACGCGCGGCGCGGAACCGTTCTCGTCATCGACGACGAAGCGCGGGCGCGCAAGTTCATTTCTGACACTGTCCGCAGCGCGGGCTTCAACGTCATCGAAGCCGCCGGTGGCGAAGAGGGCATGGCAAAGATGCGCAAATCGCGCCCTGACGCGATCATTCTGGATGTTATCATGCCCGGTCAGGACGGCTGGTCGGTGCTGCGCGAGATCAAGTCGGACAAGGCGCTGCGCGATATCCCTGTGATCCTTGCAACCGTCGTCGCGGATCGGGAGATGGGGTTGGCCTTCGGTGCGGCGGGCCATCTGGTCAAGCCTATCGATCCGCGTCAGCTCGTTGAAATGTTGAACGCTGTGGCAGGCGCCGGGCAGCACGACGTGCTCATTGTAGATGATGACCCGGCAACGCGGGAACTTTTCCGGCGGGTCCTCGTTCGTGAAGGCTGGCGGGTTCGGGAGGCCATCGATGGCCAGCGCGGGCTGGCGGAGCTTGAGGCAGGACGCCCCACGGTAATGGTCCTCGATTTGATGATGCCCAACATGGACGGTTTCGCGCTGCTACGGGCTATTCAGGACCGGACGGACCTCGTCGATATTCCCGTCGTCGTCGTCACATCGAAGGACCTTACCCGCGACGAACTGAATTGGCTCAATACGCGTGCGAGTGAAGTTGTCAGAAAGGGAACCAAAGGCCGCGCCGATCTGATCGCTGCCTTGAAGCGGCACGTGCCGCTCGGTGAAGATGCTTGAGGAGTTGGAATATGGTCAAGATTCTTCTCGTCGAAGACAATGAGATGAACCGCGACATGCTTTCGCGCCGGTTGGAGCGGCGGGGATATGAGGTGATTATCGCAACTGACGGCCTCGCCGGCGTCGAAGCGGCGGTGAGCAACAAGCCTGATCTTGTTCTTATGGACATGAGCCTGCCGGTCATCGACGGCTGGGAAGCTACACGGCGGATCAAGGGAAATCCCGTCACTGCCGCCATTCCTGTTATCGCCCTCACCGCCCACGCCATGGCCGGGGACCGGGAAAAAGCCATGGAAGCAGGCTGCGATGATTACGACACTAAACCAATCGAATTGCCGGCGCTCCTCGACAAGATCGCCAGACTGACCGGAGGTTGAGCGCCGGTGTCCGTTCCCAATGACATCGGCCGCCGCGCCTATATTGCCCGCCTTGTGCAGAAGATCGCCGATCCCGCACAGGCTATCCTTGGTTATCAGGAACTGGTGATCGAAGCGGTATTGGAAAACGGGCCCGCCGAAGCATTGCCCGATCTCGAGAAGGTGCTTGGCGCTGCTCGCGACCTGAACTTGCTTATCAAGCGGCTTTTGGAGATGGAAGCGTCGCAAACTGCCGGAATATTCACCGTCGATAGTGAATTGCGGCACGATTTGCGAACGCCGATGAACGCCATTCTCGGCTATTCGGAAATGGTCATAGAGGATTTCTCGGATGTTCTCGCCGCAAGCATCGTTGATGATATTGCGAAGATCATCGAGGAAAGTCGGTTCTTGCTGGAGCAGATTGATGGAAGGCTCGATGTTTTCTCCGATGATCCCGACGAAAAGCTGACAGACCATATTGACGTCACCATAGCAGCCGATCTCGCGCGGACCATTGCCGCCCGCGTGGCTCCCTCGTCCGACGAAACGGGCCGTATCCTCGTTGTCGACGACACCGCCTCGAACCGCGATCTTCTGAACCGGCGCCTCACCCGCGACGGCCATCTCGTCACTGTCGCCAGTTCCGGCGAAGAAGCGCTGCGCATCCTGGAGACGCAGGAATTCGATTTGGCCCTGGCCGATATCCTGATGCCCGACATGAACGGCATTGAACTCCTCAGCCGGCTCAAATCGCACGAACGCCTGCGCGAGATACCCGTCATCATGATTTCGGGCCTGAAAGACGATGACGCCATTATCCGTTGCATCGAGGCAGGAGCCGAGGACTATCTCCACAAGCCGATCGATCCGGTGCTGTTGCGTGCGCGCATAACCGCCTGTCTTGAACGCAGCCGTTGGCGCGAGCGCGAAAGGCGCTATCTGGCGCAGATCGAATTCGAGAAGGAGCGCGCCGACACGCTCCTTGATGCAATTTTGCCGAGACAGGTGGTGAAGCGGCTCGCCGATGGGGAAAAAGTGATCGCCGATCGCATCGATATGGCGACGATCGTCTTCGCGGATATCGTCAATTTCACGGAATTCGCGGCGCGCACCCCGCCTATCACACTGGTCCAAAGACTTGGAGAGCTGTTTTCGCGTTTTGACGAATTGGCGGATCAGCACGGTATCGAGAAGATCAAGACCATAGGTGACGCCTATATGGCTGCGGCCGGGTTGCCCGACCCGCGTCCGGACCATGCCCAGGCAGCCGTGGCATTTGCAAGGGCCATGCTGGCCGAGACGTGCCAGATGACAGGTGAGCGTCGGCTCAGCCTGCGAATTGGAATAAACTCCGGCCCCGTAATCGCCGGTCTGATTGGTCGAAAACGGTTTGTCTACGATGTCTGGGGGCACACGGTGAACGTTGCCAGCCGCATGGAATCCTGCGGGACGCCCGGACGTATCCAGATATCCCAAAGCACTTTCGACGCGCTCGGCCCGGACTTCGGCGAGTGCCACCGGGAGATCCGGGATATTCATGGGATTGGCAAGTATCCCACATACCTGCTTTTGTAACGCCGTCGCGCAGGACACCACATTCCACAGGAATCAGATGTTTGAGAAAGAAGTGAGAAGATATTTCGTCTTACCGTTCAGTGTCGCAGTTGTTTCTTTCATAACAGGTGCCGTTCTAGCGTTTGCCATCGGACGGTCAGGTGGATTTCCTGCTGGTCAGTTGCATGGCTTGCTCTTTGACTACCAGCACCCGAAGATGCTCTTCATCCGGTTTCTATTCGTGACGGCATTTTTCACTTTGGGGTCAGCATACCGTGTCTGGGCCAACGACGCGCTATTCGAGAAATACAAAGATGAACCCCAAGAGCAGCTAAAGTTGGCCTATATCGCACGCATTGTCAGTTCCGCGTCAATCGTTATCTGCACTGGGTTTATGCTGGGAGTTCTCGATGCATCTTATGCATTTTTCAAACTGCAAGCGAACTAGTCCTTTAGCCCGCGCTGGTGGGCATGCCGGGAGGAACGCTCTGTAATGTTATCCGCTCCCTCAGCCTCGGCACGGCAAAATCCATAAACGCCCGCAGTTTCAGCGGCATCAACCCCTGTCCCACGTAGATCAGGCTCACCGGCCACGGCTCTGGTTCGAATGCCTCGAGTACGATCTGCAGCTCGCCTGCCGCAAGAGCGCGGGTGGCCTGGTAAGACAAAAGCCGCGTCACGCCGAGACCCGCAACCGCCGCATCGATTGCCGCGTCGGCCGTGCTGACGCTCAGTCGCGAGTGGACCGGCACAACGACCTCCTTCTTGCCATCCATGAAAGTCCAGCTTCGCGGGGAATTCAGCCCCTCGAAGGTGATGCACTCATGGCCATGGAGGTCCTCAGGGCGCTCCGGTACGCCACGTTGCGCAAGATAGGCAGGGCTCGCATAGGCCGCACGCCGGATCCAGCCGACCGTCGTCGCGACAAGATTGCTGTCCGGCAGGTTGCCAATGCGGAGCGCGAGATCGATATGGTCTTCCACCAGATTGACTTGCCGGTCGCTGAGACTGAGCCTCAAATTGATTTCCGGATAAATCTTGAGGAATTCGATCACGACGGGGAGCACGTGAAGCCGGCCAAATACCACCGGCGCGCTCATCGCCAGATCACCCCTCGGCGTTGTGTATTCGCCCGCTGCAGTGCGTTCCGCCTCATCGACCTGCTCCAGAATGGCCTTGCTCGCCTCGACATAGGCGCGGCCGGCATCGGTCAGCGAGACATGGCGGCTCGAACGGATAAGCAAACGCGTCTTCAGATGCGCCTCAAGGTCGGAGATTTTGCGACTGACCGTGGCAAGCGGAATCCCAAGGCGGCGCGAAGCAGCGGATAGGCTTCCGGCCTCTATAACAGCAAGAAGCACGGCCATTGCATCCAGACGATCCATTCAAACCCTTCCACTTTTCGGAATGAAAACTCCAATAACCGATGTCTACAGCAATTTCATGGAAGAAACTATGTTACGCGTTCACTTATCTCAATCCTTCCGAGGAGTTGGTCATGTCATCTGGACACGCCTTTTCCAGCGACGTCGCTTTCACGCCGACCGTCAAAGCAATTCAGTCCCGCAAGGGGTCCCGCCATGGCTATGAAAGCATGGAGCAGCGTGGCTCATGGCAGACGCGTATCACGCCCGATTTGGCAGATTTCATCCACAGCCAGACCAGTATCTTCTTCGGCACGGCAAATGACGAAGGCCAGCCCTACATCCAGCACCGCGGCGGCCCGCCCGGCTTTCTGCGCGTCATCGACGATACGACCATCGCGTTCGCGGATTTTGCCGGCAACCGTCAGTACATAACCTCCGGCAACCTCGCGGATAACCCCAAGGCTTTCCTGTTTCTCATCGATTACCGCAACCGCCAGCGGGTGAAACTATGGGGTGAAGCGCGGACTGTCGAAGACGACCCAGATCTCATGCTACAGCTGATGCCGGAGGGCTACCGCGCACGGCCTGAGCAGGCGATCCTGTTCACAGTTACGGCGTGGGACATGAACTGCCCGCAGCATATCCCCATGCGTTTCGAGGCCAGCGACGTGGCCGCGTTGTTGGCCGAGCGCGACGAACGCATCAAGTCACTCGAAGCGGAGATTGCCCGCTTGCAGCCAGCTTGACGCGCACCACGTTTCCGCAAGCGCATTTAGTTTGCCAAATGGAATAGCTTTGTCTATAGTTCTCCATATGGAGAACTATTACGCGCCTCTTGATGCAGCCTTTCACGCCCTCGCTGATCCAACGAGACGGGCAGTCGTCAGTCGCCTTGTCAAGGGTCCCGCGCCGGTTAAGGAACTGGCGGAGCCATTCGACATGGGACTGCCGTCGTTCATGAAACACCTCCGAATTCTTGAGAACGACGGACTGATCAGTTCGCAAAAGGTCGGCCGCGTCCGCACCTGCTGGGTGAATACCGAGAGGCTGGCGGCCGCCGAATCCTGGCTCTCGGAACAACGTGAGCTTTGGCAGGCCAGAACGGACCGGCTTGCTGAGTATGTCGAAACCCAAATGTCCAGGAGTGTTGAAGATGCCGGCTGAAAAATTCGAACTGACCATTGCGCGTTTCATCAATGCGCCGCCAGCGGTCGTCTGGAAAGCGTGGATCACGCCTGAGCATCTGGCGAAATGGTGGATACCCGCACCCGTTGAATGCGAGGTGGTCAAGCTGGACGTCCGCCCGGGTGGTGCATTCGAGACGCGCATGCGCGAGGGTGGCGGTGAATTCCAACCGCATGTCGACGGTTGCTTTTTGGAGATTGTTCCTGAAGCCCGCCTGGTCTTTACGACGGTCCTGACGGAGGGTTGGAAGCCGGCAGAGCCTTGGCTCGCATTGACCGCGATAATATCATTTGAGGCAGAGCGCAGCGGTACCCGATACGCCGCCCGCGTGTTGCACAAAAACGCCGCGGACTCTCGAAAGCATGACGAAATGGGATTCCACGATGGCTGGGGAACTGCAATCGACCAGCTTTCAAAATTCGCCGAGCGATCGAAGTGAACCTGCGGCCGGTTCGCTACAGTACGCCATGTCTGGCGGCACGCCGGACATGGCCGCCAAGCTGCCATGCCGCTGGCTTAATTATACAGCGCTGGATTTCCCGTCTTCAAGCACTCGATCCGGCTTGCCAGGAGCGACGAGAATTGCGAATTCCCGACCCTCGAACCAATCTCGGCGATTTCGTCGAAGTCGACGTCGAGCAACAAGCCGCGTGCACTCAGCAAGGACATCACGCCTGTAACGAGCGTGCGTTCCACTGCGTAGTCCATATTGAGTTGTGCTATTTCGTCTGATTGTTCTTTGAGAATGCTAAAAAGCTGCCCCAGTTTTTCGTTCATTATTCGGTGCCCACCACGTAACCCCTGCCTGAATCATTCCAAGATTCTTGACGGAAACGTAATAGACCGTACGAGCTATTTCAGCGCCAGACCTCTAACCAATGTGGACTAGAGCTTCGGGCGACGAGCTATTTTTTCACTGTCCCGGGATCATAGTGCTGGCAATGCTTCCTTCGACATAGATATCCGCTTCCTTGGCTGCCTCGATGAACACGGACCGCGCCATGTCGCCGGTCGCACTTCCGTCCATGGCTTCTAGACACGCCAGTTGTGCGAGACCATGCAGCCGTCCGCGTTTGCCGGGCCATTCGTTCAAGAGAAATTCTGCAGCTTCCGCGACGGAGGCGATCGTGCGGAGCCTGTCGGGAAAAAGCGACTCTACTGTGACCGACCTGAAGTGAACGTTTTCCATAATGCTAGAACGCAAGGGCTCAAATTTAGGTTCCCGTTTCAAAACTTGCATCCTTGTAGCTAGTTGAACTTCGCCGTGCATTGCCTGTTTACTTCGGCGACCATGTGCTAAGTTCGCTGAAATCAAATTGGATACATTCGCCTGGTTCGCGCGGCGAATAGGCGAAAACCTTCAAATCACGACCAAGGGAGAAACGCGATGGGCCTTCGCATCAACGACACTGCACCGGATTTCACTGCTGAAACCACGCAGGGCGAAATCCATTTCCATGACTGGATCGGCGGTAGCTATGCCGTGTTGTTCAGTCATCCGAAGAATTTCACGCCGGTCTGCACGACCGAGCTTGGCTACATGGCCGGACTTGCTCCGGAGTTCGCCAAACGCAATGCCAAGATCATCGGCATTTCGGTCGATCCTGTCGAAAATCACGACAAGTGGAAGGCGGATATCAAGACGGCGACCGGGCATGAGGTCGACTACCCCCTCATCGGCGACAGGGATCTGAAGGTTGCAAAACTGTATGACATGCTGCCTGCGGAAGCTGGCGATACGTCCGAGGGCCGCACACCCGCCGACAACGCCACCGTGCGCTCCGTCTTCGTTATCGGTCCGGACAAGAAGGTGAAGATGACCCTCACCTATCCGATGACCACAGGCCGCAACTTCGACGAGATCCTGCGCGCAATCGACAGCATCCAGCTCACCGCGAAACACCAGGTTGCAACGCCGGCCCAGTGGAAGCAGGGTGAGGATGTCATCATCACCGCAGCGGTTTCGGATGAGGACGCCAACCAGCGTTTCGGCGGCTTCGAGCGCGTGTTGCCCTATCTGCGCAAGACCAAGCAGCCAAGCGCCTGAACGATACAACATGAGACCCGCCCTAACCGGCGGGTTTCATTTTTCTATCACGTTGTTCCTATTGTAATCCGCAACTCGCTAGCTGCGCGGCATAGGTACCTGCCACTGTGGCTGTTCGCCGTGCGGTGCGATCGATGCCCGGCTTGCTCCGCCACGCACCACGCGCATAGTCATTCGGACCGGCGTAGTAAGCGGCATAGAGATTGTAGGCATCGTTGAGCGGAATGCCATTCATCTGATGGCTTCTTGCGTGGTACCAGCCAATGAAACGAATAGCATCGCTGAAATCTGTACGCCGGGCTGCCCAGCGTCCTGTCTCGCGCTGATAGTCCGCCCATGTCCCATCCAGGGCCTGGGAATACCCATATGCGGTGGATGGCCGTGACCACGGAATAAAGCCAAACAATTTTGTACGCGGCGGCTTGACCCGGGCCTGATAGCCGGATTCCGTATAGATCGTCGCCATGAGGATGGGAACCGGCACGCCATATTCCGTCTCAACGCTCTTGGCCTGCTTGTACCAATTATTGAAGAAGCCGTCTCTCTGATCGAATACGGCACAGACATTGTTGGTCTGGGTTGGCGCTGTGGCGCAGCCTGTGAGCAACAACAACGCAATGAACATGATGCGGCGCATGGGCAAGTCCTTGTCTAGAGCCTTTCACCTATTCCGCAATTCCTAACGACTGGTTACCGGTTAATTGATTCGTAATCTCCTCCTTAAAATTTGATTAAAGATCGATTTAGCGCTGCGAACCTTCGCCTCTTGACCCATCCATTAATACCGTCATACAATACTACGATGAGCGACAAACATCGCTAGCGGTCTCCACCCATGCTAAAGCGGAACAATTACCATGAGCGATTTGATGCCCACTCAAACGATAGGCTTTGCAGAAACCCGCGACGGGATAAGGCTTTCCTATCGCATCGTCCCCGGGAGCGGCGAAGGCCGCTGCGTTCTCATTCATTCGCTGGCAATGGACAAGTTTTTCTGGGAGCCAACCGCGGCGGCACTCGCCGGTGCATCCGAGGTTCTCATTTATGACTGCCGCGGTCACGGCGTTTCCGGCAAGCCGGCAGGCCCCTACAGCACTGCACAATTCGCCGATGATCTCGCCGATCTCATGAACCATGTCGGCTGGTCGTCGGCCGTCGTCGCCGGTGCGTCGATGGGCGGCTGCATCGCCCTTGCCTTTGCCGCAGCCTATCCTGAGCGTGTCGACGCTCTCGGCCTCTTCGACACCACCGCCTGGTATGGGGAAAACGCGCCCGCAGCCTGGGCTGAGCGTGCGGAAAAGGCACAAAACGAAGGTCTGAAAGCGCTTGTCGGTTTCCAGAAGACCCGCTGGTTCAGCGATGGCTTTCGCGAGGCAAATCCGGACGTGGTGGAAGCCGCTGTCTCGACCTTCCTCGCCAATGAAATCGACGCCTATGTCGCGACCTGCAACATGCTCGGTGCAGCCGACCTGCGCGAAGCATTGCCGAAGTTTGACTTCCCGTGCCGCGTTCTTGTCGGAACCGAGGATTATGCGACGCCGCCGGAAATGGCACGCGTGCTCGCAGATAACATTCCCGGCGCCACGCTGACGATCCTCGAGGGCGCTCGCCATTTTACCCCGCTGGAAGTACCGGCCACCATAGCCGGCAATCTGCAGCTGCTGATCGAGGCCGCCAAGGCCTGAGGTATATAACAAGGGACGGCGCGATCACTCGCGCCGTCTGTCTTATTCCGCCGCCTTTTGGCTGGCACCACGCGGCAGATTGTACATGCCGCGTGGAAGTCCCGACAGAAACTCGACGACTTCGCCGCTGTCGATCACGTCGGCATACTTGGCGTTCATGTCGCACAGCGTCATCGCGTGGCTCGCCTCGGAACGCTCGAAGCAGCCGTCTTCGACCATCGTCACCCGCAAATTGTAGCTGAAGGCATCGACCACCGTCGCGCGCACGCAGCCACTGGTTGCGGTTCCAGCAACGATGACGCTGTCACACCCGAGCAGCGTCAAATAGCTGATGAGATTGGTACCATGGAAAGCGCTGGGCTTCTGCTTGTAGATGACGATATCGCTCGGTTCGGGCGCGATCTGCGGCATGATCTCGTTGCCTTCGCGGTTGCTGCCACCCGGTTTTTCGCCGCTGCGCTCATTCTTCCAGGCCCAACTGCCCGCGTCCCAATTGTCGGAGCGTCGCACTCCGGTTGTATAGATCACTGGCACTTCGCGGTCGCGGGCTGTTCCAATCAGGTTCTGCAGAACAGGCAGGGCATCCCAGGCGGCTTCGCCACCCGACTGGCGCCAGCGCTTGACAGATTCCAGCAGGGGCTCGCGCTTGTCGCCGCAAAACGCGTAGTTGACGTCGACGATCAGCAGTGCCGGTCGCTTGCCAAAGCCTGCCCGCGCGCCATATCCGGCAAGTTTGAACACTTCCTTGTCGCGCTCCGTCAGAAACTTGTCCCAAATTCGCTCTGCCATTGAATCTATCCTCCATCCTCTGAAAATCACGGGAAAACCATGCCATGCCGTCGCCGATCGGATGAAAACACGCTTCGTGTACCCTCCTTCCGACAAAAAGATGCCTTGGCGACTTGACTTCTCCCACAAATTTGTTTGTATGGCAAACATACATTATAACAGAATGACAAGAGAAATTAAGCTAACTGCATTTGCGTGAATGCCCGGCACGGGCGCCCTTGGAGGAGGAACTCATGATTCACAAGTCTCTTAAAACCCGTTTTGCCTGCGCTTTCGCCGGCGTAATCCTTGCATCCACCGCAATGACTTCAATAGCCAGCGCTCAAGAGGCGTGGCGCCACGGCATTGTTGAAGCCAAAGGCGATTCCGGCTTCCTCTTTCAGGCCGCAGAAGGTGGCTTCGATGACAAGCACGGCATCAACATCGACATGGTGCAATTCACCGGCGGGCCAACCGCGCTGAAGGCGCTCATCGCCGGCGATCTCGATAGTTTCGAGGCGAGCCCCGTCATTGCGCTCTCTGCATTGCATCAGGGCGCTGACGTCAAGATCATTGGCTGCGACTGGCCAGGCATGACCTATACGGTCTTTTCCGGCAAGGACATCGCGAGCGCGGCTGATCTCAAAGGCAAGACGGTCGGCGTTTCTGCACCTGGCTCGCTTCCCGATATTTTCACCCGCCTCGCGCTTGAAGCATCCGGCCTTGCCAATACGGATGTAACGTTTGCCAATGCCGGCGGCAGCGCCGATCGCGTCAAGGCAGTTGGCGGCGGCGTCGTTGCCGCTGCTGCCAGCTCAAGCGAATTCGCCGTCGATGCAGACGCCTTGAACGTCAAGCCGCTTTTGAAGGGTGTCGAGGTTACACCACAATTCCTCAAGGTCTGCATCATGACCACAGGCAAGAAGATCGCCGAGCGCCGCGAAGCGATGACCAATTTCCTCGCCGCAGAGATGGAAGGCCTCGCTCATGCGATCGCCAACAAGGATGCGATGCTCGAGGTTGCACGCAAGGTCGGTCACCTGCCCGAGGACGACAAGACCGCCGAGTTCATCTACAATGAAGCTATCGAGTACAAGGCGATCAATGCGGATCTGGCCATCCCATTGGATAAGCTGCAGTGGGTTGACGATGAAATGGTCAAGCTCAAGTTCCTCGACGGCAATGCCGATACCAAGAAGTTCGTCGATGACAGCGTACGCACCGAGGCTCTCGCACGCGTCAAGAAATAACTGGAAAAGAACATGGCCCATCTGGAAGTACAGAACATTACCAAGTCCTTTGGCACGCATCATGCCCTGGACGGTGTCTCCTTCAATGTCGAAAAGGGTGACGTCGTTGCCCTGATTGGCCCGAGCGGATGCGGCAAGACAACCGCCCTGCGCATCATCATGGGCCTGGAGACAGCCACGTCAGGTCAGGTCAAAGTCGCAGGGCGTCCTGTCTCCGGCTGTGGCCACGACCGCGGCATGGTGTTCCAGCATGCCGAATTGCTGCCATGGCGCAATACGCTCAGCAATATCGGCTATGGGCTGGAGATGAAGGGCATGAAGGAGCCTGAACTTTCCCGCACGGCGATGCACTATCTGGAACTGGTGGGCCTGACCCTGGCAAAGGACAGACGCCCGCACCAGCTTTCCGGCGGTATGAAACAGCGCGTGGGTATTGCCCGCGCCCTGGCGATCGATCCGGAAGTCCTTCTCATGGACGAACCCTTCGGCGCGCTGGATTCGCAGACACGTGAGGGGCTGCACGGCGAATTGCTTTCCATCCATGCCAAGACCCAGAAGACCATCATTTTCGTGACCCATGATCTCGACGAAGCGGTGATGCTCGCAGACCGCGTTGCGGTCATGCATGCTGGCAAGATAAGCCAGATCATTCCGATCGAACTGGAGCGCCCGCGCCTTGATATGCGCGCCATCCGCACTTCGGCGGAATATTCCAAGAAACGCACGCTGATCTGGGAAGCCCTGCACGATGCGGGCGTTTCGGCTGCAGCCTAAGGAAGAACGATGACGACAGACACAGAAATACAGGCGCCGGCCCGCGTGGAGCGCCGCGCAGGTCAGGCAAGCTGGACAAGCACTGTACCGGCATGGGTGATCACCACCATATCGGTCGCCGTAGCGACTGGTCTTTGGGAGTTCTTCGGCCGCGACGTCAATCCGTTGCTTGGTACCTACCCGAGCGCCATCATCAAGGCATTCTTCTCGATGCTGCAGACTGGCCGCCTGCAGGACGCGCTCATTCAGAGCAGCCAGCCATTCATCGTCGGTTATATCGTTGCCGCGATTGTCGGTATCCCGGTCGGGCTGTTGCTCGGCCGATACCGTATCCTCGAATCCGCCCTGGGCATCTATGTCACCGCTGGCTATGCCACCCCGCTGATTGCCCTCGTTCCCTTGCTGATCCTGTGGTTCGGTCTTGGCTTCATGGTCAAGGCCGTTGTGGTTTTTCTCCTCTCCTTCTTCCCGATCTGCATCAACACGTGGTTCGGTGTGAAGGCCGTGCCGAAAACCATGATCGAGGTCGGCACCGCCTTCTGCGCCTCGCAGACGGCCATCATGCGCGGCATCATCCTGCCGGCAACAATCCCCTACATCATGGCCGGTCTGCGTCTCGGTATCGGCAAGGCGGTCATCGGCATCGTCATCGCCGAGTTTCTCACAGCGATCTCTGGCCTCGGCGGTATCATCATCACCTCGGCGAATAGTTTCCGCACTGCCGAGATGTTCGTGCCCGTCATTCTGATCATGGTGCTCGCCGTGGCCTTGACCGCACTGGTTGGCTGGCTGGAAAAGTACGTTGCCCCATGGCAGAGCGAAATCACCGGTCACGACAGCGTCTGAAACCGCCAGCATCAGTAAACAAACCGCCGTGGGCAACCGCGGCGGTTCTTGCGTCAAAATCCTATGTTCGTCAGATATGTCGATAGAATTTGATTTCGTCGACATATTGATGCAGCGTGTCGACCCAATCGACATGTCGAAATGATGCGTCGATAAATGCGGGAAGCAGGAGTTGCCAAGAGGCAAACGGCCTCTACCTATCTGAAAGCACTCGTAGAAATAGATGTGCTTCGGGAAATCAAATCAGGACGCGAAAACCTTTTCATCAATCCAGCAATGCTAGACCTCCTGTCCGAAGGCAGTGGATCGAACGGAGCATAGTTCCGGTAGCATGATCTATCATTATTCGATCAAAGTGCCGCCGAGGTTTTCCACGGCACGGCGGGTCACGACCCCGACAAGATGCGCGCGGTAATCGGCAGGTGCGTGCATGTCGCCCATAAGATCGTTCTCATCTGGCAGCAAGCCTTTCACCGCATCCGGCTCGAACCGCGCCTGCAGCGCTTCCTCGGCTTCCATCCAGCGAAAGACGCCGGCGTTTCCGGCCCCCGTGATCGCCACATGGATATTGCCGTCGCGATGACGGGCAACGAACGCAGCTGCCAGGGCATAACGTGACGCCGGATTGCGAAACTTGGCATACCCGGCAATCTCGGGCACCTTGAACTCGATACGGACTAGAATTTCACCAGGCTCCAGCGCCGTAGTGTACAGCCCGGCGAAATATTCGGAAGCCGGGATGCTGCGCCGGTCCGTATGCAACGTCGCATCGAGCGCCAGCACGGCCGACGGGTAGTCCGCTGCCGGGTCATTATTGGCAACCGAGCCGCCGATCGTGCCGACGTGCCTGACCTGAACGTCACCGATCGAACCGGCAAGACCGCAGAGCGACGGTATGAGCGATCTGATCTTTTCCGATGCGGCGACAGTCGCATGCGTGGTTGCGGCACCGATTATGATGCGATCGGGACCAACGGTAATCCCCGAAAGTTCGGGAATGCGACGGACATCGATCAGATGGGCAGGAGCCGCCAGCCTTCCCTTCATCGTGGGGATCAGCGTATGCCCGCCGGAGAGGTAAGCGGCTTCTTCGACTTCGGAGAAAAGACTGACTGCTTCCTGCAGCGTTCCTGGCTTATGATAGGTTGTTTCATACATAGGCGTTTGCCTTCTTCATTCCGCCGCGACGGCGTGCGCCGTGCGGTGCTTTTCAGCGGCGGAGAGCACCGCCTTGATGATGTTGTGATATCCAGTGCAGCGGCAAAGATTGCCCTCGAGCTCGTGGCGAACCGTTGCTTCGTCGAGGACGCCGTCGTGACGCTCGATCATGTTGACCGATGCCATGATCATGCCGGGCGTGCAGAAACCGCACTGCAATCCGTGATGCTCATGAAAGGCCGCCTGCACATCGTGCAGCTTTTCGCCATCGGCCAGACCTTCGACCGTGGAAACCGATGCGCCCTCGATGGACGCCGCAAGTATCGTGCAGGATTTGACGGCCTTGCCATCGACGATGACCGTGCAGGCGCCGCACTGCGTCGTGTCGCAGCCGACATGTGTTCCGGTCAGGCCAAGATGATCGCGCAGGAACTGGACGAGCAACGTACGGTCTTCGACTTCCTTCGTGTGGAGTGTGCCGTTGACGGTGATGGCGACGTTGGACATGGGTTGGATACCTCTGACTATCTGGAGAACCAGCGGGCCTTGGGGCGTTCCGCTGGTGTTTCAATCGCTGCCGCCACAGCGTCAGCAGGTGCGGCGCGGGCCGCGAGGCTGGCGAAGAACTCGTCTGCGAGCTTTTTGGCCGTTGAATCGATGAGCCGGGAACCGAGCTGTGCCAGCTTGCCGCCAACCTGCGCCTTGGCGACATAGGTCAGGACGGTTTCGCCATCGACATCGGCAAGGTTGACGTCGGCGCCGCCCTTGGCGAAACCGGCGATGCCGCCCTTGCCAGCTCCAGAGATGGTATAGCTCTCAGGCGCTACAACGTTGCTCAGGGTGACTTCACCTTCAAATGTCGCTTTGACCGGGCCGATCTTGGTGGTCACGCGGGCGGTAAACCCATCCTCCAGCGAGCCTTCAAGACTGTTGCAACCGGGGATACATTCGCGCAGCGCCTGCGGGTCATTGATCAGCGCCCAGACATGTTCACGCGGCGCAGCGATGCGATATTCGCCCTTGAGATCCATCAAACTTCTCCTCTCAGTTTGCGCCGGTCACGGCCTCGTAGTGCGACAGGTCCAGATATCTCGCCGGATCGGTCAGTGGTGCCCCGGCTATGCCGTAGCGCGAGCGCAATTCGAGCACGCGCTTCATGCCTTCCGGAATAATTTTCGCATCCGGTGTCAGGCCCGATTTTGCCGACAGCAGGCTGTTCATGACAGACTGCAACGCAGCGGGCTGGATTTCCGGCATCTTCGCCTGCAAAAGCTGTTCAGCCGCCTCGCGATTTGCCGGATCAAGCGTCCAGGCAAGGCCCTTCAGGTAACCGCGGATGAACGCGCGGATAGCGTCTGGATTTTCCGCTGCCCAGGCGCGCCGCGCCGTAACCACGCCGCCCTGATAGCTGTCGTAGATCCGGGTCGACACGTCGAGCACGTTGAAGCCCGAACGACGGGCAATGCTGGTGAATGGCTCGATGGTCAAGGTCGCAGCGTGCTCTCCGCCCTTCACCGATTGCCAACGCTGCGGCGTGGCTCCAACGGGCGCGTAAGTTGCATCGTCCCGCTTCAGTCCGCCATCTTCGAACATATCGAACAGCACAAACGCAAACCCCGTCGAAAGTGCATCGAGCGCGACGGATTTGCCTTTGAGATCCGCATATTCCTTGATCTCGGGCGCCGTAACGATCGCAAGCTCGAGCTGTGTCCCGCCCATGAGCACGACATAGCCCGGATCGACCCCGGCGCCAGCAGCTCCCTGCCCCTCGCCATAAGCCACGACATTATCGAATGCGGTAAAGACGATATCGAATTCACCCGCGGCAGTCCGCTGCGCCTGCTCGACCGAGCTCCCTGTCAAAGTCAGGTCGACCGACAGGTTCTCATCGGCGAAGAACCCCTGTTCCACCGCTGCGAATGTCGGCAGGTTAGGAGCGCCCGGAAAAGCGATGATGCGGATATTGGTCTTGGTTTCGGCAGTCATTTGCGAGAAATCCTCCTAGGACGCACGAGCATCGCGCTCGCCTTTCGATTGATGAATGGCTCGCCACACCGCATGCGGCGTGACCGGCATATCGATATCGGTGACGCCGTAGTCCTTGAGCGCGTCGAGCACGGCGTTGACGACTGTCGCAAGCGCTGGCGTTGTTCCGCCTTCGCCGCCGGCCTTGATACCAAGCGGATTGGTCGGAGAAATCACTTCGGCAATCTCACACTTGAACGAAGGCATGTTATCGGAGCGCGGCATGCCATAGTCCATGAACGATCCGGCGAGCGGCTGGCCCGACGAGGCATCGACGGCGCAGAGCTCCCACATCGCCTGCCCAACCCCTTGCGCAATGCCGCCATGGGTCTGGCCATGAACGATCAGCGGATTGATGCAGCGGCCCACGTCGTCCACGGTCGCGTAGCTGGTGATGAGCACGTGTCCGGTTTCCGGATCCACTTCGACTTCGCAGATCGCTGCGCCGTTCGGAAACACCGGCGTGTGCATCTCATTGTCACGTGCCACCCGCAACGGCCCATCCTTCTCACGCGTCAGATCACCAAGCGTGAAGATATCGATCGTCTGGTTGGTACCGCGCAGCTTGAAATGACCGCTTTCGAAATCGATGGCGTCGAAATCTGCGCCGAAATGGTCCGCCGCCCGCCGGCGACCTTCCTTCAGGAGGTCCGCAGACGCCATGGCCATGACGGTTCCCGCATGGCGCATTGAACGGCCCGAATGCGACCCGCCGCCGACGCTGACGATGTCGGTATCGCCAAGGATAATCCATACCTTTTCGACAGGCACCTGGATCATGTCAGCGACCACTTGCGCGAAACTCGTTTCATGACCTTGGCCGCTCGGCTGGGTACCGATGACGACCTCGACCGTGCCATCTTGCTTGATTTCGATCTCGGCACGTTCCTTCGGTGAGCCGATGGACGACTCGACGTAGTTGGCAAAACCCCGGCCCAGCAATTTGCCGCGGCTGGCCGCTTCCTCGGCGCGCACCTCGAAGCTGTCCCAGTCGGCGAGCTCGAGCGCGCGGTCCATGTTCTTTTCGTATTCGCCGCTGTCATAGATCGAGCCGACGGCGTTGGTGTAAGGCATCATGTCCGGCGAAACGAGGTTCTTGCGGCGCAGCTCGAGCTTGTCGAAACCGAGTTCGCGCGCGGCCTTCTCGACAAGACGCTCGATCGCGTAGGTTACTTCTGGCCGGCCGGAACTGCGGTAGGCCTGTGTGCACATCGTATTGGTAAAGACGGCGCGGGCGCGCAGCGTCGCCACCGGAATGTGATAGGAGCCGGTGATGAGACCGGATCCCTTGCTAAGCGGCGAGAGCGACACGCAGCGGCCACCGACATTGCTCAGATTGTCCGCCCGCATCGCCAAGAACGTGCCTTCGCGATCAAGCGCCAGTTCAACCTTGGTGATGAGGTCTCGGCCCTGATAGTCCGTAAGAAATGCCTCGGAACGTGTTGCCGTGTATTTGACCGGCCGCCCGATCTTCTTCGATGCCCAAAGCACCAGACCGAATTCCACATAGACGCGATTGCGCGCGCCGAAATTTCCGCCGACATCGTATGAAAGCACGCGCAGATTCTTCGGCTCGATACCGAGAACCTTGGAAAGCTCACCCTTCTGGCGCACGGCGCCGCCGCTGCCGGCATAAAGCGTATAGCGCCCGGTCTCCTCGTCGAAATGACCGAGCGACGAGCGCGGCTCGATCGGTACGGCGGTCACGCGGCCGATACGGAATTCGGCTGTAACCACGTGATCAGCCGCCGCGAAGGCTGCTGCTGTCCCCGCTTCGTCGCCAAAGCTCGAGTCGATGAAGACATTGTCCGGCACCTCGTTCCACACAGCGGGTGCGCCGGGCAGCGCAGCTTTTGCGGTTTCGGTGACGTGCGGCAATTCCTCATAGTCGACAAACACCTTTTCAGCCGCATCCGCAGCCTGGGCCGCCGTCTCGGCGACCACCACGGCGACAGCTTCGCCCACATGGCGGGCCTTGTCGGCCGGGAGCAGATAATGCGGGCCCGTGAAGGGTGTACCGCCACCGGCAGCCGTCAGCTTCACGTCGAATTTCGTTGAGGGAACCGGGTTGTGCGGGATGGGTTCAAGCCCGTCGGCCAACAGATCGGCGCCGGTCAAGACTACCAGAACGCCGGGACTGGCCAGCGCTTCCGACGTGTCGATGCCGAGGATCCGCGCATGCGGGTATGGCGAGCGGACCATCGCAGCGAATGTCTGCCCGGGCAGGCTAAAATCGTCGGAAAACCGGCCCTTGCCGGTAATGAGCCGCCCGTCTTCCTTGCGCGGAAGCGGCTTTCCGACATGGCGGAACAACGCATCACGCACAAGCTTCATTTCCGGCGACAGATCAGCCGGCTCAGGCTTTTCCAGTACCGCTGTTCTATGTCCGCTCGTGCTTTTATGAAGTGGGCTTCCCATAAATCCTCTACCCTTGGCGGCTGAAATTACGCCGACGACATTCTGTTGCTCTTCGTATTAATGTATGACAGTATGTCGGAGTAATGCAATCGAAAAGATGCAATATCTTTCTGATTGGGCGGATCGCCCCTATGATTATGAGTGGGTTTTGCGCTTTTCACCTCGCCTGCACGGCATTGGAGAGACGCATCTTCGGGAGAATGAGACTTACATGACGACGCACAAGCGCAAGGCTCCATTGGACCTGCAAGAACATCTGGAACGGCTGGAAGAACGCGGCCTGCTGACGCGAATTCAGGTGCCGATCGACAAGGATAGCGAACTGCATCCGCTGGCGCGCTGGCAGTTCCAGGGCGGTCTGCCCGAATCGCAACGGCGCGGCTTTCTTTTCACCGACGTGAAAGATGCGAAGGGCGAGAAATACGATATCCCGGTTGCAGTCGGGGTCCTCGCCGCTTCGCCGGAAATCTATGCCATCGGTCTTGGCGTTCCCGAGAGCGAGATCGGCGATGTCTGGGTCAACGCCATGGAAAACCCCATCGACCCTGTCATGGTCGAGGACGCGCCATGCCAGGAAGTCGTCATCACGGGCGATGATCTCAAGCTTGAAGGCCGAGGCCTCGGCAGCTTACCGGTTCCGGTATCGACACCGGGCTTCGACAGCGCGCCCTATTTCACCGCAACGCTTTGCGTCACGCGTGATCCGGAAAATGGTATCCGCAACATGGGCACCTATCGCGCCGCGCTGAAAGCCGAAGACCGGCTCGGCGTGCGCATGGCGAGCCGCCTGTCCGGTGCCGGCGGGTATCAGCATTGGCTGAAGTACCAGAAGCGCGGCGAACCCATGCCCTGCGCCATCGTTATCGGCTGTGCCCCTGCCGTGCTGTTCACCGGACCGCAGAAGCTGCCGATTGATCAGGACGAACTTGGCGTTGCCGGCGGTCTCATCGGCGAGGCCGTTCGTATCGTCAAGTGCAAGACCATCGATCTCGAAGTACCGGCCGACGCTGAAATCGTCATTGAAGGCTTGATCGACACGGAACTCCTTGAGCCGGAAGGGCCCTTTGGCGAAAGCCATGGCCACGTCGCGCTCGAAGATTTCAACATGTCGATGCGCGTGACGGCGATCACCCGCAAGCGCAAACCCGTGCTTGTCTCGATTGTCAGTCAGGTCACGCCCAGCGAATCGAGCGTTCTCAAGCGCGTTGCCTATGAGCCGCTGTTCTTCAACCATCTGAAGAAAGTGCTCAACATCAAGGGCATCAAACGCGTTGTCATGCATGAGCCTTTGACCAACATACGCAAGGTGATCTTCCTCGAATTCGACCGCAGCGCGCCGCAATCCGAGATCTGGCGTGGCCTGCAGGGTGCCGCGATGCTTCAGGCGCAGTGCGGCAAGATCGTCATCGCCGTCTCCGACGATATCGACGCCCGCAATGCCGACGCCGTGTTCTGGTCGCTCGCCTACCGCGCCAATATGATCGATGACGTGCATGTAACGCCCTATCGCTCGGGCGGGCATGGACCGAAATCAGCAAACAAGAATGCCGAGGGCACACTTCTCATCGACGCCACGTTGAAAGCACCCATGCCGCCGCTCGCCCTGCCGGCGGAACCCTATATGGTGCGGGCCCGCGAGATATGGGAAAATCTGCAATTGCCGCCGCTCTCGCCGCAGCCGCCATGGCACGGTTATTCGCTCGGCGACTGGAGCGATGTCTGGAGTAACTTTGCCGATAAGGCTGTCAGCGGCGACTGGCGCGCCAATGGCGAAAACACTTTCTCCCGGCGTAAAGGTGGTATGAAACCCGAAACACCGGCGCGCGATATTGAAAAGAAAGCATAATCAGGCGACTATCGCCCGATTCTGATATAGTTTCAGCGCCGGCGGGGGTCGGCGCTGAGGGACAGGCAACACAACGCAGGCAGCAGCATTGCGAGGGATAAAATGAACGATCCGGTCATGGAACCATTCGGTCCGCTTACACATGAGTCTGCGCCGCTGAGAAACAAGATCACGAAGTCGCTGCGGCGCGCAATCGAGACAGGATTGCTGGAGCCGGGCACGCGTCTTGTGGAGAAAGATCTGTGCCAGCAGCTCAACGTCAGCCGCACATCGCTGCGTGAAGCGCTGCGCCAGTTGCAATCGGAAGGCATTCTTACCGACCTCAACAATCGCGGCCTTGCCGTGGTCACCGTGACGTCGGAGGACGCGGAGAATATTTATCGCATCCGCGGCGTGCTCGAACCGTTGATCGTAGAACAGTTCATCGAGAATGCGCCTGATGCAGAGGTCGAAGCCTTGAAAGCCCATTTCCTGCGTTTGAAGGAAGCTTATTTGCACGGCAATGCCGAGGAAATCGTCGCCAGCAAACGCGATTTCTATGACCGTATCTGCACCGGAGCGCGCAATCCGATTGCCTTCGGTGTCCTGAGCAAGTTGACTGTTCTTACGTCCCCGCTGCGCCGGCGTTCCGTCGTGCGTCCCGAGCGGCGCGTCCAGAGCATCGCCGAAATCGAGAAAATCGTCACTTCCATCGCCAAACGCGACAAGGCCGCTGCAAAAGCTGCTGCAGAGGAGCATGTTGCCCACTCCGCCCGCTCGGCGCTGCATGCTTCAGAGTCGGCGAACTAGTCATGCGCCGTCTCATCATCGCCATAACCGGGGCCTCCGGGGTCATTTATGGCGTTCGCGCGTTGCAACTCCTGCGCGATGTCGAAGACGTCGAGACGCACGCGATCGTCTCGCCATCGGCACTGCGCACCGCCGCCGACGAACTCGACATGAGTGCCGAGGAAATCCGCAGCCTGGGCGACAAGCTTTACAACTACCGCGATATTGGCGCCGCCATCTCGTCGGGGTCCTTCCGCACCGCCGGTATGCTCGTTGCGCCCTGTTCCGTGAAGACCTTGAGTGGCATCGCCAATTGCTACAATGACGAATTGATCGTGCGCGCTGCCGATGTCTGCCTCAAGGAGCGTCGCCGCGTCGTTCTACTGGTCCGTGAAACGCCGCTGCATGCCGGGCACATCGCGCTGATGGATCAGGCCACGCGCAATGGCGCCATCATCATGCCGCCCGTTCCGGCATTTTACAGCAAGCCAAAGACCATCGACGACATGGTCAACCAGACCGTCGGTCGCGCATTGGACCTGTTCGATATCAATCTGCCGCTCGTCAAGCGCTGGAAAGAAGACGAAACCGGCCAGCATTCGTAGGTCAGAACGGTCCTACTTGGACAAAATTTGCTCTATTGCCCGTTCCACTATTGCGATGGACTTGCGCGCTTCGGAATCCAGCGTCGAACCATGATAATAACGCACGACGAGTGGCAGGTTCTCATCGGTCGAACGGTTGCTATCGTCTGAAATCGTCGCGAGTGCCAGCCCCGCCGTTTCAAGTTCCATAAGCTCGATGCGTTCCGCGGAAAGTTCGGCAGCTTTCACGGCCTCGCGCAGGGTTTCCGTGTGTTTGTCAGGTCCCGGTTTTGGTCCGGTCTTCATGCGCTGGCGGATGGCACGCAATGGGGCAACGACATCATCGCGCCATTCGTCGACCAGCCCGATAATCTGCACTGTCTTTGCCGGAGAAAGTGCGATGGAACCATGCTTGAGCCAGGCAGCGAACAACAGCACAGGCACATCGACGCCATTGCGTTCCTGCAATGCCAGGCATGCATCGGCGACGTCGGGGGCTTTGTAAAGGCGCAGTGCGAAGTCCCATAGCCCGATATTCATGTCCTGCATGCTTTCCCTCATCGCAATTGCGGGGCCGGATGACTTGATCCGGCCCCGCTTTACCAGTTTCGCGAGCATGAAGGAAGGCAAACCCGACAATGTTGCTCGTCGGGTTCAAGCGCTCTAGGCCGTTTGCGTTGCACAAGCCTCGCAGATCGCCGCAACGTGGCGATGGTCCGTCCCGCAGCAGCCCCCAAGGATACGCATCTGCGGAAATGATCTGGTCAGCCCGTTGTACCACCGCCCGAGATCGACAGGATCTCCGGCGTCGAGCGTAACCGAATCATCGAGTTCCGCATGGCTCTTGGTCGAAGCATTCGCCTTGATGCCGCGCACGCGGTCGAGCCACGCCTCGCCCTTCTCCAGTGCATCGACGAAATGGCTCGGATGCGCGCAGTTGATCATATAGTAGGCTGGCGAACCTCCAGTTGCATCGTCCACCCGGTTGATCGCATCGCCGAGCGATAAACCGGTCACCAGTTTTCCGTCGGTCTCTACCGTGAACGAGATCACGCAGGGTACGGCATGGGTCTTGGCAGCTTTTGCAATGCCGATTGCCTCATTGTAATTTGTCAACGTATAGGCCGCGACCATGTCCGCTTCGGTTTGTGCGAAACTCTCGATCTGCGCCGCATGGTATGTTTCAGCCTCGTTGGCATTCATGTTGCCAGCCTTGTAGCCATCGCCGCGCGGTCCAATGACCCCGTCGATCACGCAAGGTGTCGCGGCGGTTTCAAACTCCCTGCGAAGTTCAAGCAGCAGATCGACCGAATCCCGGTTGATTGCGCGCAGGCCCTCGGCGTCGTAGCCGAGCTTGGCGCCCCAATCGGGGTTTGCCCGCCATGTCGGCGTATCGAGGATGAAGCCGGTGCCGTTCTCGCGGGCAATTTTGAGATAGCTGATGTAGTAGTCTTTCAGTCGCTGTCTGCCTTCCGGTGTCGCCATCAATACGAAGGATGCGAATTCGGGAAGGTCGATCCCGTCGTGAAAAATAAATGTCGTCTCCATGCCACCGTCACTGAGGAAAGTGGTCCCCTCGAGTTGCGGCAGGTTTTTGCGGTACTTGGCCATGATTATCGTCCCTTCCAAGAGTGACCGGTATGGGCTGTTTGCCTCTCCTCCCGGCATGTTCTGTTTTGCGCCTTTCAGTTGACGCAATCTAGAAACCTCATGGTCGGGTTGTTTCATATATGGAAAAAAACGAGTAAATTCAGCCGGATAGGCGATATCGTGGCGACAGAACCCTCCCCCGTGCTACACTCAAACAGCTGAAACAGTACCGGAGGTACAGTATTCCGGGGGGACAACATCATGCGCAAGGGAGACGAAACCCGCGAACGTATTCTGGAAATCGCCGAGATGTCAGTGCTGGCCAAGGGCTTCGCCGCGACCTCGATAGAGGAGATTATCGCTGAAGCGGGCATTACGAAAAGCGGGTTCTTCTATCACTTCAAGGACAAGAACGAACTCGCGCACATCATGCTGAAACGCTACGTCTGCGCCAATGACCGGGTGTTCGACGATGTTATCGAGCGCGGGCACCAACTATCGGATGATCCGCTCCAGGCGTTCCTGATCAGCCTGAAGCTCCTCGCCGAGGTCATGTCCGATCTGCCGAATGGCCACCCCGGCTGTCTTATCGCTTGCATTTGCTATCAGGAGCGTCAGTTCGACCGTGAAGTCCTGAACCTGACGGCGCGGTCAGTTGAAGCATGGAACGCCAGGTTCCGCGCCATTCTCGACAATATCGCTCTCGAGCATCCTCCGCGCGACCCGATTGATTTCGACGATGTGGCGGACATGCTCTCGTGTGTCGTTGATGGCAGCATCATCATGTCGAAGGCACTGAATGACCCTTCAAGGATCGAGCGGCAGGTCATGGCCTTCCGCAGTTTCATAAAACTGCTGTTTTCATCAACCCCGCAAATAAGGGTCCCATTGCCGAATTCCACGGGGGTCTCGGGCACGGTCAACTGATCGGGGTAGAGCTTACGCGTCGACTGTTCGCTTCAGAAAAAGCCGGCCCTCCTGATCGACCTGCGTATGCAAATCTTGATAGTCGTGAATGGTCGTATGCGCAGTCTCGATAGGGTGCTTGTGTGTGGCCGTGATCACCATCACATCGGCGCCGGCGGCGTCACCTGCCAGAATGCCCGGTACGGCATCCTCGAAGACGAGACAATCTTTCGCGTCAACGCCAAGCTTGCGCGCCGCCAGCAGGTAGCAGTCCGGATTGGGCTTGCCGACCTTGACGTCTTCGGCCGTGACGAGATTGTCCGGCACGGGAATCCCCGCTGCGGCCAACCGGCGTTTCGCCAGTTCGAGCGGCGATGAGGTGACAATCGTCCATTTTTCCGGCGGCAACGCCTTGAGGAACTCGGCTGCACCAGGCAACGGGACGATGCCCTCTACATCCAGGATTTCGGCATCGGTGATCTTGGTGGCTTCCGTTTCGGGATCGACGCCGGGCAAACCCAGCCGGCGCACCGTATCGACAGCGCGAGCGCCATGCATCGTCGGCAGGAATGTCTTGACGTCGAGCCCCTGTTCTTCCGCCCATCTTGCCCAGACGCGTTCTGCCGCCGCTGTGGAATTGATGAGCGTACCATCCATATCAAACAGGAACGCGGCGTATTTCTTGTCGAAGGCAGATGATGTTGTCGGCACGATATTTTCTTTCATCAGAGGGATGGCGACACGCCGTTAGACATTTTTGGATCTTGCCGACCCCCAGCGAAGCCCATCCATCAGCAGCGCGACAAGGCGGCGGGATCGGTCGCGCCAATCGGGCGTATCCGGCGCTGAATAAATCCCCGACAATGCCTGGGAAATATCCGATATATCGATATCGCTGCGGACGGAACCGTCGGCCACGGCAGCATCGACGAGACGCTGCAGAGCCGATGCAATCATACCGGACGTATTGGCAAATACCTCGGAATTCGCATCGAAAAGGATACGCAGGCTGTTTGCCATGCCGCGCTTTGCTGCGATGTAGTCGACGAAGCGCTGCATCCATTCGGCCAAGGCAACATCCGGAGCATTGTGCTGTGCGAGTTCTTCCGCGGCAGCGCAAAGCACCTCGACCTCCCGGCGGTACACCACTTCGACGAGATGTTCGCGTGTTGGAAAATGCCGGTAAAGCGTGCCTATACCAACGCCGGCCTTGCGCGCTATCTCTTCCAGCGAGGCGCTGCCGCCGCGCTCGGCAAATTCAATTGCAGCAATCCCGATGAGCTTTTCCCGATTTCGGCTGGCATCCGCCCGCAACCGCTTCGCGGGTGCCGATGGTTTCGCTTCCTTCAATTCGGGCAGCTCCTTATGATGCAATATTTCGGCTCCAGAGGCGATTGGGGCTTGAACCCGCTTGGCCAAGCCGCTATGTTCAAGAAACGGAGGCGCCTCCGATTATTTTGTTACCTCCGGACTAATACCCTATTTGGGGCCTGCATGTCATGTTTTTTGCGCCTTGAACGCAACTGAACGCTGGCGGCCCCGTTGGACTCTTCCCAAGCATAAGGTCGTAAACTGATAAATCTGATGGAAATGGTATGAGGTCATCTTTTCGGATACAAGGAGCAAGGGCGATGGAAATGTTTATCCATTTTCAAGTCCCTTGCGACGATGTTGCCGGGAAGATGGACCATATCCTCCGGACGCCAAAACGGCTGCAAGCTGCAATGTCGAACCGCTCGGCCAGGGGAAAGACCCCGCCCTTCGCGTCTCTCCTCGCATCTTTTTGCCGTTTCAGGCGCCATTTTCACCAGATTTATCAGTTTACGACCTAAGGAGCAGGACTCCCATGAGCAATCAAACCACCATCAATCTCGAAATCAATGGCCAGGCACATACCCTCGCCGTCGAACCGCGCGTGACACTTCTCGATGCGCTGCGCGATCATCTCGAACTCACCGGCACCAAGAAAGGCTGCGATCAGGGCCAATGCGGTGCCTGCACTGTTCATGTCGACGGCGAGCGTGTGCTTTCCTGTCTGACGCTGGCAGTTCAGGTCGAAGGCCGCGCGGTCACCACCATCGAAGGGCTGTCCGATCCCGGAGCCGAACTCCACCCCGTCCAGTCCGCCTTCCTCGAACATGACGCCTTCCAGTGCGGCTACTGCACGCCGGGCCAGATCATGTCCGCCGTTTCCTGCATCCGCGAAGGCCATGCGGGCTCCGACGATGAAATCCGCGAATATATGTCGGGCAATCTCTGCCGCTGCGGCGCCTATCCGCACATTGTCGAGGCGGTCCGCGAAGCTGCAAAGGTGATGTCATGAGAGATTTCTCCTATCTGCGCGCCGGCTCGGTCGACGAAGCGCTGAGCGCTGCGGCCATGCCCGCAACCATGCTGCTCGCCGGCGGCACCACTTTGCTCGATCTCGCCAAATGCGGTGTCAACGCGCCTGAACGGGTTGTCGATGTCACCCACCTCAAAGGTCTCGATACCATCCGTGTCGATGCCGAAGGCGCTTTCATCGGCGCCCTCGCAAAAATGAGCCGCGTCGCTGCCGATCCCGCAATCCTTGCCGGGTTTCCCGCGGTATCGGAAGCGCTCTGGCAGGCGGCTTCGGCGCAGATCCGCAACATGGCGACAATCGGAGGCAATCTTCTGCAGCGCACGCGCTGTGCCTATTTCCGCGACCCGGCAAGCTTTCCCGCCTGCAACAAACGCGTCCCGGGTAGCGGCTGCTCCGCCATGGAAGGCGTCAATCGCGGCCATGCGGTTCTCGGCACAAGCGACGCCTGCATCGCAACCTATCCGGGTGACCTCGCCGCTGCGCTCGTCGCCTTCGATGCCGTCGTGCATCTTGGCGAACGCAAGGTTCCCATCGACGATTTCTTCCTCTTGCCCGGCACCACACCGCACAAGGAACACGCCATGCAGCCAGGCGAGATGATCACTACGATCACCATCCCCGCCTCAGCTGCCGCGCGGCACTCCACTTACCTGAAGGTGCGCGACCGCCAATCCTATGAGTTCGCCGCCGCAAGCGCTGCTGTTGGCATCGAGTTCGAGGCGGATCACGAGACCATTCGCGATATCCGGATCGGTCTCGGCGGTGTTGCAACCAAACCCTGGCGCGCCCGCGCCGTCGAAGATGCGCTTCGCGGCAAGGTCGTCGAGCCGGAAACCGTCAAGAGCGCGAGCCGTCTCGCCGTCGAGGGCGCCGTTGCCCATGGCGGCAATCACTACAAGATCGAGCTCGCCCCCCGCGTCGTTGAACGCGCCATCCTGAAATCGGGAGCTTTGGCATGACCATAGTCGACACCAAAATGAAACGCGGCGACGCCTCCGACGGGTTGCTCGGCGGACGTCTTGCCCGCATCGACGGCCCGGCCAAGATCACAGGCGCCGCTGATTATGCGATGGAACACTCTCCGGAAGGCATGGTCTACGCAGTCATCGTTGACAGCACGATCGCTTCCGGCCGCGTCGTCGCTATCGATACGAGCGCTGCCGAGGCCTATCCCGGCGTTCTCGTCGTTCTGACACCGGACAACGCCTTGCCGATCAAGACCGCGACCGACTGGACTGGCGCACCGCCGCCGGCTGTTCCCTACGAGCCGCTGGCACGCGAGATCACTTTCGCCGGCCAGCACATTGCCGCTGTCATCGCCGAGACCTTCGAGCAGGCGACGGCTGCCGCAGCACTCGTCAAGGTCACGTATGAAGAGACCGCACCGATTTCGAGTTTCGATGATCCGCGGTCCGGCGAGGGCTATCCGATCGACATGATGACCAAGGAATGGGGCGACGCTGACGCTGCGCTCGCCATTGCTCCAGTCCGCATCGAGCAGGAGTACAAGACACCGCGCGAATACAACGTGCCCATCGAGCCGCACGGCCTGATTGCTCATTGGGAAGGCGATATGCTGACCCTGTGGGAGCCCAGCCAATGGATCGACGGCATGTCCCGCACCTATGCAGAATGGTTCAGCATTCCATTCGAGAACGTGCGTATGTTGTCACCCTATATCGGCGGCGGTTTCGGTTCGAAGGCGTTGCCCACGCGCTACGGCGCGGTTGCGGCCATCGCCGCAAAAATGCTCGACCGTCCCGTCAAGCTTGCCATCACGCGGCCGCAGACGTTCACCGCTTTCGGTGGCCGGCCCGCGACACGGCAGACCATCGCACTCGGTGCTACCCGCGAAGGCAAGCTGCTGTCGATCGTGCATCGCAGTGCCAACGAGACGTCGATGGACGACGTCGCGATCGAACCCTTGGGCTCGGTCACCTCGATCATGTATGCGGTTCCGAATTTTTCGTCGCGCCAGAACATCGTGCCGGTAAATACGGTCAAGCCCGGAGCCTTGCGCGCGCCCGGTGAAAACCCCAGCGCCTTCGGCATCGAATGCGCCATCGACGAACTGGCCTACGAGGTCGGCATCGATCCGCTCGATATCCGCCTGCTCAATTATGCCGAAGAGGACCCGCACGCCAAAAAGCCGTGGTCGACGCGCCGCTTGCGTGAAGCCTATGCTGCGGGCGCTGAAGCTTTCGGCTGGGCCAAACGCAGCCCAAGCGTCCGCTCCATGCGCGAAGGCAAGCAGCTGATCGGCTACGGCGTTGCCGCGGGCACGTACCCGGTTCGCCGCACGCCGGGCGAAGCCATGGTCCGCATCCTCAGCAATGGCACCATCGAGGTCGCCAGCAGCGGCATCGACATGGGTCAGGGCACCTATACGATCCTCGCGCAGACGGCGGCCGAGGCGATCGGTGTTCCCGTCGAGACAGTCGTGGTCAAGCTCGGCGACTCTTCACTGCCGCGCGCCCCTGTTGCCGGTGGTTCACAACTTGCCAACCTGATGACCGGCGCGGTGCACGTAGCAGCTCTTGCCGCCCGCGACGAACTGATCGGTCTTGCCATCAACGATCCGAATTCGCCGTTCCGCGATCTGCAGGCCAATACGCTGACCATCGAGGGCGGGCAGATGTCGTCGCCGCGTGATGCGGGTTCAAGTGTTGCCATCGCCGAGGTGATGCGACGCACAGGGCGAAATAGTATCGAGGCTCTGCGCAACACGCTGCCGGAAAACCTGCGCAACAAGGATGACCATTTCCGCAACTTCACGACGATCTCGACCATGCTTTCACCGACCGAGGGCGACTACTCCATGCACAGCTGGTGCGTGCATTTCGTCGAGGTGCGGGTCGATGTGGATTTCGGCACGGTCCGCGTTTCCCGCATGGTGTCGGCACTGGATTCGGGCCGGCTCTACAATCCCAAGCTGGCCGAAAGTCAGTGGAAGGGCGGGATCATCATGGGCATCGGTCAGGCCCTCCTCGAGGAAGGCCTTGTCGATCAGCGCAATGGCCACGTGATGAACAATAACCTCGGCGACTACCTCGTCCCGACCAATGCGGACATCCCTCATCTCGAGGTCATCTCGGTCGGCATCCCGGATACAAACGCTTCGATTCTCGGCGGCAAGGCCGTAGGTGAACTCGCCATCGTCGGCGTCGCGCCGGCCATCGCCAATGCGGTCTACCATGCCACCGGCATACGTGTCCGCGATCTGCCGATCACGCTCGAAAAGCTGATCTAGCATCCCTTCTCGGAAAAAGAAAACCCGGCACTCGTGCCGGGTTTTCTTTGTCGAACATCTTACGTTTGAGATTATGAAACGTCGGTAGTGCGGGAGACCGTTTGAGAATTCAGCCTGATGAGCGAGCTGGTGTGGTTTTCGAGACCCGGAGCGCAGCGGACTTATTGGTCCGTGAGCACCGGAAGCGGAGAAAACTGCATCAGATGGCTATCAGGCTGAAGTAATCAAATGGTCTCCTAGGCGGCGTCCTGAATGGCTGCCAGCTTCCAGTCCGAGTTGGGCTTGCGCACGAACGTCCAGACCTCGGTCGTCTGCGACGGCTGCTCTTCATCGCCCTTGACGACGCGTCCGGTCTGCCTGTCCACCATCGAATCGACGCTCTCATAGCGCATGGCGGTCGTCGCGTATTGCGCGTCGCCTTCGGCCCAGGCTTCGGCGATATCGGCCTGCAGGAGCTTCACATCGGAGACGCTGTTGCGCAGCCCGTCCGTCGCATTCTGGCCGAGCTCTTCCGCGAGGTAGGACATGGCTTCCGGCGTGGTAAGATTGCGCAGCGTGGCGTAATCCTCTTTGCCATAGGCCGTCTGCACCTCGGTCAGAAGTTTCTCGAACGCGTCGAGATCATCCTGCTTGAGGCCGATTTCATCCGATGCCGCAGCAAGGCCCGCCGAAGCATAGCCATGACTGTTACCTGCAGGAGCCTGCCCCGCCGTATTCTGGTTCGAGGCAGAACCTATCGTCGGTACGCGCATCGGCGAGACGTTCGATGGCTCTTCATCATAGGCGTTGCGTCCAAAACCTTGCGTCGGACCGGCTGCCGCCGGCGAAGACTGGCGCGAACGGAAGAAGCGCATGGCGAGCATGACCGCTCCGATCACCAATGCGATCTGCAAAAGCATGCCAAGCATGCCGGCAGCTCCACCGAAGCCATATCCGAGGAACGCGCCGAGCAGGCCGCCCAGCAGCAGGCCACCCAGCAGCGAACGGCCCATGCCGCCGAACAATCCCGGACGTTGCTGCGCCGCCGTCGGCGCCGTCGCGCCCGGCTGGTTTTGCGGCCTCGGCGTCATCGAACGCTCGATCGGCGCAGCCGGTGCCGGTGCCGTGCGCGTTGGCGCAGGTGCCTGGAAGGTACGCGAGCCGCGGCTGCCGAAACCACCGCCACCAAAACCGCCGGCGCGCCGGGCATCGGCCTCATAGACAGCGCTGAACGATACCGCCAATCCTATGACGAGTATCGCGGCTATCCGGCCAAGGCGAGAAAGGTAAAGCGGCATGCAATTGATCTCCTCTATGCGTGTCATGTGACACTTCGTCCACGCATATGGTGACCGCCAAGGTCGATTTGAAGGATCGAACGCAAATTTTGGATGAGTCTCGTTCCGATCTCACTTAACAATATCGACAATGCTGTTGTGCGTGGTTCGACGGGGCTCACCATGAGGGAGGTTGGGGATTGTATGTAGGGAGGTTGAGGATTGTATGGATGGCTACCAACCTTTGAGAGGTTGATCCCTTGCCACGCAAATCTTGGCTTCTTGCTAGGCAAATTGTGGCTCCCTGCAACCAAATCACCTCCCTCATGGTGAGCTTGTCGAACCACGCACAGCAGCATCGCAAACCTGCTCAAGCACAAAGGATCGCAGAAAACTGCATCAGATGGCCATCGGGATGAATAAATCGAAAGGTTTTAAATGCCGGCGTACCACTCGTAACCCCGATCCTCCCAAAAGCCGCCCTTGCCTCCCGCGAGGTTCTTGAAACTGTCCACGAGCTCAATTCCCATGACGTATTTGGCGTGCTTGTAGCCGAGCTGACGTTCGACGCGCAGCCGCAGCGGCGCGCCATGGGCGACTTCGAGGTCCTTGCCATTCATGCCGTAGGCAAGGATCGTCTGCGGATGCCAGGCATCGACGAGATCGATGCTTTCATAATACCGGCCGCTGCCGTCGAGTGATGGTTCTAGGTCATCGGCACAATGGAACACCGCGTAGCGGGCGCCGGGTGCAAGGCCAGCCTTTTCCAGCACGAGGCCGAGCGGCACGCCGGTCCACTTGCCGATAGCACTCCAGCCTTCCACGCAGTCGTGCCGGGTGATCTGGGTGCGCGACGGCATCGCCTTGAGGTCGGCCAGCGACAGGTTCAGCGGCGTTTTCACCATGCCGTTCACGACGAGCTTCCAGTCGGCGAAATTGTTTTCCGTCATGCGCGCATAGTCCTCGCTGTCGGGTTGCGAAGTGCCATTTGCCTTGAAGACCGGGGACAGATCAGCCTCGGAAAATTCACGTGCCAAAGTCTGCTGCGACATCAGCAATCGCTGCGCGCCCATCGTTAGCGACTCGGCTTTTTGCAGGATGTCGTTGACGGTCGTGCTTTGCACCATCGCATCACAGCCTGTGAGCAGCCCTGTTGCCGCGACACTCGAGCCGATCAGGAAACGGCGGCGGGTGAGATCGAAGCTCATTTCGACACCTCGTCTTTTTGTTCAAATTTCAGCGCGTAGTAGCCGGTGATCATCGATCGCAAATTGTTCCAGACGCCGGAAACCAGCACCATGACGATATGAACGATAACGAAGATGACGATGAGCGACGCGCTGATGAAATGGAGGGTACGGGCCGACTGCCGGCCGCCGAAGACGTCGAGCAGCCAGGGGAAGATCGCATTGAAGCCCGGCGACATGGTCAGCCCGGTAAGCACCATCAACGGCAGGATGATGAAGATAATTGCCATATAGGTCAGCTTCTGCAGGGAATTATAATGCCGCGCTTTCTCGCCCTTGGGAAACTTCAGCCGGGCATGGTCTGCTATCTCCTGCGCCAGATGGCTTGGCGTCAATTGATCCTTGGTTGGTACGATATCGCGGCGGAAATGCCGGCCGATCAGGCCATAAAGCAGATAGACCAGACCATTGATGACGAAGAACCAGGCGAAGAAGAAGTGCCAGCGACGGCCCGTCGCAAGATCTTGATAGCTTGGGATGGTGATCCAGGCGGGGAAAGCACGCGGGCTCAGTTCACCGTCCTCGGTCGAGGCGCCGAGCACACCGGTCGTATTCACTGAAAGCGAACCGATGCGTGTCACGCCCTTGATCGTATTGCCATCCTCGACAGCACCGATGGAAATGAACGAAGGGTCGGGAAGCGCATCGGCGCCGTATTGGCCCCAATAAAGATTTGGATGGGCGTTGAAGATTTGCAGGCCGCTCATAAGGAGGAAGCTCAGGCACAAGACGTTCAGCCAGTGGGTGATGCGCACCGCCACGGAATGGCGGTAGAACAAAACCTTCTTCGGCTTGGCGGTGTCGGTGACACCTGATGTGACGCTTGCCATTCGAGCCTCCATGGTACTGGAAATTGGTTGTACGTGGTTCACCCTTTGACGAGCTTGCCGCTTGTAGAACGGCGAACCACGCATAACCCAATCAAATATTAGTTTGTCGTCTTCTTCTTCGGAGCCATCGTGCCCATGGCATCAGGCTTCATCGCATCCTTTTTCGTCATGGTGCTTTTCGTCATTGTATCCTTTTTCATCGCCATTGTGTCGCATTCCTTCATCATGGAATCCTTCTTCATGGCGTCTTTTTCCATGCCGGCATGTTTCATGCAGTCAGCCTTGTTCATGGGCTTCATGGCGTCTTCGGCCTGGGCAATGCTGGCTCCAGCAAATGCTGTTGTCAAAGCGAAAGCCGAAAGCGCGATGCTGCGTGTGAGAATGTTCATGGATGTTCTCCCTTGGTTTGAATGAGACACGAATGCAAGTGTCTTCGAGTTTCAGATGCCCTTTGACATCCGCGTGATCCTGGGAACACCAGGAATGCTTGATTTATTCGGTAGCGGCGGCGAGTATCGGCCCGCCATTCGGTGTCTGTATGAGAACGGCTGTCCGCAGCCCCGGCTTGGTAGCGGGAAAAGTCACCGTCTGCGGCTTGCCGCTCCAGCTACCGACTTTGGTCAGGCTATGAACGACGTTTTTATGGGGAAGCGTGTGGCCGCTATTCTCGCCGCTTCTAACCGGCACGTTTACGGTCTGGTCATTATAGGTGACGAGCCAGATATCCGCATTGCCGCCGGGCGCCTTGCCTTCGCCGATCGTCAGGGAATGACTTTTCAAGTCCAGTCGCGGCGCGCTGAGGGTCCCTTGCGTCTTGATGAGCTGGTCCACTTCGGAAATCCTGTTGCCGACAACATCGGCGCGCCCGTTAACCACCATTTGCGGCGTGAAAGGTCCATCGCGGCCAAGCGGCGTCTCGTAGACTTCCTGGCGGTCCGTATATTCTGGCTTGGCAAAAATATCCTTCCACCCGAGACGGTCCCAATAGGTCACTCCAAAGCTTAGGGCTAGGATACCCGGGCGCTTGCTAAGCTCGATCAGATTGGCATTTGCCGGCGGGCAGGAAGAACAGCCTTGGCTGGTGAAGAGTTCGACCACGGTGAGCGGCCGCGAGGTGTCGGCATAGGCTCCACCGCCCGCGCCAAGCATGACAGTTGCGGCGGTCAATGCGATGGACACCATATGAGAGCGCTTTGGCTGAATTCCCATCATCAACTCCTGAAAACTGTGAATGATCGGTCATGTGTGCCGGTCACATCAGGGAATACGAAGGGAACCAGAAATAGGTTACAGCGATCACGGTTTGGTGATCATTCTTTGGTGGAATCCTGTTTCAAGCATTGACGTTCCGCCATGTTCCATCTCATCTGTAACCTTTATCCCGCATCGCGCGAATAAGGATTGAAACGGAGTGAATCCGGTCGAAACGCGGTTGAAAGAACTGATGCTCGCGAGCCTCGATGGCGATGCGCGGAGCTATGGCATTCTCCTGAATGACCTTGCCAGGCATCTGCGCTTCTATTTCCTCCGCCGGTTGTCGGATGCGCACAAAGGCGACGCCGACGACCTCGTGCAGGAAACCCTGATGTCGCTGCATACACGGCGCGCGACATATGAGACCGACCGGCCTTTTACAGCGTGGCTGCATGCGATCGCACGCTACAAGCTGATCGATCATTTCAGGCGAAACCGTATTCGCGCAACGGTTCCGCTCGACGATGCGGAGGATCTGTTCGCTGTTGACCAGTCCGACGCCGCAGCCGATCGCATGGATGTGGAGCGGCTACTGCAATCGGTGCCGGAAAAATCGCGGGACCTGATCTACAGGACGAAGATCGAAGGCCAGTCTATCGCCGAGGTTGCGCAAAGCACCGGACTTTCGGAAGCTTCGGTCAAGGTAGGGATACACAGAGGAATCAAGGCGATTGCAGCGAAGTTGAAAGGACGGGCAGATGACGACCGATGACCTGATCGCCCGCCTGACCGGCGAGTTGAAGCCGGTATCGCGCTTGGCCGTTCTATGGCGGGTCGTGATCGGCCTCGGCATTAGCCTCCTTGTCTCGTCCGCCATGATGTACTTCTGGCTCGGCATGCGACCCGACATGATGACGGCGGCGGGAACGATGATGTTCTGGACCAAGTTCGCCTATACGCTGATACTCGCTGTAGCTGGTGTCTGGGCGGTCAAGCGCATCGCTTATCCGCTCGGCAGCATCCGGGTCAGTCTCGCTCTGATGGCCGCGACGATCGTGGTGATGATCGTTCTCGCCATGGCGAAACTGGCGATGACACCACCTGATCAACATATGGCGATGATGACGGGCCATACGGTTGCTGTTTGTACCCGCAACATCGTCATGCTGTCACTGCCCTTGCTGGTCGGCGCGTTCTGGGTGCTGCGCGGGCTGGCGCCGACGCGCCTGACCGTTGCAGGTGCTGCGGCGGGTCTTGCCGCCGGCGCCATTGCTTCACTGGTTTACTCGTTCCACTGCGATGAAAGCGCCATGCCGTTCATTGCGGTCTGGTACACGCTCGGCATTCTGATCCCCGGCCTGATCGGCGCCATTGCCGGGCGTTTCGTGCTGCGGTGGTAGCTCTGGCTATTACCCTTGCGGAGCTTATTTTGCTACCAGCCATTCATGCTCGACCGCATTGTGGAATTTCCACGTGCGCTTTGGTCCTGCCATGACGTTGAGATAATAGAGATCGTAGCCGTGGCAGGCGGCGCAGGGGTGATAACCCTTGGGGACCATCACCACATCGCCGTCCTCGATAGCCATGGCCTCGTCCAGCGCGCGGTCATCCGTATAGACCCGCTGAAAGCCAAAGCCCTGGCGAGGGTTGAAGCGGTGATAATAGGTCTCTTCCAGATAGGACTCTGCGGGAAGGTTGTCTTGGTCGTGCTTGTGCGGCGGGTAGCTCGACGTATGGCCGCCCGGTGTGATCACCTCCACGACCAAGAGCGAATCCGCAGGCTCGTTCTCCGGCAGAATATTGGTGACGTAGCGTGTATTGGTACCCTTGCCGCGTGTCTCTTGACTGAGACCCTCCGGCGAAATTATCCTCACCGGCAATCCACCGCCAAGCCCCGGCGCCGAACAGACCGCAATTTCGACATCCGTCTCCGCGGAGACCCACCAATCGGATCCCTCCGGCAGATACACTGACCAAGGCTTGCCTTCGAAGGGCGACATGCGGTCTCCGAGCAGCCCGAGGTCCTCGCCATTGGCCGTGACTTTGCCCTTGCCCGTCACGAAGACCAGGCAGACTTCCTTGTCTTCCGTTTTTCCGCAAACCGACTGGCCGGCATCCAGCTTGTGCAAATCGAAACCGACATAGGTCCAGCCCGCTATTTCAGGCGTCACGTGAGCCACATGGCCCGGGCCTTGCATGGCCTTCAAAAGCAGTTTCGACATGGTTTACTCCTTATCGGTGCCAGCGTCTTCCGACTTGACAGTTTCCGCCGGCTCAATGGGTTCGGATGCATCGAAGATGATGAAGAACTGCCAGATCCCGTAGGCGGCGAAAGCCAAAACGATGATGCCCCAGAACGGCGTACCGGTCGCGAACTCGAAGATCGACCAGGCGATGCAGAACGCCACAACTGCAACGCGCCGCCAGAGCGGGCGAAACCAGGGGTGATTACTGTCTTTGTTCATGTTTAACCCACTTTTCAACCCTTGGGGAAACCCTGAGTCTCGACCGTATAGCCGGCGGCACTCATAACCCGCATCAGTTCCTTATAACCGACTTGCGCCATCTTGAGCGGTGGATTTTTCTTCGGATCCTGTTCGGCCTCGACCACGAACCAGCCCTCATAGCCGTAATCGGCAAACTTTTGGACGATTGCACCGAAATCCAGCGAGCCGTCACCCGGTACGGTGAAGGCGCCGAGGGCAACCGCGTCGAGGAAGGACTGCCTCGAGCGGTCCAGACCGTCGATCACCGGCATGCGGACATCCTTGACATGCACGTGGTTGATCCGCCGGTGATGATTGTCGATTGCGCGCAGTACATCGCCGCCAGCGAAGGCCAGATGGCCGGCATCCAGCAGGAGCGGAATACCCTCGCCCGAATATTTCATGAAGGCGTCGAGCTCCGGTTCGGTTTCGACGACTGCGGCCATGTGGTGATGGTAGGAGAGCGGCATCCCCTGCTGTGCGCACCATTCACCGAACTCGGTGACCTTGCGAGCATAGGCCTTCATCTCCTCGTCGCCGAGTTTCGGTTTGGTAGCCAGGGGCCTGGATCGATCGCCCTGGATCGAGCGGCCGACCTCGCCGTAGACGATGCAGGGCGCATTCACGGCCTTGAAAAGGTCGATCATCGGCTGGATGCGGTCCTTGTTCTTCGCCAGATCCTCGTCAACCAGCGTGCCCGAGAACCAACCGCCGCACAGCGTAACATCCGCCTCCCGCAGGATCGGCAGCATCACATCTGGATCGTTGGGAAATCGGCGGCCCATTTCCATGCCGGTAAAGCCCGCAGAACGCGATTGGCGAAGGCACTCCTCCAGCGAGACGTCGTCACTGAGCTCCGCGAGATCATCGTTCCACCATGCGATCGGGGACATGCCCAGTTTTGCCTTCACGTCATTCTCCATTCCGAATTGAGGTTTTGTTTTTGCCAGTCGAGAACCAGCCGTCATCACCCGGCTCTATAACCTGTCACCCCCTCTGGCCAGAGGGGTACGATCATTCGCCACGACATTTAGTTGCCGACCGACCTCAGCTTGATCGCTTCCTCATAGGCCTTGCGCTTGGCATTGACCTCGCTGCGCTGGCTGACCTCAGGCACAGCGACATCCCACCATGCACCGCCCTCTTCCGTCGAAACCAGCGGATCGGTATCGATCACCACAACCGTCGTGCGATCGTTCTGCTTGGCCCGTGCGAGAGCGCTTTCGAGTTCTGCAATCGACGCTACCTTCTCGGATATCGCGCCAAGGCTGCGGGCGTGTGCAGCGAAATCTATCTCCAGCAGGACCTCGTGTTTCGTGTCCCGAAAGAGATTGTTGAAGTTCGCCCCGCCTGTGCCCATCTGCAGCCGGTTGATACAGCCATAGCCACGATTGTCGAGCAGTACGATGTTGATCTTCTGGCCGAGCATCACCGATGTGGCGATCTCCGAATTCAGCATCATGTAGGAGCCATCGCCAATCATGACCACAACCTCATCGTCAGGCTTGGCCATCTTGGCGCCGAGCCCACCCGCGATCTCATAACCCATGCAGGAGAAACCATATTCGGCATGGTACGAGCCGGGTGCGCCTGCCTGCCAGAGCTTGTGCATTTCGCCCGGCAAGCCTCCTGCCGCGTGCAGGACAGTGGCTTCGCTGCCCATGGTTCGTTGAACGGCACCTATGACCTGCGCGTCAGAAGGCAGCGATACATTTGTCGGGCCTGTGACCTTTGCCGCAGCTCTCTGCCATTCCGCCTTGCCATTTTCGGCTTTCTCGGTCCAGCGTTTCGGAGCGCGATAGTTCTTGAGCCCGGCGGCAAGTTCGATCAGGCCCTCCCGTGCATCACCCACCAGCGGCAACGCCCGGTGCTTGGCCGCATCGAACGGCTGGATGTTGAGGCCGATAAAGGTCTTCTCGGTATTCTGGAACAATGCCCACGAGCCGGTGGTGAAGTCCTGGAGCCGCGTTCCGACCGCGAGGATGACATCGGCCTCCTGCGCCAGCCGGTTGGCTGCTGACGTCCCGGTGACGCCGACAGCCGCCATGTTGAGCGGGTGCCTGTCCGGCAGCGAGGATTTGCCGCCCTGGGTCTCGCAGACCGGAATACCGGCCGCCTCGACGAAATCGGCGAGTTCGCGGGAGGCTTCGGAATAGATGACACCGCCGCCGGCGATCACCAGCGGCTTTTCCGCCGAACGCAGCGCGCCGATTGCGGCGGCGAGCTCGCCGACATCGGGCCGCGGGCGTCTCGGTGCCCAAAGCCGCTCCTCGAAGAAGCTTTCCGGATAGTCATAGGCTTCGGCCTGCACATCCTGGCACAGGGCGAGCGTTACCGGCCCGCATTCGGCAGGGTCGGTGAGCACGGTCATTGTTCGTTGCAGCGCAGGGATGATCTGTTCCGGCCGCGTGATACGATCGAAATAGCGCGACACCGGCCGAAAGCAATCATTGGCGGAAACTGTGCCATCGCCAAAAGATTCCACCTGCTGCAGCACAGGATCCGGAACACGGTTGGCGAAGACATCGCCAGGCAAGAGCAAAAGCGGCAGGCGGTTGACATGCGCCAGCGCGGCAGCCGTCACCATGTTCGTTGCACCGGGCCCAACGGAACTCGTCACCGCCATCATGCGGCGGCGGAAAGTCGCCTTGGCAAAGGCAATAGCGGCATGGGCCATCGCCTGTTCGTTATGGGCGCGATAGGTCGGTAGTTCTTCGCGGACCTGATAAAGCGCCTCGCCGAGACCGGCGACATTGCCATGGCCGAAAATGGCCCAGACGCCCGCAAAGACAGGTACTTTCTTGCCGTCGATCACCGTCATCTGCTGGCTCAGAAACCGCGTCAGGGCCTGTGCCATGGTCAGGCGTATTGTCTTCGTCATGTCAGTCTCCTCCCGGGCTATATGCTATGCCGCTTGTTTGTTGCGGCTGGCAAGCCAGGCCTTGGTCAATTTTTCAAAACGATCGGCCATATCGTCGATCGCCGCCTCATCTGAGAGTTTGCCCGACAACCAGCCTTCCGCCGCGTCCATGAACAATGTCCGGCCGACGGCAAAGCCCTTGACAATGGGCGCCCCAGCGGTCGCGGCAAATGCTGCCTCGAGCTCGTCATGTGGCGCTTCCAGCCCAAGCAGCACGACACCGCGGCACCAGGGATCATGCTTTTCGATCACTGCCTCGATGTTCTTCCAGGCCGTCGTCGAGGCCTGCGGCTCGAGCTTCCACCAGTCCGGTTTGATACCCAGCGTATAGAGTTCTTCCAGCGCTCGCGGAATGGTGTTGTCGTCGAGCTTGCCGTGCTTGCCGGCGATGATTTCGATCAGCAGTTCGCGTCCGACCTTGCGCGCCGCTTCGAACAGCGTGCGCAACTTCTGCTGCTGTTCCAGCTTCAAATCGGCCGGATCGTCCGGGTGGTAGAAGCACAGGCACTTGATGCAATGGTCCACAGGCCATTCCGCCAGTTGCGAGCCGATATCCTGTGAAAACTCGAAGCGCAGCGGACGCGACCCAGGCAATTCCACCGGCCGTCCGAGCCAGTCGAAATTATGACGGGCGAATTCGAACATCGCCTCGCGCCCGAACTTCTCGTCAAGCAGCATTCCATAACCGTCACGGCCATCGGCGACCTTCGCCGCCGCCTTTACTGCCAGCTCCTTGAATGCGCGGATTTTGGCAGCGTCGGCACCGACCTTTTGCGCGAGATCTTCCAGCTGCACGCGATGATCGATGGCAAAGGTCATCATCGACGGTATTTCGCGCCGCCGCGTCGTCGCCCAATGCACATGGTTGATTGCCTCGTCCTTGCGCAGGGCGTGAAATTTGCTGCCATGCTTGAGGAAATATTGCAGTTCCTCGAAGGTCGGAATCTCGGGTGCGCAGAGCAGTCGCGACACCGCGAACGCACCGCATGCATTGGCCCAGGTTGCCGCTGTCGCCAGCGGTTCGCCGCCGAGCCAGCCGCGCAGGAAGCCCGACATGAAGGCATCTCCCGCGCCGAGAACGTTGAACACTTCAATCGGAAAGCCCTTGCCGACAATGCCATCCTCGAGATCGTCGGAAATCGCGCCTTCGTAAACGATGCAGCCCATCGGGCCGCGCTTCAATACGATCGTTCCGCTCGATAGCGCCCGAATGGTTTTCAACGCGCTGAGAAGATCCTCTTCACCCGACGCAATCAGCACTTCCTCTTCCGTGCCGACGATCAGGTCGCAATCGGCAAGGACGGTCTTCAGGTGGCTGGATACGGCGTCGGAGGCGATGTAGCGGCTATCGCCCTCGCTGTGTCCTGCCAGTCCCCACAAATTGGGGCGATAGTCGATATCGAACACAACCTTCCCGCCCGCTTCTTTCATCAGACGAATGGCCTTGCGTTGCGCCGCATCGGGCTTTGGCTTGGAAAAATGCGTGCCAGTGACCACGACGGCGCGCGCCGAACGTATGAATTCAGGATCGACATCGCCCTCGTCAAGCGCCATGTCGGCGCAGTTCTCACGGTAGAATATCAGCGGAAAACTCTTGTCGTTCTCGACCGAGAGGATAACAAGGGCCGACAGCCGCTCCGCATCTGTGATGATTCCGTCCGTCGCGACGCCTTCGCGTACCATCTGCTCGCGTATATACCGGCCGATCTGCTCGTCCCCCACGCGGGACAACAGCGCCGAGCGCAGACCGAGGCGCGCCGTACCGATCGCTATATTGGCAGGGCATCCACCGACCGACTTGGCGAAGGAAGTGATATCCTCGAGCCGGGAGCCGATCTGCTGGCCGTAAAGGTCGACGGACGAGCGGCCGATGGTAATGACATCGAGCGCGTGGCCCGTATCAGCTCTGTCCATGATATCCTCCCGATAGACTGATAAACTCCGGCACACGCAGGCCAGGAATTTTCCTATATGAAATAATAATTCTATCGAATCGTCAATATGGAATGTCTGTTCTTTTTCATATTCTACTACTAGACGAGACCCAGTGGCGTTGAAAATGCCCGATGCAATGTGTATATTTTGGAAGAACCATACACATCGGAGCTACCATGCGTACCAATATCGATCTGGACGATGAATTGCTTACCAAGGCCATGAAGGTGACAGGACTTTCCACCAAGAAGGCAACGGTCGAGGAAGCCTTGCGCATACTCGTGAAAAGACATGATCTGAAAAAGGTCATCGATGATCTCGCCGGCATCGGCTGGGAAGGCAATCTCGATGAAATGCGAGAAGGCCGTTTTTGGGACGATGATGGTCGTTTGGATAAATGATCGTCGTCGACAGTTCGGTCTGGATCGCCCACTATCGCAATATCGATATCGAACCTGTAAGGCGCTTCAGAGCGCTGATTGAGGTCGAGACGGTGATTATGGGCGACCTTATTCTTCTAGAACTGCTACAGGGTGCCCGCAGCGAAGCTGAGGCTGGACGGCTTGAGAGGGGCTTGCGGCAATTCGGCGTCCAATCCATGTTGTCTGCCGACACGGCAGTTCAAGCCGCGCGCAATTATCGGCATCTGCGTCGGCACGGTATAACCATTCGCAAGTCCATTGACATTGTCATTGCCACCTTTTGCATTGAAGGTGGGCACCAGCTTCTCCATCATGACCGCGACTTCAATCCGATGGCCGAACGCCTCGGACTGCAAGTTTTCTAACCTAGAAACTCCGCCGTTTCTCCGCCACGCTGACCGTCAGCGCCATGGCGAGTGCCATAGTCCCGGATAGCGACCGGAACCCGGAAAAATCCCCTTCCGCCGCCTCAAACCACACCTTGGCAGACTGGGCGAGCGGCGAGAACGCACTGTCGGTAATGGCGACGACGGGCACATTGCGTGCTGCCAGCGCCGCTGCGTGCTCGATTGTTGCCGAGGCATAGGGTGAAAAGCTGATGGCGATGGCGGCGTCGGTCGGCTGGGCAAAGGACAGGATTTCCGGATCGATACCAGCTGTCGATTCGATCAACTGGTTGCGGATTTTCAGCTTGCCGAAGGCGTAGGCCATATAGGCGGTGATCGGATAGGAACGGCGCCGCGCCAGCAGATAGATCGTCTCGGCTCCCGCCAGGATATCCACTGCGCTGGCCAACACATCCTCTTCGACATTATGCGAAATCGTCTCGATTGAATGGCTGGCCGCAGTCAAAAATCCGTTGAGGATGACGCGGTTCTTCGAAAGGCCATGCGTATCACCGCGCAGGGCTGACAGCCGCTCTTCATAGGAAACCTGCCGCTCGCGCAGCCGTTCCCGGAATACCGATTGCAGGCTGGTGAAACCGTCGAATCCGAGATGCTGGGCAAAGCGGATCAACGTCGAAGGCTGGACGCCTGCTGTCTGTGCAATGCTTGCCGCCGTACCAAAGGCAATCTCGTCGGGATTGCTTAGGGCATAGGCCGCGATCTGCGCCAGACGCTTCGGCAGCATCTCGCGACGATCGAGGATCATCGTACGCAGCGCATCGAAATCCCGCGGTAACGATACTTCATTGTCCATACTTTCCACCCGCAGAGTTTCCTCGTTGCTGCTCCTGGTCCGAGCAAAATATTTATATCAAGACGGATCAGTTATTCCATTTTCTCCTGTTATAGATTATTTCAATCGAGAACTGCAAGCGATGGGAGCAAGCGATGCTGGGTGTAGGACTGATCGGAACGGGCTTTATGGGGAAATGCCATGCACTGGCGTGGAATTCGGTTCGCGCCGTCTTCGGTGATGTGCCGGCAGTGCAGCTCGTGCATCTCGGCGAAACCAACACAGAGCTTGCCGTGCGCCGCGCCAATGAGTTCGGTTTCCAGAAAGCCTCGGGCGATTGGCGCGCGGTCATCGACGACCCGCAAGTCGATGTGGTCTCCATCGCCACCCCCAACCAATTTCACCCGGAAATGGCGATTGCGGCGCTGAAAGCCGGCAAGCATGTCTGGTGTGAGAAGCCCATGGCGCCAACATTCAGCGACGCGGAAGCCATGCTCGCCGCGGCGAAACAGTCCGGCAAGGTCGCTGCCCTCGGCTACAACTATATCCAGGGCCCGGCCATCCGTCATATCCGCAAGCTGCTTGCCGAAAAGATCATCGGCGACATCAACCATCTGCGCATCGAGATGGATGAGGATTTCATGGCCGATCCCAATGCCCTCTTCAACTGGAAGCACGAGGCCACGTCCGGATACGGTGCGCTGGATGATTTTGCTGTCCATCCCCTGTCGTTGCTGTTCACGCTGTTTGGCCGGGTTTCCCGCGTCATGTGCGATATGTCGAAGCCCTACGCCACCCGCAAGACGGCCAATGGCACGGACCGCGCGGTCGAAACCTATGACAGCGCCAGCGTCCTCATGCGTATGGAAAACGGCGTTGCCGGCACCTTGCAGGCCAATCGCTCCGCCTGGGGCCGCAAGGGCCGCATCGCTCTGCAGATTTTCGGCTCGAAGGGCTCGATTCTGTTCGATCAGGAACGCGCCAACGAGTTCCAGCTCTACGTTACCGCAGACCGCGCCACCGAACAGGGCTACCGCACCATTCTTACGGCGCCGCATCATGAGCCCTACGGCCAGTTTATCCCGGCCCCGGGCCATGGCCTCGGCTTCAACGACCTCAAGATCATCGAGTGCCGCGAGTTGATCAAGCGCATCAACGGCCAGCCCGCTCATCTGATCGAATTCGCCGACGGGCTCGAAATCGAGCGCACCGTCCATGCCATGGCGCGTTCCTATCAGGAGCAGCGCTGGGTGGATGTGCGGTAGTCTATTCTAGCGTATGAACACCGGCCTATGATGCCGATTATGTCCCCCTGTGGGAAGAAAGCGATTTCAGCATGTTGAGCCCATTGCTCAAATACTAGAAATCGCAAGAGAGGTATTGAGAGCGTTTCAGGTTTGACTGCAATACACGCCTCTCTCTCCGTCATCCTCGGGCTTGACCCGAGAACCCATTGGGATGTTCAAATCACAGCGCTTCGTTCGCTCATGCGTAGTTTAGGCTGCACTCTGGGCCCGATGATAAGCAACTAGAGCATTAGCGTGGCCATGACCCATCTTGTGCTCTGATTTTAGCGTGGAAACCATCTCCATGTGCTTCTTTTCCTTCATTTCATCCAGCATCTTCAGCCAGTGATCTATTGGCTTACCGTATGTCTTCTCAATAGAAGGAAAGTACGAAGCAGGGCCCTTCAGCTTCTTCTCTGCCGACATCTAAACCAACTCCTATCTTTGTAATCACGTTCACGCTTCTAAGACATCTAAAAGTCCGCCAGCGAAGAGATATCGGAGAGAACTCAAACCCTGATCGTCTTGCCTTCCTTCACCGACCTCACCGCTGCGTCGGCAAGCGCCAGTGCAATCAATCCATCTTCCCCGCTCGGCGCCGCCTTCGTGCCCTTCGCAATCGCGCTGATAAACGCGGCGATCTCGTTGGCGTAGGCTTCCGTATAGCGCGTCATGAAGAAATCATGCAGCGGCGGGCGGGTATAACCGCTGCCGTTGGCGATCTCGATCGACACCGGCCGCTGGTTTTCCGCCGCGACCATGCCCTTTGAGCCATGCACTTCGATGCGCTGGTCATAGCCATAGGTCGCGCGGCGTGAATTGGAGATCACACACTGCTTGCCCGAGGCCGTCGACAGGATGACGCTGACGCTGTCGTAATCGCCGAGCTCGCCGATCTTCTTGTCCACCAGCACCGACGCATGCGCGGTTACCGCAACCGGATCTTCGCCTAGCAGAAACCGCGCCATGTCGAAATCATGGATCGTCATGTCGCGGAATATGCCGCCGGAACGGCTGATATATTCCGCAGGCGGCGCGCCCGGATCGCGCGAGGTGATCGTCACCATCTCGACATCACCGATCTGACCGTCGTCGATTGCCTTGCGTACCGCAGCGAAATGCGGATCGAAACGGCGGTTGAACCCGACCATGAGCGTCGCGCCGGTTTCTCTGACAACGGCAAGGCATTCTTCGACACGCTTCACATCGAGGTCGATCGGCTTCTCGCAGAAGATCGCCTTGCCGGCCCGGGCGAACCGTTCGATCAGGTCCGCATGCGTATCGGTCGGCGTACAGATGATGACGGCATCGATATCCGAGGCTTTCTCGATCTCGTCGATGGTGCGGATTTCACAGCCATGCGCAGCGGAAAGATCCTTGGCCGCCTGTTCAAAGGCGTCGGCGACGGCAACGAGCTTCGCCTCTGGGTTCGACGTCACGGCTTTCGCGTGAACCTTGCCGATACGGCCTGCACCGAGCAGGCCAAAACGTACAGTCATTTCTTACCTCATTAAAGAAGCCCGGTGGGGGTCCCGGGCGTTATTGATTGATTTGGGCAGCAGATCCATTGTGCGTGGTTCGACGGGGCTCACCATGAGGGAGGTGAGTTGATTGCAGGGAGTCAAGACTTTGATGTTGGCCGTTACGGCCGCAACCGTTCCTGCCTTGGCGCCCTGCAAAACTCAAGTCCCCTCATGGTGAGCCTGTCGAACCACGCACATGGTCATGCACGCCTGGCTAGTATCGAGAGCACTGTCAGACTTTGCGCTTCTTCTGGCGGTATACATCCACGATAACTGCGGCAACGATGATCACGCCTTTGATGATTTCCTGGTAATAAGCATCGACCCGCAGGAACGTAAAGCCAGAGATCATGATGCCAAGAATGATCGCGCCGATCACCGTGCCGGTAATGCGCCCGACGCCGCCGGCGAGCGAGGTGCCGCCGATGACGGCCGCCGCGATTGCGTCGAGTTCATAATTGACGCCCATGCCAGCCTGCGCGGTCTGGGCCCGGGCAGCGGTAACGATGCCGGCAAGTCCAGCCAGCAATCCGGCAATGGCATACACCTTGATGAGATGTTTCTCGACATTGATGCCGGAAACCCGCGCCGCCTGCACATTGGCACCGATGGCGTAGGTGAACTTGCCATAGCGCGTATAGCGCAAGGCGATATGGAAAACGAGCGCCACCACGAGAAACACGACCACAGGCCAGATGCTCGTGCCGATGAAGTTGAACTGGTCAGTCAGGCCTGAAACCGGCGAGCCCTTGGTGTACCATTTTGCTATGCCGCGTGCCGACACCATCATGCCGAGCGTGGCGATGAACGGCGGTATCTTTGTATAGGCGATCAGCCAGCCATTGATGATACCGGCGAGGAGGCCGATGCCTAGGCCGATGCCTATCGGGATGAAAAACGGCAGGTCCGTCAAGGCGGGATAGACCGGCCGCGCCCAGGTGGAGGCCTGCGCGAAACTTGCCGCAATCATAGCCGTCATGCCCACCACCGAGCCGGAGGAAAGATCGATGCCGCCGGTGATGATCACCTGCGTGACGCCCACCGCAATGATGCCGATGACGGAGACCTGCAGGATGATGATCCGCAGGCGCTGCACATTCATCAGGAAGCTCTGGCCGGCAAAAATCCAGCCGAGTATTTCGAAAACCAGCGCAATACCGATCAGCACCAAAAGGATATTGACCTCGGGCGGCATACGCCGGCGGTGCTTGCGCCCGAGTGCCGGTGTTGTTGCCTTGGCCGTCACCTGCTCGCTTGTCATAATAAATTCCTCCAAATATTCCAGGCAGCGCTAAACAACCGTTTAAGAATTCAGCCTGACGAGTAGGCTGGTGCGGTTTTTGAGGACCGGAGCGCAGCGGACGTTGAAGTCCGTGAGCACCGGAAGCGCAAAAAATCGCATCAGTGAACCGTCAGGGTGGATTATCAAATGGTTGTTCATTTCGATGCCAGCTCCATCACCTTGACCTGCGTGGCTTCGGCGCGATCGAGGAAACCGGTAACCCGGCCCTCATGCATCACCATGACCCGGTCGCTCATCCCGAGCACTTCCGGCATTTCCGACGAGATCATGATCACGGCGACGCCCTGTTTGGCGAGTTGCGATACGAGGCGGTGAATCTCCGCCTTGGCACCGACATCGATGCCGCGTGTCGGTTCGTCGAGAATGAGGATCTTTGGATTGGTCAGAAGCCACCGGCCGATCAACACCTTCTGCTGGTTACCGCCGGAAAGGTTCTCGACCCTTTCCTCCATGTTCGGAGTCTTGACCCGCAACGTCTCGCTCATCTTGGTGCATGCTGCAGTAATGCCCTTCTCCTGGACAAACCCGTACTTGACGAAACGGTCCTGCAGCACCGCGATCTGCATGTTTTCGAGGACGTCGAGAATAAGCAGGCAGCCCGTTTCCTTGCGGTCTTCGGTGATGAAAGCCATGCCGTGGCTGATGGCCTGCGTCGGCGAAGTCATCTTGACCACCTCGCCTTTGATCTCGATGGTTCCGCTCGTCGCCGGCGTCACGCCGAAAATCGTCTCGGCAACGTTCGAGCGGCCGGAACCGACCAGTCCGGCAACGCCGAGGATTTCGCCCGCGCGTACGTCGAACGACACATTGTGGAAAACGTTTTTCAGCGAAAGGTCTTTTACCGAAAGCACCACATCGCCGATCGGCACCTCTTCTTTCGGAAACATCTGCGTGATCTCGCGCCCGACCATCATCTTGATGATATCGTCGCGCGTCACATCGGTGGAAAGATGCGTGCCGATATAACGGCCGTCGCGGAACACCGAGAACTCGTCCGCGATCTCGAAAAGCTCGTTCATCTTGTGGGTGATATAAACGATGCCGATGCCCTGTTCGCGCAGACTACGGATAATCTCGAACAGATGCGCCACCTCGCGCTCGGTCAGAGCCGACGTCGGCTCATCCATGATCAAAACATCGGATTCGTATGAAACCGCCTTGGCGATTTCTACCATCTGCCGGTTGGCGACGCTCAAATCCCGCACCTGGCTTTCCGGATCGAGTTTGATGTTCAGCCGCTCAAACAGCTCTGCGGTCATGTCGTACATCTTGCCGTGATCGACGAAGCCGAAGCCGTTCTTCGGTTCGCGCCGGATCCAGATATTCTCCGCCACCGTCATGAAGGGCATCAAATTGAGCTCCTGATGGATCATGGCGATACCATTTTCCAGCGCATCGAGCGGCGATTTCAGGCGGATCGGCAGGCCTTTCAGATGAACCTCGCCCTGATCTGGAATATATATTCCAGCAAGGATCTTCATCAGCGTGGATTTACCGGCGCCGTTCTCGCCCATCAGCGCATGCACAGTGCCGCGCTTGAGCCGGAACTGCACATTGTCCAGCGCCAGAACGCCAGGAAATTCCTTGCGGATGTTTTCGACGTTCAAGAGATATTCCGATTGCGGTATGGCGCCACTGGCGCGCACCGCTGCCATGGTCGAGGGACTGACTGCCATGATCATCTCCTCCCAGAGAGGCTCTCGTTTCAATCATACGCCAAACGTTGACGCATTCCCTCCCCCTTGTGGGGAGGGTCGGACCGCAGGTCCGGGGCGGGGTCTTTCTTGCAACGAGTAAGGCGTAGTGCGCCATCGCAAGAATGAAGGCTCAAAGGCCCCTCCCCGTCGCTTCGCTCCGTCCCTCCCCACAAGGGGGAGGGTAAAGCTCGGCGTGGTTGAAACAGAAGTCTCAATTAGACTTCTGATACTTCGACAGGTTCTCCGGCGTCACCAGTTCGAACGGCACATAGACCTTGGTCTCGACCTTTTCGCCCTTGGAGAGCTTCAGCGCCGCATCGACCGAACCCTTGCCCTGACCGGCAGCGTTCTGGAAAACTGTCACGTCGAGGTCGCCGGCAGCCATGGCGGCAAGCGCGTCCTGCGTTGCATCGACGCCGCCGATAACGACGCTGTCCATCGAGCGGCCTGCAGCCTTCAGGGCCTGGATCGCACCGATGGCCATTTCGTCATTGTTGGAGACGACCGCATCGAATTCGAGACCCGCTGAAAGCCAGTTCGTCATCAGGTCGGAGCCTTCGGTGCGCGACCAGTTGGCGGTCTGCTCTTCGACGATTTCAAGCCCCTTGCACTCGTCGGTTGCAATCACATCATGCACGTCCTTGGTGCGCTGGCGGGCGGCCTGATTGGAGAGTTCGCCCATCATCACGACGATCTTGCCCTTGCCCTTGAGCAGGCGGCAGACTTCCTTGGTTTCCAGCGTACCGGATTCAACTTCGTTCGAAGCAACGAAAGCCTGCTTTTCCGGCAAGCTGTCGACATTTGCCGGCTCGCGGTTGACATAGACCAACGGAATGCCGGCATCAGCGGCAATCTTCGACATGGCGCCGGTAGCGTCCGTGTCGACCGGATTGACGATGATCGCATCAACCTTCGAAGCGATGAAATTCTGGATCTGGCTCTGCTGTTTGGCAACGTCGTTCTGCGCGTCCTCGACCTGCAGGTTCACGCCATCAAGCGTTTTGGCATAGTCCTGCATACCATTGCGCAGGACGGTCAGGAAGTTATCGTCGAACTTCGCCATCGAGACGCCAATATTCGCGGCCGAAGCCGAACCAGCCATCAATGCTGAAACAGCCACTCCAAGCAAAAACTTTTTCATGTCTTCTCCTCCACAAATGGTGCCCCGGCTGCACCTGTTTTAATCCGGAACCCTTCATACCCCGATCCTGCCAACCCACCTTGTCCCTGGCTGGCAATATCTTGACATGAAGCGTGCGCGGCGTTTGCGCGCAAATCTTAATCTGAACACCCATTACGGAATATACGGACCGTTATGCCCAGCTTCTGAAATATTTATTCCATTTTATGCAAGGAGCGTCAAGCGGGATTTGAGAGCTATAGACCAATTAATGAGAGGCTTTAGGTTGCACTGCTGTGCAGTCTGGAAGCGGAACCTTCTGGGCGACACGCGGTTTTACTCCGTAACCGGAGACAGTCACATGCGCGTTCAAACATGGATATCGACGGCTGTTATTATCGTCCTGGCGGTCGCTGCATTTCTTTGGCTATACCCGGCCGACGATCAAACACCCGGCCAACCTGCTCCGCATGCTCTGGATCAGTCCAATTAGAGCAATTCCAGGAAAAGTATGAAGCGGTTTTCCGTAGGGAATTGCGTAAAAACAAAGAACTAGGACAATTCCGTGATACGAAGAAAAACAGAATCGTTCCAGTTCCAACACACAAAGGATCAAATAGTGAATCGCAATGGCCTGTATCTGATTATTGGAGCGCTTCTCGTCGCTGTTATCGGTCTCGGTGTCTACGCCTACCGGGAGGAAACAAAGCCCGCAGGCGTCGAACTGAAAATCGGAGAGGGCGGCGTGTCCATCCAGGAGAACTGATTCCCCGGGAATCTAAGGTCAAACCAACCCGGCTTTGATCGTGTCCATGCTGGAAGCCAGCGCTTCGGAAGGGTTTTCCAATTCCTGCACTTCCCGTGCGAACGGCTCGAATGAAAACAAGCCGGTATAACCCTGATCGATCAGTTCGCGCATCTGGCGGACATTGCCGAGCCGGTCATCCGCATCGACCAGCACCCGGTGCGGATCGCGCATTTCGCCAACCGCAAGATCAGGGTCGGCGACCCCTGAAATATGAACCATCCCAGTCATTGCCGGAAACAACTCGGGCTCGCCGGCAAGGTGGTGATGGAACGTGTCATGCACGAGTTTGAACCGGTCACGGCCGCCGACAGCCTCGATCGCTTCCACCGCCTCGCGCTTTGAACGCAGCGAACAAATCTCGAAGCCAAGCGGTTCGACGAAACCCATGAGGCCACGCTGTTCAAGGATAGGCTTCAGTGCCGTCAATGCGGTGCGCAGGTTCGCCTGACGCTCGCCATCTGTCTGGCCGGAACCATCATTGACCGGGACAAGAACCAGCGCGCTCGCACCCACATCGCGCGCGTAATCGGCAAGCTCGATCGCCTCCCGTTCGCGCTCCGGCGTCCACTGGTTGAAGCGCTGCAGCGCGTTGATCGTAGCGATGCGAACGCCTGCCGATTCAGCCATTGCCCGGACCTCTGCCGCCGGCGTCCCGTCGACGATGGCATTGCCGCCAAGGTCGTTACGGATCTCGACATCGCTGAGGCCGAGCGACTTCGCCAGCTGGAAGAATTCCGCCGGGGTCATGTTCGGCGCGGCGATATGATTGATCGCAAAGACAGGGTGAGAAATCGTGTCGCTCATCTGAATAATACTCCCGGTGGTACTTAACGCGGTCTGCGCCCATGGGTTGCCAAGAGCCCGTTTGGAAAGTCGCTGCGGCGAGACATATGGCGTGGTTTTCGAGAACCGGAGCGCAGCGTACTTAAAGTACGTGAGCACCGGAAGCGCAGAAAATCGCGTCAGATGGCCGCCGCAGTAGAGTTTGCGAACGGGCTCTAGCCGGCGCAACAATCTGTCGAAGCCGTCATTCCGTCAATCGCAGTTGTGATTAAAAAACTATCATTTCTGATAGATTCCGATGCCTGAGAAAAAGAGAGCAAGGTTTGCGGGATCCGGCGGAACTTTTGCGCAAGAATGTCCGGATTTGGCGCAAGAACATGCGAAAATGGAACATGAATCCTCGATTCCGCCGCAGGAATTTCAACCGGCGCGGGCAATTTGATTGTAGCCGCGTGTAAATGCCGCTCAGATGTTCTCTGGCAGGTAGATATCGAACGGCAAAAAGGTCTGGCCCGGAGCGTTGGCCGCGCCGCTTTCGATGGCGTGACCCATGAGCTCCGTGAGTTCCCGGCAGAGCCTTGGCAAGGGAGTTGCGATGACCATGGTGACGATTTTGTCGGCCAGCGCCGCCCGCGATTCCGGGGTGATTTCATTGACGATCATCACCGGCGGCTGTTCCAATTGCGCCTCACGAATCGCAGTGATCCCGCCTTCCATTCCACCGCCCGCCACATAGCAGCCGGCAAGGTCCGGATGGCGGCGCAGCAGCTCCGACATCGCCTCATTGGTAATCTGGCGCGTCTCCAGATTGACCATCGTGTCAAGCACGGTGAACTCCGGCGCCTCTTCACGAAAGAAGGCACGGAAACCGATTTCGCGCAGTTCATGGCCGTGAAAACGATGACTTCCAACAAAAATCGCAACTTTTCCGGATTTTTTGGCGGCTTTGGTAATCATCCAGGCTGCCGTGCGCCCGACCTTGCGGTTGTTGACGCCGACATAGCCTTCGCGAATTCCAGCGGCATGGTCTGAAAGCAGCGAAAAAACCGGGATATTCTTTGCCTTCAATTCATCGACAGCGGCCGTGATGGACGGGTGGTCCGGCGCGACCAGGCCGATCGAACGGCAGCGACCCGCCAGCGATTTCAGCTTGGCGACGATCTCGTCCGGCGCCTGTGATGCGCAAAACTCTATCGCAGGAACGCCGCGGAAATGCGACGCCTGACCGACAGCATTCTCGATCTCCCGCGCAAACTCCTGATAAAAATAATGTCCGGGTTTCTGCAAGAGAAAGCCCAGCCGGTATTCCGGCAGTTCCTGCCGCATACGCTGGCGGATCAACCCCGCCGCATGGTACCCGATGCTGTTGGCCGCCTCATATACCCGCCGCGCCGTTTCTTCGCGCACCGGCAGCCGTCCGTTCAGCACCCTGTCGACTGTCGCGACGCCCACCCCCGCAGCACGCGCCAGATCGGAGATTGTCGGCCTATTTGCCACCTCATGCGCTCCCTGATAGAATCTATCAGTCATTTATACCAATCTCTGATTGAAAATGATAGAATTTCATCATTTCAGATTGAGGCAGGTTGTTGCAACGCGTATCTTCTTCCGACTGATTGAGGGAGGTCTCATATGCAAGCAGCATCGCTCGTCATGCCGACAAGGCGGGATTACAGCCTTATCGGCCGTGACTCGCAATTGGCTGTGGAGTCGGGCCTTGCCGCGGCCGAATGGTATCACACCGACATCCCCCGCAAGCAGATGAAAGAGCTGATGAAGCGCTCTGATGGCCCGGCGATCCGCGACACTGCGATCTGGCTCGGCAGCATGCTGATTTTCGCCGGCCTTGGCGTCTATTTCTGGGGCACCTGGCTTTGCGTGCCGTTTTTCCTTGCTTATGGCGTTCTGTATGGTTCCGCCTCGGACAGCCGCTGGCATGAATGCGGCCACGGTACGGCGTTCAAGACACGCTGGATGAATGATGTCGTCTATCAGATCGCCTGCTTCATGATCATGCGCAATCCCGTCACCTGGCGCTGGAGCCATACGCGGCATCACACGGACACGGTCATCGTCGGACGCGATCCGGAAATCGCGGTCATGCGCCCACCCGATCTGTTGCGCGTCGCATTGAATTTCTTCGGTATTTTGGATGTGTGGCACGCCATGGGCGACCTCATCCGCAACGCCTTGGGAATTGTCAGCGCCGAGGAAAAGACCTTCATTCCGGAGCAGGAACAGCCAAGGGTCGTCCGTATCGCCCGCATATGGGCCGCGATTTACGTCGCCACGATTGGACTTTCGTTGTATCTCGGATCGATCCTGCCGCTGGTGCTGATCGGTTTGCCGCGACTGTATGGGGCGTGGCATCATGTCTTGACTGGACTGTTGCAGCATGGCGGGCTTGCCGACAATGTCACCGATCACCGTTTGAACAGCCGTACTGTCCTTATGAACCCGATCAGCCGGTTCATCTACTGGAACATGAACTATCACGTCGAACACCACATGTTCCCGATGGTGCCGCATCACGCGCTGCCGCAGCTGCATGCGATGATCAAGCATGATCTGCCGGCGGCAAACCCGTCCATCCTGCACGCGTACCGCGAGATGGTGCCTGCATTCCTGCGGCAGCTGCGCAACGAGGACTACTTTCTCAAGCGGGAATTGCCCCCGACAGCAAAGCCCTATCGCGACGAATTCCATAGCGAATCTGTCGCGGCAGCAGCCGAATAATAGTCCATAAACGACCGGGAGGATCGAACGATGAGCAACTGGGTGGAAGCCTGCACTTCAGACGACATTGACGAAGAAGACGTCATGCGTTTCGACCATGCGGGAAAGACCTTTGCAGTCTACCGCAGCCCCGACGATAAGTTTTTTGCGACGGACGGTCTGTGCACTCATGAACACATCCATCTCGCCGATGGGCTTGTGATGGACGAGATCATCGAGTGCCCCAAGCATAACGGCCGCTTCAACTACAAGACCGGAGAAGCCAAGGGAGCGCCGGTCTGCATCAATCTTAAGACCTATCCAGTCAAAGTAGAGGCTGGCAAAGTATTGATTCAGCTGGGATAATCGTCATGGACAGTGGAATGGTCATCATTGGCGCTGGCGAATGCGGCGTGCGCGCGGCTTTTGCCTTACGGGAAAACGGCTATGACGGCCCGGTCACTTTGATCGGCACGGAAAAACACCTCCCCTATGAGCGCCCGCCTCTTTCCAAGGAAGCGATGGTCTCGGAAGATCATCCGGCCCCGCGCACGATAGCCGCCGAATCCCTGTTTACCGAAAAGAACATCGACTTCGTGGGCAATTCAACGGCGACGTCAATCGACCGGGAAGAAAAGCGCGTCACACTGGAGGATGGCCGGAAAATCCCCTATGCGCGTCTTCTGTTTGCGACAGGTGCCATTCCGCGCCCTCTGCCCCTCGCAGCGGGCAGCAAACATTGCACCACCCTGCGCAGTTTTGAGGACGCGGTTGCCATCCGGGCAAGGTTTCAGCCGGGAGCACGCATCGTCATTGTCGGCGGCGGATTCATCGGGCTTGAACTTGCGGCCAGCGCTCGCAAGCGCGGCGCGACGGTCACTGTGATCGAGGCGCAAAGCCGCATCATGATGCGCGGCGTCCCGGAGGAAATCGCCAGGGTCATCGATACACGCCATCGCGACGAGGGCGTGACCATTCTATGCGACACCGGAATAGTCTCCTTTGCCGACGCTGCAGACAATGTTGCGATCACGCTTTCGACAGGAAACGTCATCGTGGCGGACCTCGCGATCATCGGCATAGGCGCGACGCCGGTCGCCGCGCTGGCCGAAGCGTCAGGCCTCGAAACCGGCAACGGTGTTGTGGTCAATGACTGGTTGCAGACCAGCGATCCGGATATTTATGCCGCTGGCGACTGCTGTATCTTCCCGCTCGCTGTCTACGGCGGGCGCCGGGTGCGGCTCGAAGCATGGCGCAATGCCCAGGAGCAAGGGGAGCTGGCCGCGCGCAACATGCTCGGGGCACAGGAGCCGCATCAAGCGGTACCCTGGTTCTGGTCGGATCAGTATGAACTCGGTCTGCAGGTTGCTGGCCTCGCGGACGAGGGCGTTCGAACGATCCGGCGCGACCTCGGCGATGGCGCCTTCATTCTGTTCCACCTTGCTGCCGATGGCCGTCTTGTCGCCGCGAGCGGTATTGGCCCCGGCAATTCGGTAGCGAAGGACATAAGGCTCGCCGAGATGTTGATTGCTCGCGGCGCGAGACCAGATTCGGGCCAGCTCGCTACAGCGGACGTCAAACTCAAGTCACTGCTTGCAGCCTAAGATGACCATGAAAAACCAACGACCCACCGTCGCCGACATCCTCGCGCTGAAGGGTCGGCGTCAATTGACTATGCTGCGCGTGGAAACGTTGGAGGAAGCACAGGCGGCCGAACGCGCCGGCGTAGATATGCTATCTGTCCCGCCATCACTGCTTACGCCCGAGTTTCGCGAGGCTGCGCCCTCAGTGTTCGCGGTGCCCGGGTTGGAGTATGGTGATTTCGTAACCGCAGAAGAGTACATCCGCGCGGCGTTCAAGGCGCTTAGGGCGGGCGGCGATGCGGTTTATTGCGCCGCAAGCCTCGCCACCGTACGTCGCATGCGTAACGAAGGGATCCCTGTTTGCGGTCACGTAGGGCTAATCCCGTCGCAGGCGACTTGGACCGGCGGTTTCAAAGCTGTAGGGAAAACGGCCGAAAGCGCATTCGAGGTATGGCGACAGACCAAAGCGTTGGAAGATGCTGGCGCATTCGCAGCAGAAATAGAAGTTGTGCCTGTTCCGATTGCGACAGCAATTTCCGAGCGCACATCGCTGTTCATGATTTCAATGGGCGCCGGCGCGGGCTGTGATGCGCAGTACCTGTTCGCGCAAGATGTTCTTGGCTCGAATCGCGGCCATTATCCACGTCACGCCAAGGTCTATCGGAACTTCAGCGCCGAATATGACCGCCTGCAGCAGGAAAGGGTCGCAGCCTTTGCGGAGTTTGTCGCCGATGTTCAATCGCAAGTTTATCCCGGCCCGGAACATACCGTCGGAATCCCGCAAGACGAGTTGAATCGGTTTCTAAAAGAGCTTTCAAGCAGTTAAAGGCGTTTCAAGCCTCAATTTCAACATTGCCGAGTGGCTTGGAACAGCACGCAAGCACATAGCCCTCGTCGATCTCATCGTCGAGAATACCGCCATTGTGGTCCATGTCGACCTCGCCGGAAATTTTCATAACCTTGCAGGTGCCGCAGAGCCCCGATTCACACGCCGCGGCAATGCGTATCCCCGCACCGCGTGCGGCCTTCAGGATCGTTTCGCCCGGCGCACATGCCACTTCCATGCCCGACATGGAAAAGCTGACCATCGCCGATCTCTCAACGGCCTCTGTCGATATCGCATCCATCATCGGCAACACCGGTTCGGCAGCCGGTCCGAAACTCTCCTGGTGATATCGCTTCATGTCGAAGCCGGATGCTTCGAGCATTGTGCGAACGTCGCGCATGAAGCTTTCTGGCCCGCAACAGAAGATCGTCCTGTCCTTGAAGTCCGGCGAAAGCAACGGCAACCTTGCCTCTTCAAAACGGCCGCGAATACCGGTCCACACCTGCCCCATCTCGTGTTCCTTTATAAGGAAGGCAAGCTTCAGGTTCGGCATGCAGCTGGTCAGATATTCAAGCTCCCTGCGGAAAATAATGTCGCTCGGCCGGCGTGCGCAGGTCACGAAATTGATGTCGCTTTGCGGGGCGCAATCGTGCATCCAGCGTGTCATCGACATCATCGGCGTGATGCCCGAACCCGCCGAGATAAACAGGTATTTCTCGCCCGGATGCTTGCGCATGGAGAAATCGCCAAGCGGCCCGAATGCCTTCAACCGCGCACCCGGTGTCAGATGATCTAGCATCCACCGCGCACCGATACTGCCATCCTGGGCTTTCGCCGTCACGGCAATGGTGAATGGCCGCGATGGGCTGGAAGACAATGTAAATGTGCGCAAGACGGCTTCCGGCTGCACCGGCAATTCGAACGTCATGAACTGGCCTGGCTCGTAGCGAAACCAGTTCTGATTGTCCGATTTGAACGTGAAAGTCTTCACATTGGGCGCTTCCTCGATGACCGACAGGCACTCCAGCAGATGCAGCCGATCATTCCATGGCTGCATCTGATCGAGGTGCGGATAGGTCTGAGGAAGCGTCATATTCATCATGCTACCTTGCTGAGCTTGTTATTGCCGGAAAGCCTTGTTTCCATGGAGTTGCTGTACCATTCGAGGAACTGCAGCACGCCACCTTCGTGTTCGACAGAGTATGGACCCGGTTCATAGGCAGGCGAGCGGATACCGAATGCATTTTCTTCAACGATACGGCGGTCCTGATTGTTGGTCTCGAGCCAGACATGGGTCAGTTCTTCGAGATTGTAATCGACACCTTCGACCGCGTCCTTGTGGACGAGCCACTTCGTCGTGACCTCGGTCTCGTTCGGTCCAAGCGGAAGCACGCGAAAAGAAATCGCCTGGTCGCCGAGAACATGGTTCCACGTGGTCGGGTAATGATAGAGCAGCAGCGAACCGATCTGCTGCGCGTTGACGTCATCACTGAGTTGCCTGCCGACTGCGCGCTTGCCACTGATCGTGTAGCTCTCGGCACCACTAAGCAGCGGCACGCGTGTGGCACGATACTGGCCGTCTTCTGCGATACGGAATACACTGGGGAGGCCGACTGCCTCGCACTTCTCCCAATGCGCGACCATTTCAGGATCCTCTTTGGAGCCCTGGATCCCGGTAGCGCTTGGCGCTTCCGGGAAGGTCTTGCACAGTTCCGGGTGGTTGGCGACGCAGTGGTAGCATTCGCGATTGTTTTCCCAGACGAGCTTCCAGTTGCCTTTTTCGACAATCGAACTCTGGAACGCCACCTTGGTCTCGGTCAGGCGATGCGGCGCGAGATAGGGTTCGAGCAGGGCGCGTGTCGGGCCGAAATCCGGAGCGACGGGCGCGAGGCAAATGAAGATGTAGCCGCCGACACTTTCGCAATGCACCGTTTTCAGGCTGTGCTGGCTGGCGTCGAAATCATCGCCCATCTGGCGGGCGAACAGCAAGCGGCCGTCCAGTTCATAGGTCCATTGATGGTAGGGGCAGACGAGCTTCGCCGCTGTACCCCTTTCAGCAGCACAAACGCGCGAGCCGCGATGGCGGCAGGAATTGTGGAAAGCTCTGATCTGTTTTTGGCGGTCGCGCACGATGACGATCGGATAGTCGCCAACCTGAGCCGTGAAGTAGTTGCCCGGCTTGGCCACCTCGCAATCATGGCCGATGAACAGCCAATCGCGATAGAAAATATTTTCCATGTCGAGACGGTAATAATCCGGATCGGAATAGAATGCCTGTTCAAGTCCGTATCCTGGTTTCCGGTTCCTTAGATTCCGGAGCAGTTCGTTCGTTAAGTCCATGTCGTGTCCTCGCCCTTATAGCCCGCGAAAGAACTGACTGGTGGTGAAGGAGGACCTCCGCGCAAGTCAAACGTCGCCTGCACAAAATCATGCTCCTTGATCGCCCACCGCGATCAGTCGGTTTATCTTCCTCAAGGCTGGTTTCCGGGCTCTGGAGTTGCCGTTTCCGGCTTCACGGCGCCTTCCCGGGATATCTCCCAGTGGCTGTTTTGCCGTGGTTCACTCCACTACCGTTGCGGGGGCAGCGCCGGGTTCAAACCGGCTTCCCAATTCTCCGCTCTCTCCCTGGAAAGCGGCACCTCAAGTGTCTCGATAAGAGCACTCGGCAGAACAAAAGAATAGGCGCGGAAACGACATCGCATTTACGCAAGACGACACGGCGCAATTCCGTACCGCAAAGCCCTTGTGCGTGGTTCGACGGGGCTCACCATGAGGGAGGGTGGGTTGATTGCATGAGCAAGTCGAACGAGGTGGGCACTCGTCGGCTGCTGCAGTCCTCAACCTCCCTCATGGTGAGCCCTGTCGAACCACGCACAGCAGTCTTGCCAACAGAAATCCGCTTTTAGGCTTTGTACAAATACTGCCTGATCGACTCCGGCTTCATCTCGATTGAGAAGCCCGGCAGTACCGGCGGCATATAGGCGGCATTCTGGATGTTGCACGGGTCGACGAAATGTTCATGCAGATGGTCGACATATTCGATGACTCTGCCCTCCTTCGTGCCCGACACCGCGACATAGTCGATCATCGACAGATGCTGCACATATTCGCAAAGGCCAACCCCGCCCGCGTGCGGCCAGACCGGCAGATTATATTTCGCCGCGATCAACAGCACCGCCAGCACCTCGTTGAGACCGCCCATGCGGCATGAATCGATCTGCACCACGTCGATCGCGCCCTCGGCAATGAACTGCTTGAACATAATGCGGTTCTGGCACATCTCGCCTGTGGCAACCTTCACCGGGCGAATGGCCTGCCGAATCTTGCGATGCCCGGCAACATCGTCCGGACTCGTCGGCTCCTCGATGAAGAACGGCTTGACGAAAGCGAGCCTGTTTACCCAGTCGATAGCCTCGTTGACCTCCCACACCTGATTGGCATCGATCATGAGAATGCGGTCGTCGCCGATCACCTCGCGGGCAATCGTCAAGCGGCGGATGTCATCGTCGAGATCGCGGCCGACTTTCATCTTGATGTGATTGAAACCGGCGTCGACGGCTTCCTGGCAAAGGCGTCGCAGCTTGTCATCCGAATAGCCAAGCCAGCCCGCCGAGGTTGTATAGCAAGGATAACCTGTTGCTTTCAGATCAGCGATCCGGTCTTGCTTGCCCTTCTCCGCCTTGCGCAGAATTTCAAGTGCCTCGTCGCGCGTCAGCACGTCGGTCACATAACGGAAATCGACAATATTGACGATTTCTTCAGGCGTCATCTCGCCCACCAACTGCCACACCGGTTTCCCGGCTTCCTTTGCCAGCAAGTCCCACACGGCGTTTACGACAGCACCGGTTGCGAGGTGCATCGCGCCCTTGTCCGGTCCGATCCAGCGGAGCTGGCTGTCGCCTGTGACGAAATGCCAGAAGCGGCCAGGATTTTCCTTCACCCAATCCAGTTCCAGGCCGATGACAAGGTGCTTCAGCGCCTCGATTGCGAGACAGACGATTTCATTGCCGCGCCCGATGGTGAAGGTCAGGCCATGGCCGGCAAGTCCATCCGCATCTGTGTCGAGGACGACATAGGCCGCCGAATAGTCTGGGTCCGGGTTCATCGCATCCGATCCATCGAGGCTTTGCGACGTGGGAAACCGGATATCGAAAACGCGAAGATCGGTAATGCGGGTCATAATATTACTCCTGTGGAGACCTCTAGACGGTCCAACCACCATCGATGTTGTAAGCTTGACCCGTGGTGTATGTCGCGCCGGCGAGATAGACGGCAAGGTCAGCGATCTCTTCCGGCAAGCCGAGACGCCCCATCGGCTGGCGCGCGATGAAAGCTGCCCGCGTCGCGTCATAATCGCCGCCAGCACGCATGCGCTGTTCTAGCGACGGGCTTTCGACCGTACCCGGGCAGATGGCGTTGCAGCGGATGCCCTGCGTGATGTAGTCGGCGGCCACAGCCTTGGTCAGGCCCAAGACAGCAGCTTTGGTCACACCATAGGCAAAGCGGTTCGGCACGCCCTTAACGCTGCTGGCGACAGACGACATATTGACGATCGCGCCATCCTTGCGCTCGATCATGCCCGGCAGGACGGCCCTGATCGTGCGGATCATGGCGCGGACATTGAGGTCCAGCGCGAAGTCCAGGTCCGCGTCCGGCATTTCGAGAATCGAGCCACCGTGCACAAAACCGGCACAGTTGAACAGCACGTCGATTGCACCAAGTTCGCCGATCACCTGATTGACTTCGTCCGTCTTCAACACGTCGAGCTTGCGCGGCTTGATCCCCGCCTCTTTCGGCAGCGCATCCAGCAGTTGCTGATTGATATCCGTCGCGTGCACGATTGCGCCTTCGCGGGCGAACGCAAGCACCGAGGCGCGGCCAATGCCCTGCCCTGCGGCTGTGATCAAAACCCGCTTGCCTTCAAGTTTACCGGTCATTGCAAATCTCCAATCGCTTTATGTCGCCTTGCTCTTGCGCTCGGCTATGAGAATATGGTCGGCGGCAAGCACGACCTCGTCACGTTGATTGATGACCTCGCAGCGCTCAACGACGCGTCCGCTGCCGGACCGCTTCGGGTCATCATCCTTGGCGCTGATTGTTACGCGTGTGCGGATCGTATCGCCAATGAAAACCGGCCGGACGAAGCGCAGGCGATCATAGCCATAAGAAAACGCCACAGGGTTGATCAGGCTTGCGGTCAGCCCAACGCCGATTGAAAAGATCATCGTGCCATGGGCAACGCGCTGACCAAAGGGGGTGGTCTTCGCAAATTCCGCGTCCATGTGATGCGGGAAGAAATCGCCCGTATGGCCGGCGTGGACCACGAAATCAGTCTCGGTAATTGTGCGACCGGTTGTGACACGCACATGGCCGAGTTCATAGTCCTCGAAATAGATGGCTTGTTCGGACATTCAGGCCTCCGTCTTCTGTGCGAGCGGCGTCGCCGGCGTCGCGCTGGATTGGTAGGCTGCTTCGACCAGCGCCATCGTGTGCCATGCGTCCTCGACGGAACTGACGAGTTCCTGGTCCTCGCCGCTGGCGAAGCGTTGCAGGTTTGCCATCCTTCCAACAAAAGCGTCGGGAAACCAAGCACCCTGCAAGGGGACGTTGATCCAATCGGAACCGCCCTTCGGATAAATCATCAGTTCGTCCGGCTCACCCCGCGGGTAATCGAGATTGACGCCGAGCTTTACGTAGGCCGCGCCCTCCGTGCCACTGATGCGGAATTCGCAGGCCTGGAACCTGCGCCCGAATTTGTGGTCGTGATTGACCGACAGCGCGCAGCGCACCTTGTCGCCATAGTCGAGGATCGCGCTCGTTCGCGTCTGCGCGACTTTATGGTTGGGATGGCCCAATGTCTTGGCATGGACACCAAGCGGGTTCCCGAGGATCTGCCGGATCAGGTCGATATAGTGAATCGAGTGCATGGCGATCTCGACGCGCGGCAAGCCGTCCAAAAATGGCCACAGAGACCATGGCGTATCCAGCGCGAGCCACGCATCGAAATCGATCACTTCACCAAGCCAGCCCTGCCGGATTGCGTCCTTAAGTGCGAGCATCATCGGAGCGAAACGCAACTGGAAATTGACCGCTGCGGTGATATTGCGCTCGCGGCAGATGCGAAGGATTTCGGAAGCTTCCGCAAGATCGCTGCCCATCGGTTTCTGAATCAACGCAAAGGAACCCTCCGGCAGGGCCTTCAGTATATCGGCATGACGTGAAGGTGGCGTAGCAAGATCGAAGATCGCATCCTCGACGGCGGCGGCTTGGGTAACAGAAGCATAGGCGGTGACGCCCCATTCATCGGCCAGCTTTTTTGCCTTCGCTTGATCCGGATCGAACAGCCCGGCGATCGGAAATCCGCCTTTTCTATAAGCTGGATAGTGCGCATCGCCGACGATGCTACCCGCGCCGAAGGTCACGATCGGGCGTGGTTTCGCCGCAAGCGGCCAGTTCTGCTGCAAGGTTGCGGGGTCAAAACTCATCATGCGGTCCTTCAATCGAGATGGAACACTTCTTCCATCATCGCCCACCACTCGCCTTCGGCCCGCGAATCGAGCGGCTCCTGGCACGGCATGCACACAGCCCACCATTCCTTGTTCTTCGGATTGGCAGCCATCCTGGCCATATCTGCCGCGAAATCCGTGCCGTGATATTCCCAAGTTCCAAACAAGATGTTTTCCGGCTCGCGCAGGAAGATCGTGTAGTTGCGGATGTTGCAGCTCGAGATCAGCTCGAGGATTTCCGGCCACACCGCTGCATGCAGCCGCTTGTACTCAGCGACCTTGTCCGCGTTCAGCCCGATCATCATACCCATGCGTTGCATCATGAGACCCTTATCTCGGTGGTGAATTCGTCGACGCTTCGACCTTTGACCGCATCCCAGTCCCAATCTATACCTATGCCAGGCTCTGACGGCGCAATCGCGTAGCCATTTTCGATGTGCATCTGTGTCTGGGTAAGGTCATCGAGCTGCGGAATATACTCGACATATTTGCCGTTTTGCACAGCGCAGGTCAGGCTTACATGCAGCTCCATCAGGAAATGCGGACAGACCGGCATGTCGAACGCCTCTGCCGCATGCGCCACCTTCAGCCAGGGCGTAATGCCACCGATGCGGCCGACATCGACCTGCACGATCGAGCAGGCACGCTTCTGCATGTATTCGCGGAAATGCCGGATTGAATAGAGCGACTCGCCGACGGCAATCGGCGTCTGTGTTGCCGACGAAAGCCGCACGTGACCGTCAATGTCATCTGCAGGTAGCGGCTCTTCAAGCCAGGCAAGATCGATGTCGCGCAGCACCTGTGAGCGGCGAATGGCCTCATCCAACGTGAAACCCTGATTGGCGTCGGTCATGATCTCGAAATCGGAACCAACCGCGTCACGAACTGCCGATAGCCGGTCCAGATCCTCGGAACCATGCGGGCGGCCGATCTTGACCTTGGCGCCCTTGAAGCCCTTGGCTTGCGCTTGTAGTGCGTCGTCGACAAGCGCCTGCTTCTCGATATGAAGCCAGCCACCTTCGGTAGTATAAAGCGGGCAGCGATCCTTCGCGCCACCTGCCAGTTTCCATAGCGGCAGATTCTGTTTCTTCGCGCGCAAATCCCAGAGCGCTATGTCGACGGCGGCAAGGGCAATCGCCGTGATGGCACCGATGGTCGTCGCATGGGTTGAAAATTCGAGATCGCGCCAGATCGCTTCGATCTGGTCGGCATCCTTGCCGATGAGACGCGGAGCAAGGTGATCGGACAGCAGGCGCATGACAGAAGAGCCGCCGGTGCCTATTGTATAGCTGTAGCCTGTCCCCACCGCGCCATCGCTGTCTGTAATCGTGACGATGGGGGTCTCCTGGCTGACGAAGCTCTGGATCGCGTCGGTGCGCAGCACCTTCGGCGGCAGATCCACCATGCGCAATTCGACTTTTTCGATCTTGGCCATACTACTATCCCCGCAACGTTTTGCCGGATTCAGGCGAGAACAGATGCGCCTGCGACAGGTCGAAACTGAATTTTACCACTTCACCGGCACCCATGGGACGTGGATTGAGCATGCGCGACACCCATTCACGCTGCGCCATGGTGATGAACAGCAACGTCTCGTTGCCAAGCGGTTCGGTGATTGACACCGGCAACTGCATCTCGTGCACGTCTGTCGCTTCGCCGGAATTGATGCCATGCCCGGTCGGGTAAATATCATCAGGGCGCAGGCCGAAAATCACTTTGTCGCCCGCCGCGACCTTGCTGCGGAACTCGGCCGGTAGCGGCAGGCTCTCGCCGCCGGCAAAAACCAACTTTCCGCTATCCACAGTCGCTTCATTGAGATTCATCGGCGGAGAGCCGATAAACCCGGCGACGAACCGCGTGGCCGGCCGTTTGAACACTTCCTCGGGCGTACCGACCTGTTCGATATGTCCATCGCGCATGATAACGATGCGATCGGATAGCGTCATCGCTTCAACCTGATCATGCGTCACATAGATCATCGTCGCCTGCACCCTTGCATGCAGACGCTTGATCTCGGTACGCACCTGCGTGCGCAATTTCGCATCGAGGTTGGAGAGCGGTTCGTCGAACAGGAATACGTCCGGCTTGCGAACGATCGCCCGGCCCATGGCCACGCGCTGGCGCTGACCGCCGGAGAGTTGCGACGGGCGGCGGTCCATATACTTGTCGAGATCGAGGATCGCCGCAGCCTCGTTGACCCGCGTATCGATTTCGGCTTGCGCGACTTTACCGATCTTGAGCGAGAAGCCCATGTTCTCGCGCACCGTCATATGCGGGTAGAGCGCGTAGGACTGAAAGACCATCGAAATGTTGCGTGCACGCGGCGGCAGATCGTTCACAGGCTTGCCGCCAATTTCAACGACGCCGCCGCTGATATCCTCGAGCCCGGCGATCATGCGCAATGTGGTGGATTTTCCGCAGCCGGACGGACCAACCAGCGCGATAAATTCGCGATCCTTGACCTCAAGGTCGATGCCATGGACCACATCGACATTGCCATAACTCTTGACGAGCTTTTTGAGTGTTACGGGAGCCATAACAAGTTAACCTTTCACCGCGCCGAACGTCAGTCCGGATACGAGATGCTTCTGAATGATAAACGTTAAAGTGAGCGCCGGAATAATCATGACTACCGCAAGCGCGCACATGCCGCGCCAGTCAATGGTGAACTCTGAGGTATAGTCGAGAAGGCCGACGGGCAGCGTCTTCGAGTTCACCGACCGGGTGATTTGCGATGCCAGCGCATATTCATTCCAGGAGGTAAGGAAGGCGAAGATGCCTGCCGACGCAATGCCGGGGGCGGCCAATGGAAACTCCACCTGCCAGAAAGCCTGCCAGCGCGTGCAGCCATCGATCTGCGCGGCTTCCGCCAGATCCTTCGGCACCTGCCGGAAGAAACCATCGATCAGCCAGATCGTGAACGGCACGTTCAGCGCCACGTAGATGAGGATCATTGCGAAATGCGTGTCGATGATGCCGACGCGGGCAAAAATCATGAACAGTGGCAGTGACAGTGCAATACCGGGCACAGCGCGCGTCAGCATGAAGCCCAGGAACACACCAGACTTTCCCTTGAACTTGTAACGGGCAAAAGCATATCCGCCCGCCATTCCGACGATCAGCGCAATAATTGTCGACGTGATTGAAATGATCAGGGAATTGCGGAAATATTCCCATACCGGTATGCCGCCCTGCCCTGCACCGCCAAACATGGCGCGATAGGCATCGAGCGAGATGTCGCGTGGTATCCACACTGGTGGCTTTGCCATGATCTCGACTGTCGGTCGTAGCGAACTCAAGACGATCCACAGGCCCGGCAAACAGATGACCAGCATCGCCAGGAACAGGCCGATAAAATGCGCAACTTTGAGCCAACGGCGTTTCAGACGATGAGAACTGTTCTTGTCCATCTTACCACTCCGCTCCGATTTGCTGGCGCGCGGCAGCGAGTTTTCTGAAGAAATACACGGTGAACAGGATCGAGAGCAGGATCGAGATATATGCCATCGCATTGGCGAGACCCATGCGCGCGTCGCTATAGGCCGTGCGTCCGACCAGCGTCCACAGGAGTTCGGTGCGTTTGGCCGGCCCGCCATCGGTCATGATCTTGACGATGTCATAGGCACGCGCCACGTCCAGCGATCGGATCGTCATGGCGATAAAGGCAAAAGGCATCAGATATGGCCAGGTGACGTAGCGGAATGTCTGCCACGGCGTGCAGCCATCGACCCGCGCCGCTTCCACCGGTTCCTGCGGCATCGCCAGAAGTCCAGCCAGGATCAGGATGGCGAAGACGGACGTTGAAGACCAGACCTCGGCAATGATGATTGAAAACAGCGCAAGATTGCCGTCGATCAGCCAGGGTATCGCATTGGTGGTCAGCCCCAGTGACTGCAGCGCATTGTTGACGAAACCGATATTGTCGTTGAACAGGAACTTGAACTGGAAGCCGACGAGCACCGGCGAAAACATCATCGGGAACATCATCAATGTACGCAAAATTCGCTGGCCGCGTGTCGCCTTGTTGACCAGCATGGCAAGGCCAAGGCCGAGGAACATCTCGGCGTTTAGTGCGATGGTGAGGAGCAGGACCGTACGGCCAAATGCCGCCCAGAACTCATAGTTGGTCAGAACGCTGACGTAGTTACGAACGCCGATGAATACCCAGATCGATTCCGGCTTTGTCAGCCTGAATGGCGTGAAGCTCGAATAGAGCGAAAACAACAACGGCAGCACGATAACAGCGGCAAGAACAATGATGGCAGGCAGCAGCAGAAGCGTTGGCGCTGATAGTTTGGGAAATTTCATCTGAAATATTGGCCTTCTGGACTCTGCATTTCCGCTTCGGCCCTCCCCTTGTGGGGAAGGTGGCTGCAAAGCAGCCGGGAGGGATACTACCCGTTTCTCATGTCGTGCTGATCGAAATGCCTCTTCCCGGACCTGCGGTCCCTCGCTCCCCACAAGAGAGAGGGACCGCAGTGCTTGCCACTAAAGCTTGCCGGCATCCTGAAGGATTTCCGTCGCCTTTTTGGCCGCTGTGTCGAGTGCTTCCTTCGATGTCTTGTCGCCGAGGATGGCCGATTGCAGTTCCGGATAGACGGCGTTGGAAATCTCGATCCATTCGGCCAATGGCGGAACCGGGAATGCGTTCTTTGCTTCTTCCTGGAATGCGTTAAGCACCTCGGTCTTGTAAGGATCGCCCTTGGCCTGCTCGATGTCCCATTCCCATACCGCCGTGCGCGTCGGCAAGGGGCCGGCTTTCGCCTCAAGCTTCTGGCTGTCTTCGTTGGTAAGCCACCAGACGAGCGAGGCCGCAGCGTCCTTGTGGGCGCAGGCTTCCGTCACCGAGAAGCCATGATGACCCGACCAGCCAGTGCGTTTGCCGGAAGAACCCGCGGGCGCCACCTTCACGCCAACATTGCCGGCAACTTTCGAGGATTTGGGATCGTTGAAGAAGCTTGCCCAACCCGGCCAGTCGAGATTGATGGCGATCGAGCCCGATGCAAAACCCTGGCCGAGATCGTCCCAGAGGTAATTGGTCGTGCCTGCCGGAACAGCTTTCGCCTTGTAGAGGTTGACGAACCAGTCGAGCGCCTTGACACCGGCTTCGGAGTTGAAGGCCGGCTTGCCGTCCTTGTCGATATATTCGCCGCCGTCTGCGATCAGCATTTCGTAGAAACGGCCGTTGATTGCCTCTTCCTTGCCGGCAAACTGCGTGCCGTAGAAATCCGGCGCCTTGGTGAAGAAGATGGCCTGATCGCTGACCTGCTGCCACGTATCGGGCGGCGTCAGATCATAACCGTACTTTTCCTTGAAGGCCTTCTTGTTGGCCTCATCGGCATAAATACTCTTCTGGTAATAGAGTGCGGAAACGTCGAACTGTGCGCGCGGCAGCATGACCAGTTTGCCGTCCAGCGTTGATGACTTGATGTTCGTCGGGACGAAAGCGGCGATTTCTTCCGCAGGAAGCAGCTTGTTCAGGTCGGTATAAATATCAGGATACTGCGGCGCAAATGATGAGTGGTTTGAGCCAACGCACCAGTTCAGACTGCCTGAAGCGATATCTGACTTTATCTCTTTATCGAGTTCGAAATGGTTCTTCTTCGACAGGATGTTAACCTTGGCGCCGGTCAGCTTTTCCCATTCGCCGATACGCTCGTAGAGCGGCTCATATTGCTGTCCGCCGATAAGCTTGGCGTCGATCGTTACACCGTCGAACTTTCCCGGCAGATCTGCACCAAGTGCAGCTTGCGCGCTGAAAATTGCGATGACGCCAGCCGAAACACTGACCAACAGATTTTTCATGGTTCCCTCCCGTAATCGAGTGGCCGCTCCCCGGCTCTCGCAACACCCACATATGAGCGTTTCATTCATATACAAACATTTATGCGCTTGACCGTCAAGCATGGAAACTGCTTTCCTACGAATATCGTCTTCGTATATGAGTAGGGAGCGAGGGGAGACTTGGCCATGATAGAGGACGACGACAGCGATCGTTATCGCGCGCCTGCGCTTGATAAGGGTTTGGACATTCTTGAGCTTCTTTCCGGTATCGATGGTGGCCTCACGCAAGCGGAAATCGCCAAATTCCTCGGCCGCAGCCCCAATGAATTCTATCGCATGCTCGATCGCCTCGTACGCCGCGGATATGTGACGCGGCTTGAGGGCGATCGCTATTCGTTGACGTTGAAACTGTTCGGGCTTGCCCAGTTGCACGCGCCTGTCCGCCGCCTTGCTTCCTATGCGACGCCGCTGATGCGCGAACTCGCGGTGATGTCCAAACAAGCCAATCAGCTCAGCGTTTTCGACCGCGGCGCAGCCGTTGTCGTCGCCCAGCAGGAGGCACCGGATTATTGGGGCATTTCGATTCGTGTCGGTTCCCATATCAGCCTGTTCAACACCGGTTCCGGTCATGTGCTTCTGGCATTCCGCTCCAATGAAGAGCGCGCCTTGATGATCGCCGAGTACGAGCAGCATGCGGACGATATCGCCCAACCGCCTGATTTCCGCGAACGGCTCAACCAGATCCGCGAGCGCGGCTACGAGATCATGCCGAGCGCGCAGACGGCAGGGGTCTTCAACGTTTCAGCACCTGTACTCGGCCCGGACGGAAGGGCGATTGCCGCGTTGACCTGTCCCTATATTCAGTTGCTGAATATCCCGGATGCGCCGGGCGTCGAGGATGCCCGCAAAATGCTGGTAGCCACGGCGCAGAAACTCTCGGAGCTTGCCGGGGCGGATGTCGTCCATTCGAGTGTTCTGCGCCCGGCATGAAAGGAAGCAAGCAATGCCACACATGCCGATAATCGACACCCATCTGCATCTCATTGACCAATCGGTATTGTCTTACCCTTGGTTGTCCGGCACCGAAGCGCTGAACCGTAATTTTCTTTATGAGAAATATGCAGTTCAGGCCCATCGTGTCGGAATTACTCATGCGTTGCATATGGAGGTCGATGTCGCTCCGACGGACATACAGGCGGAGACGGATTACATTGTCGGTCTCGCGAAGCGCGGCGACAGCATCATAGCCGGTGCAATTTCGGCCTGCCGTCCGGAGGAACATGGCTTCAGGGTGTTTCTAGAGCGCCAACAGATCAACCCTCTGGTAAAGGGCTTCCGCCGCGTGCTGCATGTCATGCCCGACAACCTTTCGGAAGATCCGCTTTTCCGTGAAAATATACAAAAGCTTGGCGGCACGGGGCTTACGTTCGATCTGTGTGTCTTGCCGAGACAAATTGACAAGGCGATTGCCCTCGTCGATCTAGCGCCGGACGTGCAATTCATCCTCGACCATTGCGGCGTTCCGGACATCAAGGCCGGGGCCCTCGACGAATGGCGCGGCAAGATCAGCGATATTGCCAAGCGTCCGAATGTCACCGCCAAGATTTCCGGGGTAGTGGCCTATGCGGATGCAGAGACCTGGCGCGTCGAAACGCTGGCGCCTTACGTCAATCACGTCATAGAATCGTTCGGCTGGGATAGATTAGTGTGGGGCAGCGACTGGCCCGTCTGTACGCTTGGTGGAGGCCTCGCCACCTGGGTCGCAGCAACCCATGCTCTGCTTTCAGGCTGCAGCCAGGACGAAAAGACCAAGCTGTTTTCGGGAAATGCCCGCCGGATCTGGAATTTGAACTAGCGTCCCGTCTGAATAAGCTTGCCTGTCGTATCCTCGCGCTTTACCTCTGAAACTCACGATCAAGCTTGAGATGCGGAGAACCAATGGCGGCGGAAATAAGCGGACCTGACCTTCTAAGTGTAGTCGTGCTGCTTGGGGCTGGCGTCGTCGCCGTGCCGCTGTTCAAGCGGCTCGGGCTCGGTTCTGTTCTCGGCTACCTCGCCGCCGGTCTGGTTATAGGCCCGTTCGGCCTCAAGTTCTTCTCCGATCCGCAGACTATTCTGCATGTCGCGGAACTCGGCGTTGTCATGTTCCTCTTTCTCATCGGCCTCGAAATGCAGCCGTCCCGGTTGTGGGGACTGCGCAAGAGCATTTTCGGCCTCGGCGCGCTGCAGGTCGGCGTTTGCGCACTGCTTCTTACTGGCCTTGGCATTGCCACGGGCTTTCCGGTTGCCCAGTCGTTCGTCGCGGGCGCCGGTTTCGTCCTGACCTCCACGGCAATCGTCATGCAATTGCTGGAAGAGCGCGGCGAAATCGCCACACCGCAGGGCCAGCGCATGGTTTCGATCCTGTTGTTTGAAGACCTCACCATCGTTCCGCTTTTGGCATTGGTAGCGTTCCTTGCGCCAATGAGCGCCGAAACGGCTGGAGGATTGCGCTGGACCAACATCGGCATAGGCATCGGCGCGATTGCTGGCATCATTCTCGCCGGCAAATACCTGCTCAATCCGCTATTCAGGTTCCTCGCGCAGTCGCGCGCCCGTGAAGTCATGACTGCAGCTGCTCTGCTGGTCGTTCTCGGCGCTGCCCTGATCATGCAGTTCAGCGGCCTCTCCATGGCTATGGGGGCATTTCTCGCCGGTGTGCTTCTCTCCGAATCGACCTTCCGCCACCAGCTCGAAGCCGACATCGAACCTTTCCGCGGCATTCTGCTGGGGTTGTTCTTTCTTGCCGTCGGCATGTCGCTTGATCTAAGCGTCGTCGCAGCCAACTGGAAGATGGTGCTGTTTTACGTCGTTGCATTCAAGCTGGTTAAGGGTACCGGGATATATATCGTCGCCCGGCTGCTCAGCTCGTCCAATCGGGAGGCGCTGGAGCGCGCGGTCATCATGGCGCAAGGCGGCGAATTTGCCTTCGTCCTCTACGCCGCTGCCACGGCAGTCGGCATACTCGATGGCGAAGCCAATGCCATTTTGACGGCGATCATCATCTTCTCGATGGTGCTGACGCCGCTTCTCCTTGTCGCCTTGCGATATCTCGTGCCCGAGGAAAAACAGGACCTCCAGGAGGTCGACATTGCGGAGGGCCTTACCGGCAATGCCCTCATCATCGGCTTTGGCCGGTTCGGACAGATTTCCTGCCAGCCTCTGCTGATACGGGGCGTCGACATCTCCATCATCGACAATGACGTGGAGATGATCCAGGCTGCATCACAGTTCGGGTTCAAGGTCTATTATGGTGACGGCACGCGGCTCGATATTCTCCACGCGGCAGGTGCCGGGCGAGCGCAGGCGGTGCTGATCTGCGTCGACAAGGCCGAAACAATCCTGACAATCGCCAATCTGGTCAAGGCGGAGTTCCCGATGGTCCAGATCTATGCACGGGCCTATGATCGCGGCAATACCATCGAACTCATCAAACTCGGCGTCGATTTCCAGATGCGCGAGACGTTCGAATCCGCATTGATCTTCGGCGAAAATACCTTGGTGGGCCTGGGTGTAGACCCGCAGGAGGCGGCGGACATTACGGCAGACGTACGCCGCCGCGACGCCGAGCGTCTTGACCTGCAGCTTGCCGGCGGCATTCGCGCCGGCGCCGATTTGATGAGGGGCAACGCGCCGGTTCCGGGGCCATTGATCAAGCCGCGCCAGACCGGCCGCGCGCTCAACGAAGAGACTGCGAGCGTGCTGCCCGCCGCACAAAATGCCGACGCCAACTAAGACGGGGGAAACAGTCATGCCTGAGATCGAACAAACGGCCATCACCGGCATCGTCAATTTCTGGCGTGAAGCGGGTGAAGACAAGTGGTACGTCAAAGACGAGGAATTCGACGAGATTTGCCGCGAGCGCTTTCTCCAAGATCATTTCGCCGCCGCGCGCCGCGAATATGAAGGCTGGGTCGAAACGCCCGAAGGTGCGCTGGCCCTCATGATCCTGCTCGACCAGTTCCCGCGCAATTTCTTCCGCAACACCGGGCACATGTACGCGACCGACACGCTTGCCCGCCTTTATGCAGGCCGCGCCTTGGAAAAGGGGCACGACCTGTCATTCGAGCCGAAACTGCGCGCCTTCTTCTATCTGCCGTATATGCATTCCGAGAATGTCGATGACCAGCGCCGTTCGGTAGAGCTATGCCGTGAAGGTGCCCCTGACAATCTGGAATATGCCGACCACCATTATGACATCATCCGTCGCTTCGGCCGCTTCCCGCATCGCAATGCCATTCTCGGCCGCACCACCACCGAGGAAGAACAGGCCTTCCTCGATGGCGGCGGATTTTCGGGGTAGAGGCGGCGCTGGACGCCGCCCCTATTGCATTTCCGCTTAGAGGATGAAGAATTGTTGGGTCGGATCTCCGAATAAATTGCTCACATAGAAGGAAAAATTGCCTCCCTCTTCGTCGCCGTTCACATCGCCAAAAATGACACTGTAACCCTCCAAATCTCCCCCTCCGGGGAGGAAAGCCAGCTCGCCGGGTGCGCCGGTGAGGTCCTCTACGGATTCAACCCAAACAAATGCGTTGCTGCCTTCTGTGGTGGTGTCGGCATCAATCCGGGAGAGATCGATAATATCGCCATCGCCCCGGACAAAATCTTGTATGAACGTGCGCGCGGACGACAACTCTTCAACGGAAGCGAACACAAATTGATCCGCCCCTAATCCCCCATAAAGAGTTTCATTCCCACCGGCACCAAACCCGGCATACAGCAAATCATCGCCGTCGCCACCCACGAGGGTGTCGTTGCCACCGCCACCGAAGAGTTGGTCGTTTCCGCCGCGACCGTCGAGAAGATCATTACCGTCACCACCGAATAGTACGTGATCATTTGAATCGTCGATAAGACTATCGTCGAACGCCGTCAGGCTGTATCTCTCTATACTGGACACGTTGTAGAGCCGCTCCTCACCGTCGAACGTGTACCGCATTTGGCTTGTGCTCGCAGCAGTGGCTGCAAGCGACGCGGTTCCGTCCGTTAGTTCAATGTCTACTTTGTCAGAGCGCTCATGCATGTCCATGTGGTCGTACTCTTCGACATCGCCTTCGGCGACGTTAAATAATGCGCCTTCGCCGCCTTTAATTGAAGAACCACTAGCGCCGAAACCTTCGGTGTCACTCGCAACGTAACTGTTGATGCCAGGGCCGCCATCATATTCGTTGAGTCCTTCACTCGCGTACAGAGTATCGTCTCCCTCGCCGCCAAACGACCTATCGTCGCCAGGCCCGCACTTGATAGTGTCATTGCCGGCGCCGCCTTCGATAACATCATTGCCATCGCCGCCGTCCATGAAGTCATTGCCGCCACCGCCAGACATGAGATCGTTTCCAGCGTCGCCAAACGCAATATCGTTATCATCGCTGCCGAGGAAAACGTCATTCCCATCGTTGCCATGGGTCATACTGGTTTCGTCCTGAAGTGCAGCAAAACCGGCAACCGCAGCTGCACCGCCAATGCTCAAATGATCATCGCCATGGCCGCCGATCATCGTGTCCGCGCCGCCGCCGCCATCGGCGGTAAAGCCGGCAATACTGGCCGAGCCGTCGATGACGTCAGCGCCAGCGGTGCCGACGAATTTCTCGATAGATTTGAAAGTATCACCCGCCGCATCGCCGCCGCTGCTGACCCCGCCAAGCAAGAGATGCACCGGACTTGCACTGGTGGAATAATCGGCGGTATCCAAGCCATCGCCTCCGTAGAGCTCATCTGCGCCAGCGCCACCAATCAGAACGTCGTTACCGCCCATTCCGTACAGCTTGTCGTTGTCGGCAAGTCCCGCCAGGACATTCCTGTGAATGTTGCCGGTGAGCGTATCGTGAAAATTCGAGCCGACGACATTCTCAAATCCATTGATGGAATCGCCCTGCGCATGGTTGCCCGGGCCGGAACCAGAGCCGGAGGTTGTGCCGCCACCGCTATCGTTGAGTGTCACCTTCACGCTTGAACCCGATTGCGAATAGCCGAGCGTATCGCTGCCTGTAGTGCCATCTGGCTCGTTACCACCATTCATCGCGTCACCGCCGGCGCCACCTTCGATATAGTCATTGCCGGCTTGGCCATTGAGCGAGTCGCCGCCCGAGCCGCCCTCAACAATATCCGAGCCGCCACCGGCGTTGATCGAATCGCCGCCGCCGTTGCCGAGAATATGCTCGTTGGCATTTGTACCGCTGAAGGAATCGCCCCCCGGACCAAGCGGAATTTCGATCGTGCTTGGGTCTATGCCGAGAAGTTTCAGCAAATTGTTTGTAAGAGTGATAGCCATGATAGTCCTCCCGTTCGCGCTGTGCGGGGAAGACCATCGTTTCGGGGCCCCTCACCCCTCACAACTGCGGACTACATCATACGCCTTACTGTGGATTAAATAAAGATACTTACAGAAATTGCTCTTACTCGAAATATGTAATGCAAAAGAACTATATTCCCTTAGAGAAAGACTATACGTTAACTATTGAAAACGTTGCCGTTTTGGAACTATTACACGTAAGGCTACGAATGATCGCTAAAGGCAAGTTCTGATCCGCCTCTTGAATGGCAGCCTCCAGACTGTCATTATACACGTATCTGGCACCTTTCAATTTTCACAATGACAGCCAGTCAAACAGGGACTGACCGCGCATCAATGCCGGACGATCAATCTGAAGAGCCTCCAAGTCCGGACTTGCGAAGCATGCTGACCCTGCATGCGCAGTGTCAGCAAAAAGTTCCTGCGATTTCCCCATCCCGTCATTTTGCCTGCGCCGCAGCGTCATCCGCTTGCGCCGCTGCACGCTAGATCTATTTAAGGACCCGACAGCCCTATGGACTGGACACTGGACTGGATTGCCGACCCCAACGCCTGGATTGGCCTTGCCACGCTTATCGTGCTGGAGATCGTGCTTGGCATCGACAATCTCGTTTTCATAGCGATCCTCGCCGACAAACTGCCGCCGCATCAGCGCAACCGTGCCCGACTTGTTGGCCTCTCGCTGGCCCTGATCATGCGGCTGCTGCTGCTCGCCTCAATTTCGTGGGTCATCCAGCTGACCAAGCCACTGTTCAGCGTCGCTGGACTGGATTTTGCCGGGCGCGATATCATCCTCATTCTCGGCGGCGTCTTCCTGCTGTTCAAGGGCACGATGGAGCTGCACGAACGGCTGGAAGGTCATATGTCGGCCAAGGAAACCAATGTGGCGCATGCGGTGTTCTGGCAGGTCATTGCCCAGATCGTCGTCCTCGATGCCGTTTTCTCGCTCGATAGTGTCATCACAGCGGTGGGTATGGTGAAATATCTCGAGGTCATGATGATCGCGGTCGTCATTGCCGTTGGCGTCATGATGCTGGCAGCGAAACCGTTGATGATCTTCGTCAACAAGCATCCGACCGTCGTCATTCTCTGCCTCGGCTTCCTGATGATGATCGGTTTCAGCCTGATCGTCGAAGGCTTCGGCTTCCATATTCCGAAGGGTTACCTCTATGCCGCCATCGGCTTCTCGGTCCTTGTCGAGGCCGCCAACCAGATCGGCCGCCACAATCGCGAAAAGCGTATCACCACGATGGATCTGCGCGATCGCACGGCAGGCGCGGTCCTGCGGCTGCTCGGCGGCGGACGTAGCGATGCCCCGCACTCTGATACTTTGGATGTCATTGCTGAACACAGCGCAGCGGGAGATGTCTTCCATCCGGAAGAAAAGGAAATGATCCGCGGCGTGCTCGATCTCGTTGAGCGCCCGGTCCGTTCGATCATGTCGCCACGCAATGAAGTGGAATGGCTGGATCTCGACGAGACCAACGAAGAGCTGCTCGCCGAAATCCGCACCCTCGCCCACAGCCGTGTTGTGCTTGCCCGCGGCCGCGTCGATGAATTCGTCGGCGTTGCGCTCACCAAGGATCTGCTTTTCGCCATTCTCGACGGTGGCAAGATCGATTGGGAAAAGGTGACCCGGCAGCCGCTCATCTTCCATGAAAACGCCAATGTGCTTCGCGTCATGGAACAGTTGCGGGGTTCATCGGTGCAGATGGGCGTGATCCTCGATGAGCATGGCTCGTTCGAAGGGGTGGTCACGCCAACGGATATCCTCGAAGCCATCGCCGGCGACTTCCCCGAAGAGGGTGAGGAAAGCCCGATCCTTGAGCGTTCGGAAGATGGCAGCATGGTGGTTGACGCCTATATCGACATTCGCCGTCTTGGCGGGCTTATAGATCGTGATCTGGTCGATGACGGAGACCGCTATACGACGCTCGCCGGCTATATTTTATGGAACCTCGGTCACATACCGGCCGAAGGTGAGAGGCTCACCGTCGACGATCTCGAATATGAGATCGTCGAGATGGATGGCCGCAATATCGGCAAGGTACGGATTTCGCCCACGCAAACGGCAGCGTTCATTTAGGCATCAGTTTTCCACTGTAAAACATATTTGTTGACGCCATTTTAACATCGTATACCATATCTAGTGTTCGAGGTTCTTTTGATTCTCTCGCAGGGTCAAAAGCTAAGACGGGAATACGGTGCGTTGAACCTAGCGGTTTGGCAAAGCCGGAGCTGCCCCCGCAACTGTATGCGGCGAGCATTTGTTCGATAACGCCACTGAAATGCGCCATTTCGGGAAGGCTGAGCAAATGCAACGACCCGCAAGCCAGGAGACCTGCCTCGATCGAAAGAGTCCACCGGCGGGGTGCCGGGAAGGTCGCGATCATGTGACGGAATATATCCGGCATGCCGCTTCCCCTGAACCTCTCCAATGAGTCAACCACGGGGTGAAACCATGTTCAGGCTTTTGAATATATTGAAGCGCGAGTAGTCGGACGGCGGAAGCCCTCTGAAGCATCAGCAAGTATCCCCTTTCCGATCGATATTAACGGGCAATGGCTGTTGTCCGGCCACCCTTTCTATGTCTGAAAACAACGAGGAAATCATGCACATCATCGTTTACAGCAAACCCGCCTGCGTCCAGTGCACAGCGACGACCCGGGCCCTTGATCGTCAGGGCATGGAATATGATGTCGTCGACGTGTCGGCGGACATGGCAGCATTCGAACTGGTTCAGAGCCTCGGGTACCGTCAGGTGCCTGTGGTGATCGCCGGCGAAACTCACTGGGCCGGGTTTCGCCCCGACATGATCAGCGCGCTCGTATAGGCCTATGGGCGGAATCATCTATTTCTCGAGCCAGTCGGGAAACACCCATCGCTTTGTCAGCAAGCTCGGTCTGCCCTCGACGCAGATTCCTGTCAGCCCCAAGTGCGGTGAGTGCGTGACCCGGGAACCATTTGTCCTGATCGTTCCGACCTATTCGGGTGAGGGCGGCAAGGGGGCGGTTCCCAAACAGGTGATCCGGTTCCTTAATAGTGTCGAGAACCGTTCGAACCTTCGCGGCGTCATCGCCGCGGGCAATAGCAACTTCGGTGCGACCTTCGGGATCGCAGGCAACATCATCTCTGCAAAATGCCAGGTACCCTACCTCTACAGGTTCGAGCTTCTGGGTACCGAGGACGATGTCAACAATGTCAGACACGGATTGGAACGATTTTGGACACGCTCACACTCGACTATGCTTTGAAGGGTGCTGCCGAAACAACGCTGGACTACCATGCGCTGAACGCGATGCTGAACCTCTATGACGAGGATGGAAAAATTCAGCTCGACAAGGACAGGCTGGCGGCAAAACAGTATTTTCTGCAACATGTGAACCAGAACACTGTCTTCTTCCATAATTTGCGGGAGAAGCTCGATTATCTGGTGACCGAGGGATATTATGAGCGTGAGGTGCTGGACCAGTATTCGTTCAACTTTGTCCGCGATCTCGTCGACCATGCCTATGCCAGGAAGTTTCGTTTCCCGACTTTCCTCGGCGCTTTCGAATATTACACCAGCTATACGCTGAAGACGTTCGACGGGAAGCGCTATCTTGAGCGCTATGAAGACCGCGTCTGCATGGTGGCCTTGGCATTGGCGCAAGGTAGTGAACAACTTGCCCAGGATATGGTCGATGAGATCATCTCCGGCCGCTTCCAGCCGGCAACGCCCACCTTTCTCAACGCAGGAAAGAAGCAGCGTGGCGAGCTCGTGTCCTGCTTCCTGCTTAGGGTCGAGGACAATATGGAGTCGATCGCAAGAGGCATCAATTCCGCCTTGCAGCTGTCAAAGCGCGGCGGCGGCGTTGCCCTGTCGCTCACCAATATCCGCGAGGCAGGTGCGCCGATCAAGCAGATCGAAAACCAGTCTTCCGGCATCATTCCGGTGATGAAGCTCCTGGAAGACAGTTTCTCCTATGCCAACCAGCTTGGTGCGCGGCAGGGCGCAGGCGCCGTTTATCTCAACGCGCACCATCCCGACATCATGCGCTTCCTCGACACCAAGCGCGAAAACGCTGACGAGAAGATCCGCATTAAGACGCTGTCGCTCGGCGTGGTGGTTCCAGACATTACCTTCGAACTGGCAAAGAACAATGAGGATATGTACCTCTTCTCGCCCTACGATGTGGAACGTGTCTACGGGGCGAGCTTCACTGAAACCTCGGTCACGGAAAAATACCGGGAGATGGTCGCGGACAGCCGCATCCGCAAGAAAAAGATTAAGGCGCGGGAATTCTTCCAGGTGCTGGCCGAAATCCAGTTTGAGAGCGGCTATCCCTACATCATGTTCGAGGACACGGTGAACCGCGCAAACCCGATTGCCGGACGTATCACCATGAGCAATCTCTGCTCGGAAATCCTGCAGGTGAGCGAGGCCAGCGAATATAATGATGATCTTTCCTACAAACATATGGGCAAGGATATTTCCTGCAATCTTGGCTCGCTGAACATCGCCGCCACGATGGATTCAGCCGATTTCGGCAAGACCATTGAAACGTCGATAAGGGCGCTGACCGCCGTTTCAGATATGAGCCATATTGCGTCGGTTCCTTCGGTGGAAAAGGGTAACGATGACAGCCATGCGATCGGGCTCGGACAGATGAACTTGCACGGGTATCTCGCCCGCGAACGCATCTATTACGGCTCTGAAGAAGGTGTGGATTTCACCAACATCTATTTCTACACAGTGACCTATCATGCGATCCGCGCATCGAACCGCATCGCTGTCGAGCGCGGCACGAGCTTCAAAGGCTTTGAAAACTCGAAATATGCCGCCGGCGATTACTTCGAAAAATATACCCTGAAGGAATGGCTGCCCTTGACCGAGCGGGTACGTGAACTGTTCGAGACCGCAGGCATTCACATCCCGACGAAGGAAGACTGGCTGGCATTGAAGGAAGCCGTGATGACGTCCGGTCTCTATAACCAGAACCTGCAGGCGGTACCGCCGACAGGATCGATCTCCTATATCAACCATTCGACGTCTTCGATCCACCCTATCGTTTCCAAGATCGAGATTCGCAAGGAAGGCAAGATCGGCAGGGTCTACTATCCTGCCTCGTTCATGACCAATGACAATCTCGACTACTACCAGGACGCCTATGAGATCGGGCCGGAAAAGATCATCGACACCTATGCGGCTGCGACGCAGCATGTGGACCAGGGTCTTTCTCTGACTTTGTTCTTCCGCGATACGGCCACGACGCGCGACATCAACCGGGCTCAGATTTATGCCTGGAAGAAGGGCATCAAGACTATTTACTACATCCGACTTCGGCAGATGGCGTTGTCCGGCACGGAAGTGCAGGGCTGCGTATCCTGCGCACTTTGATATTCGGGGGAACGAAATGAACATTCAAATAAAGACCAAGGCTCCCAAGACTTCCGCATCGGTGCGCGCGATCAACTGGAACCGCATCGACGACGACAAGGATCTTGAGGTCTGGAACAGGCTGACGGGAAATTTCTGGCTACCGGAAAAGGTCCCGCTATCGAATGACATCCCGTCCTGGGCGGCGCTCAAGCCGGAAGAGCAGCAACTGACTATTCGCGTCTTTACCGGATTGACGCTGCTCGACACAATCCAGACCAGCATCGGCGCGCCGAAGCTGATGGAAGATTCAATCACGCCCCACGAGGAGGCAGTCTATTCCAACATCTCCTTCATGGAGGCGGTGCACGCCCGCTCCTATTCATCGATCTTCTCGACATTGTGCTCGACCTCCGATGTCGACGACGCCTATCGCTGGTCGGAGCAAAACGAGCATCTGCAGAAAAAATCGGCGCTTATTCTCGAGCAATACAGCGATCCCGATCCTCTGAAATGCAAGATCGCCAGCGTTTTCCTTGAAAGCTTCCTGTTCTATTCCGGTTTCTATCTGCCGATGTTCTGGTCGAGCCGGGCAAAGCTCACAAATACAGCCGACATGATCCGCCTGATCATCCGCGACGAGGCTGTCCATGGGTACTATATCGGCTACAAATTCCAGCGTGGGCTGGCGCGCTTGAGCGACGAGCGCCAGCAAGCGATGAAAGAGTTCGCCTTCGAATTGCTGCTGGAGCTTTATGACAACGAGGCCAAATATACCGAAGCGCTCTATGATGGCGTCGGGCTGACCGAGGATGTTAAGAAGTTCCTGCACTACAACGCCAACAAGGCACTGATGAACCTCGGTTACGAAGCCCTGTTCCCGCCTGAGGCCTGCAGGGTCAATCCGGCGATCTTGTCGGCGTTGTCGCCCAATGCCGACGAAAACCATGACTTCTTCTCGGGTTCCGGCTCGTCCTACGTCATCGGTAAAGCTATCGCAACCGAAGACGAGGACTGGGATTTCTAGAAAAGAACGCGATCCGAGCCGCCGATTGTTCGACGGCTCGGATCGGCTTTTTCAGCCAGCCTGCATTGGCCGCCTTGGGTTTTATCCTCGGAGGCCTCTTTGGCGCTTTGAATTGATTATGGTACCGATTCACTGAAAAGCTGCGAACCAACGTGCTGCCCGCAAAAAGCCGAGATGTTATCTCTTATTCGCATCTTTCGGGGTTCGAGCCAGCAAGCGATGCTGGGCATGACCTGATATCCTCGAAAGGTGTCGACACAGATGCGCCTGTTACTGATCGAAGATGACGTGATCCTTGGATCGTCGTTGAAGAAAGCGCTGGAGAAACATGCCTATGGCGTGGATTGGATACAGGACGGGGAATCCGGGCTTGCCGCGCTTGAGGACCTGATCTTCAGCGTCGTCGTACTCGATGTCAATTTGCCGAAGCTCGACGGAATCAATGTGCTGAGAGCAGCGCGGCAAAAAAAGAACATGGTTCCGATCCTGCTGCTGACGGCGCGGGATACTCCGCTACAGAAGGTTGAAGGCCTTGATAGCGGCGCTGACGATTATCTCGTCAAGCCCTTTGATCTCGATGAGCTGCTAGCACGGCTTCGAGCGCTGATAAGGCGGCGGGACGGACGTCCGGATGTGGTCCTGAAGTGCAGAGATGTTGAAGTCGATCCTGCCGCCATGGTGGTGCGCAGCACATCGGGGCAAGTCGCGATGACCGCCAAGGAGTTTCAGATGCTGAAGCTCCTCATGGAACGCGCCGGCAAGTACGTTACGAAGAGCGATATCGAATATGCGCTTTATAGCGCTGAAAGCGCTGTAGAAAGCAATACGACGGAAGTCGTGATCTACAATCTGCGGAAGAAGCTTGGCAGCGACTTCATCAAGTCGATCCGCGGCGTGGGATACATGGTCGAGCAATGATCAGATCGACGCTGACGCGCAAACTGTTTTTCAGGATTGCGCCAACAATTTTGATTACTATCGCCCTGATCGGGGCGTTCGCCTTCCGCAGCGCCACGCGCGAAATCAACAATATCTATGACGCACAATTGATCAACGACGCGAATGTTCTTTGGACGCTGCTGGAACGCCAGGTTGAAAAGCCTGGCATTCATAAATCCAAGCAGGTCAATGATATTGATTTGGCGATGGGCAACCAGCTCGCAATGAACGAGGATGCGGATGACTATGCCGACGCCCATATGTTCCGTGCATGGAAGGACGGGGAGATTGAGGTTTTCTCGAGCACCGCATTCCCGAAGACGGTTCCCGAGCAGCGAGCGGGTTTTACAGACGTGAATTACGGCGGCGAAGACTGGCGGGTGTACGCGCTGCCAATTCCGCAAACGACGATTACCGTGGAAGTTGGAGAAAAGCTTGCCCTTCGCAAATCGCTTGTGTCAAATATTCTCCTGAACCTGTCTTTTCCATTGCTGGTCCTCTTCCCGCTCATCGCAGTCTTGATCTGGTTCGGGATCAGGAGCGGGCTCAGCGCGATGCACGGATTGGTGCGCCAAATCCGCAGTCGTTCCCCGGATGACCTGTCTGTCATTCCCGTCGATACGTTGCCGAGGGATCTTTCTCCCCTCGGCAGATCGATAAATCAGCTTCTCGGCAAGCTTGACCGCTCACTGACGGCGGAGAGGCGTTTCGCCGATCACGCTGCCCATCAACTGCGAACTCCTCAGACATCTCTCAAGTTGTTGCTCCAAATGCTGGCGAATGCCGAGAGTGAGCAGGAACGCAAGGCTATCATCGGCGACCTCGTGGCGAGTAATGAACAGGCGATGCACCTGATCGAGCAACTGCTTCGCGCCGCTCGTGTTAGCCATCAGCCGATGCTGTTGAAAAGCGTTTCGTTGTATAACACCGTGGCTTCGGTCATAGGCGAGTTCGGCAACATGATTCATCTCAAGAGACTTGAGGTTTCGCTGCACGGCGATGAAAATGCGCAGGTCAATGCGGACGAGCCTCTCCTTCGCCTGATGATTGCCAACCTCGTAGACAATGCAATCAAATACTCCCCCGTCGGCGGAACCATCGAAGCATCGATCACACCCAAGAACGAGTCTTGGCTGCTATCCATCAGCGACAGCGGGCCAGGAATAGCGGCGCAACATCGCGAAGCCGTGTTTCGGCGCTTCTACCGGGTCGATACGCCACAGGCCGAGGGATCGGGATTGGGATTGGCGATCGTTGCCGACATAATTGACCGTTTCTCCGCCACTATCGCACTGAACGCTGCAGGATCAGGCAAAGGTTTGAGCGTAGACGTGCTGATGCCGAGAGCATAGCGCGCGTCTTCAGGCGATTTCAGTTTCATTTCATTTTGGCATAATTCTGCACTCAGGCACGGCTGATAGAACCCCCGCACGATTGTGCAAGGAGTTTTTTGAATGCACGTGTTTTGCGATTTCGATGGAACGATTTCGGTCGAGGATGCGACCGATTTTGTGCTCTCAAACTTGGCCGATCCCGCATGGCAAGCCATAGAACAAGAATGGCTGGACGGCGAGATCGGTTCTGCCGAATGCATGCGCCGCCAGGTCGCTCTGATTCGCGCCAAGCAGCATGAACTCGATGATGTGCTTGAAGATGTCGTTATTGACCCGACGTTTCCCGCCTTCGCAGATTTCTGCAGCCGACACGCTATGCCGCTTACGATCGTGAGTGACGGCGTCGATTATTTCATCAAACAAATTCTCGTGCGCACCAACCTCAGCCATATTCCGGTGATCGCCAACAAGCTGACGATCGTCAATCCGGAAGGAAAGCCATCCTACCATCTGGCTTCTCCCCACGCCGATCCGGATTGTTTGTCAGCAGCGGGGGTTTGCAAATGCAGATCGCTGACACCGCGTGACTTGCGGGTCTACGTCGGTGACGGCCGCTCGGATTTCTGCGTTTCACATCAACCGGAGTTGGTCTTCGCAAAGGGGGAACTGGCTGACTACTGTTTTGCCGAGGATATCCCCTTCATTGCGTACGAGACCTTTGCCGATCTCACCCACAGCCTCAAGAGCGCTGTTCCAGGCCTGTCGGCCAATGCTCTCAGCACACCGCGCCACGCCGCCGCATAACCAACAAGCGAGAACCTGAATGAACACAAATTTTATCCTGAAGCAGCCCGAGCTCGTATCTCCGCTGCCGAACTCGGAACTCGAATTGCGTCTGCTTGAGGAAACCTATTGTTCTCACGGCGATACGGTCCATTACGCCCAGGAGCCGAGCTTTTTCGAATCGTGCGAAGGCTCGTACCTTTACGACAGCAAGGGTACGCCGTTCCTTGATCTGCAGATGTGGTATTCGGCGGTTAATTTTGGTTACCGCAACCCGCGCCTGAACGCCGCCGCACATCGGCAGCTGGACACGCTGCCTCAGGTGGCATCGCAATATCTGCACAGGGAAAAGGTCGAACTAGCGGCCATGATTGCTCAAGACGCAGAACGGAAATTCGGCACGAAAGGACGGGTTCATTTCAATGTCGGCGGCTCGCAGGCCATCGAGGATTCGCTGAAACTCGTGCGCAACTATTCAGGCGGAAAGAGCCTGATGTTCGCCTTCGAGGGCGGCTATCACGGGCGCACGCTTGGTGCCTCGGCGATCACGTCGAGCTATCGCTATCGGCGTCGTTACGGGCACTTCGGCGAGCGCGCGCAGTTTATTGAATTTCCCTATCATTTCCGTGGCCCGAAAGGCATGAGCAAAGAAGAATACGGCCACCAATGCGTGCAGAAGTTCGCCCGCCTGTTCGAGAGCGAATATAACGGCGTCTGGGATCCCAAGGCGGGCAAGGCGGAGTTTGCCGCCTTCTATGTCGAACCCATCCAGGGCACTGGCGGCTATGTCATTCCTCCCATGAACTTCTTCAAGGAGCTCAAGCAGGTGCTCGATCAGCATGGGATCATGCTTGTGGTCGATGAAATCCAGATGGGCGTCTACCGGACGGGCAAGATGTGGTCGATCGAACATTTCGGTGTCAGCCCGGACATCCTCGTCTTCGGCAAGGCAATCACCAATGGTCTCAATCCGCTTTCGGGCGTCTGGGCGAAGGAAGAAATAATCAACCCAGGTATTTTCCCTCCAGGTTCAACGCATTCTACCTTCGCCAGCAACCCGATGGGAACCGCCGTAGCACTGGAAACCATGAAAATGCTCAAGGAAGAGGATTTCGGTGCGACTATCATCGAGAAAGGCGCTTACTTTCTCGACGGACTGAAGGAGCTGCAGAAACGCCACCGGATCATCGGCGATGTGGATGGCCTCGGCCTCGCCTTGCGTGTCGAAATATGCACTGAGGATGGGTTCACCCCGGACAAGTCGACGATGGACTGGCTTTGCGACGAGGGGATGAAGGGTGATCTAAGTGTCGGCACGAACATGTACGGTCTCGTGCTGGATGTTGGCGGTTACCACAAGAATGTCATCACCCTTGCCCCCAACCTCCTGATCAGCCGCGAAGAGATAGATCTTGCCCTGACGCTGCTGGATCAGCTTTTTATCAGGGCTTCGAAACGATAGGCCGATGCAACTTCTGCTCCTCCATCTCGATGATGCGCTTGAGTTGCAGCCCGACTTCATCCGCGCCTGCCTGAACGCTGGCGCGTACGAGTTACAGGCTGAGAATGAAGGGCGGGCGATCAGGCTTTGGGGCAAAAACCCTGATTTGCATGCCGTTCGGACCAAGCTCGCGCGCAGGATGCTGCGGAGAAAGGATGCGCACCTGTGTTTCATGGGGTCGGGTGATTTTCATCACGTCACTGCGCTGCTGCTCGACGTTGCCCTCGAAAAGGATGGAAAGCCGGCCACGGTAATCCATTTCGACAACCATCCCGATTGGGTTCATTTCAAGGATGGCATCCATTGCGGCTCATGGGTCAACAGGGCATTGGAACATTCCCAGGTTCGCAAGGTCATCACTGTCGGCGTATGCAGCGATGACCTGAAGAAGCCTGAACGGAAGGGAGCAAATCTTTCGCTGCTCAAAAAAGGCAAGCTTGAGCTCTATCCCTACGATCACCCACCGAGCAGGGTCAAAAAGGAATATGGGTCGGGGTCGAGCTACCAGCAGGATTCCGGCTCGCTCAGCTGGAACACCATTGCCGCTATTGGTGAGCAAAATTTCGTCGATCGCCTCTTGTCACGGATTGAGACTGAAGCCGTCTATCTGACGATCGACAAGGATGTGCTGGCTCACACTGATGCGGTCACAAACTGGGATCAAGGCAGCATGAGGCTGCCATATCTTCTGAATTTGATAAGTGAGATAGGCTGCCGCCACCGCATTGTCGGTGCAGATGTCACCGGCGACTACTCATTTCCCGCTTATGGCGGCGGGTTATGGACGATGCTGATGAAGCACGGCGAGATTCTGCTGGATCAGCCCCGACGCCCCTCGGATGCGCGTCTTGCGACCAACATCAACTCCGCAGGCAATCACGCCCTTCTCGAAATTCTTTCGCAGGCCATGTCATGAGCGGCACCCTGACCCTGCCAATGGTGGCGCTGATCAGTTTTTGCATTGTTGCGGAAATGGCGCGTGAGGTCTGTTTCAAACAGGCCGCGCACGCTTCGACGCTTCGTCAGGCACTGGTGAAACCCGCCACCTGGGTGGGAATTGTCTTTTGGGCAGTGGAGCTGTTCGCATGGATGATGGTGCTCGAACACGTGCCGCTGTCCATCGCCTTTCCAATGATGGCGCTGAGCTATGTCGTCATCGTTGTCGCCGGAGCCTGCTTTTTCAAGGAACACGTCAATCTGCGTCACGCGGCTGGAGTTCTTCTCATCACGGCCGGCGTGACGTGCGTTGGAGCAACAGGACTATGAAACTCTTCAAACACACCAAATGGGATGCCGCTCCCGTTATCGCGGCAGTCGCTCACCTATTCTTCAATATCTACCTCATCGCCGGATTTCACAGCCGCCCGCTGTGGTTGTCCTTAGTTCTGGGGTGCGTCTACGCTGTCTCGATCTCGTGGAATATCAACAGCATCTCCCACAATTTCATTCACACACCCTATTTTGCCGCGCGCCAGCTGAACTATGCCTTCAGTCTGCTGGAATCGATCACGATCGGTTTTTCGCAGACCTACTATCACTGGATCCATATGCGCCATCATTCCGGCAACAGCGACAAGCCGAATGAAAAGGGTGAGACAATCGATTGGTTGTCGATTTACAGACACGGCAAAAACGGCGAACCGGAGAACGTTTGGAGCTACACATTCCTCAGCTTTTTTCGCGACGATATCGGCGACATTCACAGAGGCATTGCCCGCACTCGGCCGTTCGACGCGAAATGGGGCCGCTTCGAGCTTTACGCGTTCTTTGGCGTGGTCGGTCTCGCTTTGATCTATGACTGGCGGGCTGTCCTGTTCTTCGTGCCATTCTACTATTTTGGCAATTGCCTGTCGTCGCTCAACGGCTATTACGAGCATCTTCACGGCGATCCGGAAGAACCGATAGCGTGGGGGGTCAGCAGTCACAATCGTTTCTACAACTGGCTGTGGTTCGGCAACGGTTACCACGCCGAGCATCATTATCGTCCGCGCACACATTGGACAAAACTCCGCTCCTTCCACGAACAGATCGCGGACCAGCAAGAAGAAGCCGGGGTCCACGTCATCAGCACGTGCCACGCGCTGGGATTCATGGCTAAGGAAAACCGCGAGTTGGAAATATCGAATGCAGATCGCTGACCCTTTTGGATATTTCATGGAGGGCACCAACGGTAAAGGCGTCCTTCTTGTGCATGGTCTGACTGGTGCACCCACGGAAATGCGGCTTGTGGCGCGACAACTGAATCGTCGGGGCTATACGGTCTATGCACCGCTTCTCGCCGGTCATGGTGGCGATGTCTACAGGTTGCGCGGCACGCGTTGGCAGGATTGGCTGGGAAGTGTCGAGCAGGCCGTGGAGCAGTTGACCGCCTATACGAACGAGATATTTGCTGCCGGCATCTGCGTCGGTGGCAAGCTGGCGCTTCTGGCTGCCCACGAGCAGCCCGGAATGCTCAAGGCCGTGGCGATTTACTCTCCATGCTTCCTCTATGACGGCTGGAATGTGCCGTTCTATTACCCGTTGCTGTCGCGCAACATCACCTGGTTGGCACATGTCCCATTCTTGGATCGCCTGAATTTCAACGAGACTTCGGCACTCGGCGTCAAAGACCAGCGTATGCGCCGGATGATGGAAAACATGTCCAAAGAGGGCGTAATCGAGAAATTCCCCGGCAAAGGCCTGGTCGAGATGTATCGCCTCGGAAGAGCGCTCAAGCGCGAGCTGCCGCATATGATGACGCCAACGCTCATCCTGCATTCAAGGGAGGATGATCTCAGCAGCCCTGCCCATGCCCGCTATATCAGTGACCATATCGGGGCCCCGAACGAGCTTCGCTGGATCAATGACAGCTATCACATGATCCATCTCGATCGGCAGCACAGGCAGGTCGCGAATCTTACTGCCGATTATTTTGGAGTGAGCCATGTTTCAGACCGTCTCTGAATCGACGCTCCGCGGGACAAGGTTACCGGCGAAAGACAACCCGCTCGTACAAACGCGCGTTGTGAATTCCATCCGGGAAGTCGGCAAGGAAGCGTGGAATGCCTGTTTCGAAGATGAGGTCGAAGATTTCGATTGCCTTCTCGCAATCGAAGAGGCCGGGATCGAAGGTTTCGCCTGGCGCTATGTAACGGTAATTGAGAACGGGATAGTGGTCGCCGCCATGCCGGCGTTCATTACCAGTTACCAGCTTGAGACGACGTTGGAAGCAGGACCTGTGCGCCGTTTCATTCGTCGGATGCGAGGCTTCCTTCCCGGTATCCTCACGTTGAAGCTCGCGTGTCTTGGCTCGCCCTGTACGGAAACTGGCAAGCCAGGCTTTTGTGCCAACGTTCCTCCGGAACGCCAGCCTGATTTGTTGGCAAGACTTATTGCCGGGTTCGAGAAGCACGCGGACGATGAAGGTTGTTCCCTGCGGGGCGTAAAGGATATTCCTGAACCGTGTGCGCCGGCGTTTGCGCCGGTATTCGCGCAATCAGGTTTCGCTTCCATTCCCGGGCTTCCGACAGCTTGTCTTGATGTCGATTTTCACTCCATCGAAAGCTATCTGAGCCGCTTGTCCTCTGGAACCCGCAAGGACATGCGCCGGAAACTGAAATCGTTTGATCGCATCAGGATCGAGACACGAACCGAACTGGCAGACGTCATGCCGCGTGTCTTGGCTCTTTATAATGCGACACGAAACCGGAGTGAATGGCAGTTCGAAGCTCTCACCGCGGCGTATTTTGCCGGCATTCTCGACCGTATGTCCGGGAAGTCATTCTGCACCTTGTATTTTGCAGAAGACAAGCTGCTGGCGGCTAACATTCTCGTTCACAACGAAAGCACGCTGATCGACAAGTTCTTCTGCATGGACGGAGAGGAAGGGCGTGCCTACGATCTTTATTATCTAAGCTGGTTCGCCAATCTGCGGTATTGCATCGACCACCGCGTTGCCCGCTATCAGAGCGGTCAGGCCTACTACGAAAACAAACTGCGGCTCGGCAGCAGGCTCACTGCAAACACAATGTATTTCAAGCATCGGAACAGGGCCGTCCAATGGTTGCTCACACTTGTATCGCCGATGTTTGGCGTAGACGAGCCTAAGGGAGCGTCTTCATGAACGGCCAGCGCCTTTCCTGGTTCGCCATTCCGGTGCTGAACACGTTGTTTCAGATTTTCATCAAGCTTGCTGCCGATGCAGTGAGTGGTCATGCCAGCGGTTGGTTTTCCGGATCGCTTGCATCGCCCTGGCTCCTTGCGGCCATTGCAGTTGAAATCGTTTGTTTCCTGATCTGGATGCAGGTGCTGTCGGAGCTTGATCTGAGCAAGGCGTTTCCGCTTTCTGCTTTAAGTTACGTGCTGGTCCTCCTGTCGAGTTGGCTTTATTTCCGGGAACAGATCATTGTGCTTCAGTTGATTGGAAGCGCGCTCATACTTGGCGGTGTGTGGCTGATCGGGACAGCCTCCGGACGCAGCAGCCCTCAGCAAAACACGCAACAAATCAAGTTCCCGCCAGTTACGACAATGCGAGCCAGACGATGACCCAGGTCCAGTTCCAAAACTCCACTTCCGGCAGGCACACAACGCCATCGGCACTTGCCGATCGTGCATTGCATGCTGCGCTTCTTCGCATCGTCAGCACAGGTCGCCTGACTGTCACGACTTCGAAGAACAAAAGATTGTCATTCGGAGATGGCAGCGGGCCCGCGGTATCGGTGAGGTTTACCGATAGCCGGGCACAGTGGGCCCTTTTGGCCGACGCAGATATGCGGCTTGGCGAGCTTTTCATGGATGGCCGTCTTATCGTCGATGAGGGCTCCATCTATGACTTCATCGCACTGCTGTTGCGTGAAGCCCAGAACACCACTCATCCTTGGCCAGCGCGTTTCATAGACGCTCTGCGCGCCAGGTTCCGCAAGCTGAAGCAGCCCAACTTGCCCGGCCGTTCGAAGCGCAATGTCGCACATCACTATGATCTCGACGGTCGGCTTTACGAGCTGTTTCTTGACGTGGACCGTCAATATTCCTGCGCCTATTTCGAACATCCCGATCAGTCGCTTGAGGAAGCACAATTGGCGAAGAAGCGGCATCTGGCGGCTAAACTCCTGCCCGAACCGCATCAGCGGGTTCTGGATATCGGCTGCGGTTGGGGCGGTCTTGCGCGGCATATCGGTGCAAGGGTGACGAACGGCGAAGTACTGGGAATAACCCTGTCCGAAGAACAGCTTGCATATGCGCGATCATCGTTGGACCAGATGGACGATCGTGTTTCATTCGAGCTGCAGGACTATCGCCACCTGAAAGGCCGGTTCGACAGAATTGTTTCGGTCGGCATGTTCGAACATGTCGGCGCCGCGTCATACGCGACATTCTTCAAAACATGCGCAAGACTGCTTGATGATGATGGCGTCATGGTTCTCCACACGATCGGCTGTTCGTCCACGCCAGGCTTCACCACACCGTGGCTGAGCAAGTACATTTTCCCGGGCGGGTATATTCCCTCGCTCTCCGAAATTGTTCCGCACATCGAAAAAGCCGGATTGATCGTCACCGACGTGGAGGTACTGAGGCTCCACTATGCCTCCACGCTCAAAATCTGGCGGGAGCGTTTCATGGCGAAGCGCGAGGCAGCCAAAGCGCTTTATGACGAACGGTTCTGCCGGATGTGGGAGTTTTATCTGGCTGCGGCCGAGGCAGCGTTCCGATATGAGGATCTTGTCGTATTCCAGATTCAGATAGCCAAGCGCAATACTGCTGTTCCCATAACGAGGAACTACATTCGTGACGACGAGTTAAATGCAGCGAGGAATCTTCAAGCGCTTTTCCCGGCACCGTGACCCAGGATCAAAATCCGATATGGAAGGAACGGCTCAGAACAATGCCGATCGTATTCTGATTAGGCGATCCAATGTCGGTAACAATCGGGCTGTCAGCAGCATCACCGACCAGCCTGTCGAATTTATCGTAGACCAGCAAACTCGTTTTGGGATTGATCTGATAGGTCGCACCAACAACAAAGCCAACGGATTTGAACCCTGCGTCCGGCGAGAATGCGCTCAGGCTACCGTTATCCAGTGCTTCGGCACTACTTACGCGGAAACTGTTTTCCATGTACGTCGCATCGGCGAACGAGGCCCGGGGACCTGCCGAGAGCAGAAACTTGTCGCCAACCGGCTGGAACCAATCGACCGCAAAATCCGCGACAAAACCGTCATCGCTCTGAACGCCCTGCCGGGCTTCGGCTCGTATTCGCAGCCGGTTGTCGATAAGCCAATATTGTCCAAAGGCACCTACGTCGACGCTCCAGTCGATTTCGTGCACGCCGTGCACATCTGTGTGGGAACGGCTGCCTCTGATATTGGCGGCGGGTCCAAGTTCAAGCCCGCCAAGCTCTATCAAGGAGAAATCGATGCTGTCGTCTGGAGCGCTCAAACCCGCTGGTTCGTTGGCCCGGCGGATATCGAAATTCGGTACAAAGCTAAAGTCATTGTCTCCCGACCCCTCAAACGTCGGCCCGTATTCGGTTCCGGCACCCAAGGTTACAATCCAGCCCGGGTTCTCTTCGACCGTCGTGACTGCCGGCTTGTCCGCAGCGATGGACGCCGTGGCGGACGAGAGTGTTGCTAACAGACCAAACTGCAGCGTCCTTGTCAGCCACCTGACGCGCGCTCGATCGACAGGTAGCGTCATTGTACCTTCCCCATCCGACATGCTTCGCCCCACGAATTTGCATCCGACGAGACTTTAGTGTCACTAACAGACGAACGCGTCAAGATTGGCAATGATGCGGCAGTTGCCGTCGTTAGTTAGCTGCCGAGAATGGCCTTTTTGAACGTCGCGATATTGTGGTGCATCATGTCGATATAAGTTGCTGCACCTTCGTCAGGCTTGGAAAGCGCATCCGAGAACAGCGTACCGCCGACGTTTAGTTTGGTTTCGCTGGCGATCTGCTCGATCAGACGCGGATTGGTGATGTTCTCGACGAAGATTGCCGATGCCTTGTCTTCCTTGACCTGTTTGATCAGTGCAACGATATCTGCAGCCGATGCTTCCGAGTCAGTCGAAATTCCCTCGGGAGCCAGGAATTTCAGGCCATATTCATGCTGGAAATAGCCGAATGCGTCATGCGACGTGATAATCAGGCGTTTTGACTCCGGGATCGAGGCAATAGCCGCCTTTACTTCCGCCTCTGTGGCGTCGAGCTTCTTTGTATAAGCCGCCGCATTGGCCTTGTAGCTGTCGCAGTCGGTTGCGTCCGCCGTGCAGAAAGCGTCAACGATATTCTGGACATAGATCTTGGCATTGCGGATCGACTGGAAGGCGTGCGGGTCGTATGCGCCGTGCTCCTCGGTTGCCGAAGCTTCACCGGCCCCGTGATCATGATCCTCCTCGGCGCTCTTGATTGGCTCGACGCCCTTGGTCAGTTCGACGATGGGAGCCTTGGTGGCGCTCGCCTCAACGAGGCGCGGCAAGAAGCCTTCGAAATGCAGGCCGTTTACCAATACCACATCTGCCCCGGCCACCGCCACCGCATCGGACGGCTTCGGTTCATAGACGTGGGCGTCGCCGTCCGGCCCAACCAGCGTCGTCAGTGAAATCTTGTCGCCGCCAACATTTTTGGCAAAGTCGGATATGACCGTGAAACTGGAGACAACCTTCAAGGCTTCCGCCGATGCCTGGGAGTAACTGGCGGTCAGTAATAGTATAACGTTCAATCCCGTGGCGAGTTTAAGGGCCTTCATCATAGCGTTTTCCTTCTGTGCTAAGCTGTTCTGTGGCGATAGGGGCGCAGCCGGCTGTTGACGATGCCGCGTGTCCCGACGAGAATCGATCCGAGATAGATGGCCCCGGCGGACAGGATGATGGCCGGCCCGGAAGGCACGGAATAGTGGTAGGAGATTAGCAGCCCGCCTACGCAGGATACGCAGCCAATGACGATGGCCAGCGCGCACATCGGCCCGACCCGCGACGTCCAGAAACGCGCTGCTGCAGCGGGGAGCATCATCAGCCCGACGGCAAGCAATGTACCAAGGGCCTGGAACCCGCCAACGAGGTTGATCACCACCAGCGCCAGAAAGATGAAGTGCACGGGCGTGCCAATGCGGCTGACAGAGCGCAGGAACAACGGGTCGAGACATTCCGCGACAAGCCCGCGCCAGAAGATCGCGAGGGTAACTACACTGATCGCCGAGATCATGCCGATCAGGCTCAACGCCTCATTGTTGAGCGCGAGAACGGTCCCGAACAGCACATGCATCAGATCGACATTCGATCCGCGCAGCGACACGATTAAAACGCCGAGCGCCAGCGATATCAGGTAGAAAGCGGCCATGGAGGCGTCTTCCTTCTGGATCGTGAAGCGCGATACCGCACCCGCGCCTAGTGCGACGATGACACCGGCGACCAGTCCGCCAATGGTCATGGGCACGATCTGCAGCCCATAAAGCAAAAAACCCACCGCCGCGCCCGGCAGGATGGCATGCGCCATCGCATCGCCGGTCAAGCTCATGCGCCGCAGCATCAGGAAAACGCCAACCGGACAGGAACCGAGCGACAGTGCCAGCGAGCCAACAAGCGCGCGTTGCATGAAGCTGTAGTCGACAAAGGGCGCGATGAGATACTCATACATGGTCTAAGCGGCGCCCCTCTTGAGAGATGTCTGGGCCGCGGTATGATGATCGTCGGCGTGATGATGACCAACATGCGGATGAGCGTGATCGTGCGCATGACCATGGGCAGCATCATTCTCGCACCAGGGCGCGCCCTCTTCCCAAGCCTCGTGAAATTGTCTGGCCTGCAACAAATTGTCGGCGCGGAGCGTCTCGCGTGACGCACCCCAGGCGATCGGCTTGCGCGCCAGAAGCAGCGTCTCCGGGAAATGCTCACGAACAAGATCGAGATCATGTACAACGACCATGATCGTACGGTTCTCGCCGTGCCAGCGCTTGATCAGATCGATCAGGTCGCTAACGGTCTTGGCATCGATCGCATTGAATGGCTCATCAAGCAGAATAAGATCCGCATCCTGCACCAGCACCCGCGCAAACAATGCGCGCTGCAACTGCCCACCAGACAGCGTGTCAACCGGACGTTTTTCGAAGCCCGCCAATCCAACACTCATCAGCGCCTTCGAGACATTCTCGCGGTCTTCCGCTGTAAATCTGCCGAGCAGGCCACGCTTCGGCCACAAGCCAAGCGAGACGAGATCGATCACGCGCGCCGGGAAAGACCGGTCGAGTTCGGATTGTTGCGGCAGGTAGGCGATCCGCACATCTTTTTCGACAACGCATGAGCCGGACATCGGCTTGAGAACGCCGACAATTCCCTTCATCAGCGTCGACTTGCCCGATCCGTTCGAGCCGACGACCGCTGTCAGGGAGCCGCGGCGAACGCCGCCGCTTAAGTGATGAACGGCTGGATGCCTGTGATAGCCAAGCGTCAGATCGTGAAAGGTCAGGCAAGATTCAGTCATCGGACAGCCACATCTTGAAGTTGAGCATTTCGATATGTGATGTTATTACATTTGTCAACAATGGCGAATTCGAGAAGATGGGAAAATTAATGTATCCACTGGCGGAAAAGACAAATCTTTCCTATGTGTTATGGATCAACGAGGAGCCAATCGGGCAATGACCGCTACGCAAGAGCTGACAAAAAACCAATCGCTGGTTTTCAACGCGTTGGCTCGCGCCGATGGGCCGCTTAGCGCCTATACGATCCTCGACCAGCTGCGAAATGATGGCTTCCGCGCCCCGCTGCAGGTCTATCGCGCGCTAGACAAGTTGCTCGACTACGGCATGATTCACCGGCTCGAGAGCATCAACGCATTCGTCGCCTGTGCGCATCCTCATACCCATAGCCACGGCCACGGGATGATCGCCTTTGCCATTTGCGAGAAATGCGGCCAGGTCTCGGAATTCTCGGATGATATAATCACCGGCCGCGTCCGCGAATGGACTAACAGCAATGGTTTCAAGCAGTCAAAGACGACGATTGAAATCCGTGGCGTCTGTGCCAATTGCGGCACGGCATAACGAGATTACTGTTTCTTGTAGGCCTTGAGGAACATATCGACGCCAGACGTTACGGTCTTGCGTATCTGCTCCTCCGATGGCGGATTATCCATGCATCCAAACAGCCGGCGTCTCAGCATACCTGTTACCATCAGGTCGGATAGCTGGTAGGTAGCAAGCTCGGTATCTTCAATATCGAGATCGCCCGCAGCAACATGTTTGTCAAGAAACGCCCTCAAAAGAGCCTGTCCCCGCTTTGGACCATTCTCATAAAAGCTCTGGCTCATCGAGGGCATGCGCTCGGCAACGCTGATGACCACCCGTTGCGCCCGAATGACAACATCGGACGTGACCTTGAGTGACAATGCCGTACCAAAAGCAATAAGCGCGTCACGCAAGTCATGGTGGTCTTCCAGCGCAGAATAAATGCCGCTGAACAGCTTGTCGCGATAGGCAAAGCAGAGCTCCATGAAAAGTTCTTCCTTGCTATCGAAATAGACATAAATCGTCCCCTTCGACACGCCTGCTTCACGCGTTATATCGTTCATGCTCGCGGCATCGAAGCCCATCTGCGAGAAAACGCGGTCGGCGCCTTCAAGGATTTGCTGGCGCTTGGCTGGATCTTGACCAGCTGCCAATCGTCCCTGCCGCTCGTCCACAGGTATCACCGCTTCCAAGGCAGAAGCCTTTATCGATGACACGTGGGACGCCTTCGTAGATGACATTTTAATCTCGTTTCCTCATTTTCGATTCTTTTTCGAACCAATCGGTTCGATGCACTTGATATGCTCTCTCATTTGCGCTATGTCAATCATCGAACCGATTGGTTCTATCACTTTCCAGAGTGAACATCCGTAGAAAGAGCCTCATATGTCTGCGTCGAACGCCAAGAATGAAGCTGAAATCCGTCAGTTTCCAGCCCCGGCTCCTGCTTCAAAAGCGGAAGCACCAGCAAAGCCCGATGCTCCTGTAACAGAAGCACCGCAGCCTGAAGTTGCCGCCCAAGCGCCCGTCAAACCCAAGCGTTCGGCCAAGCGCTTCATATTGCCCATATTGATTGTCGCGGCAATAGGCGCTGGCGGCTGGTATGGTTATGAATACTGGACCACAGGCCGCTTCATGGTTTCGACCGATGACGCATATATCCAGGGTGACATAACGGCGATTGCTCCGAAAGTCACCGGCTATATCGACAGAATCGATGTGGTTGCCAATCAGCGCGTGAAGGCTGGCGATCCGCTGGTAACGCTGGATAATGGCGACTATACGATCGCCGAAGAGCAGGCTGAGGCTCAAATCGCGACGGAAAAGCTCTCACTCGATCGCATCAATGCGCAGATCGTTGCCGCCAAAGCTTCGCTGCAGCAGGCGCAGGCCGGCAAGCTCAATGCGCAAGCCGTCTTGACCAATGCGCAGGCAGGGTCTGTGCGCGCCAAGCAACTCCATGCCACAAGCTTTGCCTCGCAGTCTCAACTCGATGATGCAACAGCGGCTCTTGATCAGGCAAAGGCAAATATCGCCTCCGCCGATGCACAGATTGCAGCCGCTGATGCCAATGTCGGCGTGCTCGAGGCCCAGTACAAGGAAGCCGAAGGTTCCATTCGGTCGCTTGAACTTGCCAAGGACAAAGCTGCCCGCGATCTTGGCTTTACCGTCATCCGCGCTCCTGTCGATGGGGTTATCGGCAATCTCGCAGCCAAGACAGGCGATCTCGTCAGCCCCGGCCAGCGTCTCGCCGCTCTTGTTCCGGTAAACGCGCTCTATATCGACGCGAACTACAAGGAAACGCAGCTGCGTGACATCGTTGTTGGCCAGAAAGTTCAGGTAACGGTCGATGCCCTGTCCGGTGATAAATTCGAAGGCACTGTCGCCTCCATCGCCCCGGCTTCAGGCGCTGTCTTCTCGCTGCTCCCACCGGAAAACGCTACGGGTAACTTCACCAAAGTCGTTCAGCGCGTGCCGGTTCGTATCGCCCTGCCCGCCGATGCCCTGTCAAGTGGCAAGCTTCAGGCCGGCCTGAGCGTGGTCGTCGATGTTGATACCCGCACGACACCCAAGCAGTAATCCGAACTCCTGACGGGTCGAAGATCATGTCGAAAGCCACAACGATCGGAGGTCCCGGGGCACCCGCTGTTCCGGACGAACATATCGATCCGAAGAAAGCCATCGCCTTTCTGGCGATGGTGTTCGGCATGTTCATGGCCATTCTCGATATCCAGATCGTCTCGGCGTCGCTTGCCGAGATCCAGGCAGGGTTGAGCGCAAGTTCCGACGAGATCTCGTGGGTTCAGACATCCTATCTGATCGCCGAAGTCATCATGATCCCCTTGTCTGGCTTCCTCGGCCGACTGGTTTCGACACGCATCCTCTTTTCCGTTTCGGCGGCTGGTTTCACTGCCGCCAGCGTGCTTTGTGCCACGGCAACGAACATCGATCAGATGATTGTCTACCGCGCCATTCAAGGCTTCATCGGCGGTGGCATGATCCCAAGCGTCTTTGCCGCCGCTTTCACGATCTTCCCGCCATCGAAACGCTCGATCGTCTCGCCGATGATCGGCCTCGTAGCAACGCTCGCCCCGACCATCGGACCGACGGTTGGTGGCTATCTGAGCAACGCCTTCTCTTGGCACTGGCTCTTTCTCGTCAATGTTATCCCCGGCATCATTGTGGCGATTGCCGCATGGAAGTTGATCGATTTCGACAAGGGCGACCGCTCGCTTCTCAACAAGTTCGACTGGTGGGGCCTTGCCGCCATGGCAGCCTTTCTTGGCTCGCTCGAATACGTTCTCGAAGAAGGCCCACGCAATGACTGGCTGCAGGACAACGCTGTTTATTATTGCGCCATCGTCATGGTGCTCGGTGGCATCACCTTCTTCTACCGCGCCTTTACGGCGGAACAGCCGATCGTCGATCTCTTTGCGTTCAAGAACCTCAACTTTGCCTTCGGTTCGGCTTTTTCGTTCGTGCTTGGCATTGGCCTTTATGGATTGACCTATGTCTATCCGGTCTATCTCGGCCAGGTCAGGGGCTACGATGCCCTGATGATCGGTGAAGCGCTCTTCGTCAGCGGTCTCTGCATGTTCCTGACAGCACCAGTGGCCGGCTTCCTCTCCAGCCGCATGGATCCGCGTATCATGATCATGATCGGCTTCCTTGGCTTTGGCGCAGGCACCTGGACCATGACCCATCTGACGGCGGACTGGGATTTCTACGAACTGCTGATTCCGCAAATCTTCCGCGGCGTGTCATTGATGCTGTGCATGGTGCCTATCAACAACCTTGCACTCGGAACTCTGCCCCCTGCCCGGCTGAAGAATGCCTCTGGCCTGTTCAATTTGATGCGCAACCTCGGCGGTGCCGTGGGCCTCGCGGTCATCAACCAGATTCTGACCGACCGCGGTGCCATGCATTATGCCCGTCTTTCTGAAAGCGTGCATTGGGGCAATCCGGAAGCGGAAGACATGATGGCGTCGATGAGCAAGAATTTCGCATCGCATGGGCTTGATGGCAGTGCGACGGCCCTTGCCAAGATTTCCGGCATGGTTCACTTGCAGGCATCGCTGCTCTCGTTCATGGATGTTTTCTACATCCTGACCATATTGTTTGCTTCGCTCGCGGTCTTCGCTGTGATGATGCGGAAGCCGGGCGCTCCAGCTGGAGGCGGTGGTGGCGGTCACTAAGGATGCGCCGCCGCTCGTCGTAGTCATTCTGCAAGATTCTGCCCGAAACGCTTAGCCCCCTAATCTCTATCGTATTCCTCGACGTTCGGCCTTCCAGACAGCAATGTCGCAGCTTGAAAAATGCGACAGCTGTTATCCGCCGAGCTGGCGCGGCCAACTCTATTTTTGTCGTTATTGGGCCAATGGCTGTCACCGTTGCACTCGCTGCAGATTTACCATTTGGTTGAATTGCTAAGCCGCCAAAAAAGTGGTTCACTTGGCCTTACTGCTCAGGAAAAGTCTGTTCATCAGCACGTCACGTGTCTGTCATCCAACTGACACGAGACACCTATATCGGGGTTGCTGAACGTCGAAACAGAGCCAATGACGTATCGCTCAATAGGGGTTTTCAAAATGGTTGGTTACTCAAAACGCTTGCTTGCGCTGTCGACAGCTGTGCTGTTCGCGAGCACGACAATTTCATTCGCGGACGCACCGGCCGAGCTGGTTGCTGCTGCAAAGAAAGAAGGCTCACTGACAACGATCGCGCTGCCACATGACTGGTGCGCTTACGGCGATGTCGTAGCTGGTTTCAAGGCCAAGTATGGCCTTGAGGTAAACGAACTCAATCCTGATGCCGGTTCTGGCGACGAGATCGAAGCAATCAAGGCAAACAAGGACAACAAGGGCCCACAAGCGCCTGACGTTATCGATGTTGGCTTTGCTTTCGGTCCATCGGCCAAGAAAGACGGCCTGACGATGCCTTACAAGGTATCGACCTGGGACTCGATCCCGGACAACGTCAAGGATGCCGACGGCCATTGGTATGGCGACTATTATGGTGTTCTGTCGTTCCAGGTAAACACGGATATCGTCAAGAACGTACCGAAGGATTGGGCTGACCTGCTCAAGCCGGAATATGCAAACACCGTTGCTCTCGCAGGTGATCCCCGCGCATCGAACCAGGCCATTCTTGCCGTTGCGGCTGCTGGTGCATCGACTGGTGCCAAGGCTGGCGCCGATGCTGGAACCGCCGGCTTGAAGTATTTCGCAGACATGAACAAGGCCGGTAATTTTGTTCCGGTCATTGGCAAGTCCGGTACGCTTGCCCAGGGTGCAACCCCGATCATAATCAATTGGGATTACAACGCACTTTCGGGCCGCGACACGCTGAAGGGCAATCCTCCGGTTGAGGTTATCGTACCTGCATCCGGCGTTGTCGCCGGTGTCTACGTTCAGGCGATCAGTGCTTTTGCACCGCATCCAAATGCGGCAAAGCTCTGGATGGAATATCTCTACTCGGATGAAGGTCAGCTGACCTGGCTCAAGGGTTACTGCCACCCGATCCGCTTCAACGATCTTGCCAAGAACAACAAGATCCCGAAGGAACTGCTCGACAAGCTGCCTCCTGCAGCTGCCTATGAAAAGGCGATCTTCCCGACCCTCGATGAACAGGCTGCCGCCAAGGAAGTCATCACCAAGGATTGGGACAAGGTTGTTGGCGCCAACGTGAAGTAAATCCTGACCGATCGGATCCCCGTGGCACTCGCCGCGGGGATTTGGTTCTGTCAAAGCGCATTGCGCGCAATAAAATTTACGACGTGACGTGACAAGCCGCTTCCGGATTGATTGCCTGGCAGTTTGCCGGCGGCAGCTATATCTTACCCAAGAATGCGGTAACGAAAACGATGAGTGCGATTTCAGAACCCGGCGCATTGCCTCCGGTCCCCGTCCCGGCAATCGAGCGCAGACGCATGTCGCTCGACTGGCTCGGCGTTATGCCGTTCATTATCTTCGCCGTGTTGTTTTTGATATGGCCGACGATCTATCTCATCGCAGGCGCGTTTCAAGACAATGAGGGTAACCTCACCCTCGCCAACATCGCCAATCTTTTCCAGCCGTCGATCATGGCGGCCTACTGGATATCGATCAAGATTTCGCTCGCCTCGGCTCTGCTCGGTGCATTGATCGGCTTTTGCATCGCGGCTGCAATCACGCTTGGTGGACTTCCGGCTTGGATCCGTTCGCCGTTGATGACGTTTTCCGGCGTGGCATCAAACTTTGCCGGCGTTCCTTTGGCCTTTGCCTTCCTCGCCACCCTTGGACGCACCGGCCTTGTCACCTCGTTCCTGTTCAATGTGTTCGGCTTCAACCTTTACGCCCACGGCTTCAATCTTCTGAGTTTTTGGGGCCTGACCATCACATATCTCTACTTCCAGATTCCCTTGATGATCCTGATCATCACGCCAGCGCTCGATGGGCTCAAGCGCGAATGGAAAGAGGCTGCACTCATTCTCGGCGCTACCGGCCCGCAATATTGGCGCATGGTCGCCTTCCCGATCCTGTGGCCGGCATTGCTCGGAACAATCCTTCTGCTTTTTGCAAATTCCTTCGGTGCCATCGCGACAGCCTACGCGCTGACAGGATCGTCTCTCAGCATCGTTCCCATTGTGCTCTTCGCGCAAATCCGCGGTGATGTGCTGCAAGATCCACACCTCGGCTATGCACTTGCCTTCGGCATGATCGTCATTACCGGCGTTTCCAACGCAATCTACATCTGGATGCGCGCCCGCAGCGAGAAGTGGCTAAAATGAAAACGAACCGAATCTGGTCCTGGCTCGCACTCGCTTTCGGCATCATCTATTTTGTCGTACCGCTGCTCGGCACGCTTGAATTCTCTTTGCGCATGCGGCGCGGCGCCTATTCGCTCGATGCCTATTGGGTGATCCTCAGTGATCCGCGTTTCCAGCAGACGTTCGGCTATTCGATCGTCATGGCGATCGTGACGATCATCATCGGTATCGTTCTTGTTGTACCGACTGCTTATTGGGTGCGCCTCCGCCTGCCGGCATGGCGTCCCGTTCTTGAATTCATCACCCTGCTTCCGCTGGTCATTCCGGCCATCGTTGTCGTGTTCGGCTATATCCGCCTTTACAATACCGCCTCCATCCTGCCGTTGACCGGTTCGGCCATGGGAACGAATATCCTGCTCGCTTTCGGTTATACGATGCTGGCACTGCCTTACATGTACCGGGCGGTGGACACCGGCCTGGGCTCGATCGATATCAGAACCTTGACGGAAGCTGCGGAAAGTCTTGGTGCGAGCCGCGTCACCATCATGGCAAACATCATCCTTCCTAATGTCCTCGTGGCAGTGCTCTCCGGCGCATTCCTGACATTCGCGATCGTCATCGGCGAATTTACCATGGCCGCTCTGCTCAACAGGCCCGCGTTCGGTCCGTTCCTGCAGCTTATCGGGGCCAACCGCGCCTATGAGCCTGCGGCTCTGGCCGTCATCGCCTTCGCCATTACCTGGATTTGCATGGGCCTGATCCAGGTCGTTACCCGCTTCAACAAATCACTCGCCGCGACCAAGCGCTGAACGGAAGTCATACAATGTCATTCTTAACCATCAGCCATTTGAAAAAGAGCTTCGGCGCCACGACCGTTGTTCATGATTTCAACCTGAACATCGAGAAGGGCGAGTTCATCTCGTTTCTCGGACCCAGCGGCTGCGGGAAGACAACTGTGCTGCGCATGGTAGCCGGCTTCGAAACGCCGACTTCCGGCGTGATCAGCATCGGCGGAAAGGACGTTGTCAATCTCAAGCCGAACCAGCGCAATATCGGCATGGTTTTCCAGGCATACGCGCTGTTTCCCAATATGACCGTCGCGCAGAATGTTGCCTTTGGCCTCAAGGTGGCAAAGCGGCCACAAGCCGAAATCGACGCGACGGTGCATGAAATGCTGTCGCTGATCAAACTGGACCACCTTGCCGAGCGCTATCCGTACCAGCTCTCGGGCGGTCAGCAACAGCGCGTGGCGCTTGCACGAGCACTGGCCACGAAGCCGCAAGTGCTGCTGCTCGATGAACCGCTCTCCGCCCTCGACGCGAAGATCCGTGTATCGTTGCGCGAAGAAATCCGGGCGATCCAGCGCAAACTTGGCATCACCACGATTTTCGTCACCCATGACCAGGAAGAGGCACTGTCGATATCCGACCGCATAGTTGTGATGTATGAGGGCAACGCCGAGCAGGTTGGCGCCCCCTTCGAGATTTACAATCAACCAGCTTCGCGTTTCGTGGCCTCGTTCGTTGGAACACTCAATACGCTCGACGCCGTTGTTCGCGATGCAGGGTCAGGCACGATTACGATTGATGGCAAGGACATTGCAATCGACCGGACACGCCTTAACGGCCACAAGACCGGCGACAAGATTTCGCTCGCGGTTCGCCCGGAGGCTGTCAGCCTTGGCGAAGCCACTGACAAGCGCGAAACGACACTCGACGGCAAGATCAACAGCGTGCATTTTCTCGGCTCGGTCATCCGCATCCGGGCCTCGTTAGGCGAGAACACCGTGTCGTTCGACACATTCAACAATCCGAGCGCCCCGCCACCGTCTCCGGGCGAGAACGTCAAGGTTAGCCTGGCAGCCAAGGACCTGCTGGTTCTGGGGCATTAGCCGCTGCGATCATGCATCTAACGAGAAGGGGCGCCGTTAAAGCGCCCTTTTTCGTTCGGTCAGGGCTACAGGAACTACCCTGCAATCGCTTCGTTCAGTAGCTTCAACGCTGCCTTCTTGGTCAGTTTCACCGGATTGCCGCCCGCAGTCGGGTCAACGATAGCCATGTCGGCAATCAGTTCCTTCTGCTTCTTCGTCATGTCAAGGTCGGTGATCAGCCCTGGCAGCGTGTGCGGCACCTTCAGCTCCTTGCGCAGCTTGAGCACAGCTTTGGCGAAACCGTCGAAACCGCCCTTGATACCGATATAGCTGGCAAGTCTCGCGATACGCTCCTCCACCGCATCGCGGTTGAAAGCCAGCACATAGGGCATGAACACTGCATTGGTCATGCCGTGATGCGTGTCATAGATCGCGCCGATCGGATGCGACAGGGAATGGATCGCGCCGAGACCTTTTTGAAACGCGGTCGCACCCATTGCGGCTGCGCTCATCATATGGGCTCGCGCCGTCAGATCCTTGCCATTGGCATAGGCTTTAGGCAGGTTCTCGAACACCAGCCGGACCCCTTCAACAGCAATGCCGTCCGCCATCGGATGATAGCCAGGCGCGCAATAGGCTTCCAGGCAATGCGCGAGAGCATCCATTCCCGTACCCGCCGTTATGAAAGCCGGCATGCCGACTGAAAGCTCCGGGTCGGCGATGACAATCGCCGGCAAGAGTTTCGGATGAAAGATTACCTTCTTCGTGTGGGTTTCCTCATTGGTGATGACCCCGGCGCGGCCGACTTCCGAGCCTGTGCCGGCTGTGGTCGGCACGGCGATGATCGGCGCGATGGCGGCACTATTGGCGCGGGTCCACCAGTCACCGACATCCTCGAAATCCCACACCGGGCGCGTCTGACCCGCTTGAAACGCGATCAGCTTGCCGAGATCTAGAGCAGAACCACCACCGAAAGCGATGACGCCATCGTGCTTGCCCTCTTTGAAGATCGCAATACCAGCCGTCAGATTGGACTCGACGGGATTGGGCTTTACTTCAGAGAACACGCCGTACGGCACTTTGGCATCGTCGAGGATTTTCAACGTACTCGCCACCACCGGCAGCTTGGCGAGGCCGGGATCGGTGACGAACAGCGGGTTCTTGATCCCCGTCGCTTCCAGAACTTCCGGCAATTCCTTGATGCGGCCCGCCCCGAAGCGGACAGTGGTCGGATAGTTCCATTTTGAAATAAGCTGGCTCATGTCATGTCTCTTTTAAAGCTCTAGAAAGGTTGAAACTACTACTGTGCGTGGTTCGACAAGCTCACCATGAGGGAGGTAGAGTGTTGTAACGGCAATCGCCAACGTTGCAGATCTTGACATCTTGCGATCCACCACTTCCCTCATGGTGAGCTTGTCGAACCACGCACAACAGTCATGCTGATCGTTAAATCTCTTCACGCAGATGAAAGGATTTCGGCCTAGTCAAATTGCCATAGCCGATAGCCGACATCGCCGCGCCCTTGCCGGTCTCTTTGACGCCGGTCCAGACCAGCGCCGGGTCGATGTAGTCGCAACGGTTCATGAATACCGTGCCCGTCTCGATCCGGTCGCCGATATCCGCTGCGTGATCCGTGTCGGTCGTCCACAACGAGGCCGTCAGCCCGTACTGGCTGTCGTTCATCAGGGCCACCGCCTCCTCGTCATTGCGCACCTTCATGATGCCGACGATCGGACCAAAGCTTTCCTCGCGCATCACGCTCATCTGGTGATCGACACCCGTAAGCACCTCCGGCGCAAGGTAGGGTGAACCGGCCTTGTCATTGGCAACGCTCATGTTCACATGCGCTTTTGCCCCCTTGCGCAGGGCTTCCGCCTTCTGCTCGCGCACGAGATCGGCAAAGCGGGTCTGCGCCATCGGTCCCATCGTCGTTGCCGCATCGAGCGGGTTGCCGACGACATATTGCTTGGTGAGATCGATGAACCCATCGACAAACCGGTCATAAACATTCTCGTGGACATAGATGCGTTCGATGCCGCAACAGCACTGGCCGGAATTGAAGAAGGCCCCATCGACGAGATTGGCAACCGCATGGTCGAGGTTGACGTTTGGCAGTACATAGGCCGGGTCCTTGCCGCCCAGCTCAAGTCCAAGCGTCATGAATGTACCGGCCGCCGCCTTTTCGATAGCGCGTCCGCCGCCGACAGAACCCGTGAAATTCACGTGATCGATCTTCCCCGAAGCCAGCAGTTTTTCGGTTTGGGCGTGACTGAGAACGATGTTCTGGAAGACACCTTTCGGCAGGCCCGCCTTGACAAAGGCCTGGGCGAAACGCTCGCCGACGAGCAACGTCTGCGCCGCATGCTTGAGGATCACGCTGTTGCCCGCCATCAGTGCCGGAATGATCGTGTTGACCGCCGTGAGATAGGGGTAGTTCCACGGCGCGATGACCATGACGACGCCGAGCGGCACGTGCTTGATATAGCGGCGAAAGCCCGGCCTGTCGTTTTCTACGACTGGAGCCAGCGCCGTTTCAGCAATCTTGACCATGTAGCGCGTGCGTTCTTCCACGCCACCCTTTTCGCCGCTATAGCGTACCGGACGGCCCATCTGCCAGGCGATCTCCGGCACAATCTCGTCATTCATGGCGAGCAATGCGTCAAGCGCCGCCAGGCACAAGCGGCCCCGTTCTGCAATGCTCGTCTGGGCCCAGTCCGCCTGCGCTTGCTTTGCGGATTCAACAGCCGCGTCTATAGCCTTATCGGTAGCGACAGGACGTTCGGCATAGACGGAACCGTCGATCGGGGTAATCAATTTGACCGTCTCGGTCATGGCAAAACCTCTGTGTCTTGATCTTAAGGGTCTTCAATACCGTTCGAAGCCGCGATGCAACTCCCAGTCGGTCACCCGGCGATCATATTCGAATTGTTCCCACTTGGCCGTGTGCACATAGTGCTCAACCACGTCTTCACCGAGCGCTTCTTTCAGCATTTTAGAGCGACCGAGCGTATCTGTTGCCTCGCGCAGCGTCTTCGGGATTTCCCTTAAGCGCGCCCCGCCATAGGCATCGCCCTGGAATGGCTTACCCAATTCCAGCTTTTCGTCAATTCCGGCAAGACCTGAAGCGATCAGGCCGGCAAACGCGAGATAGGGGTTGAGATCGGCGCCGCCGATGCGGCATTCAATGCGGATGCCTTTGGTGCCTTCGCCGCAGAGACGGAAACCGGCGGTGCGATTATCAAGACTCCACACATTCTTGGTCGGGGCGAAAGTGCCCGCCTGAAAGCGCTTGTAGGAGTTGATGTACGGTGCGAGGAAATAGGTGAAGTCGTCGGCATATTTCAGCTGGCCCGCCACCCACTGCCGCATCAGGGGCGACATCGTGTGTTCCGCCTTCTTGTCATAGAACAGCGGCGTCTTGCCATCGGCGCTCCACAGGGAGTTGTGGACATGGCTGGAGCTTCCTGCCAGTGAATAATCGTACTTCGCCATGAAGGTGATCGCCTTGCCCATCTGAGTGGCGATCTCCTTGCAGCCGTTCTTCATGACGACATGGCGGTCCGCCATTTCCAGCGCCTCCGCATAGCGCACATTGATCTCTTCCTGACCGGGTCCCCATTCGCCCTTGGAATTCTCGACGGGAATACCGGCATCGAACAGCCCGTTGCGGATAGCCCGCATTACTGCGTCTTCCTTGGTGGTCATCTGGATCACATAATCCTGGATATAGGGCGACGCCGTATTCATGCCCTTCCAGTGCTTGCCACGGGCGGTCTCATAGGTCTCGTCAAAGAGATAGAATTCGAGCTCGGAGGCAAAGTAGGCGAGATAGCCGCGCTCCTTCAGCCGGGCGAGCTGGCGCTTCAGGATGCTGCGTGGCGAATGCGCCAGGTCCTCATGGTGATGGTGGTCGAGAATATCGCACAGCACCAGCGCGCATTTCTCCAGCCATGGAATATGGCGGATCGTGGAAAGATCCGGCTTGATGACGAAATCGCCATAGCCCTGTTTCCAGCTCGCCGCCTTGTAGCCCGGCACCGGCTCCATATCGATATCGTTGGCGAGCAGGTAGTTGCAGCCATGAGTCTCGTCGTGGGCCGACTCGACGAAATAGGAGGCGTGAAATCGCTTGCCGATCAGCCGGCCCTGCATGTCGACGAAACAGGCCAGAACGGTATCAATCTCGCCATTGTTCACACGGCGCTTTAGGTCGTCGAAACTCCAGTGTCCGGGCATATTTTTTCCTTTGAAATATCACTGCGGGTCAAAATAAAAGGGGCGACCGGCGCCAAACCGGTCGCCCCTATTCCTGAAATCAGCCTTTTTCGCCGACCGCCTTTTCCGCGGCCGCAATCACGGCTTGGCGCTTGGCGATGATGTCGCCGAGCGGCGGCCCCTGGAAGCGGCGCTTTTCGAAACCGAACCAGATAACGGCCGTCAGAATGAAGAAGCCTACGGTGATGTAGAGCGCCCAGTCGTTAGGCGGCTGGATGCCGATGATGAAGATCAGGATCATCGAAAGGATCGAGAGGATCGCAAACAGCGTGAAGATGGCGCGCCCCATGTTCCATGGACCCATCTTGTCCCATTTCGGAGTTCCCCACGCCAGGAGACCAAGCACGATCGGCACGGTGAAGGAAAGGAACAGGAAGATGACCGTGCAGGATACGACGATCGTATAGGCCGAGGTTCCTGCTACCGATACCAGCGACGAACCCCAGACGAACAGGACTGAAAGGACTGCCGATGTCCAGATCGCGGCGACCGGCGTACGGTATGTGGGGCTGACCTTGGCGAGGGCCGAGGAACCGGGCAATCCGCCGTCGCGCGAGAAGGCGAAGATCATGCGCGAGGCTGATGTCACCGTTGCGAGACCGCAGAGCAGCTGCGCAAGGAAGACGACGACATAGACGAATTCCTTGAGGCCAGTCCCGACTCGCTGATCGAATGCCCAGAAGAACACGTTCCAGCCCTGCTTGGCGGCTTCGTCCATGTTCGGGATCATCAGAACGAATGATGCAAGGAACAGGTAGCCGAAGATTGCTGACCACACGACCGACATGACCATGGCGCGCGGCACAGAATGAGCCGCCTTGATGGTTTCTTCCGACGTATGGGCTGAAGCGTCATAGCCGGTAATTGTATAAATCGGCAGCAACAGGCCAAGTGCGAACACCCACCAGTTCGAAACGGCCGGCCAGACATTGCCACCCGCCTCGCCGGAATAGTTCTGGAAGGTAAAGAGCCGGCCGAAATCCCAGGTCTCTGCCGCGAACAGGCAGACAACTGCAATCAGGATCGACCCGAAGAAGATCAGGTAACCGGAAAAGTCCGTGAGCTTGGCGGTCAGCTTGATCCCAAGGTGATTTATCAGTGCCTGAGCGCCGGTAATGATAATCAGAAAGATCGTCTGGGTCGTGATCGTGTTCTCAATGCCGAGCGTTGCACCAAACGCGCCGACAAAAAACGTCCACGTGCCGACATTGATGGCACCAAGCACGGTAATGAGGCCAAGCAGATTGAGCCAGGCAGTGACCCAGCCGGTGCCGCGATTACCGAGGATCGATCCCCAGTGATAAAGGCCGCCAGCAGTCGGATAGGCCGAACTGATCTGCGACATGGCGACCGCGAAGGTCAGCGAGACGAAACACCCCACCAGCCAGCCGATGCCGATGCCTGCCCCGCCAGCGCCAGAGGTTGCCTGCGCCAGCGAGTTGATGCCGCCGGAAAGGATGCAGATGATCGAGAAGGATACGGCGAAGTTCGAAAAGCGGCTGAGCCGCCGCTCCAGTTCCTGGGCATAACCCATGCTGTGGAGGACCTTTATGTCCTCCGATTTGTCTGTCTCAGTATAGTCTTGCTGTGTCATCACGTTCCCCTATTATTCTGGTAAGTTGCAACGTCAGATACTCGCGAGAGCGTTACTCCGTAGTTTTGTTTATGCAGTCCCCTTCTTGGCGAACCCATTGCTTTCGAACGCGATGGGTTCCACGTTCTCCCTTAGCAGCCTGGAAAGCATGACGCCCCACGCCTGTTCTTCTGATGGTGTGGTGATCAGATCGTTTCGAATCTCGATCATCACAGCCGGCAATCCAAAGGCAGAAGCGTGTCGCTCCAGTGTGTAATAGACACGGTCTGCTGGTGAATAAGGTTGGTTGATGCCGACATTGAACTCACTCAACGCCTGCAGCCCGGCAATCAATGGCGCGGCAACCCTGTCATCGGCATCATGGATGATGCCGATGTGCCAGGGGCGCTTAACTCCGCGATAGACCGGCGTGTAGGAGTGCACCGCCACGTAGATCGGATCAGGCATGCTTTTGCTTGCCCGCTCATCTGCCAGCTTCTCGATGGCCGCGTGATATGGCTTGTGCGAAAGCGCTACCCGCTGCGATTTAGCTGCTTCATCCAGATCCACATTGCCGGGAATCGTCGTCACTTCACTCAACGACGGCACGAGGTCCGGCGCGTTGAGCGGCCGGTTGCAATCGATGATGAGGCGCGACACGCAGGATTCGACCAGCGGCGCGTCGAGCTCCCGGCTCATCACCTGGCTAACGCCCAGTGCGCCGGGGTCCCAAGCGATATGTTTCTGCAAGTCGTCCGGATCGAGGCCAAGCGAGCCGAAGCCATCAGGGATGTAGTTGGAGGCATGGTCGCAAAGGATGACAAACTGTGAGCGCCCGTCGGGGTTCGATACCCGGACTGGATTCCAGTCATCCGCCACTGTCCGCGGCGTCCTTTGAGAAAGGCGTTGGCCCATCTTGCCCTCTTCGGCAACTGTATCTTACGTTACATTTTCTGTTTTTATTTCCACTCTCGTATGGTTTGATACATAACAGGCAAGATTGTCAAATCCGAAAACCGGATTTCGTGGGGAAACATCGATGACGACCAGCATTTCCGAGCTGATAGCCGAGAAAATCGACGCGATGCCCGCTTCGGAGCGCAAAGCTGCGCAGACACTGATCGCCAATTATCCATTGATAGGCTTGCGCACTGTGGCCGAGTTTTCGACTCAGGCCGGCGTCAGCTCGCCAACGATTCTCCGTTTTGTTTCCCGTCTTGGCTTCCAGAGCTACCCGGATTTCCAGGGAGCGCTGCAGGAGGAACTGGCCGCCCAGGTGCAATCGCCATGGAACCGCGCGAGCACGATCCAGACCGCGAAAGACGGCCCGGTATTCCCTCTCATGGAAGCTGCAATCGAGAATATTCGTGAGACCTTCCAGCATCTCTCGGCACAACAACTGGATGATGTGACCGATGCAATCAGCCGCAACCGCGCCCGCATCTATCTTCTGGGAGGCCGCTTCACCGATCCGATTGCCCGCTATATGGCCGCGCATCTCAAGATCACCCGACCGGGCGTGACCCATCTCACTGGCCAGGAAAGCCACTGGCGCGACCACCTCATTGACATGGGAAAGAAGGATGTCCTCGTCATCTTCGATATCCGCCGCTACCAGCAGAGCCTGATCCGCTTCGCCGAAAAGGCACAGGCACGCGGAGTGGAGATTGTCCTGATAACCGATCAATGGCTTTCGCCCATCGCCCGCTTTGCCCGTCATGTCATCGCCGGCCGCACGGCCGTACCCTCGCCCTGGGATTCGTCTGCGACGCTCTTCCTTGTGGCCGAGACCTTGATCGCAGAAGTCACGCGCAAACTGGAAAAGAGCAGTGCGGATCGTATTCGCGATATGGAAAAGCTGCGTGATAATTAGATTGTGAACACAACTAGCCATTGCCGCCGGTGCTCGTTGATATACAAATGCTCATCCCGGACCGAAGCCGTCCCTCGGACCTGAGCATCGAAATAAGCAAGGACCAAAATCATGCAGCAAGCTGACATCGGATTGATCGGCCTTGGCGTCATGGGCGCCAATCTGGCGCTCAATATCGCTGAGAACGGTTATCGCGTCGCGGTTTTCAACAGGACAGTGGCAAAGACTCACGAGTTCTACGAAGAGACTGGTAGCCTGAAAGACCAGATCATCCCTTGCGAAACATTGGAAGATCTCGCGAAGAATATCCGCGCACCGCGGCCGATCATCTTGATGGTCAAAGCCGGAGAAGCCGTCGACGAGCAGATAGCCGCGCTGAAGCCGTTCCTTGCAAAGGAAGACATCATCATCGATGCCGGCAATGCCAATTTCCACGATACGGTACGCCGTCTTGCCGAACTCGGACCAAACGATCCGACGTTCGTTGGCATGGGCGTTTCCGGCGGCGAAGAAGGCGCGCGGCATGGCCCGTCGATCATGGTCGGCGGCACACCTGAATCCTACGCCCGCATAGAGCCGGTGCTGACAGCAATTTCTGCGAAGTACCAGGGTGAATCCTGCTCCGCCCTGCTCGGTCCTGATGGTGCCGGGCATTTCGTCAAGACCATCCACAACGGCATCGAATATGCCGACATGCAGATGATTGCAGAGGTCTACGGTGTGCTGCGCGATGGCCTCGGCCTCGCTCCTGATGCCATCGGCAAAATTTTCGAGAAGTGGAATGCCGGCCCGCTGAATTCCTACCTCATCGAGATCACTGCGAAGGTCTTGGCTGCGACCGACAAGAAGACTGGCAAACCCGCAGTCGACGTCATCCTCGATAGCGCGGGCCAAAAGGGAACCGGGCGCTGGGCTGCCATCGAGGCGCAGATGCTCGGCATCCCGGCCACCGGCATTGAAGCAGCAGTGGCTGCGCGATCAATCTCGTCGCTGGTCAAGGAGCGGAGCGAAGCGTCAAAAGCCTATCGCGATCTCGGCACCGCAAAACTCGCGGATGGCGGTCAAGCGTTCATCGACGCGCTGGAAGACGGTTTGCTCGCCGGCAAGATCGCAGCCTACGCCCAAGGATTCGATGTCATGGCCGGCGCGTCGAAGGAACATGGCTGGAATATTCCGCTCGCCACCACCGCCCGTATCTGGCGCGCCGGCTGTATCATCCGCTCGCAATTCCTCGACCAGATCGCTGCCGCCTTTGAAGGCAGCGAAGGTAAAAATCTGCTGCTCGCGCCGGCCTTCGTCGAACGGATGAAAACCGGATCGCAATCGTTGCGCAAGATCGTCGCTGAGGCCGCTCTCGCAGGCCTGCCGACGCCGGCGCTGGCGGCTGCGCTAAGCTATTTTGATAGCTTCCGGCAGGCGCGCGGCACAGCTAACCTCATCCAGGCTCAGCGCGATTTCTTCGGTGCGCATGGCTTCAAACGGATCGGCGAGGAAGGCGATTTTCATGGTCCCTGGTCGGAAGCAAATTAATCATCAATCGGATTGTCTATGAGACAGCGACAGTGCATCAAGCGGGAGCCGGGTTTAACCACCCTGGCTCCCTCCACATCTGTGGGGCATGCAAACCCAACCAAATAGCCAAGCGGACGAAGACGCCGCACTGAAAGGTTAGACATGTCGACCAACGCGTACCAACATCGTTTATATTCTGCTGAACGGCCGGGAAGCCCGTTGCTTTTCGTATTCCATGGCACCGGCGGTGACGAAAACCAGTTCTTCGATTTTGGCAGACAATTGCTGCCGGAAGCTGGAATTGTTTCGCCCCGCGGCGATGTCTCCGAGCATGGCGCCGCACGCTTCTTTCGCCGGACACGCGAAGGCGTCTACGATATGGACGACCTTGCCGCACGCACCAGCGCCATGGCGAAGTTCATTCGCGCGCACAAAGACAAGGCGAAGCCATCGAAAACGGTGGCACTTGGCTATTCCAACGGAGCAAATATGATCGCCTCCGTGATGCTGTCCCGTCCCGAGCTTTTTGATGAAGCCGTCTTGATGCATCCGCTTGTTCCATGGACGCCTGAGCCGCAGCTCGGCCTTGCTGGCAAGCGCGCTCTGATCACAGCAGGAAGGTTGGACACGATCTGTCCGCCGGTTCTGACGCAGACCTTCGCAGATTATCTGATAGAGCAAGGGGTTGAGACCGATCTCGTCTGGCATTCCGGCGGCCACGAAATCCAGCAAAGCGAAGTCGCTGCCATCGAACGTTTCGTCCGCGCTACGGTGTTAAAATGAAAACCGGCCCGAAAGGGCCGGCTTTTGTCTATCGCGAGAACCGTAGCGAAACCGGCAATACCCTCATCGCATGCGATGAGCGGCGACCCCTTGGGGTCAGCAACCCATGGCACCCTTCAAGGTGGCCCGCCTTCAATTCCAGCGCCAGAAAGCGCCGGCGTTCAACCGGACCCGGCATGGCAAGGTCTGCTGTCTTCGCACCGCTGAAGCCGAAGCGTTCGTAATATTCCGGATCGCCCACCAGAATGACGGCACCATGGCCGAGCCGTGCAGCCTCTGCTGTTGCGTGCCGCATCAATGCCACGCCAATGCCCTTGCCCTTGAGTGAAGGTTCGACCGCAAGCGGTCCAAGCAGCAGCGCTCGCACGGGCTTGCCTGTCGCATCATGTCCAGCCTGGATATCCCAAAGCCGCACCGTGCCGAGCAGCGCACCATTGATCCCGCGTGCGACGAATGCCAGGCCCTCGGAGGGGAGCCGGCCGCGGCGCAGCTTTTCCGACGACTTTCGGCGGCGTCCCTCGCCCATGGCGCGGTCGAGCAAAGCTTCGCGGGCACGTTCGTCCAGCGCCGTCTCATTGCGTATGATAAAGGCCTGCGATCCGTCCGGATGCAGATTTTGTTCGATGAATTCTACTGCGCTCATTGTCTTGACCAATCAATCATAAGGGTGCGTCATCGCTGTCCGGCGAGCCGGACAACAGTCCACAACCGGGAAAGCCCGGTTAGATGACGTATGATCGGAGCGGTTCAAACCCGTTGAAAGCGACGGCAGAATACGTAGTGGTATAAGCACCTGTTCCCTCGATCAGCACCTCGTCGCCAATGGTCAGCGAGATCGGCAGCGGATAGGGGTTCTTTTCGTACATCACGTCGGCGCTGTCGCAGGTCGGGCCCGCAAGAACGCAAGGCTCGGCGAGGTCGCCATCGCGCGGCGTGGTGATCTGGTAGCGGATCGCCTCGTCCATCGTCTCGGCAAGACCGCCGAACTTGCCGATGTCGAGATAGACCCAGCGTACATTATCATTCGCGGCCTTCTTCGAGACGAGCACGACTTCAGCCTTGATGACACCGGCATTGCCGACCATGCCGCGGCCTGGCTCGATGATGGTTTCGGGCAGGCGATTGCCGAAATGCTTGCTCAATGCCTGGAAAATCGCCTGGCCATAGGCCTGGGCGGTTGGCACGTCCTTGAGGTAACGGGTCGGGAAACCGCCGCCCATATTGACCATCTTCAACGTGATGCCTTCCATGGCGAGCTTGTCGAAGACGTACTTCGCATCGCCGAGAGCACGGTCCCAAGCAGCAAGGTCCGTCTGCTGCGAACCCACGTGGAACGACACGCCATAGCTGTCGAGGCCAAGCTTCTGCGCGGCAAGAAGAACATCCACAGCCATCGCAGGCACGCAGCCAAACTTGCGCGACAGCGGCCATTCGGCACCGGCACCGTCGGTGAGGACACGGCAGAATACACGGGAACCGGGGGCAGCGCGGGCTACTTTCTCGACTTCCTCGACACAATCGACAGCGAACAGGCGAATGCCGAGCTCGAAAGCGCGCGCGATATCGCGCTCCTTCTTGATCGTATTGCCGAAAGAGATACGGTCAGCCGTCGCGCCGGCGTCAAGCGCCATTTCGGCTTCGGCGACAGAGGCCGTATCGAAATTGGAGCCGAGCGAAGCGAGCAGGCGCAGGATTTCCGGCGCAGGATTGGCCTTCACCGCATAGAAAATCTTCGATTCCGGCAAAGCCATCTCGAAATTATGATAATTCTCACGCACCACTTCCAGATCGAGCACCATGCAAGGGCCGTTCGGACGTCGGGTGTTGATGAAGTCGAGAATGCGCTGCGTAGCCATGTTAAGCTCCAATTCCATAGCGGCTGGTATGGCCGCTCAAGCGATCGCGATTTCACGGGACGCACCCTGAAAAATCGCAAGGACAAAGTGCATGAATCCGTCCCTCGTGAAGCCAGCCTTTGGAGATGCTGGTACACGCGAATGGTCATGCGGCGATGGATCAACGCTAAAGTCAGCGTCAGTCCGCTTTGTCTGCCTTGGCTTGGATGAACCCATCCGCACTACCGGCAATGAAGGTGTGCCTCTTCAGTAATTCCGGCTTATGGACAGCCGAAAGACACCAGAAAGGCCCGCACCGTCGTTGCTTCAGATGTCCTCAGCTTGGCAGTAGGCCGACAAACTGACTGGAGGGGTTAGTTCCAGGTACCATACCGTTTCCTCACCATAATGAAGATCGGCGGACACCCATGGGCACGTGCGACTTTGGGCAAGGGGCATATAAGAGGAAAGTTGTGTCCAATCAATGAAAATAATGCGGCAGGGCAAAATTTTTTATTCATTGAACAACGGGGGATAAATGCCCTAGAATCATTGAACGATGAGCACAATTCCCCCGCTAAATGCCCTTCTTGATTTACCCTTGGTTAACCTTTCGTCGGGCGATGGCCCGCTGAACGGCGAAACACTCGGCGTCAAAGACATATTTGACGTTGCCGGCATGCGTACCGGTTGCGGAAATCCGCAAAAATATGACGAATCACTGCCTCCAAGCCGGACCGCCCCTGCAGTTCAGAGCCTGTTCGATGCGGGTGCTCGCTTCATCGGCAAGACCCAGACCGACGAGCTTGCCTTCTCGATGATGGGCCAGAACACGCATTTTCCCTATCCGGTCAACCCAAAGGCTCCTGACCGCGTGACAGGTGGCTCGTCTTCAGGTTCCGTCTCGGCGGTAGCGGGCGGTCTTGCCACCATTGCCGTGGGTTCCGACACGGGCGGATCGATCCGTGCTCCCGCAAGCTTCTGCGGCCTCGTTGGTCTTCGCACGACCCACGGACGCATCTCCCTCGAAGGAACCATGCCGCTCGCGCATTCGCTGGATACGTTCGGCTGGTTCGCCAAGGACATTGCGCTCTATGAGAAGGTCGGCGCCGTTTTGCTTGGCCCGGACACTTCTGATTTCAAACTCAATCGACCGATCTTCTTTCCGCTGCTCGAACACCTCCTGCTTGGCGAAGCGGAAGATACGGCCTACCGGAACATGTATGCGATCGTCAGCGGCCATCTCGGCCATGCTCGCTCGGCGCGTCAGCCGACCGCATCCATGGACGATCTCTATTTGTGTTTGCGCCAGGTCCAGGCGTTTGAAGCGTGGAGCGAACATGGCGCATGGATTTCGGCGAAAGAGCGCAATCTCGGTCCTGCCGTCAAGGAACGTTTCGATTATGGCTCGACCATCGATCTCGAAACCTACCAGCGGCAAATGACGCGCCGCGATCTTTTTCGCAGGGAGTTGGCCGACCTTTTGAAGGATGACGGCATCATGGTCCTGCCGACAGTCCCGGGTGCGGCCCCGCTTGTCAGCACGTCTTTTGAAGACAGTCAGGCCTATCGCGAGCGCTGCGTGCGGCTATTCTGTCTTTCCGGCCTTTCCGGTTTTCCTCAGATCACCCTGCCGCTCGGCGAAGTACATGGCGCACCCTTCGGCATTTCGTTGATTGGGCCGAAAGGCAGTGACCGTGCGCTCCTCAAGCTTGGCAGAACGATTCTTCAATCGGCTGAAAGGGTCTGATGGACACGCTCACCCGCATGCGCGCTTTTATCGACGTCGTGGAAGCGGAAGGTTTTTCCGCCGCAGCGCGGAAGATCGGGCGGTCCAAGGCTCTCCTGTCCAAATATGTGCGCGAACTGGAAGATGAACTCGGAGCATTGCTCCTCAACCGCACCACGAGGCAGTTTTCGCTGACCGAAGCGGGCCACACCTACTATCAGCGCGCCAGTGAAATCCTGCGTGAGGTCGAGAGCCTGCAGGAAACGGTGCGCGAATCGAGCAGCGATATCAGAGGCCGCATCAAGATCTCGGCCTCGCGATCCTTTGCTGATGCGGACATCGGCCAATGCCTCATCGATTTCTGCGCCGAGCAGCCCGATATCATTCTCGATGTGCGGCTGGATGACCGCTTTGTCGACCTCGTCGAGGAAGGTTTCGACCTCGCCATACGCATCACCCGCATGCAGGACTCGTCCCTCATTGCCAAGCGCCTTGCCCCCTTTCGGGTCATCGCCTGCGGCACGCGTGAATTGATCGAGCGCGTTGGAAAACCTGAACGGCCGGAGCAGTTGTCCTCCCTGCCATGTATCGTGGATACCAACAATCGCTCCCGCAATACCTGGCAGTTCCAAAGAGAGAATGGGCCGTCGATTTCCGTCCAGTTATCCGGTCCAATGGAAATCAACAGCCCGCTCGCAACCCGGCGCGCGGCGCTCGCCGGGTTGGGCTTTGCCCTGCTGCCTGATTTCATTGCGCAGCCAGATATCGAAAGCGGCAAGCTGGTTTCCATCCTCGACGAATTCGTAATGCATGACGCCGGGATTTATGCGGTCTATCCGCATCGTCGTTACCTGCCGGCGAAAGTGCGGGTTCTTGTCGACTATCTGACCAAGTGGTTCAAGGACAACCGCCGCGTCTAAGCAATCATGCTGTAATAATATATCGTCCCAATTTCGCCAATTTCGCATAGTCCTCTGCGCTAACCACTAAGGGCAACTCCATGCACCAACGATTCGGGGTTTTCATCGGCGCACTGGCGGCGGGATTGACCTTCGCCACGCCGGCCTACGTGCACCCGCATGTCTTTGCCGAAGCTCGTCTGGATATCACCATCAAGCCGGACGGCACCGTCGAGAAGCTCGGTCATGTCTGGCGTTTCGACGATTTGTTCTCCAGCACTGTCCTCGTCGAATTCGACAAGAACGGCGATCTGAAACTGGATGACAAGGAACTCGCCGATCTTGCCAGCACTATCAACGAGTCGGTCTCCGAGTTCGATTATTTCCAGACCGTGCAGCTCAATGGCAAGACCATTGTCATGGCAGCGCCCGACCGTCTGATCGCCGATTTCCAGAACAACCAATTGCTGATCATCTTCGAAAGCAAGCCGAAACAGCCGCTTAAGCTCGGCAAGAAGACAAGTTTCGGCGTCTATGACCCGACATTCTACACCGCCATCGACTATGTGAATGACAGCGACATCCACGTTACCAGCGTCCCGGAAGGCTGCACCCAGAAGGTTGTGCGGCCCGATCCAGATCAGGCGATCGCCCAAAACCAGGCAACGCTGACCGATAGTTTTTTCAACGATCCCACCGGCACCAACATGTCGAAGATATTCGCCACGCGGCTTGAAATCGAATGCCCGGCGAAGAGCTAGAGCGGAGAACGTCCAAATGGAACCAGTTCTGTTTCGCGGATGGCGAGACAATCCACGCGGAAGGTGGCGAGGCCGATGTTTATCCATCGGACGACGCCGCATGACAAAGTGGTTGGCCGCCAGCCGGAAACCCGAAGGGCCGGGTGAATTTGCTCCAAATCCTTCGGGCTTCGGCTTCGTCCGATGGATAAACATCGGCCTCGCCAAACCCCTTGCCCTTGAATCAAATTCCCTCCGGCAGAACGATTCCATTTGGATGTTCTCCGCTCTAGGACGATAACATGCGGAAAAGAACCCTGTTCGGCGCACTTGCCCTCGCATTATTTTTCAGTGGCCATGCGCTGGCGCAGAAAACTTCGCTTGGCATCGGTATGAACGAGGTTGCCATGCAACCGACGGGTCCGTTCGCGGAAATCATCCTCTGGATCAACATGCAACAGCGCAGTTTCTACCTCGCCATGACGCATGCACTCAAAGGCATGCGCGAAGACCCATGGCAGGCGTCGATCCTCGTCGGCCTGTCGTTCCTTTATGGTATTCTGCATGCTGTCGGCCCCGGCCATGGCAAGGCGGTAATTTCGTCCTACATGCTGGCCAATGAAACGACGCTGAAGCGTGGCATCGTCCTCTCTTTCGCGTCGTCGATGCTGCAGGCTTTCACCGCGATCTTCGTCATCGGCCTCACCTTCCTCGTGCTACGCGGCACGACTGTCTCGATGGACGACGCCACGCATTATATGGAAATGGCGAGCTTCGTTCTGATCATCGCCTTTGGCCTGTCGCTGCTATGGCGCAAGGTGCCGGTGCTTTTCCGCCCGCGTGTCGCGCATCTGATGCCTGAAAAGATCGTGGCGGGTCACGATCACCATCACCATCATGACCACGACCACGACCACGACCACGACCATCACGATCACGGTCATTCGCACGGCGTCCACAGCCATGATCACCATGACCACGGCCATCATCACAATCACGCGGCGGGTGAGGTCTGCGAAACCTGCGGCCATTCGCATGCGCCGGATCCTGCGATGATCGCCGGTGATTTCAACTGGAAAACAGCTTGGTCGGCAATTATCGCCGTTGGCCTTCGCCCCTGCTCCGGCGCACTGATCGTCCTAACCTTCTCACTGCTGAATGGCCTCGTCCTCGGCGGCGTTCTCTCGGTCTTCGCCATGGCGCTCGGCACATTCATCACCGTCGCCATACTGGCAACGCTGGCTGTCACAGCAAAGAATGTTGCGCTACGCGTTTCCGGCGCTTCCGCGCTTTCAGGCCGCGTTCAAAACATCATCGAGATTGGCGGCGCACTGTTCATCGTGCTCTTTGGCGTCTTGCTGCTGACCGCCTCGCTGCAATATTAAGGCTGGTCATTCTCATGCTGTTTTCTGGCGCGCAGCCAGAAGACGAAAAAGAAACCCGCGACAAAGACCACGGCAAAAATCCCTGCCGCAAGTGTTGATCGTTCGCCGAGCGCCAGCATGAGCGTTGGCATCCAATAGGCGACGAAGCCAAAGCCAAGCATGATACAGGCGGCGGCGATGGCCGCATTACGGGTTTTCGGATCGGTCACGCTTGATTGGCCCTTGTTCAATGCACTCAGTGCGTTGTAGCCGCGTGGCGGTTTTATGCAAGTGCAGGGGTATTTTGAATGCAACACCATTGTGCGTGGTTCGACAGGCTCACCATGAGGGAGGTGGTGGGCTTCATCTTAATTACTAACGGTGTAGAGCCTGGCTCCCTGCAATCCACCAGTTCCCTCATGGTGAGCCTGTCGAACCACGCACAATGGTCGCGCCAGCCAATTAGGCGCTGACGACCCGAAACTCTTCTAGCCGCTTGATCTGTTTGCCATTGGCATCGAAATTATCCGGCGAAAGCCAGGCCTCGTAAGCAGCCTTCAGCGCGGGCCATTCACTATCGATGACCGAATACCACGCCGTGTCGCGGTTCTTGCCCTTCTGCACCATGTGCTGACGGAAAATGCCTTCGAACTTGAAACCGAACCGCTCCGCCGCGCGCTTCGACGGCTCGTTGGCATTGTTGCATTTCCACTCATAACGCCGGTATCCGAGCTCAAAGGCATATTTCATGAACAGGAACTGCGCTTCCGTCGCTGCAGGTTTACGCGAAATCAACGGTCCCCAATAGATATTGCCAATCTCGATCACGCCGAAAGCCGGGTCGATACGCATCAGCGTCTGACGTCCGGCCACCTTGCCGCTCGCCTTGTCGATGACAGCGAAAAACAGCGGATCCTTGCTCGCCTCGACCTTTTCCAGCCACGCCGCAAATGCTTCGCGGTCCTCCGCCGGATTTTCAAACAGGAACCTGAATCGGTCGTCCGCATCTGCAACCGACGATGCCTCGTAGAGCCCGTCGCCATGTTTCGCGGCATCGAGTGGCTCCAGCCGCACGTAGCGGCCCTCGAGCGGTTCGCGGGCCGGGAGTGGGCGTGGCGTCCAGTCTTTCAGATCGGTCATGGTGAAATCTGCTCGCTGAAATTGAGAGTATTTGACTTGTTATGCCACTCCGCACACAAAGCAGAAGTTGAAAATTGTATGTGAGACAAGAAAATGTTGCGGACCATTGCTGGTTTTGATCGTATCGGCGAGGAAAATGCCTTTGCCGTCCTCGCCCGGGCTACCGCTCTCGCCGCCGAGGGCAAGGACATCATCAATCTCGGCATTGGTCAGCCGGATTTCAAAACACCCGGCCACATCGTGGAGGCGGCGATCAAGGCGCTGAGGGACGGCCATCATGGTTATACGCCGGCGAACGGCCTGCTTGCCGCCCGCGAGGCGGTGGCGCGCCGCACACTCACGACGACAGGCGTCGAGGTCTCGCCGGAAAACGTCATGATCGTTCCCGGCGGCAAGGTCACGATGTTCGCCGCGATCCTCATCTTTGGCGAACCGGGCGCTGAAATCCTCTATCCGGATCCCGGCTTTCCGATCTACCGCTCGATGATCGAATTTACGGGTGCCAAGCCAATCCCTGTACCCATCCGGGAAGAAAATGGCTTTGCCTTCTCAGCGGAAGAGACCCTTGCGTTGATCACACCGAAGACACGGCTCCTGATCCTGAATTCCCCTGCCAATCCGACCGGCGGCGTCACGCCGAAATCCGAGATCGAAAAGCTGGTGAAAGGTCTCGAAGCCCATCCGCATGTGGCGATCATGTCCGACGAGATCTACGACGTCATGACCTACGATGGTGAGGAGCATTGCTCGCTCCTCAGCTTTCCGGAAATCCGCGACCGGTTGATCATTCTCAATGGCTGGTCAAAGACCTGGGCGATGACCGGCTGGCGCATGGGCTGGTCGATCTGGCCAAATCAGCTCTATGACAAGGTGCGCAAGCTCGCAGTCAATTGCTGGTCCTGCGTCAATGCGCCGAGCCAGTTCGCCGGTATCGCCGCCATCGACGGCCCGCAGGATGATGTGATCAAAATGTGCAAAGCTTTCGACAACCGCCGCAAGGTCGTCGTCGATGGCCTCAACAGCCTGCCCGGTATCAGCTGCGCCACGCCAAAGGGTGCGTTCTATGCCTTTCCCAACGTCAAGGAGACTGGCTGGGCGGCAAAGCAACTCGCTACGGCGTTACTGGACGAGACAGGCGTTGCGCTGATCGGCGGACCTGATTTCGGCATTCTTGGCGAAGGCTATATCCGGTTGTCTTACGCCAACTCGGAGGAAAACATCCTCCGCGCCATCGAACGTATGGATAAGTTCCTGACTAAGTAGTCGGTAGGAGACGCTATGGCAGGAATTCTTGAGCGCGGTCGCGGCAGGTTCCTGAAGCTTGAGCGACCGAGCCCCGGTTCCATACGTCTTGAGGCAACGGAGATTTGATCCCGCGCAATAAATTGCTGCTTGACCCGCGAGCGTCGAGGATTAGATAGGTCCTCATCGTTATTCCTATCTGCGCCGAACGCCGATCCTTGAGTCGCGCCGTTTGGTCTGAAAGCCATCCATGACAGAGCAAACTACCCGTCGCGCGCCCGTTGTAGTCGCGATCATGGCAAGCATGGCGATGATCGCCATCGAAGCGACGATCGTTTCAACGGCGATGCCGCAAATCGCCGCCCAGTTGGGGCAAATCAATCTTTATTCCTGGGTTTTTTCCTCGTTCTTGCTGACCCTGACCGCGACAACCGTGGTATTCGGAAAGCTGGCTGATATTTATGGTCGCAAGCCTGTGATACTCGTCGGCATTGCACTGTTTTTGTTCGCCTCGGTACTTGCCGGCTTCGCGTGGTCGATGCCGTCGATGATCGCTTTCAGGCTGCTGCAGGGTATCGGTGCTGGGGCAATTCAACCCGTCGCCATGACAGTGGTTGCCGATCTTTTTCCCGGGAACCAACGTGGCAAGGTGCAGGGCTATTTGGCAAGCGTATGGGCTTTGTCGGCCGTCGTTGGACCGCTGCTTGGCAGCATCATCATCCACAACCTTCCCTGGGCGTGGATATTCTGGATCAACGTTCCGGTCGGGCTTTTCGCAGCACTGGGGTTCATCCTTTACCTCCACGAGGAAAAGCGGGCTCGGGTCGTCTCCATCGATGTACTTGGCGCCGCACTTTTTGCCATTTCTATTTCCTCGCTGATGATTGCCTTGACCGAGATGGAAAGCGCAGTATCCGGCGAGGCTATCGCCGCGCTGTTGGTCTTCTTTGTCACGCTTGTAGCCTTCATCTGGCAGGAACGGCGTGCCGAAGCACCTATGGTTGCCCCCGACCTGTGGCTGAAACGGCCGATTGCATTCGCAAACCTGGCGGTCTTTTTCGCCAGCATGTCGATAATGGGCCTGACGACCTTCCTGCCAATGTACGTACAAACGGTGCTTAACCGCTCGCCGCTCGTCGCGGGGTTCGCGTTGACGATGCTGTTGTTGGGCTGGCCGCTGGGCGCGACGATCGCCTCACGACAGTTCGCACGCCTCGGTCTGCGACCCCTCATGGTCGCCGGCAGCCTATGCATTCCGGCCGGGACATGTCTTTTCGTCCTGCTGAACCCCTCAAGTTCAGCCGTATTGGCCGGGGCCGGTTCCCTTGTCATGGGTTTCGGCATGGGCCTGCTCAATATCGGCGCATTGATCCTGACACAGGAAAGTGTAAGCGCGCATGAGCGCGGCAGTGCTACCGCCTCGAATGTCTTTTCGCGCAACTTGGGCAGCACGCTCGGCGCAGCATTGCTTGGTGCAGTACTCTCTTACGGCCTGGCCCATACCACCAGCGGCCATTCGATAACGCCAGAGCAGCTGCGGGGCCTTTTGAATGGCACGAGTGCCGTCGCCAGTGACGCGGAAGAGATCCGTCTTGCCCTCCAGCACGCGCTGCACGCGACCTTCATCGCGATGCTTCTCATCGCCATGTTGATCGTGCCAGCCTGCCTGCTTGTGCCACGCCCCCAAGTGCATCGGGAGACCCAGGAAGCGTGAACTGCCGCCGGCGCGGCTTGGGGCTCCGGTTCCCCACACTATGCCGTGGGGACTGTTTTCGCGAGTGACATCACCCTGCGCAAGGCAAGCTGGTAACCTTCCGTCCCACATCCCACGATCACTCCATCCGCACGCACGGAAATATACGAATGGTGCCGGAAACTTTCGCGCTTGTGGATGTTTGAAATATGAACTTCGATGACGGTTCCCTCGAAGGTGTTCAAGGCGTCCAGAATTGCGATCGAAGTATGCGTGAATGCTCCAGCATTGATTATAATACCGGCTGCCTTGCCACGCGCTTCATGAATCCAATCAATAATTTCATATTCACGGTTGCTCTGGAGAAAACGGATTGACCCACCCAATTCGGTGGCGAGTTCCACGCATTGTGTTTCAACATCTGAAAGCGTTTCGAACCCATAAATCTCCGGTTGACGCTTTCCGAGCAAATTCAAGTTAGGTCCATTGATGATGTAGATGGTTTTCACGGAGATCTCCTTGGGCCAACAAATCGGGGCTATGCGTGAGGCATTCCTGCCGGACGCAAATACTTTCGAAGTGCTGCAATCCGGAAAATGGCATTTGCGGCTCCATAGCCTCGATAGCCCGTTCGCTGCACGATCTCAAAGAAGAACCCTTCCCCATAGGTCGGGCTGTAAAGCTGGAAATACTCGCCGTTTTCGTCGCGGTCGTAGAGAATATTGTGACCTTTGAGCCGGTCGGTCATGTCCGGGTCGAGACCGAAACGCGCCTCCAGATCGTCATAGTAATTGGGCGAGATACTAAGTGGTACGAAGCCATTTGCCTTGAGAGCTTCTGCAGTCGCAAAGATATCGTCAGTGGTAAAAGCCAGATGCTGAATACCGGACCCTAACGTCTCCGTTATGAAATGTCCGGCCAGAGTATTTTTGTTCTCTGCTCCGTTGAGAGTGATCCGAAGAGATCCCGCATCATTCTCCACGACCTGGCTGCGCACGATGCCGGCGGGGTCGATAATGTCGACCATAGGCGTCTTGTGGGCTTGCAATATTGACGTATAGAAGAGGAGCCATGTAGGCAGTTCTTCATACCTCATTGTCTGCGCTATATGATCGAAAGTTCGTAGGCCTGCTGACTGGGTGGGATCACCCTCAACCTGGTTGAATTCGATTTCCCAGATACGGTCGAGCGGTGACTTGTGATCAAGGAAATAGACAATGCCACCGCCGACTCCGCGAACGGCCGGCATCTCGATCTCGCCGGTATCAAGCGGCTGTTCGAACGGTTCGGCGCCCAGCGCTATGGCACGCTCTACAACGGCACGTGCATCGTCGACCATCAGTCCCATGGCGTAGGCCGACGTGCCGTGAACCGCATAGGAAGAGCTGGCAAAGCCCTTCTTCTCGGTGTTGATGACAAGGTTGATATCCCCCTGCCGAAAAACCGACACCTGTTTGGTTTTGTGTTTTGCAACTTCCTTGAAGCCGAGACATGCAATCAATGCCTGAAGCTGCGGTGCTTCTGCGCTGTCGATCGTGAATTCCACAAAGGCCACGCGTTCCACCACGCCACGTGGTGGCATCATAGGGACGGCTGACTTCTTTTCTGGCTCAGCACGTTTCACCTGGTCTTCCAGGTAGACAAGGGACCGGCGGCCATCGACAGCAATTGCTCTTGGGGAACCGCCGCGAAATTGATCGTTGAAAATTTCAAGCGACAGATACCCGTCATATCCAGTGGCGGCGACTGCTTTCATAAATTCGAGCACGGGTAGATCACCCTCACCCGGCATGTTTCGGAAATGTCGGCTCCAATAAAGCAAATCCATGTCTATCAGCGGCGCATCGGCCAGTTGAACGATGAAAATCTTCTCCTTGGGGATTGAGCGGATCGAATTGACATCAATTTTGCGGGAAAGCGTATGGAAGCTGTCGAGGATAAGGCCGATGTTCGGGTGATCGGTCCGGCGCACGATTTCCCAGGCATCACGGTGATCGTTGATGTGGCGGCCCCAGGCAAGCGCTTCATAGCCAACGCGCAGCCCGCGTTTTGCTGCTCTCTCGCCCAGCTCATGAAAATCGGCGGCAGCACGATCCAGTCCGCCAATTGCAACAGATGAAACATTCGAACAAACAAGCACGAGATCGGTGCCCATTTCCTGCATGATATCGAATTTGCGCTCGGCACGATCGAATGTGCGCGACCGAAGAGGTTCAGGCATGCCTTCGAAATCGCGAAACGGCTGAAAGAGGGTGATTTCCAACCCATGTTCCCGGATCATTTGGCCAACCTGGGCCGGACTTTCATCGAATGCCAGGAAATCGTTTTCGAAAATTTCCACCCCGTCGAACCCGGCGGCCGCGATCGCCTCAAGCTTTTGTTTCAAGTCTCCGCTGAGTGACACTGTTGCAATGGATGTCTTCATCACGAACCTCCTTTATCTGTGTGCCCGGGCCCCGATTTTATGTTCAGGCGAAAAATCCTGGCCGGTGGAACCTGATGCAACCCTGCGCCGAGCCGAATGACGCCCGCTCAACGCGCCGAACACGATGGCCGGGCCGATGGTGATACCAGGTCCGGGATATGCGCCGCCCATGATCGACTGCAGGTCATTGCCACAAGCATAGAGGCCTTCGATGACCGACCCGTCACGGCGCAGAAGACGTCCATGCTCATCCCCCACCAAACCGGTTGCCGAGCCGATGTCACCCGGCCAGAGCCGGATGGCGTAGAAGGGAGGTGCGTCCAGCGCACCAAGGCTGGGATTGGGGCCATGCGCCGGATCGCCATTGGCCTTTTCATAGACCGTCGTGCCGCGCGCGAAATCGGTATCGGCACCCGTTTTCCCGTACGAACTCATGCGCGCCAGGCTGTCCTTGAGACCTTCGGCATCGATGCCAAGCTTGGCGGCCAGCTCTTCCGGCGTTTTTCCTTCGGTGAGATAGCCGTCCGCCAGGAAAGGCCGGATACCTGCACCGCCCGGCCGGATCATACCCAATCCATATGTCTTCAGCGCTCGCGCATCTGCAACCAGATAGACCGGTATGTGGCTACCTTCCTTGTTGATGGCATACATGGCCGAAACAAAGCGGTGATAGCTCGTGCTTTCATTGACGAACCGGCGGCCGTCACGCCCGACGGAAATGATGCCGGGCTTCGATCGATCAAAGACGAAATGCGGGAAGACTGCCATCGAACCGTCCTTGCGGCGGCGGCGCGAAACCGGAGCCCAGAAGCACGGCTGCGACGCGGTCTCGCCATGAAAAGCTCCGGCCGCGAAGGCCAGGTCATGCAAAGCGCCGGTACTGCCTGGAGCGGACGGCGAGAATTCCGGTAGTGGACGCGGCAGTTTTTCCGGCCGCAACCTCTTGTGCTGGGCAAAACCGCCGGATGCCAGGATGACGCCGCCCGCAACGTCAATTTGCCGCTCGATGCCCTTCTGCCGCAATCTCACTCCGGTCACACTGGTTCCACTCATGACAAGCGAAGTCGTTTCGGTCTCCGTCAGGATGGTCACGTCGAGTTTCAGGGCCGCCATCAACATCCGCCCGATCAACGCATTGCCCATGACGAGCCTGGTGCCGCGACCATGGCGCATCTTTCCGAGGTAATAACGGGCGATCAGCTTCGCCGAATAGGCCGCCGACGTGACGGATTTCCCGAGTTTCATCAGATGGGCGATGTCATCGCGATCAACCATCATGCCGCCAAGCACAGTGAATTCCGGGATCGGCGGGCGGATCAACTTCAGGTCATCGCCAAGCGCCGCCGCCTCGAACGGCAATGGCTCCAGCGCACGTCCGAAACTCGAAGCCCCCTCCAGTTCGTACATGTAATCCGGGTGAAAGGGGCGAGCACGAAACTTTACGTCGGTCTTGTCTTCGAGAGTATCAATAACGCCAGGCCCGGCGGCAAGAAATGCATTGCGGAGCACCGCCGAACTTTGATTTCCGACAGCACGCTCCAGAAACCGCGACACTTTTTCATAACTGTCGTTTGCGCCAAGCGCGACCGAATGGCGTGTCAGAGGTATCCATGTCGTTCCCGCGGAAAAGGCAGCTGTGCCTCCAAGATGCGCGCACCTTTCGACCAGGAGCACCCGCGCGCCTTCAAGCGCCGCCGAGATCGCCGCCGACAGCCCTCCTGCGCCCGCCCCGAGGACAGCCACGTCATACGTCCGACTGGATTCGCTCAATGTCCGGTGCATGCGATTATCTCCCGCGTTTTCAGGCGGCGGATACTCAGTGATGGGCCAGAATTTCACCAAGAAACGCCCGTGTCCGCTGATGCTTGGGGGCACGGAAAAAGTTCTCGGGATCGTTCTCTTCGACAATCTCGCCGTCAGCCATGAAGATCACGCGATCGGCAACCTGGCGCGCAAAGCCCATTTCGTGGGTCACGCAGATCATCGTCATTCCGTCGCGGGCGAGCGATACCATGGTGTCGAGAACTTCCTTGACCATTTCCGGATCCAGGGCCGAGGTAGGTTCATCGAAAAGCATGGCCTTTGGCTCCATGCAGAGTGCCCGGGCGATCGCCACGCGCTGTTGCTGGCCGCCGGAAAGCTGCGCCGGGTATTTGTCTGCCTGATCGCCGATGCGAACCCGCTCGAGATATTTGCGGGCCGTGGCTTCAGCTTCGGCTCGCGACAACTTTCGCACACGCATCGGGGCGAGAATGCAGTTTTCCAAAACCGTCTTGTGCGGAAACAGGTTGAATTGCTGAAACACCATACCGACCACGCGACGCACGGCGTCGATGGCTTTTTGGTCGTTATGCAGGCTGTGCCCTGCCACGACGATCTCACCGCCATGGCTGACTTCCAGCGCATTGATGCAGCGGATCAACGTCGACTTTCCTGACCCGGATGGCCCGCAAAGCACGATCTTTTCGCCCTTTGCAACTGTCAGATTGATGTTCTTGAGCGCGTGAAAAGTGCCGTAATATTTTTCCACGTCGCGCATCATTACCATGGGCTGGGCGGTTTTGGTCTCGTTCGGATGTGTCACGGTTCTTTTCCTTTCTACCTGGAGACGCCGGCTGACATGCGCCGCTCGATGTTTCGACCCCACAGCGACAGTGGCCAGCACATGGCGAAATACATCGCACCCACAACTCCGAAGACGAGAAGCGGCCTGTAAATCTGATTGGAGACGATCGATCCGGCGCGGGTCAGTTCGATAAAGCCGACAATCGCCGCAAGCGAAGTCCCTTTCAGGAGTTGCACCAGGAATCCGACCGTCGCCGGGAGGGAGAGTTTGAATGCTTGCGGCATGATCACGTCGATCATGAGGCTGCGGGTATGAAGGCCAAGTGCCATGGCTGCCTCCGTTTGGCCCCTTGGAACGGCCTGTATTGCGCCGCGCCAGATATCACCGAGGAAGGCCGATGCGTGCGCGGTAAGCGCGATGCCGACGGCGGCCCAGGCCGGTAGGTTGAAGCCGAGCAAAGGCAGACCGAAATAGGCGACGAACAGCTGCATCAGCAGCGGCGTGCCCTGGAAAAGACCGATCCAGCCGATCGCAATCAAGCGGATCCACGTCACCGACGATACACGCATAAGTGCTACAATAACGCCGAATGCGATCCCGCCAACAAATCCCATGGCTGTCAGGACGAGCGTCCAGGCGAGGCCTTGTAACAGGTAGGCAAACTCTTGCGGTCCCATCTCGTATCCTCCTCAACGTTGCGGGTAATTGAAGGCGCGGCGGCCTATTTCAGCCAGTAGCCACATCGTGGCCAGCGAGATGACCAGATAGATCCCCGTCAGCGTGAAATAGGTTTCAAAACTGCGGAAGGTTTCCGCCTCGATACGCTGCCCGACGGAGGTCAGCTCGTAAGCGGAGATCGAAGTGCAAATCGAGGTTGTCAACGTCAGCAGGATGAACTGGCTGGACAGCGACGGATAGATCGCGCGAATTGCGGGCTTCAGAACGATGAAGCGGAAGACTTCATGTTTGTGCAGGCCGAGTGCAAGTCCAGCTTCCGTCTGCCCCGTGGGTATGCTTTCGACGCCCCCACGAATGATTTCTATGGCGTAGGCGCCGCCGTTCAAGCCGAGGGCGAGGATAGCAGTAATGGTAGGATTGAGCCTGACGCCGGCAAGAGGCAGGGCGAAGAAAATGAAGTAAATCTGGACCAGGAACGGCGTGTTGCGGATAACCTCGACAAACGCCGTTACCAGAAAGGACGGCACACGCATCTGGGCTCTGAGGATCGCAACGCCCAGCACACCGATGACTGTAGCAATGGACATGCCGGCGATGGCGAGGAACAGGGTTCCTAACGCCCCGAACGCCAGACTTTGCCACGCATCGGTGACCACGCTGAAATCAAGTGTCATTCTCTACCTCCCTGCGTTGCGCCTCAGTCCCAATCGGGTTCCCAATCGAAGCGGGTATAACGTTCGCCACGAGCAAGGCCGTGGATGGCGGCCATATCTTCGGGCGATAGTTCGAAATCGAAAATGTCCCGATTGGCGATAATGTTCTCAAGCTTGGAAGAGCGCGGAATTGCCCCGACATTTTTCTGCTGGATATGCCATCGCAGTGTGATCTGGCTCGCCGACTTGCCGTATCTGCGGCCAAGATCATTGAGGAGATCCGACGCAAAGACCTTGCCGCGCGCTATCGGCTGATAGGCATTCAGCAGCATGTCGGCCCGGCGCATGCGTGCGAGCAGTTTCTCCTGCGACAGAAACGGATGATACTCGACCTGATTGCAGAACAGCTCTGCCTTGTGCACGTCGAGTGCTTCGTCCAGAAGCGCGATGGTAAAATTGCTGACACCGATCAGCCGGGTCTTTCCCTGTGCCTTCGCGTCGGTAAATGCGGCAAGTGTCTCGCCAAGCGGAATGTCCTTGGCGGGCCAGTGAACCAGAAGCAGATCGACCTGATCGAAGCCGAGCCTGTCCAGGCTTTCATCGACACGGCGCGCGACTGTTTCCGGCGCCAAATCGTCGAACCAGATCTTGGTCGTGACAAAGAGTTCCTTTCTTGGCACGCCGCTGGCCCGCACGGCGCGGCCGACTTCTACCTCGTTGCCGTAACGGATTGCCGTGTCGATCTGGCGATAGCCGAGTTCTATCGCTGTGCGGATCGCGGCCTCACCTTCTGGGCCCTTCAGCTCGAATGTGCCGAAGCCGAGCACCGGTACCGTTTCGCCTTGAATTGTTTTGGTCATCAGATCGCTCATCGGGCACTCTCGGCAAATACGGGTTTCAGGACATTCAGTGAGGCCTGCTTCGCCCGTTCCGCCCAAACGCCGGCGACAAACCGGCCGACTGGTGACAGCTTCCTCGTCATGCCGCGGCCCTGCCCTCAGCCAGCATTTCCGAAAGTGTCACCGTTCGGTCCTCACGTGCTGCCACATCGACCGCGAGGGTCGCGGCAAGCGTCGACATGCCATCGCGGGCGGTGATAAGCGGTTGCGCCTCGCCGCGAATGACAGCGACGAAATGGGCGAGCTGGTTCACATAGGTCAGCGATCCATCGCCCGGGCGATGTTCGCGAACCAGCGGATGCTGCCAGTGATCGTTCTCGTTGGCATGGCGCCAGAGATACATGTCAGAGACCGAAAGAGCGGCCTTACGTCCTGCCAGGAACAGGCAAGGTCCGGGCTGCGTCGGATGATAGAGCGCCTGGCCCGACGTATATTCCCAGGCCCAGGGGCTGACCGCCCCGTCCGAAATCAGGAATGTGCCAAGGACGCCGTTGACGAAGCGGATCGAGATACTGGCCGTATCCTCAACCTCGAAGCCGCGCCGCGCGGACGAGGTGAAAGCGCGGATGCTTTCGATCTCGCCGACGAGATACCGCAGGACGTCTATGTCGTGAATCAGATTGATGAGAAGCACGCCGCCACCAATCTTCCTTCGCCATTCCGTGTTGAAATAATCGTCGGGCTTGTCGAACAGCGTCATACCGTTGACAGCAACGAGCGGGCCGAGTTCACCCGCATCGATTGCGCGTTTCGCGGCGCGGATGTCGGGGCTGTGGCGACGCTGATGGCCAACCAGAACCGGAACGCCTGACCGTTCCGAAGCCTCAACGATGCGGGCAGCGGCCGAAAGGCTTTCCGCAATCGGCTTCTCGATCAAGCTGGGCACGCCGCGCTCGATGCAGGCCAGTGCCGCCGGCGCATGGAGGTGGTTCGGCAGCGCTATGATCGCGCCGTCGGGTTTGGCTTCGTCCAGCATAGTGTTGTAGTCGACCCAGTGGGGAACGGACAGGCGAGCGGCCAGCTGCGCCGCTTCCGGCGACGGATCGCAGATCGCTGCAATCTGCGCGGTCGAATTCGATACCAGCAGTTCGGCATGCTCGCGGCCGATGAGGCCGGCACCCATCAGGGCAATGCGTGTCATGTTGTCATCTCCGCTATGGCGCGCAAAGCGAGTCGGTAACCGTAGGCACCGAAGCCGGCCATCACAGCCGTCGCAGTCGTCGATACAAGCGACTTGTGATAGATTGCTTCGCGCTGATGTATGTTAGAAATATGCAGCTCGATCTTTGGACCGGCGAAGGTCTTCAATGCATCGAGGATGGCAATCGACGAAAAGCTGAAACCGGCAGGGTTGATGATGATCCCGGCGGCCTCATGACGGGCCGAATGGATCGACTCGATGATTTCGCCTTCAAAGTTCGACTGGCGAAAGTCGATGGTCAGTCCGAGTTCGGCCGCATCCGCCATGCACCAGCTGCGGATATCGTCCAGCGTGGTATGGCCGTATATATCGGGCTCGCGCTCACCGAGAAGGTTGAGATTCGGCCCATTCAGAATGAAAATATTACGCATATCGAAGTTCCCTGCGGCTGATCGGGAGCGCGGCTGCGTAGAGCGGCCGCGCTCCCATTGCGTCATCACGTCAATGAAGATCGTTGCAGCCGTTATTGTACGGTGAACGGAACACCCTCTAGCTTTTCAGGGAAGTTCGGCAAATCCTCACCGAGCCACTTCTTGTTGATGGCCGCCAGACGGCCGTCAGCGCGGATCTTGTCGATGAACTGGTTGAGCCAGTCATTGATTTCCTTGTCGCCGAGCTTGGTAGTGACGCCCATCCACTGCTCGTTGAAAACGACCTTCTGCTCGAAATCATTGCCAGGAGCGGCCTTGTCCAGGTTGATCTTGTAGGTGGTGTTGCCGCCGATGGCGTCGACCTGTCCGGATACAAGCGCCTGCATATTGGAGCTGTCATCGTCGAAGCGGCGGATATTCGGAACATCGCCGAGCGCTGCCGTAATCGCCTTGTCCTGCGCTGCGCCGCGCGGCACGCCTATACGAAGGTCCTTGGCGTCCTCGATGGTCGTGATCTTGTTCTTTGCGCTGGACAAAAGAATGATCTTCAACCCGGCATAGGGCTTTGTGAACTGTACCGCCTTGGCGCGATCGGGATACATGCCCATGACGGCCATCTGCAGGTCGACCTTGCCGGTCAGAAGGTTTGGAATACGGGCAGCAACGGCGTTCGGTACGAATTCGACCTTCACGCCCATTTCTTCCCCGATGAGATTTGCCACGTCGACATCGTAGCCGATGTTTTTGCCGCCGGCATCGATGGAGCCCCAGGGCGCCTGTTCACCCATGACGCCGACGCGGATGACACCGGCTTCCTTGATCTTTTCCAGCGCCTGCGCATGGGCGTTGGATGCAGCGAGCGCCATGGTGACCCCTGCCACCATCGCAAGTGCTGTGGTCCGAAATGAAAAATTACCCAACATGAAAAGTCCTCCTCTTGTTGCCGTTGGTCAAATTTTTTGGAGCGGCAAAACTCCTCTTTTGCCATTTGGCGTCGCCAAAGGCGTCTTTCGAAGCGTCGACCCGCTCGATCTCTATATTTCTAATTCGGCCCTCGGGTTCACCTATGTGTCCAACCGCCTCAAGACGATGACGGGGATGATACTGCGATATCTTGCTCCGGATGGGCATCAGGACCTCGCTGCCATCGACCGATAGTGAGAAACAGTATGCGAAATGCCTTCGCGGAGCGGCGTAAAAGGCATTGCTCCAAGCAGCGTACGATTGTCGGTCGGAGCGATGTCTGGCGCCATCGGAACGGCCGGTCCGGCGAAATCGATCCTTGCTCCCGGAACTTCGTCCACGATCGCCGCGATCACATCGGGCACATCTTCCGTAGCGCCGCCCAATGAAATCGCGTGGGCGCCTTCAAATGACCGGGTTGCCGCTGCGGCAAAGGCGGCCGCCACGTCTGCGACAAAAACCAGATCCTGCGGACCGGAATAGCCGATCGTATAGGCATTGCCCAAAACTGCTTCGCGGCAGGCGATCGTCGGTCCGGCTGTAAGCCCAACCTCGCGGCCGGGGCCATAAACGACCGTAGGGCGCAGCCCGATGCTGGCGATGCCGGCATCGTGCCAATAGGCGCGCGCGCTGCCCTCACAGGCAAGCTTGAAGGCTCCATAGTGCGTGACTGGATAAGGTGCGGCGCCGTCATCGGGACCGAACACCGCCGCACTGCTGGCATAGGCAACACGCCGGATTCCATTGGTCTTAGCCGCTTCGAAGACGTTCAGCGTCCCGATCAGATTGACCTTGGCGCCAAGAATGGGATCGTTCTTGCAAGCCGGGGTAAGCAGTGCCGCCAGGTGAATAATGGATGAACAATCACGTGCTGCCTCGTTCAGGGCATCGCCATCGGTGATGTCGCCCTGGAACCACTCGACGCGATCCGCCTGCTCGCCGGCAATCTCCCGCAGGATCCGGCGGTCGACCGCGCGGTCGAAGATGCGGACCGCATGACCCTGCGCGGTCAGCGCCTTGAGGATCCAGCCGCCCAGGAAACCCGCACCGCCGGTGACTAATATCCGCGTCATGAGCGAGCCCTCATGTCTTCAGCCGTGAGGGAAAATGCCGTTTCATAGATATTGCTGACGGGGCCGGCCAAAACGCCGGTGGCAAGCGCCAGCCGCTCGGCCTCGGGCAAGGCGGAGTGCAAACCTGGGCTGGACGAGCCCTCGATCAGGATCACGACATCAAATCCCGTCTCGCGCATTTCCTTGCGCAACTCGGTTTCGCGTGTGCGCACGCTGGAAACCTCGTTGCGGGAAACACCGATGTGAACGCTGGAGACGCCACGCACGGCGAGAATGGCTTCGGCAAGCAACTGCGCCTTTGCCTTCAACTGCTTTTCGGCATCATTGCCCGCAAGGTCGAAGCGGATCGTCGCCATGCTGCCGCCATCGCCGTTGCCCACTGTCGCGATCGTCTCGCAGGCAACGCGCAGGAAATTCTGGAAGCTTGGCGCAATAGCTGTTGTCCAGGGCGTCGGGTTGTTGAGGCGCTCGAGATAGTCGGGTGATCGGAAGGTTTCGAGGCTTTCGCCCGCATAGATCGTACCGAAGGCGTAGCGGGACGCATTGGGCGCGTGCAAGCGCTTGCCCGTGGTGAAACCAGGAATGGACAAGCGTTCCGGCATATGTTCGCGCGTATGCCATTCAATGTAGTCCATGACAGCGCCCTCGGCGATGTCATGCCACATCACGAGAAAGGCAGAGCCCTTCAGTCCCATTCTTTTTCTCCTCCCATTCGCCTTGTCCGTTGCTGCTCCCGCTTGACAAGCAGGCCGTTTCCGACCCATGTAGGCTACTAGAATGTTAGTATGTTGCAAATGTCAAGCGCCACTTTTTGGCAAACAGACGTTCAGGGACAAGATTGGGAGACCAAATGACGGAAAAAGAAACACCACGCGTCGCAATCGTAACGGGAGGAGCAGGCGGTCTCGGATTTCCGATCGCAGCACGTCTGGCAGCGAAGGGCCACAAGGTCGCCCTCTGGGATATCAATCGCGAGAGCGTCGAGGAAGCGGCAGCAAAACTGCCCGGCGCGAAAGGTTATGTCGTCGACGTGACGGACGCAGCGGCCGTCGATGCGGCAATGAAAGAAGTCGTGGCCGACATGGGGCCGCTTGGCATTCTCGTCACCGGCGCGGGCCATAACGGCCCAGTCGAAAGCTTCGCGAAATACCCATTGGACGGCTGGCGGTTTGTCATGTCACTCAACCTCGACGCGGTTTTCATCTGCTGCCAGGCAGCGGTCCGCGAAATGCTGAAGACCGGCTATGGCCGGATCGTCAACATTGCCTCGATTGCCGGCAAGGAGGGCAATCCCAATGCAGTGGCCTATTCCGCATCGAAGGGAGGCGTCATCGCCCTGACCAAATCGGTCGGCAAGGAACTCGCAACCACCGAGATCCGGGTGAACTGCGTCACGCCTGCGGCAATCGAAACCGAGATGATGAACCAGCTGACGCCGGAATTCCGGGCCTATGTGACCGCGAAAATTCCTGTCGGCCGACTGGGCCAGGCCGATGAGGTTGCAGCGCTCGTCTCGTGGCTGGCTTCGGAGGAATGTTCGTTCTCCACGGGGGCAGTCTTCGACGTCTCCGGCGGCCGTGCGACCTATTGAGGCCTGACATGTACAAGCAGTATCCACTTTCACTCGCCTTCCTGACCGTACAGGGCTGCCCGCCACTCGAGCACGTGAAGGCAGCCGCCGGGTCCGGCTACGATATGGCCGGGCTGCGCCTGATCGCTCCGCATGGCCTGGAACTCGCCCATCCGATCGTCGGAAACACGTCCCTGATCCGGGAAATCAAAACAACGGCCGCGGATCTCGGGATATCCTTCTACGACGGCGAAGTGTTCACGCTGTTGCCGGGGACCGATGTCGAAAGCTGGTTGCCGGTGATCGAGGTAGCAGCTGAATTTGGCATGCCGGTGATGCAGATCACCTGTGAAGACCCTGACCTTTCCCGGGCGGGCGACAGGCTTGGCCGGATTGCCGACACCGCAGCACAGCACGGCATGAAGATGGCCATCGAATTCATGCGTTGGCGCTCCACCGCAACGATCCAGGATGCTGGCCGCCTTGTGGCAGCATCGGGACGCGACAATGTGGGGATTCTCCTCGACGCCTTGCACCTGTCGCGGTCCGGTGGAAGTCCTGCCGATGTCGCTGCTTTGCCGGCGGGCCAGGTTCTTTACCTTCAGCTCTGCGATGCCCCTGCCCTGCAGCCAGCCGACAATGCCGCCTGTATCGCGGAAGCAAGAACCGGGCGAATGTTTCCAGGCGACGGCGGACTGTGGCTGAACGAGCTGATGTCCGTCCTGCCGCGCGACATTACCATCAGTGTCGAGACGCCCCACAAGGGCGATTCGACATTGAGTTTCGCCGAGCGGGCCGAAAAGGGAATGGCGGCCACACGCCGTTTTCTTGACGCGCTCGAGAGCTGATGGCAACGGAGTTATTGAAGACTATTGCTTTCGTCGCGGCCTGCGTCATAGAGGACTAGCATTGCTCTGCACGATGGATGGGTACCGGCGAACATTAGGAGGACCGTAGGAATGGATCAAAGGCCACGATCCTCGCTGGGCGTTCGGGTAACCGAGAGATTGCGGCGGGCTATCCTCGATGGTGAAATCGAACTGGGCGACGCCTTGTCCGAAGACAAGCTGGCTACCACTCTCGGCGTCAGCAGAAGCCCGGTCAAAGAGGCCTTTGCGACGCTCGAACAGGAGGGATTGCTCGATGTTCGTCCCCAAAGAGGCAGCTTCGTCTTCCTGCCGACGCATGAGGACACGGTGAACCTCTGCGAATTCCGCAAGATGATTGAAATCGAGGCACTGCGGCTCGCAATGCAGAGCCGGCGCGACGAAACCCTGACAGCCATGCGTACCGCAGCGGACGACATGAATGCCGCCTGTGAAGCCGGCGACGACCTGAACAGCGCGCGCGCCGACGGGCGCTTCCACGACGCTTCGCTCGAGCATTGCGGAAATCCCTACCTCATCAATGCCTACCGGCTCGTATCGAGCAAAGTAGCCGCACTACGCTCACACCGCTCGACGCTCCCAACGCGCAAACAGGCGAGTGGCGAACATCTTGCCATTGTCGCAATGCTGGAGGCCGGAGATATGGTAAAGGCACTCGAATTGCTCAGCACGCATATTCTGATGATGTCGAAGCGATACGGCATAGGGACAGAGCCTGCGCGAAGCTCGGGAAGCCGGTCCGCCCGCAGCCCGACACTGGACCATATCGGACCGCTTATCGACTGAGCGGCCGTTGGGGTTCATCGACCGCCGCAGCGGTTCCAGCCCCGCCCCGCGTCGCCGAAAGCTTCGTAGCCGTCCGCCGTTACCGCAACCGTGTCTTCCAGCTTTATGAAACCGAGTCGCGGATGCTGCCAGGTCGTTTCGATCGACAACACCATTCCCGTCTCAAGTGCCAGACCACGATGCGTCGCTGGATACGGGATCGGCCCGTCATCGAGAAGCCGCGGTGCCTCGTGGGAAACCAGTCCCATCCCATGTGCAACGAAACTCATGCGTCCGTCCCGTTTCGCTGACATGAGCGGCGCGGTTGCCGCGAAGATATCCTGGCCGATGGCCCCACTGCGTATCGGTCGTCTGGCTGCTTGCTGTATCTCTTCGATGACTGCCAGCGCATCTTCTAGCTCTGGCGAAGGCTGGCCGAGGATGCCCATGCGACAAAGATCGCCGATGTAGCCGCGATAGTTTCCGCCAGAATCGAGCGATACGATATCGCCTTCCTGCAAACGTTGATCCGAGGGGGCACGGTTCTGGCTGGTTCCCGCGGTGATCAGGCAATACTCGAACACCAGGTCGCGTTGCACCTCCTCCCGGCGCAGAATCTCGACGATATCCTGCTTGGTCTGGCCCGGCTCTATACGGGAAAACGTCGCCGTAATGGCGTCGACCACGCGCTCCGATGCCTGCCTGAGATCAGCGAGTTCTGCGGAGGTCTTCACCGCCCGCAGCGATTCCAGAGTTTCGACGCAATCCGAAATGTCAGCATGCGGCAAACCCGCGCGAAGCACCTGAAATGCGTCGGCCGGCAGGAAACCCAGTTCCACTCCGATTGAGGATACCGGAATTCCGGAAGCCTCTATACGTTCGAGGCAGTAGTGCATCGAATCGACAGACCCCCGTGCCTTCAGGTCGAGGGTGCCCGGCCAGAAACGGCCGAGATCACGCTCGTAACCTTCGTTGGGATTGCCTATATAGGCGGCAAGATCGGGACGACCTTTGGGATAGATCAGGATTGGTAGATAGCGGCTGAGGCCGGTCGCATCCATGTAGTCGAACATGAAAAAGCGATAGCCGCCGAGCAGGTACTGAACATTGTGCTTCGACGACACGAGAAGCACGTCGAGCCCGCTCTCCTGCATCAACCGATCAAGCAATGCCGTGTCGAAAGGCGGCGCCGCTGTCGTCCGTGAAGCAATCATCGTTTCCTCCATCTTCACGCCTGGACGACCCGCAATATGGCGGCTTCAACCTGCTGCGCGTGTGGGCCGGGTCGTTCGTGCAGCGTCCAATTCGTCCATGAATGCCCGGCAGGTTTCCAGTGTCAGCTTGCTCCACTCCGATGGTCCCATGGCCGCAAGCCTGGAATGACTCGGCACCTCGACACTGACGATCAGGTTGTCGGGCAGCGCCGCTATGATGCCAGCGACATCGACGCCGCCCTCGCCCGGCAACAGCCGCTCCTGCCTTGCGGTGAACAGCAGCTCCTCCCGGCTCGCGGGAATTCCCGGCGGCGCATCACAAATCTGGAAATAGCTCATGCGGGTGGGATCGATCGCGGCGATGTCGGCAAGCGTTGTCTTGGAGCGTGCCACATGGATGAGATCGATCAGCATCTCGCCGTTTGCGCGCGCGGCCTCTGTGACGATACGGCTCGCCGTGGCCGCATTGTTCAGAGTCGTCCAGGGCGTGAATTCAAGATTGATCGTCAGGCCGAATGGCGCCGCAGCGTCGCAAAGCAAACCATAAGTTTCGGTCATCCGCGCCCCATCCGGATCGTCGCCAGCAACAACGATGGTGCGGGCACCGACTTTTGCCGACGCCTCCAGCATGGGAAGCCAAAGCTCGACCCCCGACACTCCATCAATGCGGGCAATCTCGACATCCAGTACCTTGACGCCTGTGTCGTCGATGCGCAGCAGCGTTTCGCGAAGCATGGCTGGATCGTTCATCAACGGAAAGGCTTGGCCGCCCGGCAGAGTAGGCATCATGCGGATGCCGGCCAGATCGTATCCTGCCTCGGCAGCGAATTCGATCATCTTTGGCGGGCTGGTCTCGAGCGTCATGTACGAAAGCGAATACAGCCTGCCCATGCATTTAATCCCTTGATTGTCGTCTACGAACGGTTCCAGCGGTTGAACATGCTGCCCGCACGCCACCGCATCTCTCGATACTGTTGACATACAGTACCTCATTTGACAAGCATTCCATGCAACAGGTTTGGAGGACAATTCAATGAAGGCACTGGGGTTTCTGGGAAAGGGAAGCATGGATTATGACGATGTTTCCAGCATCGACCGTGGGGAGGTCGATGCCACGAAACTAGTGCTGCCGAATTGATGGCTTGGTTTCCGATTTTTTCTGAATCCAAGACCTCCAGCCGACCACTGGACGCCCGCGGTATTTAGGGTACAACAAAACCATGAGCGAACAGGAACACGCAGGCATCAAGGCCAACAAGAACATCAACCCGATGAAGAAGAGCCCGATCAGCCGGCAGCAGTCGCTTGCCGCTATCGTGGCCGATCGGCTCAAGGCATCGATTCTCAATCGCGAACTGTCACTTGGCGAGGCACTTTCGGAGGAAAAGATTGCCGCCGCCATGGATGTCAGCCGCACGCCTGTACGCGAGGCGTTGACGATTCTGCAGTTGCAAGGATTGATTGTCATCCTGGCGCGCCGCGGCAGCTTCGTCTTCAAGCCGAACCGCGATGAACTTCATTCACTCGTGGAATATCGCCTCCATCTCGAGATGTTGGCGGCCGGCTTGGCCGTTGAACGGGCGCCCAAGGCGCTGTACGGCGCAATGATGGATGCGATCGCCGTGATGGGGAAAGCCCGCGCAGCCGACGATGCGTTGGCCTATGCCGAGGCCGATACCCGCTTCCACGACGCCATGTTCGAACACTGCGGCAACCCCCTGTTTGCCGAAGCTTTCGAAATCGCCGCTGGTCGCATCGCGGCCCTTCGCGCCCATCTCTCCGAGCAGCTTGGACTGCATCGGCAGAAAACCTTCGAAGAGCATCAGCAGATGGCGGAGGCGGTCAAACGGCAGGATATCTCGACCTTACGCGAGCTGCTCCAAGCGCATATCCAGGCGATGGAACCGAACTACGCCAGCGCGCTGGCAATCCTATAGCCGTAGCGGCGGACCGACACCGGACGTGTGGTCGGCCAGAAATGGCCTCCACAATCGCCCGGAACCGCTTCCGAAAGGTCTCAGGCGGGCGATGTAACCTTCACGTCGGCCACAGTCGCTTCGATATGATCGATGAGATTGTCCGGCAGTTTCAGGCGCCCGGCAAGCAGATCGAGATAGCCGCGCTCGGCCCGCGTTTGCGGATCGATAGCCAGACGCGAAGCGGTATAGAGTTCGACCTTCTGCGCATCGGTAACCGCCGCCGCGACCAGTCCGTCGACATCGACAGGCGAGGACAGCTCGTTTTTGAGAAACTCCTGCGTATCGCTGTTGATGCCGGAGAGTGACAGTTTCTCGATGATGCGCGCCTTTTCGGTCTCGTCCACCATGCCATCGGCACGGGCTGCTGCGATCATGGCGCGTACCAGCACCAGTGCAAACTCATGTTCACCCTGTGGCGCTGTTTCGGGGCGGAAGCTTGAATCGTCCGGCGGCGGCGCAAGCTCGCCAGTCGAAGCTTGCGTTGCTTCAGCGGGAGCCTTGCCCGACTGGTAGTTCTGATAAGCCTTGTAGGCGAGCCCGGCGACAGCCGCGAGACCGCCAAGTTTCAGGGCACTGCCAGCCACCTCACGGCCAGTGCCGGTGCCGAGAAGAATCGCAGCTAGCGCGCCAGTGGCGAGCGGATTGTCCTTGGCAAGTTGCGTCGCCTTGCCGGCCGTGTCGCGAACCGATGTTCCAACTCCGGGAACATTGCTTCCCAGGAAATCATCGAGAATCTTCTTCGGATCAAGCATGCGTCTCTCCTCATGGCTGCATGAATTGGCTCCGCTTAGTTAGGACCCGGTTCATGGCATTGCAATGACAGCAGAGGAATTTGTCAGACGCTCAGGAACCTATGTGAGCCTTCTCGCCACGCTCTTTGGCCAAGCGCACCTGCTTCTGCCGCTCGGCAAAACGGGCACGATCTTCGTCCGTGCGCTCGTGGTAGCAATTCGGACAGGAGACACCCTCTTCGAACAGCGGCGAGAGCTTGTCCTCCGGCGCAATCGGATTGCGGCAGGCGTGGCAAAGTTCCGCCTCACCCTCGATGAGACCATGGCCAACAGATACCCGCTCGTCAAAGACGAAACATTCGCCCTCCCAGCGACTTTCCTCAGCGGGCACATCCTCGAGATATTTGAGGATACCGCCCTTCAGATGAAATACGTCATCGAAGCCGAGGCCTTTGACATAGGCCGTCGCCTTCTCGCATCGAATACCGCCAGTGCAGAACATGGCGATCTTCTTGCCTTCCAGTTCCTCGCGGTGGCTCTCCACCCACTGCGGAAACTCGCGAAACGTCTTGGTCTGCGGATCGACGGCACCTTGAAACGTCCCGATCGCCGTCTCGTAATCGTTACGCGTGTCGATGACGATCGTGCCCGGATCGGAGATCAGCGCATTCCAGTCGGTCGCCGGCACATAGGTCCCGACGCTTTGCAGCGGGTCGATATCATCGACGCCCATGGTGACGATTTCCTTTTTCAGCCGTACCTTCATGCGCTTGAAAGGCATCTCGCTCGCGTATGAGTACTTCAGCTCCATCCCGGCAATGGCCGGTTCGGCCTCGAGGAAATCAACGAGCATCTTGATCGCCGCAGGCGTTCCGGCAACAGTGCCGTTGATACCCTCTGCGGCCAAAAGCAGTGTACCCTTGATCCCCTGCCCGCAGCAAAGCTTCGCCAGCGGCTCCTGCAGCGACTGGTAGTGATCCAGCCGGGCAAAGCGATAGAGTGCTGCCACCGTAAAGGGCATGTTTGAGGTATGGTCTGTCATGATCGCATCCAACTACTGCGCTAAAGCGTTAAATTCAAGGGTTTTGGGAGGAGACCGTAAGAGGCACATTTATTGTGCGTGGTTCGACAGGCTCACCATGACGGAGGCTGTTGGCTGCAAAGGTAACCACCAACGAGGCAAATTTTGACGCCCTGCAATCAACCCCACTCCCTCATGGTGAGCTTGTCGAACCACGCACTGCTGAAATGCCTGATCCAGAAAAGGTAGACAAACCGGATGCACACTACTAAATCGATTGAAGTTCCAGTCAGCGGAGAATTGAAATGACCCAGAAGACCGATCTGCTCTTACCCGTCCTCAAGGGCCAGCCGGTTATTCCGGTCATTCTCATTCAAAATCTTGCCGATGCCGTTCCATTGGCGCGGGCGCTTGCCAAGGGTGGATTGCCGGCAATCGAGATCACGTTGCGCACTGCTGCTGCTCTCGATGCCATCCGTGCCGTCGCCAATGAAGTGCCGGAGGCCATCGTCGGCGCCGGAACCATTCTCAATGCCCGTCAGTATGACGAGGCCGTCAACGCGGGTTCTCGTTTCATCGTCAGCCCCGGAGCGACACCGCAGCTCATCGAAGCCGCGCGCGACAGCAAGGTACCGCTGCTTCCAGGCGCCATCACGCCGGGCGAGATCATGTCCTTGCGCGAAGAAGGCTACACGATGCTGAAGTTTTTCCCCGCCGAACAGGCCGGCGGCGCGGCCTTCCTGAAATCCTTGTCGTCGCCGCTGGCCGGCACGCTGTTCTGCCCGACCGGTGGCGTCAGCATCGCCAACGCCAAAACCTATCTCAACCTGCCGAATGTCGTCTGCGTGGGTGGCTCGTGGGTTGCCCCGGAAGACCTGGTAAAGGCCGGAAAGTGGGACGAGATCACCAAGCTCGCAGCCGAGGCAGTGAAGCTCGCAGGTTAACGCCGGTTATGGGAGTACCGGGATGAGGCGCATTTGCAGCGCGGCCTCGATTTCGAGGTAGACTGCCTCTTCAGAAAAAATGACATCGCTGTTATCGAAGCGAGTTACGTGGAAGCCCTGACCGCGCAAAAATGTATCACGGTCCTGATCGTGCTGGATACCACTGGCTGTTGCATGCGTATCGCCGTCTACCTCAATGATAATACGTGCGGATAGCCAGGCAAAATCAGCGACATATGGCCCGATTGGTGTCTCCCGGCGAAATCGGGCCCCGCGACCGCGGAAACACCGCAGTATGTCCCACATACGCCGTTCCGCCATGGTCAACTCGCGGCGGAGCGTTTTCGCCCGCATCCTGGTTTTTGGCTAAACGTTGCTATGTGGCATGAAGAGACCCCTCCCCGTCGCTTCGCTCCGTCCCTCCCCACGAGGGGGAGGGTAAGGCGCTCAATTCTGCAGTATTTTCAAACGCCGGAATATAGGACTTTAGCGTAACGACAGGCGCGACGGTCTTACCCTCCCCCTTGTGGGGAGGGAGGCTGCGTAGCAGCAGGGAGGGGTTTTTCTTGCCGCCGTTACGATCCGTGCGTCGGATTGAACTTGGCGATCTGCAGGAATGTAACCGCCTTGCCAGTAAACTTGTTGGCGTTGGCGACCGGCAGGCTCTGCTGGAAGCCGGCCGTATAGACCGTCGTCGGGGCCGTTCGCATTTCTGCATTGCGCAGGACTGCCGGTGTCACTGCCGGTGCCGTCTCCGCGACCTGCTCGGTCGAGAGGGCGCGGTCCGGAACGTCCGAGGAAACCTGGATCGCTTTCGGAGTCTGGCCCTGTGCGGCCTGCTTGCGCGGCTTGGCGCCCTTGGCCGTCGTGATCACGCCATTGTTGAGCGCGGCAACCGGATCACCAGAGCCTTGAGCATCGAGCATCGTCCGGCGCAGTGATGGCTGCGTTTCAATCGACGCCATTTGTGTATTCTGCTGTGCAGCCGGTTTCACACGACCACCAGTTGTTCCCGGTAATGTCGGCATCTCGGGCGTCGGCTGCGAAGCGGAAACGACATTTCCATGCTCGCTATCGGCCTGCTTGATAAGCGCCTGCAGATCATCCTCCGGAGCCGGAATAACCTCTTCTTCGGCCGCCGCAGTGGCCTGAATTGCTTCGGTGACGGGACGCTGATCAGGCACAAGCGATGCAACCATCATGTCATTGCGCTTGGGCTTGTCGAAGGGTACCGGCACGAGCGCATTGGCCATTTCGGGCTGCGCCGTATCGGCAGTCGCGTTGTTGGGATTGGCCGCAATCATCTCACGAATAGCGCTGGCGCTATCCTGCGGCTGCGGTCGCGGCATCGGCAAGGCGGCGATGACAGTCGATTGATCCTCGGCAAGCGCATTGAGCGTTGACGGATCTCCCGGTGCCGGCGTCGGCGAATAGTCGGGACGGCGCAGCGGCACGGGAATCGCAAAGGCCAAGGCCCGGTTGTCTTCCGGCGATGTCGCAAGTGGCGCGTCAGGTCGCGGCGCGGTCAAAGGCGCAGGTGCACCGCGCACCGGCAGGTCCGGAGCGATCTGTTGCTCTTCGGGTTGAGGCTGGGCACGCGTTGCGACAGCCGGCGCGGCCGGTGCAGCGGTCTCACCTCCATCGGCGTCTTCGGCTATCGCGGCTGGCTTGGTCGACAGCGTCTTCGAAGGCTTGGAAGCAGTAGCGACAGCAACTTTGCTCTCACTGGTATCCTCTTCCTCATCGGCGCCACCGCCAAAGATCATGCCGAACAGTGTCTTACCACTGCGGCTCGAACTTGAGGAAGCACTCGCGACCTGAATTGCACTGCCACCATTGCGCCTGCGCGATTCATAGGCGGCGACTGCCTGGTCATAGCCGGGTAACGGCTTGCCATCGGAAGGAATATGCATGGTCTTGCCGTCGGGGAACACGGCCAGCAGTTCCCTGCGGCTCATGCGTGGCCAGTGACGGACATTGCCGACGTCGGTATGGACGAAAGGAGAGCCGGAGGTCGGATAGTAGCCAACGCCGCCAGCCTGGAATTTCATCGCTGTAACGCGAAGTGTGGAAAGCTTTACACCCGGCAGATACCAGTCCATGGCCTTGCCCAGCATGTGCTGGCTTGTCTTCGCCACACCGCGCGAACGGGAACGCAGCATGGAATTTGTGGTAGGAGAGCGATAGGCAGATACCACATTGATGTAGTCCCTGCCGCCGACATTCTGATAAATCTGCCAGACCAGATCGAAGAGGCGGGGGTCCATCTTCGTCGGCTCGTTGCGGCGCCAGTCACGCAGGAACTTGTTGAGCTTGTTCAGCCCATCCTGCTGATAACGGCCATTTCTCTTGAACGTAATCTCGGCACGTTCCTTGGTATGGATGAAATAAAGCCTGAGAGTCCTCGTCTCGGCGGAAGCCTGTGCGGATGCGAACAACATCGGCACAAAGACCATGAGGAACACAAACCAGCCGGCGCGCATAATAGAACTCGCCCACGATCTGTTGTTCTGTGCATGAATCATGTTTGACAATTTCGTCCCCAACCTTGACCGTCTTTTCCAACCCCCGAATAGCTGGATTGTCCGATTTAATGGTTAATGGTCGCTTTACTGAAGAACAAATACGTTGAGAGCATGGCGAAAACGCATATCGAATCCAGTGTTTTGTGACATGGTCAACGGGTTGTTAACAGCAGGATTAAGGCTTTTTTTCAAATGAATCCACCCCTCAAAAGTCTAAAAGTTGCTACAAAGTGGGACAAGCAAGACGGAACTGGATCAATTGCCAACCGACTCTTAAGGTTTAGCTCCTTTATCGAGGGCCTCTGATTCGCCCTCCAAACTTCAATATTCTGGTGCCAAAATGCGTTCAAAAATCAACAAATACTCGCTTGATACCGTGGTCACGGCTCCCTCCAAATCGGGCAGCACTGCTGCCGTGAAAGCCGATCAGGCAGCGCTCGGCCTGCTACCCGAATGGAACCTTGCCGATCTCTACCCGTCCACAGAAAGCAGCGAGCTCAAGGCCGATCTCAAAAAGGCTGACGAACTCGCCGTCGAATTCGAGAAACGCTGGAAGGGCAATCTCGCCGCCGAGGCGGCCGAACCGAAAGGCGGAGAGTTTGCCCAATCGATCCAAGAATTCGAAGCCCTGGAAGAACTCATCGGCAAGATCGTCTCCTTCGCCGGGCTGGTCTATGCCGGCGATACGTCCGATCCCAAACGCGCCAAACTTTACGGCGATATCCAGCAGAAGATGACCGATGCGAGCACGCATCTGATCTTCTACAGCCTGGAACTCAACCGCATCGATGACGCGATCATCGAAAAAGCCATGGCCGAAAACCCGGCCATCGCCCACTATCGCCCATGGTTGGTAGACCTGCGCAAGGACAAGCCCTACCAGCTCGACGACAAGATCGAGCAGCTTTTCCACGAAAAGTCGATTACCGGACGCGGCGCCTGGAACCGTCTGTTTGACGAAACCATGACGGCGCTGCGCTTTGAAGTGAATGGCGAGGAATTGCCGCTCGAACCGACCTTGAATCTCTTGCAGGATGCAGATGCCTCCCTGCGCAAAGCCGGTTTTGAAGCACTGGCCAAGACCTTCAAGGAAAACCTCCGTGTTTTCACGCTGATCACCAATACGCTGGCCAAGGACAAGGAAATCTCCGATCGCTGGCGTGGCTTTGAGGACATCGCCGATAGCCGCCACTTGGCCAACCGCGTCGAGCGCGAGGTGGTCGACGCCCTTTCCGAGGCCGTGCAGGACGCCTATCCGCGCCTGTCGCATCGATATTACGCGCTCAAGGCCAAATGGCTTGGCCTTGAATATCTGAACAATTGGGACCGCAATGCCCCCCTGCCGGAAACGCCGCAGGCTGTCATTTCATGGACGGACGCGCGCGAAACCGTGCTTTCCGCCTATAGTGGCTTTGCGCCGGAAATGGCCGAAATCGCCAAGGCTTTCTTCGACAAAAACTGGATCGATGCGCCGACCCGCCCCGGCAAATCGCCCGGCGCCTTCGCCCACCCGACCGTTCCCTCGGTGCATCCCTATGTGCTCCTGAACTACATGGGCAAGCCGCGCGATGTGATGACCCTCGCGCACGAACTTGGCCACGGCGTGCATCAGGTGCTTGCCGGCGATCAGGGCGCACTCATGGCTTCGACGCCGCTGACTCTCGCCGAAACTGCTTCCGTCTTCGGCGAAATGCTCACTTTCCGCTCGCTGCTTGAAAAGACCCGCGACAAACGCGAGCGCAAGGCCATGCTGGCGCAAAAAGCCGAAGACATGATCAACACGGTGGTACGGCAGATCGCATTCTACCAGTTCGAGCGCCGGGTTCACGCCGAGCGCAACAACGGCGAACTCACCTCGGACCGTATCGGTGAGATCTGGTTGGATGTGCAGAAGGAAAGCCTCGGACCAGCGGTACATTTCGGTGCCGGCTACGAAACCTTCTGGACCTATATCCCGCACTTCATCCACTCGCCGTTCTATGTCTACGCCTATGCCTTCGGCGATTGCTTGGTGAACTCGCTCTATGCGGTCTATCAGAACGCCGAAGCAGGATTTCAGGAGAAATATTTCGACATGTTGAAGGCCGGCGGCACCAAGCATCATTCCGAATTGCTTGCGCCCTTCGGCCTCGATGCGACGGACCCAGCCTTTTGGCAAAAGGGCCTTTCCGTCATCGAGGGCATCATCGACGAGCTGGAGGCGATGGACGCCGCATAATGACGACCTCCGCCCCCGTGCACACGCCCTATGATGGCTCGGCGCAACCCTTCACCATAGGGTTGCAGCAGCTCGACCTGAAAGACTGGATCGAGATCGACGACAATCTTCTCGCCTATCTCGCTGAGAAAGAACGGCTTTTTGCGCTCTACGGCGACAGGATTTTAGTCGAGGAGTCCGGAACAGGAGATGCCCAAAAGGAAGTGCTGGAACTCCTCAGCACCCATCTCGTCGAGCACTATCCTGAGATCTACTCCATCGACGGCGGGAACGTCAAAATTGCGGGATGGAACAAACCCATATCGCTCGGTGAAACGGCTATCCCCCACCTGCATCGCGCCGCAAGCCTAGTTCAGGAGGACCTTGTGTTGATGCGCAAGGACGAGACGCGCGGCTGGCATCTCGCCGCCGCCTCGCTATCGTTTCCGTCCTCCTGGACGCTTCTGGAAAAATTCGGGCGCTCCATGGACGATATCCACGCTCCTGTGCCCGATTTTGGTGCAGGCACCCGCAATGCCGGGCTGATCACCCGCATGTTCGACAATCTGCGCCCGGATCGCTCGGTCCAGCGCATGAACTGGTCGCTGCAGCCCGACGGCAATCTCTATCATCCGCTCGCCAGCCACCAGAAGGGCGCGCGCTACACTGACGAGGATATTGCAGCCCAAAGCTATGTTCGCGTCGAGCGGCAGACGCTGCGCAAACTGCCCGTATCGGGCGATATTCTTTTTACCATCCGCATTTATCTCGATCCTATAAGTGCCCTTAAGAAACACCCCGAATGCCGTAATTTAGCGGAAGCTTTTGCACGCCAGCTCGAAGCGCTAAATCCTGCGCAACTGCACTACAAAGGTATTATGACAATCCGCGACCGGCTTATCGACGCGCTGAAACGCCTATAGCCGCGTTTTAATTAACAGTAGTTCGGAATTTCACCATAAAAGAGCAACTGGTTGTTTGCTCTTTGTCACGTCTATGCTCTATGGTTTCTTTGAAGCCGCTTTCTGACGGCTGTACTCATTGATGGAGATCAAAATTAGGAGCAACAAAAAAATGGCGAAGGCTCAATGGCCTGTACATGGAGAAATTACCGGTCCGATCGTGATGATTGGTTTCGGGTCCATCGGACGGGGTACCCTGCCCCTCATCGAACGCCACTTCAAATACGATAAATCCCGCCTGATCGTTGTCGATCCCAGCGATGCCAACAAGAAACTGCTCGACGAGCGCGGCATCCGCTTCATCCAGGAAGCAGTCACAAAAGAAAATTACAAGACGCTGCTCAAGCCGCTTCTCACCGAAGGCGGCGGACAAGGCTTCTGCGTCAATCTTTCCGTCGATACCTCATCGGTCGATATTCTGCGCCTGTGCCGCAAAGTCGGCGCGCTCTATATCGATACGGTCATCGAGCCTTGGCCGGGCTTCTATTATGCCAACGACCTCGACAACGCCGACCGAACCAATTACGCCCTGCGCCAGACACTGCTTGCCGAGAAGAAGAAGCATCCAGGCGGTCCAACCGCGGTTTCGTGCTGCGGCGCCAATCCGGGCATGGTCTCGTGGTTCGTCAAGCAGGCTGTGCTTAACCTTGCCAGAGACCTGAACGTCGACCACAAGGAGCCCGCCCGCACGGATCGCGAGAACTGGGCCCGCCTGATGGACAAGGTCGGCGTCAAGGGCATCCATATTGCCGAGCGCGATACGCAGCGCGCCGGCGAGCCGAAGCCTTTTGGCGCCTTCTGGAACACGTGGTCTGTCGAAGGTTTCATTTCCGAAGGCCTGCAACCGGCCGAACTCGGCTGGGGTACCCACGAAAAGTGGATGCCGAAAAATGCCCGCAAGCAGAAGAAGGGCAACAAGGCCGCGATCTTTCTCGAACAGCCCGGCGCCGATACCCGCATCCGTACCTGGTGCCCGACAGAAGGCGCACAATTTGGCCTGCTTGTCACGCACAATGAGGCGATCTCGATCGCGGATTTCTTTACGGTGTTGGACAAGAAGGGCAAGGCCGCCTACCGGCCCACATGCCACTACGCCTACCACCCTGCCAATGTCGCGACCCTGTCGCTCGACGAAATGTTCGGGGCAGCCGGTCAGCCGCAGGCGATCCAGCACGTACTCGACGAATCCGAGATCGTCGACGGCGCGGATGAACTCGGCGTGCTGCTCTATGGCCACGACAAGAATGCCTATTGGTATGGTTCGCAGCTGACGATCGAGGAAGCCCGCAAGCTGGCTCCCTATCAGAATGCTACAGGTCTGCAGGTCTCGTCTGCGGTCATGGCAGGCATGGTCTGGGCGCTGGAAAATCCCGATGCGGGTATTGTCGAAACCGACGAGATGGATTTCCGCCGCTGCCTTGAAGTCCAGACACCCTATCTTGGTCCGCTCAAGGGTCACTACACAGACTGGACTCCCCTGGAGAACCGGCCGGGCCTGTTCAAGGAAAATCTCGATCTTGAGGACCCCTGGCAGTTCCGCAACATCCTGGTGCGGTAATATCGGAATTTAATTAGAACGGCAGCCTCTCTTGGCTGCCGTTGTTTATTTTAACCATTTCACCATCGGTTGAGCGCTCATCCCGGCCCATAATTCCGGATCTCCACTATCCTCATATCCGTGCGCCAGATAAAATCGATGAGCTGTTTGAGTGCTCGACAGGAAGCTCTTTTTGTTTCCTTGCGCACACACGTAGTTCTCGAGATATTGCATCAACTCCAGACTGACACTCTCAAACCGGGCATCTGGTGAAACATAGTTCAGCAGAATTTCCCCCTTGGCAGATGCAGATCCTACTCCGATAATTTCGCCGCCGCGTTCGGCGACAAGCACTTTCTGGTCGGCCGATTCAATCCACGCGCGAACATTTTCGACCGTTTTGTTGGCGAGCCACTGATCGAGTGTCGCCTGATCGCCTTCGTGATCGGCGATACATAGCTCCAAGATCGACCGTCGCAGCACTATACATGCCCGTTCCGTATCAGACACTGTTGCAACCCGCACAAGCATAGACTTCCCTCTAGATTCCCACATCTACCCGCGCACCAGGTATTCCAACAGACATTAGCCGGTAGAGCAAACACCCTGTACTTCGAATTTACAATTAAACTTAGGTCTTGTTTTTGCTTGATTTTCACGGCATTTAAAGAGCGAGATCCACTGGGAGATTGTCTGGATGAAACGCTTTTCGGTTGCCACCGGCACAGCAACACTGGCCCTGATCCTTTCCGGCTGTATGAGCGGCGGTGTTCAGGAGGGTGGTCCTGCGCAGACGACTCGTCCAACTGACGCCGTGCAGGGTCAATGGTTCGACACGTCGGGAGTTGCTTTCTCCAATTTCAATAACGGGGCGTTCGAAACGCGCGCCAACGATACCAAGGAAAAGCTGGCCGAGGGCAATTATCGTTTCGCCTCTGCAAATCTGATCGAGATCAACCTCCGTTCGCTCGCCCGTGGCACCCAGTCCAAGGTCAATTGTGCCCTTGTCAACGCCGCTCAGCTCAATTGCACCTCGTCATCGGGTCAGCAATTCTCGCTGACGCGCCGCTCCCCGCAAGTGGGTTAATCCAGGCAGTCGCACTCTCCTTTTTCGCCACCCTCAGGCTTGACTCGGACGGCGGCATTCCCGTGAAGTGATGAAACCATTGCCTTGTCACAATGGCGCCAAGTAGCCATGACAGCATCACGCTCAAAACGACGGAGCTCTCCATGCCAAGAATAATAGCCACCATTCTGCTAGCGACCTCAACCCTTGGCATGACAGCGGGCGCGGCGATGGCCGATTACACGCTGAATATCCTGCATATCAACGACCAGCATTCGCGCATCGAGCCGATCAACAAATATGATTCCACCTGCTCGGCCGAGGAAGAGAGCAAGAACGAGTGTTTCGGCGGCATTGCCCGGGTCAAGGCCAAGATCGATGAGCGTCGCGCCGCTCTGTCCAAGGATGGCGGCAATGTCATCGTGCTTGATGCAGGCGACGAGTTCCAGGGCTCGCTGTTCTATACGACCTACAAGGGCGATGACACGGCCGAGTTCATGAACGGCATCGGCTTCGATGTCATGGCGCTCGGCAATCACGAGTTCGACGATACGCCGGTCACGTTGGCCAAGTTCCTCGACAAGGTGAAATTCCCGGTCATTTCCAGCAACACGGAAGCTGCGGCGGATTCGCCTATCGCCGGCAAGTACAAGCCCTATATCGTCAAGGAAATCGGCGGCCAGAAGATCGGCATCATCTCGGCTCTGACCACCGATACGGCGGAAATCTCCAGCCCCGGCCCGAGCGTCAAATTTGCCGATGAGATCGAAACCTTGAGAAAACAAGCGGAGGCGCTGAAGGCCGAAGGGGTCAACAAGATCATCGCGCTCAACCACGACGGCTATCTGAAGGACAAGGAGATCGCGGCCAAAGTCGATGGCATCGATGTGATTGTCGGCGGCCACAGCCATACGCTTCTGTCCAACACCGATCCGGAAGCGCTTGGCCCCTACCCGACACTGGTCAAAAATCCTTCCGGCCGCGATGTACCCATCGTCCAGGCGAAGTCCTACTCGAAATATCTCGGCGAGCTCAAAGTGACCTTTGACGATGATGGCAATGTGACGAAGAGCGAGGGCGCGCCGATCCTGCTCGATTCCTCCGTCACACCCGACCCGGCCTTCGTTGCCCGCGTCAAGGAACTTGCCAAGCCCCTCGAAGAACTGAAGTCTCGCAAAGTAGGCGAATCCACCGGCGTGCTCGAAGCGGCGCGTGAGGTTTGCCGCTTCAAGGAATGCAGCATGGGCGATGCTGTCGCCGATGCCATGCTGGACCGCGTCAAGGGACAAGGCGTCACCATCGCCATCATCAATGGCGGCGGCTTGCGCGCTTCGATCGATGCAGGCGACGTCACGATGGGCGAAGTGCTGACGGTACTGCCGTTCCAGAACACACTCGCGACGTTTCAGTTGCGAGGCTCCGATGTCGTCGCAGCTCTGGAAAACGGCGTGAGCCAGATCGATCAGGGCGCCGGGCGCTTCCCGCAGGTTGCAGGGTTGAAATATGCCTTCGACGTCTCGAAACCGGTGGGCAGCCGCATATCCGATGTTCGGGTGATGCAGGGTGAAAGCTGGCGGCCGATCGATGTCGAGGCCACCTATGGCGTGGTCTCCAACAATTACATGCGCGCTGGCGGCGACGGCTACAAGATTTTCTCGACGAACGCCGTCAACGCTTACGACTACGGTCCGGGTCTCGAACTCGTCCTTGCCGATTATCTGGGCAAGCATACACCGTACAAGCCCTACACCGACGGCCGTATTACAGTTCTGGCACACGGCGCTTCGGCTGAAGCCAAATCTTCGGAACCCGCAACAGCTCCGAAGACTCCGGAAGCCGCCAAGCCTGCTGAAACAGCGGCTGCCGCTTCAGCAGCCAACCACCATCCTGATTCCTATACGATCAAGCGCGGGGACAATTTCTGGGACATTGCCGAAGAGATCTACGGCAAAGGTAGCGAATGGAAGAAGCTCGCCGAAGCCAATCCGGACATGAAGGCAATGAAGCTGCCGATCGGCGCCCAAATGAAAGTACCAGCGATCTAGAGCCAGTAGTTCGCACAGCCATACCGCCTATCTCCCCCCTTGTGGGGGGCGAAGGCGGGCGAGACCCGTGGCTCGCCCCCTCACCCTTCGCTCAGGCGTTGGCCACGACCGGCACCGCGCCAAGCACCTTGCGCATCAGCCCATAGTGCACGGCACCACCCGCCACAGCACCGAGCAGCCAGCCCCAATCGCCGCCATTGGGAATCATGCCGGTCGCACCAAGCACCGAAAGCCCGATCGAGAATACACTGGAGATCGCCAGAGCGATCAGCGCCCTGCTGTTCCAGCCGCCGTCGAAATAGAGCGACCCTTCCGGAGACATGGTATAGAGGTCCTCGAGCACGACCTGCTGCCGCTTCACCAGGTAATAATCGGCAATCATGATGCCAAAGATCGGACCGAGCACCGCGCCGAAAATGCTGACGAAAATGGTGATCGCGTGGGGACTGGATACGAAGAGCCAGGGGCAGACCAGCACCGAAAGGATCGAGGTAATCAATCCCCCGAGACGAAAGTTGATCTTCTCGGGAAAGAGATTGGCGATATCGTAGGCAGGTGAGACAAAATTGGCGACGATATTGATGCCCATTGTTGCGACGATAAAGGTAATCGAGCCAAGAATGACAACCCACGGATTGTTGATGCGCTCGACAATCGCCACTGGATCGAGGATCGCTTCGCCGAAGACCTGCACCGTTCCTGCAGTGACAATCACGACGATGATGGCGAACACGATGAAGTTTACCGGAAGTCCAAGGAAATTGCCGACCTTCATGGCCCTTTCGTCCCGCGAGAACCGGGAAAAGTCACCGAAGTTAAGCAGCAGAGCCGCAAAATATGCCACGATCAGCATCGACGCATTCGCCATGTGGGTGAGCGATGAGCCCTCGGCTGGTGGAGCAAGCTGCAGCGAAAGACTGGAAAACCCGGTTTGTGAAAGGATCCAGAGTGCGAGCGCGAACATCACAACATAGACGACAGGTCCGCAGAAATCGATAAACTTGCGGATTGACTCCATACCTCGCAGAAATATCAGAAGCTGGAATATCCACATGAACAGGAAGCTGAGCCAACCGAGTGTTGATAGGCCGAATATGTCGTTGTGCGTATAATCCGCAGCCGCGGGGTAAAGCGTTATCGCCAATGCCTGGACCGCCTTGGAGGCAAAATAGGTCTGCACGCCGTACCAGACGATTCCGACTATCCCGCGCAAGACGGCAGCAAGATTTGCACCCATGACGCCAAAGGACATGCGCGCTGCAACCGGGAACGGGATACCGTATTTCAGCGATGGCCGTCCTATGAGGTTCATAAGGAAATAAACTGCGGTAATGCCGACGATCATCGAAATGAGTACCTCCCAGCCGGTCAATCCGAGGAAGAACAGGCTGGCGGCAAACGTGTAACCACCAACGGAATGGACGTCCGACATCCACATCGCGAAGAGGCTGAAGGCGCCCCAAGTGCGCCCTTCCGGTGCTGTCGGCGCCAGATCCTGGCTGTAGAGCTGCGGGTGAGCGCCTGTGATGACGAGGGTGGGGGGTGTCGCATGCGGATTGCTGGCCATGGAAATCGCTTCCTTCGTCTGATGAACAAGAACGAATAATTCAACGCAAGTTCCGTGCCAGTTGAAAGCGCTGTCGGTGAGCCGGCAAAGAAGTCAAAAGTGCTGTCCTTGTGCCTGCGAAATCAGCATATTGCTGTTTTGGTGACTTATTCTTGAAAAAGACTACTCGACATGTGGCCTTTCGCACTCTTGCAATCAGCCTCGTCCTGATTAGGTTCTGTTGAGATTCGAGGTCAGGGCGCGCCGAAAATGATGATTTTCGAGAACCGGAGCGGAGTGAACTTTTGGGTTCATGAGCACCGGATCGTAGAAAAGCGCCATTTGCAGGCCGTCATGGCACGAATATCAACAGAACCTGGGTTCCACGCCCAGAAGTGGAGTGTTGCACATGGCAATTTCGGGAGGTGATCTGTCGGCGGTGGAAAAGCCGGAAGACCATCCGCGCATCGAAACATCGAAGATCGGCGTTCTCCTTGTCAATCTCGGCACGCCGGATGGCACCGACAAGACGTCGATGCGGCGCTATCTGAAGGAATTTCTTTCGGACAAGCGCGTCATCGAGTGGCCTCGCGCCATCTGGCTGCCGGTGCTCTATGGCATTGTGCTCAACACCCGCCCGAAGAAATCCGGCGCACTCTATGACAAGATCTGGAACCGCGAGCGCAATGAATCCCCCTTGCGCACCTACACCCGCTCGCAGGGTGAAAAGCTCGGCGTCGCGCTTGCCTCGCAGTCTGAGATCGTCGTCGATTGGGGGATGCGCTATGGCCAGCCTTCGATCGAACAGGCGCTGGAGCGGTTGGACAAGCAGGGCTGCAAGCGCATCCTGATGTTTCCGCTTTACCCGCAATATTCGGCAACGACGACAGCGACGGTCAATGACAAGTTTTTCGAAGCGCTCATCAAGATGCGCTTCATGCCCGCAACGCGCACTGTCCCCTCCTATCAAGACGAAGCCGTCTATATCGATGCCCTCGCGACCTCCATCGAAAAGCACTACGCGACGCTTGATTTCGAACCGGAAGTGCTGATCGCCTCCTATCACGGCATACCGCAAAGCTATTTCAAGCGCGGCGATCCCTACCCCTGCCATTGCTGGAAGACGACGCGGCTATTGCGCGAACGGCTCGGCTGGAGCGAGGACAAGCTGATCACCTGTTTCCAGTCGCGTTTCGGCCCGGAAGAATGGATGCAGCCCTACGCGGACAAGACATTGGAGAAACTCGCCAGGGAAGGCGTCAAATCCGTTGCCGTCTTCAACCCGGGTTTCGTTTCGGATTGTCTTGAAACGCTCGAGGAAATCGCGGTCGCAGGCGCCGAAATCTTCCATCACAATGGCGGCGTCAACTTCACCCATATCCCCTGCCTCAACGACAGTGAGGAAGGCATGAAGGTCATCGAGACGCTTGTCCGCCGCGAACTGCAAGGCTGGGTCTAACCTCCAAAACATTGGTTCCGCAAACCCTCGCGAGAATCAGAACTATCGTCTATCGTGCACGCGCCGGCGAGTTGTGATTATTGAAGCTGCCCATAAGGTCAGCCAGGGGAGGCCATAGATGAGCGGTTTTGACTTCACGATACCAGTACTTGTCGTTCTTGTGCTTGTGGTTCTGTTTGCGGGCGTCAAGACAGTGCCGCAAGGCTACAACTATACGATCGAGCGCTTCGGCAAATACACGCGCACCCTTGCTCCCGGCCTCAATCTCATCGTGCCGTTCTTCGATCGCATCGGCGCCAAGCTGAACATGATGGAGCAGGTGCTGAACGTTCCGACCCAGGAAGTCATCACCAAGGACAACGCGAACATCGCCGTCGATGGCATCGCCTTTTACCAGATCCTCAATGCGCCGCAGGCGGCCTATCAGGTCAGCGGGCTGCAAAATGCCATTCTGAACCTGACCATGACCAATATCCGTACCGTCATGGGCTCCATGGTTCTCGACGAACTCCTGTCGAACCGCGATACGATCAATGATCGCCTGTTGCGCGTCGTGGACGAGGCCGCGCATTCCTGGGGCATCAAGATGACCCGCGTCGAGATCAAGGATATCAATCCGCCGCAGGACCTCCTCGACTCGATGGGCCGCCAGATGAAAGCGGAGCGCGACAAACGCGCCGTCGTTCTGGAAGCCGAGGGCACAAGGGCAGCGCAGATCCTGCGCGCCGAAGGTCTCAAGCAGGCTCAGATCCTCGAAGCCGAGGGCAGGCGCGAGGCGGCATTCCGCGAAGCCGAAGGCCGCGAGCGTCTGGCCGAGGCCGAAGCCAAGGCGACGGAATTCGTTTCTGCGGCAATCAGCGGCGGCAATGTGCAGGCGCTCAACTATTTCGTGGCACAGAAATACACCGAGGCATTTGGCAAGTTCGCGACCAGCCCCAACCAGAAGGTCATCCTGATGCCGATGGAGGCGTCCGCTCTCATCGGCTCGCTCGGCGGTATCGGCGCGATTGCCCGTGAGGTGTTTGGCGACAACGCTGCGACAAACCCCACCACCCCGTCGACACCACCCGCACGCGGCCGCAGCGTTCCGGGCACTGGGTCAAATTCATGATCCTGGCGAGAGGAGGCGCTTAGATGCTGGAACGCCTGTTTTCCGAGCTTGGACCCTGGAACTGGGTGGTCCTCGGGCTGGTCCTGATGATCCTTGAAGTAGCAGCGCCGGGGATATTCTTCCTGTGGTTCGGTATCGCCGCGCTCATCGTTGGCGGGATCGCCATCCTGTTTGGCGATACCGCATGGATGCACTGGCAAATTCAGGTCATCCTGTTCCTGATCCTCTCCGTCATAGCCGTTTTCATCGGCCGCAGGCTGATCGGCGCAACCGATGTGGAATCGGACGAACCGCTGCTCAACCGGCGCGGCGAACAGCTGATCGGCCAGGTGGTGACACTGGAAGAGGCGACGGTCAACGGCCGTGGCCGGGCCCGCGTCGGCGATAGTCTGTGGCGCGTGACGGGACCCGACCTCGCAGCGGGAACGCGCGTGCGCATCACCGGCATCGATCGTGGAACGCTCGTGGTGGAGGCGGCCTGAATGGCCACGGCTCCGTTGATACCTAAGCTGCCCCTATCCTGAGCAAATCATGGAAATGCACGATCCCGACCGGAACGTTCTTTTCGGTCACGATCAGCGCGCCGATATTGTGATCGTTGAGCAGCGCCAGCGCCGCGCTTGCCAGCATCGTCGGCGGCACGGTCTTGGGTTGCCGAGTCATGATCTCGTCGACGGTCATCGTCGCCAGATTGCGGTGCAGATTGCGTGAAAGGTCGCCATCAGTGATGATCCCCGCAAGTGTCCCCTCGTCATCGAGCACGGCCACGCAGCCAAAGCGCTTGTCTGCCAGCACCTTCATCGCCTCGGGCATCGGCATTCCGAGTGGCACCAGCGGCAGCTGATCTCCACGATGCATGATCTCGCGCACATGGGTGAGACTTGCGCCGAGCGATCCGCCCGGGTGGAATGTTTTGAAATCGCCTGCCGTGAAGCCCCGCGCCTCGAGCAGCGCCACTGCCACCGCATCACCCATGGCAAGCTGCATCAGCGTCGAAGTCGTCGGCGCCAGGCCGTGCGGACATGCTTCCGTCACCCGCGGCATCAAAAGCACCACGTCGGCAGCTGTTGCCAGCGCTGAATTCTCGCCTGCGGTCACTGCGATCAAGGGAATGCGGAACCGCCGCGAATAGCTGACGATACCCTTGAGCTCCGCCGTGTCTCCAGACCAGGAAATGGCGAGAATGGCATCGTCGACGGCAATCATGCCGAGATCGCCGTGATTGGCCTCGGAGGGGTGCACGAAGAAAGCCGGCGTGCCGGTCGAAGCGAAGGTCGCAGCTATTTTCGAGCCGATATGGCCGCTCTTGCCGACGCCGGTGACGATGATGCGCCCGCGCACTCCGGCAATCATTTCGATCGCCTTGCAAAAAGCCTCGGCCAAAGGACCTTCCAGCGCACTGCTCAGCGCGGCCAGCCCGTCCGTCTCGGTTGAAATCGTCCGCTTGGCCGAATCGACGGCTGCGGTTTTGTCCAGTTCGGTATCGTTTATTGCCTGCATGGCCGCAACCGTTAACGCCTCCGCTCGCCGCTGTCCAATATTTGTTCGTGGCAGCACCATACAGCCGCGTCAGTTAGCCAGTCGTTAACCATGGCTCTTTACCATCCTTAACGTTCGAACCCGTTGGCAGATTGATTGAAACAGACTTCTCAACCACGCTTGGAAGCACCGCCATCGGGCGGCGGCTTCAGGACTGCAGTCAATGTCTGCCTGATGGCAGCGTTGCTCAGCAGCACCGTGTTTGCCTTCATCCACACAGCTCATGCCCAGCAAGCAACGCCGTTGCGCGACACCCTGCAGGACAATTCTGTGCAGGTGCAGGCGCAAAATAACAATGATTCCAATGGCTCGCCAACGACCAATACACCGAATGCCCCTCCTTCGCCAACGGATGGCGGCATTCCGTCACGACGCTACGAGCCCGTCAGTCCGGGTGCGTTGCCGCCGGATGATGACAATGGCAATCTCGGCTTGCTAGGCGTGCCGCTGGACGATGGTTCGCCGCCGTCCGGTCCTGCCGATAACAGCGGCGGCCTGAACCCGGACTCTGCCGCCCTGCCCGGCGCCGAGACCGCACCTGTACCCGCCGCGCGCCCGCTCCGCTTACGTCCCGGTGAGCGATCGCTGCTGGACGAAGAACGCGCCGATACATTCGATAACGGCCCGATCGAGCAAAACAGGGAAGCCAACCCGCCCGCAGGGCGCGCCGATCGCGACAATCTTCCGGAACCGGCGCTCGAACGCCGTATCATCCGGCCCGATCCGGAGCCCTTCGCGCCGCTCGGTATCAGGGCTGGTATCGTGACGCTCCGCCCCTCCATCAGCACCGGACTGCGCGCCACCACCAATGCCGACGGCAGCTCGGACGGCAGCGCTGCGCTCTTGTCGGAAACGCGCCTTCGCGCCCGCGCCACCACGGATTGGGCGCGCCACTCGGCCTGGCTCGATTTCGATGGCACCTATGACAAGACGATTTCAGGCGAGGAGTATTCCGCCCCGAATGTCGGCCTGCGCGGCGGCATGCAGCTCGACCTTGGCGAACGCACCACCGTAGAGGGCGAGGCTGGCTACCGCTACCGGCAGGAAGACCCGAGCGCACCGACAACCATTGTCGGCACCTCGAACCGGCCCGCCGTCCAGGAGCTCGATGGCAGTCTGGGTGTCCGTAAGGAATTCGGCAAGTTCTTCGCGGACGTGAAGGGCAATGTCGATCGTACTGTCTATGGCAATGCAGAATTCTCCGATGGCTCTGTCGTCAGCCAGAAAGACCGAAACAACACTTTTGCCAGTATCGCGCTGCGCGGTGGCTTCGAAATGTCCCCGGCCATCAAGCCTTTCGCCGAGGTTGAAATCGGCAAGTTGATCTATGACGAGAAGGAAGATTCGAACGGCTTCCAGCGTTCCGGCGTTCGCACAGGCCTGCGCGGCGGTGTCGAGGTCGACTTTGCCGAGAAGCTGGCGGGAGAATTCGCGCTTGGCTATCTGCGTCAGGGCATAGACGACGACCGGCTTTCGCCGGTGGATGGGCTCAGCATCGACGGCGCTCTAAAATGGTCACCGCAGCGTGGAACCGATGTGGATATAGGTCTGCTCACCCGCGTCGAAGGAGCCACCGCACCCGGCGATAGCGGCTCGATTTTCTACGAGGGCACAGTCGGCATCAAGCGGCAGGCGCGCGCCAATCTCGATCTCAAGGCAACGCTGATTGCGTCGCTGCGCGACAACAAGGACGGATCGGGCTGGGACAAGGGCTTTGGCGCTGAAATCGGCGCGACCTACTGGTTCAATCGTTTCTTCGGCTTTGATATCAGCGCCCGGCACGAATTCACCCGCAGCGACGTTGAATCGCGCCAGACCGATGAAACCAGCATTTTCATGGGCGTGACGCTGCAGCGGTAGTGAATGATCGGGCTTGGCGAAATCTGGTTAAGGAAGGCGCTGTGCGTGGTTCGACAAGCTCACCATGAGGGAGGTTGAGGATTGCATGAATAGCCGCCAACCCTGCAAAACTTGACTCCCTACAATCAACCGACTTCCCTCATGGTGAGCTTGTCGAACCACGCAAAAGTGAAACTGTCCAAGAGTTTATTGGGACCGCTGATAGACAAAATCTGCTCTAGATAACGGCTTCAATGAGAAAAGGACCGCGGCGCTTCAAGACGCTATCCAGAAGGTCGTCGAACTGCTCACAGGAACTGACGCGAGCGGCCTCTACCCCCATTCCCTTTGCGATCGCGACCCAATCCAGCGACGGTTGATCGAGATCAAGCATCCGCCGCGCATTCTCCCCGATTTTTCCAACCCCGACCTTCTGCATTTCCATATGCAGGACAGCATATGTGCGATTGGAAAAAATGATCGTGACGACGTCAAGATTTTCACGGGCCTGTGTCCAAAGTCCCTGCAAGGTGTACATGGCGCTTCCATCCGCCTGCAGGTTAAAGACCTTCCTGTCCGGACAGGCTATTGCTGCGCCAGTCGTCAGGGGAATACCGATGCCTATTGCCCCACCTGTCGTCATGAGGAAATCGTGCGGGGCGGCATATGCAGACAGAGCAAAGAAGCGCCGGGCAGACGTGATCGCTTCGTCACAAACGATCGCATTCTCGGGCAGCTTTCGCGCCACCATCACGGCGATTGCGTCGTCGGTCAGCTCTCCCGTTGGAACCGGCTCGTCTGGCATCGCGCTTGACCGCAGCGGTGACTGCGTCCGTTTCACGCCCAGTTCATCACGAAGAGCTTCCAGCGCTCCTCTCAAATCCTCACCGTGCGTCGCCAGGGCCATAACTCGGCAATCATTGTGTACAAGGCGACCGGGCTTGCCGGGATAGGCGAAAAAGGCCACCGGTTCCGTGGCTCCAACGAGGATCAGCACGTCTATATCGCTCAGGAGTTCGATTGCTGCATCAATCGGATAAGGGATACGGGTCGGAGCGACACGGCCGGCGCCGCGCGCCATTCGCGCGACGCCAACCTCCCCGAAAAGGCGAACATTTCTCGCCGCAGCGATCTGCCCGGCAACCTCGAGGCCGTCGGGCTGGGCAGCGGTACCGCCGACCAGAATCCCCACTCGGCCGGGTGCACCGCGGATGGCATCCGCAATTCCCCGCACCCTGTCGGTTGGAACAGTGGGCGGGGCCGGAAGCACGACCTTATTCGGCAACACTGCCGCAGCGTCACCCCATGCGGCATCGGCAGGCAGGATCAACGTTGCGATGCCGGCTGGCACGAGTGAGGCGCGATAGGCTGCCTCGGTCGCGGGACCAACATCGGCCGGACCACTGATGCGATAAACCCAGTTCGACATTGGCGCCGCCAGGCCGTCGATGTCTGTGGTGAGCGGTGCATCAAATGGAAGATGATAGGAGGCATGATCGCCCACGACATTTATCATCGGTACACGGGCGCGCCGGGCATTGTGAATATTGGCAAGACCATTTGCCAGGCCCGGACCGGTGTGGAGCAATGTTGCGGCAGGACGGCCAGTCATTCGGGCGTAGCCATCGGCCGCCCCCGTGACCACACCCTCGAACAGGCCAAGTACACAACGCATCTCGGGCTTGCGATCGAGCGCCGCGACGAAATGCATTTCTGACGTGCCAGGATTGGCGAAACACACCTTTACATCATTGGCCAGAAGTGTGTCGCAAAGCGCATCTGCCCCATTCATTGCCATGCTCCCCCAAGCCCTTGCAAATACGATGCGCTGTGCAGAATAGACGCGGGTAGGCAACCCGGCAAGCCGCCAGGGGAGCGATATTTGATATCCCTCCCCTCGGGCCTCGATCAGCCCTTCTTTGGCTGGATCGTCTTCAGCATATTGCCGATATTGTCGATGACGCCATTGCGGATATCCTCCCGCCACAGTGCAAATGCGACGTTCGCCTCGACAAAGCCTTCCTTGGAGCCGGTATCGTAAGTTCTGCCCTTGAAGTGATAGCCGAAGAAATCCTGCTCTTTGGTCAGCTTCAGCATGGCGTCGGTGAGCTGGATTTCATTGCCGGCGCCGCGTTCCTGATTTTCGAGGATGCTGAAAATTTCCGGCTGCAGGATATAGCGGCCATTGATATAGAGATTGGAGGGAGCCGTGCCTTTGGCCGGCTTTTCCACCATTTGCGTCAGTTCGAAGCCGTTGCCGACAGGTTTGCCCTGACCGACGATGCCATATTTGTGCGTCTCTGCCGGATCGCATTCCTGCACCGCGACGATATTGCCGCCCGATTGATTATAGAGCTCCACCATGTCCGCGAGACAGCCATTCTTTTCCGGCTGCATGATCATGTCTGGCAAAAGCAGCGCGAAAGGTTCGTCACCGACAATGTCGCGTGCGCACCAGACCGCATGGCCGAGACCCATCGGCACCTGCTGGCGGGTAAAACTCGTCGTTCCGGGACCAGGCTGGATTCCCTGCAACTCATCCAGCAGAGCGGTCTTGCCGCGTTCCGACAGGGTTTGATAGAGCTCGTACTGAACATCGAAATAGTCTTCGATAACCGCCTTGTTGCGGCCCGTTACGAAGATGAAATGTTCGATACCGGCCTCGCGTGCCTCGTCCACCACATACTGAATGACCGGCTTGTCGACGACCGTCAGCATTTCTTTCGGAATGGATTTTGTAGCTGGAAGGACACGGGTGCCAAAGCCCGCAACTGGAAAGACGGCCTTACGTATCTTCTTGGCTTCGGACATCATTACCTCGTTACTGATTACGATTGATATTGCGGGAATTTCCTCGATAGACTTTTTTGTCCCAAAGACCCAAAATGCACAGGTCTGTAAAATAAATAATCGTTGCCGGTGTTAATGTAGGCAATGGCGGTGCGTTTGCCCATGCATGGTAAACCAATTCCTAACTTTGACGTGCGTAATTTATCCTTTGACCCAAAATGACGGAAATGAGGAAAGACATGATCGGGGGTTTAGCAACGTTTTCCAAACATGCGCTGATCGTTGCCGCAGCAGCAGGCATCGCTTTTGCAGGTGCGATCAATAATGCGGCTGCCGATGCAAAGTTCCAGAGCTGGATCGCGGATTTCCGTGGCACTGCACTGAACAGCGGCGTTTCGGCTTCCACATTTAACCGTGCCTTTGCCGGCGTCACCGAAATCGATCCGGAAGTCCTGCAGAAAGCCCAGTCCCAACCGGAGTTCACCGAACCTGTCTGGGGCTATCTCGACAATCGCGTCAACGAACAATCCATCGCAACCGGCCGCGAGATGTCGCGAAAGTATAGCCGCTGGCTCGGCGCTATCGAAAAGTCATTCGGCGTCGATCGCAATATCCTTCTCGCCATCTGGTCGATGGAAACCAATTTCGGCGAGATCATGAAGCGCGACGATGTGATGCGTGACGCCGTCCGCTCGCTCGCCACCCTCGCCTATGCCGATCCGCGCCGGGCCAAATATGCCCGCACGCAGTTGATCGCCGCGATGAAGATACTGCAGAAAGGCGATATCGATCGCGGCCATCTGACCGGTTCATGGGCGGGCGCCCTGGGGCACACCCAGTTCATTCCGACAAGCTACCTGGCCTATGCCGTCGATATGGATGGCAATGGCAAGCGCGACATCTGGAATTCTGTGCCTGACGCATTGGCCACCGCTGCCAATCTGCTGCACAAGAATGGCTGGCAGCCCGGTCAGACGTGGGGTTATGAAGTCGTTCTGCCGGCTGGCCGCAAATTCCCGTCCGGTTCACGCACAATTGCCGAATGGCAAAGCATTGGCGTCGTTCGCGCCAACGGCAAGGCTTTTCCGCGCGGTGGCGAAAAGGCAACGTTGAAGGTACCGGATGGGCGCGGAGGCCCTGCGTTCCTGATGACACGCAATTTCTACGTTCTGAAGAACTACAACAATGCGGATAAATATGCGCTTGGCGTCGGCCTTCTGGCCGATCAGATCGGTGGCTCTTCCGGGTTGCGTCAAGAATGGAATCGTCCCTTCACGCCCATTACCATGAAGGAGCGCGAAGAATTGCAAAATCACCTGCGCGAACTCGGCTATTATGACGGAAAGGTCGACGGCAAGATCGGTGATGGCTCGCGCAACGCGATCCAGGCGTTCCAGAAGCAGATGGGCCTGGATCCCGACGGCCACCCGAGCATGGAAGTGCTGACGGTGATAAGGAAGAAGTAGAGCGAACGTCTCAGGCCGACCTGCAAAACGGCGGTGATGGTTCGACAGGCTCACCATGAGGAAGGTGGGTTGATTGCAGGGAGTGAAGAAATTGCAAGGTTGCCGATTATCGATGCAGTCCACCAATCGCCCTCATGGTGAGCTTGTCGAACCACGCAATGCTTTTTCACCCCTGTTGCTTTCATTTGTTCTCGCCCTTGCCGCCACCCTCGTCTTCACCGAAACCGCCTCTGCCCGCACAATCCTCGACATGCTGTTCGGACCGCGCCAGATATATCGCGAAAATACGGACCGGCTCATTGAAGATGGCAACGGCAGGAGGGTTCGCCCGCCCGCCCGAAACCGCCCGATCAAGCGGGCACGACCGCGTTCCGCAGCACCCCAAGCCTCTGCCCGGCCGAGCACTACGGTGAAAGAAGCCGCTATTCCCGAGAAATTGCCGGACGCCAAGACAGTCCTCATTGTCGGCGACTTCATGGCAAAGGGCCTTGCGGAGGGTCTCGATGAAGCATTCATCGATTCGCCAGGCGTTCGCGTCGTTGATAAAAGCGATGGTTCCTCTGGCTTCGTCCGCGATGATCATCGCGATTGGCCGGCGACGATCGGCGGTGTGATCGAAGCCGAAAAGCCTGCGGTCGTCATCATGATGGCGGGCGCAAACGATCGCCAGCAATTTGCCGATGGCCAGACGCTGTTGAGCGATGAGTGGGACAAGGAATATCAGGCGAGGATCAACGCCTTCCTCGAAGCCGTCAAAAAAACCGGCCGTCCGGTCGTGTGGGTCGGTCAGCCCTCCTACAAGACCAAGAGCATGACCAATGATGTGCTGGCCTTCAACGAGCTCTATCGCAATGCGACCGAAAAAGCCGGTGGCACATTTGTCGATGTCTGGGATGGGTTCGTTGACCAGAGCGGCAGTTTCACCCTGTCGGGTTTTGACATGTCCGGCCAGACGGCGCGACTGCGCAACAATGACGGTATCGGCCTGACGCCCGCCGGCAAACGCAAGCTCGCATTCTACGTGGAGAAGCCCTTGCGTCAGATGCTGGGCAATGCAACCTCCCCCAACATTGCTGCAATCAAACCGGGTGCACCGGTGCAGGCGCTTCCCGGGACGCCGCAGGCTCCCGTGAAGGTCGACCGGCTTGCCCCGATCAGCCTCAATGATCCCGAACTCGATGGCGGTACCGAACTTCTCGGCGCCGCGCCGCGCGGTGCCCCAGTGCCGGAAAAATCCGCGCGAGACCGGCTGGTCATCGACGGAGTAGCACCGGAAAGTCAGCCGGGTCGGGTCAATGATTTTTCCTGGCCGAAGCAACCGGATGCAACTCCGACTACCGGCGCCGTGCGTTGATTAGAGGTTCTCGTTTCCTGCAAAGTTCTTGCGTGGAATGGTGCGGTTCCTGCGCATGAATCGTCGAAACTGATGCAAGAATCATCGAATCTGGCGCAAGAATTTCAACCGGAACGGGAATTCTAGTTGTCCCGGGTTGAAAACTCTTATCGCGGCAGCACCGAGGCACCCATCAGCGCCGCGTCAATGGATTGCGCCGCCTGACGGCCCTCGCGGATCGCCCAGACCACCAGTGATTGCCCGCGACGCACGTCACCAGCCGTGTAAAGCTTGTCGATGCTGGTGCGGTAATTCTTGTCATCCGCTGCAACCGAACGGTTACCACGGCGATCGGCTCGCATGTCGAGCGAACCTGCCAGTTCCTTGACGATTCCATCTTCGAACGGACCGGAAAAACCGATGGCGATGAATGCCAGATCGGCCTTGATGAAAAAATCTGTGCCGGCGATCGGCTTGCGCGCTTCGTCGACTTCGCAGCACTTGACGTGGGTCAACGTGCCATTTTCACCAATGAATTCAAGCGTTGCCACCTGGAATTCGCGGTCGGCGCCTTCGGCTTGGGAGGAAGATGTGCGCATCTTTGTCGCCCAATATGGCCAAACGCTGAGCTTGTCTTCCTTCTCCGGAGGCTGTGGACGGATGTCGAGCTGCGTGACCTTCACCGCACCCTGACGGAACGCAGTGCCGACGCAGTCGGATGCCGTATCGCCACCGCCGACAACCACGACGTGCTTTCCCGAGGCAATGATCGGATCGCTCGGCCATGCCACGGATTCGATATTCTCGCGGCCAATGCGGCGGTTCTGCTGGACGAGATAGTGCATGGCGTCGTGAACGCCTTCGAACTCGCCGCCAGGGATACCCGCAGGACGCGGTGTTTCCGCTCCGCCGCAGTATAGCACCGCGTCATAGGTGTCGATAAGCTCTTGAATTGGCTTGTCTATCCCGACGTTGACCCCGCAGAAGAACGTAACGCCTTCGCCCTCCATCTGGGTGACACGGCGATCGATGAAGTGCTTCTCCATCTTGAAATCAGGGATCCCGTAGCGAAGCAAACCGCCCGGCCGGCTCTCGCGTTCATAGACATGAACCTCATGTCCGGCCCGCCCCAGTTGCTGCGCAGCGGCCAACCCTGCCGGCCCCGAACCGATGACCGCGACGGTCCTCCCGGTCTTCGAAACAGCCGGCTGCGGAATGATAAAGCCCTTTTCATAAGCCTTGTCGGCGATCGCCTGTTCTATCGTCTTGATCGAGACCGGCACATCTTCGAGGTTGAGCGTGCAGGCCTCCTCGCACGGCGCCGGACAGATTCTTCCGGTAAATTCCGGGAAATTATTGGTGGAATGCAGGTTTCTGATCGCCTCATCCCAATTGTCGTTGTAAACGAGATCATTCCAGTCCGGAATCTGGTTGTGAATCGGGCAGCCCGTCGGCCCATGGCAAAACGGAATTCCGCAATCCATGCAGCGTGCCGCCTGCTTTTTGACCTCGCCGTCCGACATGGGAATGGTGAATTCCCTGAAGTGCCGTATGCGATCCGACGCAGGCTGATATTTGCCGACCTGCCGGTCGATCTCGAGAAAACCTGTAACCTTACCCATAAAACTGTTCCCATGCTGAGCGTCGCCGCGGCAACGCTCCAAGCGTAAAGCATTGATATTATTCGGCTGCGACACCCATCCGCATGCGCTCCATGTCTTCGAGCGCGCGGCGATATTCGACCGGCATGACTTTCACGAATTTCGGCCGGAAGGTTTCCCAATTGTCGAGAATTTCCTTGGCGCGGCCCGAACCCGTATAATGCATGTGGTTTGAGATCAGCTGCACCAGACGCTCTTCATCGTGACGGGTCATATTGCCCGAAACGTCAACGCGTCCCTTGTGCATAAGATCGCCGCCATGGTGATGCAGCTTCTCGAGGATGTCGTCCTCTTCCGGAACCGGTTCGAGCTCGACCATCGCCATGTTGCAGCGCTGGGCGAAATCGCCTGCTTCATCAAGCACATAGGCAACACCGCCCGACATGCCTGCCGCAAAGTTGCGCCCAGTCTGGCCGATAACCACGACGACGCCGCCGGTCATGTACTCGCAGCCATGATCGCCTGTACCTTCGACGACTGCGATAGCGCCGGAGTTGCGGACAGCGAAACGCTCGCCGGCCACGCCGCGGAAATAGGCCTCGCCCTCGATAGCGCCGTAAAGCACGGTATTGCCGACAATGATCGAGTCTTCCGGCACGATTTTCGTGTTCTCCGGCGGACGAATGACGATGCGGCCGCCGCAAAGACCCTTGCCGACATAATCGTTGCCGTCGCCGATCAGTTCGAACGAAATGCCGCGCGCAAGGAACGCCCCGAAGGATTGCCCAGCAGTTCCGGTGAACTTGACGGAAATCGTGTCCTCTTTCAGGCCCTTATGGCGGTAACGCTTGGCGACTTCACCCGACAGCATTGCGCCAGCGGAGCGATCGACGTTTTTGATCCCCATCTCGATCTTGACCGGAATCTTGGTTTCAAGCGCAGTCTTGGCCTGCTCGATCAGCTTGCGGTCGAGAATATCGACAATCGGATGGTTCTGCCGTTCGGTCCAGCGTGTCTTTTCCTCAGGCGCTTCCGGCTTGTGGAAGATGCGTGTGAAATCAAGACCCTTGGCTTTCCAGTGATCGATCATCTCACGCTTTTCGAGAAGCTCGGCCTTGCCGACAATCTCTTCAAGCTTGGTGTAGCCCATCTCTGCAAGGAACTGCCGCACTTCTTCCGCCATATAGAAGAAGAAGTTGATGACATGTTCCGGCGTACCCTTGAAGCGCTTGCGCAAAACCGGATCCTGCGTCGCCACGCCGACCGGACAGGTGTTGAGATGGCACTTGCGCATCAGGATACAGCCCGTTGCGATCAGAGGAGCCGTAGAGAAGCCGAACTCGTCGGCGCCAAGCAGCGCACCGATGATGACGTCGCGGCCAGTCCGCAAACCACCGTCCACCTGAAGGGCAATACGCGAGCGAAGACCATTGAGCACCAGCGTTTGCTGTGTTTCAGCCAGCCCCATTTCCCATGGACTGCCCGCATGCTTGAGCGACGTCAGCGGCGACGCGCCCGTTCCGCCGTCATAACCGGAAATCGTGATGTGATCGGCACGCGCCTTGGCAACACCGGCCGCGACAGTTCCGACGCCGACTTCCGAGACGAGCTTGACCGAGACATCCGCCTCCGGATTGACGTTTTTCAGATCGTAGATGAGCTGCGCCAGATCCTCGATGGAATAGATGTCATGATGTGGCGGCGGCGAAATCAGACCGACGCCAGGGGTGGAATGCCGGGTCTTGGCGACAGTCGCATCGACCTTGTGACCAGGCAGCTGACCGCCTTCGCCGGGCTTGGCACCCTGCGCGACCTTGATCTGCATCATGTCGGAATTGACGAGATATTCCGTCGTCACACCAAAACGGCCGGATGCTACCTGCTTGATCGCTGAGCGCTCGGGATTTGGCTTGCCATCGGGGAGCGGATAGAAGCGATCCGGCTCCTCGCCGCCCTCGCCGGTGTTCGACTTGCCGCCGATCCGGTTCATGGCAATGGCCAGCGTCGTATGCGCCTCGCGGCTGATTGAACCGAAGGACATGGCCCCTGTCGAGAACCGCTTGACGATGTCTTTGGCAGGCTCGACCTGATCGATCGGGATGGGCTTGCGGCCGCTATCCGACGCCATTTTGATCTTGAACAGGCCGCGGATCGTCTGTGCCTGCGCCGACTGGCTGTTCACCATGTCGGAATATTCCTTGAACGTCGCCGGCGATTCAGTCCGCACGGCGTGCTGCAGCTTTGCGACTGCGTCGGGCGACCAGAGATGCGCCTCCCCGCGGATGCGATAGGCATATTCGCCGCCGACCTCAAGCGTACTCATCAGCACGGGATCATTGCCGAACGCGTCGCGGTGCCGGCGAACAGTTTCCTCCGCGACCTCTTCCAGGCCCACACCTTCGATCATGGTTGCGGTCCCGAAGAAATACCGGTCAACAAATTCGGATTTGAGGCCCACCGCATCGAAGATCTGCGCACCGCAATAGGACTGGTATGTGGAAATGCCCATCTTGGACATAACCTTCAAAATGCCTTTGCCAATCGACTTGATGTAACGCGAGACGATTTCGCGCGAGTCGACTTCCGGCGGAAACTCGCCGCGCTTGTGCATGTCTAGCAACGTGTCGAATGCCAGATAGGGATTGATCGCTTCCGCACCATAGCCGGCAAGGCAGCAAAAATGATGCACTTCGCGCGGCTCACCGGATTCGACGACAAGGCCTACCGATGTGCGCAAGCCTTTGCGGATCAAATGGTGATGGACTGCGGCGACAGCCAGCAACGCGGGGATCGGGATGCGATCCGGTCCCACCTGACGATCCGACAGGATAATGATGTTATAACCGCCATGCACTGCTGCTTCGGCGCGGTCGCAAAGCCGCTCGACCGCACCGGCCATGCCGGCCATGCCCTCTTCGACGTTATAGGCGGTGTCCAGTGTCTTTGTGTCGAAGCGATCTTCCGTGTGTCCAATCGAACGAATCTTTTCCAGATCGCCATTGGTCAGGATCGGCTGGCGCACCTCAAGCCGCTTGCGGCGCGATGTGCCCACCAGATCGAAGATGTTCGGACGCGGGCCGATGAAGGACACAAGGCTCATCACCAGTTCTTCACGGATCGGGTCGATCGGCGGGTTGGTGACCTGCGCAAAGTTCTGCTTGAAGTAGGTGTAAAGCATCTTCGACTTGTCAGACATCGCCGAGATCGGTGTGTCCGTACCCATCGAACCAATGGCTTCCTGGCCCGTAGTCGCCATGGGCGCCATCAGGATACGCGTGTCTTCCTGAGTGTAGCCGAAAGCCTGCTGACGATCGAGAAGACTGACATCCTTGCGCAGCGCGCGTGGTTCCACCGGGCTCAATTCTTCCAGAATGAGCTGCGTGTTCTTCAGCCACTGCTTGTAAGGATGGCGGTTGGCGATCTCCGACTTGATCGTGTCATCTGAAACGATCTCGCCCTTTTCCATGTCGATCAGCAGCATGCGGCCTGGCTGCAGCCGCCACTTCTTGACGATCTTTTCTTCCGGGACGGGCAGAACCCCGGCTTCCGATGCCATGATCACAAAATCATCATCGGTGACGAGATAGCGCGCCGGGCGCAGTCCGTTGCGGTCGAGAGTTGCGCCAATCTGGCGGCCGTCAGTGAAGGCAACCGCTGCCGGACCATCCCATGGCTCCATGAGCGCCGCGTGATATTCGTAGAACGCCTTGCGGTCATCGGCCATAAGCTTGTTGCCGGACCATGCTTCCGGGATCAGCATCATCATCGAATGGGCAAGCGAGTACCCGCCCTGGAACAGGAACTCCAATGCGTTATCGAAGCATGCCGTATCCGACTGGCCTTCATAAGAGATGGGCCAGAGCTTGGAAATATCGTTGCCGAAGTACTCGCTGTCGACCGAAGCCTGCCGCGCCGCCATCCAGTTGACGTTGCCGCGCAGCGTGTTGATTTCGCCGTTATGCGCCACCATGCGATAAGGGTGCGCGAGCTTCCATGACGGAAACGTGTTCGTGGAAAACCGCTGATGCACCAGCGCCACCGCGCTTTCGAAACGCGGATCCTTCAGGTCTTTGTAATAGGCGCCGACCTGATAAGCGAGGAACATGCCCTTGTAGACGATCGTGCGCGCCGACATGGAAACGACGTAGAAATCGCTCTCCCTGCCGCCATTCTCCTGATAGATGCGGTTCGAAATCACCTTGCGCAGAACATAGAGGCGACCCTCGAAATCCTCGTTGGTTTCAATGTTGGGGTTACGGCCGATAAAGACCTGCCGGTGGAATGGCTCTGTCGCAGCAATGTGGGGTGCTTTGGACAAGGACGAGTTGTCGACGGGAACATCGCGGAATCCGATAAGCGACTGTCCTTCGGACGCGATAACTTCGGTGATCACCGCCTCGATATGCGCACGCTCTTCAGGGTCCTGCGGCATGAATAGATAGCCGACGGCATAGTGGTTGACAGGAGGAAGCTCGACGCCTTTTTCGGCCCAGTCGGCACGGAAGAAGGCATCCGGGATCTGCACGAGCAGCCCGGCACCATCGCCCATCAAAGGATCCGCGCCCACAGCACCGCGATGAGTGAGGTTTTCGAGCATGAACAGCCCGTCCTCGATGACCTTGTGCGACTTCACGCCCTTCATATGCGCGATGAAGCCGACGCCACAGGCGTCATGTTCGTTGCGCGGGTCGTAAAGGCCTTGTCGGACCGGAAAACCTGACGATTTATTGGTTTTGACCGCACGATTCTGTACGGCCTGAGCGAGTTCAGTCGTTACAGATGGCGTCAAATCCGACATCGTCAATTCCTCCGTTTGGCGCCCTCGGTGGGCGGTAATATCTCCTGCTGCGCCACGCGTCTCTTAGACGCGTAAAGGACGCAACAGCATTTTAATTTTGCGGATAATCCTTTTCAAAAACCGTTTCGGTTTTTGGGATTATCCGCAGGAGACGGAATACCATAATTCCAGTCCCGCTTCATGCGGCATATCTTCCGGTGCGGGTTGCGGTCACCATTATAAGGACGGAAGCGCCTGCTCACCATCCTTGCTCTCAGTTCGCACAAATAGGACAGCAATGCTGTCTTATTATCGTATGCCAGAATTATTCCAAACAAACAAGATGGAAAAGCAAAAAATATCACCATCCGACGAAATATCATTGCTCAAAACGCTTCAAAAGTATGCCGTTAGTTTCAAAACATGCGGTTTCCCCTAAAAGTTTAAGGATAAACAGCCACTTCCACATGGATAGCACCCGCTGCTCCCTTTTCACCAGCAGATGAAAGGCGTATGCGTGTCCGCGTCAGTGGAAAATCGTAAGGTCGACTATGCATTTTGTTTCCGATAATTGGGCCGGAGCCCACCCGAAGATTGCCGAGAGTTTGAGCAAACATACGGTTGGCTTTGCCGCCGCCTATGGCACAAGTGCTCTCGACAAAGCGGTCGCACAGACGTTCAATGAGATATTCGAGCGAGAGGTTGCGGTTTTTTTCGTTGCCACCGGCACGGCCGCAAATTCACTAGCGCAGGCCGCCATTGCGAGACCGGGCGGCGTTACATTCGCCCATCGGGAGGCTCATCTCATCGAAGATGAGGGCGGCGCACCAAGTTTCCTCACCGGCGGCGCGCGTTTTCAGGCGATCGACGGCGCCGTCGGCCTCATGCATATCGACAACTTGAAAGCAGCGATAAAAGGCTTTGCGCCCGGCAACGTGCATGCCGGCCAGCCAATGGGCGTCTCGATCACCCAATCCAGTGAAATCGGTACACTTTATGAATTGAGCGAAATTGCAGCCATTTCAACTCTTTGCCGCGAGAATGGCTTGCCGCTGCACATGGACGGCGCGCGCTTTGCCAATGCGCTTGTGTCACTAGGCTGCTCGCCTGCAGACATGACTTGGCGTCAGGGCGTTGAAATACTTTCCTTCGGAGGCACCAAAAATGGCTGCTGGTGCGCCGAGGCACTTGTATTTATGAACCCGACCCATGCGAGAGAGATGCCGTTCATCCGCAAGCGGTCCGCACAGCTTTTCTCCAAGTCCCGTTTCATAGCCGCACAGTTCGAGGCGTATTTCGCTGATGGGTTATGGCTGGAGCTTGCCGCCCATGCCAATGCAATGGCAGCGCGCCTCGCCGATCATATTAAAGCGTCGAAGAAGTTGCGGCTCGCCTGGCAACCTCGCGCAAACGAGGTCTTCGCAATCATGGCAAAGGACATGTCGACGAAGCTGCATGAAGCCGGCGCTGTCTTCTACGACTGGAAGGCCCCGCACTCTGAAAGAAATCTGGTCGGGGAAAACGAAACGCTTGTGCGGCTCGTCACCAGCTTTGCGACGACCCCGCAAGAAATCGACCGGTTTGGCGACCTGATCGCATAAAAAAGCGGCGCAAAACTGCGCCGCTTCTTCTCACTCGTTACACCAACCGCTTAGTGCGTGGCTTTCGCCTCGATCTGCTTGGCTTCCTTGTCGGACAAGGAAGTGACAGCGATCTTGCGCGGCTTCATCTCTTCCGGAATTTCGCGCTTGAGTTCAATGTGCAAAAGGCCGTTTTTCAGGCTCGCACCACTGACTTCGACGAAATCGGCAAGATGGAAGCGGCGCTCGAAAGCGCGCGAGGCGATACCGCGGTAAAGCGTTTCGGCCTTTTCATCAGACTTCTCTACAGCCTTCTCGCCCGTCACCTTGAGCTGGTTGCGATGTGCCTCGATCTGGATCTCGTCCTCCGAGAACCCGGCAACAGCGATGGTGATGAGATAGGTGTTATCGCCAGTCCGCTCAATATTATAAGGCGGATAGGTCTGGGCACCTTCTGGCTGGGCCAGACTGTCGAGAATGGTGAAAAGCCGGTCAAAACCGACGGTTGAACGGTAGAGTGGGGAAAAATCAACGTGACGCATGTTTAAGCCCTCCTTCAGAGCGACAATGTTTGCGTGTTTTGGCTCTCGGTAGAACTCCCTTTGTGGCAAGTTCCGTCGAACCAGCGACCCCGATATGGCGGTCACGGAAATTATCTGGTTAGCCCAGGAGCGGATTTCAAGAGGTTACAAAGTGTGGCTGTGGATGAACGCAAAATGAACATCATCTTCGGAATACGTTCACGTGGATGTGACTATAAATGCACCAAGGTTGGAAACGAACCGATACTACAAAGGATACGATAATGAAGAAAACCGTCCTCGCACTTACCGCTGCAGCACTTCTCGTTACCGGGTTTGCTGCTTCGGCAATGGCCGACAGCCGCTATTACCGCGCTGACGCGGCCGCCGAATATCTTGACGACAGCGGTGGCGCCGATGGCTATTTCGTTCAGGAACGCCGCTACTATGATGGCGAGAGCCGCCGCTATTATCGCGATGATCGTCGCGAACGGTTTGGTCCCCGCGACGTCGCGCGCATGCTTGAGCGCCGTGGTTTTCGCGTCCGTGACGTGAACTTCGAGCGTGGACGCTATTTCGTACGCGCTGCACGTCGTGGCGATCCGGTCCTTGTCGTCGTTTCGCGCGATGGAGATATTCTGGAAACCCGCCGGATGGGCGGTGATCGTTATCGCGATCGTCGCGAAAGCGGTTTCAGCATCGAGATAAACCCGGCTTACTGAGTATAAAAGCCGAATTCGTTCCGGGTGTAACGTCCCTTCCATCCGGAATGAACTGACCGGAAGCTCTCAGGCGAGTTTCCGGTCATTCTTTTTCTAGTGCAATCCCAGGAAAAGTGGGAACCGGTTTTCCGTCCGGGATTGCGTAAAACAAAGAAGTTAGAGCAATTCCGCGATTCGAAGAAAAACGGAAATGCTCTAACTGCGGTTTGACCTTTGCAGCGCCACATTTTATCACAGGCAGAGACTATTGGCGGCGAGGAATTGACCAGACCAAATGATCAGACCGCTTGTCGAAACTTCATCCAATCCTATCCCGTCCGGTACACGCGTTGATTCGCTCAATCTTCGCGACGGCAAGGAACTCCGCTATACCATCACCCCGGCCAGTGCCCAGCCTGCGCAGGGCACAGTCATCATCCTGCACGGCCGTAATGAGTGCATCGAGAAATATTTCGAGACGGTCCGCGACGTCGCTAACCGTGGCTTTACAGTTGCGACATTCGACTGGCGCGGCCAGGGTGCATCCAGCCGGCTCCTGCGAAATGCCGCAAAAGGCTATGTAAAAAGCTTTGACGACTACGCGGTCGATTTCGAGCAACTGTTCGAACATGTCCTCCTGCCCGATTGCCGCGGGCCATTCTACATCCTGGCTCATTCCACCGGAGCGCTTGCGGCCCTGCTAGCCGCCCCAGCCCTTTCGAATCGCATCCGCCGGATGGTCCTGATCGCGCCGCTATTGGATATCAATGGCAGCCGCGCCAGAAAGACGATTGCGCGGGTTGGCGCGAACACACTTCGTTATGCAGGACTTGGCCGGGCCTACATGCTGGGGGGGCCGCACCAGATAAGGCCATTTGACTTCAATGAAGTAACGTCCGATGCGGCGCGTTACCTGCGCAATTGCGAGATTCTCGAAAAAGCGCCAGAACTCGCTATCGGTGGGCCCACGGCAAGCTGGATCGTCGCAGCCGCCAAAGCGATCAAAAAGATCAGTCGGCCGGAATTCATCGAAACGATCCGGATCCCCATGCTGATGGTTGCAGCGGGAGCCGACAGCGTCGTCTCCACTCCGGCGATCGAGCGTTATGCCTTGCAACTGCGCAATTCCACATTGCTGACAATAGATGGCGCCAAGCATGAAATCCTTCAGGAGAAGGATTTCTATCGCGAGCAATTCTTTGCCGCGTTCGACGCCTTCATTCCTGGCACCGGCAGCGAGACGGAATAGAACATCAACGGTTAAGCAATTCCAGAGTCTTGGCGTGCAGTTCGGGCGTCGCAGCAGCAACGATATCGCCGGCCTTCTCCGCCGGACCTCCATCCCACGTGGTGATCACACCACCGGCCTTTTCGATGATCGGAACAAGCGCCACAATGTCATATGGATGCAGGCCGGTTTCGACAACGAGATCGACGAAGCCGGCAGCAAGCATGGAATAAGCGTAACAATCCGTGCCGTAGCGCGCGAGCCGCACGCATTGTTCGACCCGATCATAGGCGGCGCGCTGCTCATCCTTGAACATTGCCGGCGTGGTCGTAAACAGTGTTGTCTCGGAAAGTTCGGTGGTTTTCCGCGTTTCGAGGCGGCGAATACCACCCGGACCCTCGTACCATGAAGCGTCACCGTCACACATGAACAGCTCATTGGTAAACGGTTGAGCCATGAGCCCCGCCACTGCATCCCCGTCGATGGTAAGACCGGCCAATGTTCCCCATACAGGAATACCGGAAATGAACGCGCGGGTGCCATCGATCGGGTCGATCACCCAGACATGCGAATGATCGAGGTTTTCGCCGCCGAACTCTTCGCCGAGAATGCCGTGATCCGGGAAACTGGCGTTGATCAGTTTGCGAATCGCCTTTTCAGCCTCTCGGTCCGCCTCTGTAACGGGATCAAAACCTGCCTGATATTTGTTGTCGATGAGCGAAATCGTGCGGAATCGCGGCAATGTCTGCTCTGCTGCAACACCGGCGATTTGCTTCAAAAAGGAAAGTTCAATGACCAAAATAGCTCCTCACGATTAAAATATCCTCATTTTCCTGCGGCGTAGGCGAATTTATTGCATTTTTTTTAGGCAACTAATAATGGTGCCCAAAAAAACATACAAAACACTTGACATTTGTGCGGCGCAGCATAGATTGGTGCATGGACAGGGCGACCTGTCTATGCCCTCCTTGGGCGTTTCCTCCCTAGACTTGGGCCGCGCTTACGCGCGGTCTTTTTTTGTTTAAAAATCTGCTGCTGGTAAGACGCTATTCGGCAGCAAGCGGCTTATCCAGGAAGTAGAAATCCGGCAGCGACACGATATCTCGTAGAAAAAGTGCAATATCCCGCTGCAGCTGATCGAAGCCTGCCTTCTTTTCGTAACTGTGTTCGTTGAGGTAAAGACCACGATTGACCTCGATCTGCAGGGCATGAAACTGCTTCAGTGGCCGCCCGTAGTGCTCGGTGATATAGCCGCCCGCGTAGGGTTTATTGTGGGCGACCACATAGCCCATCTCCCGAAGCAACTGGATCGCTGCGTTGGCAAGCTCCGGCGCACAACTCGTGCCAAACCGGTCACCGATGATGAAATCCGGGCGCATACCGCTTTCCGGAAAACGAATGCCTGTCGGCATTGAATGGCAATCGACAAGAACGCCATAGCCAAAACGTTCGCGCGTTTTGACGAGAGTATCTCCGAGGAGCGCGTGATATGGCCTGTAGATTGTTTCAATGCGGCTCAGCGCTTCATCGATGTGGAGCTTATGCGCATAGATTTCCTGCCCCTCGCCGACAAGGCGCGGAATTGTGCCCAGACCACCCGCAACCCGGGCGGAATGTCCGTTGGCGTATGAGGGCAGCGGTTCAAAAAACATTTTGGCATCGAGCTCGTAAGGCTCGCGATTCACATCGAGATAGGCCCGTGGGAAATGTGCCGCCATCAACGGTGCGCCGATCATGACTGCCGAAGCAAACAGCTGATCGACAAAGCAGTCTTCCGAACGCCGGATCGTGTGCGGATCGAGTTGCGATTGCTGCAGGAAGGCGGCCGGATAATATCGTCCACTATGAGGTGAGTTGAAAACGAACGGAATGCGTTGATCGGACGGTTGCCGCAATTCGTAAGGCAGGCTGTCAGGAAAATCACGCTCGGCCGTCATCGCTCACTTCGAAGGTTCACTACTGTTTATGGTACCACTCTAGATCAAGTTTCCTTCAGATGGAATTGATCAACGGTCTACCATGACCAACTTTCTGACGTATGCAAGTTACACCTGTTGGGGTGCTTTTCCCGCGAAACGGCACCTCGACTTTTGCAGCGTTCACGCTTATTTCTAGCAAATCATTCACGCGATCTTTACCAAAAAAGCGTTTCTTGAATCGTGATGGACGCTGATCTGGGGATGATCGGGTGCTAACCAATTCGGACGGACTGATGAAGAGAATCCTTCTTGCGGAAGATGACAATGATATGCGGCGCTTTCTGGTCAAGGCGCTGGAGAAAGCGGGATATCACGTCACGCATTTCGACAATGGCGCCAGCGCCTATGATCGATTGCGCGAAGAGCCGTTTTCACTGCTTTTAACCGATATCGTCATGCCGGAAATGGACGGTATCGAGTTGGCGCGCCGCGCTTCGGAAATCGATCCCGACCTGAAGATCATGTTCATTACCGGCTTTGCTGCCGTGGCGCTCAATGCCGATTCGAAGGCTCCGAAAGACGCCAAGGTGCTTTCCAAGCCCTTCCACCTGCGCGATCTTGTCAATGAAATCGAGAAAATGCTCGTCGCAGCCTGATAGGCGGCGGCATTCGTTCCTTCTTGTGAAGAAAGCCTGACAAGTTCTCCCCACAGCTATTGACGGAGCCAATTCAATATGGTGTATGCGCCCGTCAGATGGGCGTGTAGCTCAGCGGGAGAGCACTACGTTGACATCGTAGGGGTCACAGGTTCAATCCCTGTCACGCCCACCATCTGACCCTCAAAAATCATTGACTTAGCGATCTCCTTTGCCGTCACAACCAGCCTCAAATGCCAAGTGCTCTCGGCTTGGGCCGCCGAAAAGTATTGTAATCGATTGCGTAAGCCTCGATCCTTCTTAACTTTTAACTTTCGTGGCGCTTTTTTTGCTGTTCGTCTAAGAACCGAGCCCAGCATCCAGCCAGGAAAGCGCAAAGAGTTGTAGCTAGCATGATGTACAGCGTGACAATGATTGCATTTCGTTCCGTAACCGCGGCTGCGGTGATGGAAGAAAAGATAGCGCCGCCGGCAACGGTGACCGCGCCCGCAAGCCCCGCCGTACTGCCCGTCAATCCCGCTCGAACGGACATCACGCCTGCATTCGCGCTGGGGCTTGTCAGGCCATTGCCGATCCCGATGAAGACGCATGGACCGAACATTGCGAGGGGGTGATTGAGGCCCAAGCCCAGGAGCGCCAAGGCGACAATGGGACCGATCAAGGCTGTTACACGGCCAACCAGAATCATCGCGGTTGAGGAATGGATTTTGGCGTACCGGCCTGACAGAAAACTTCCGAGCATATAACCAGCAGTTATGCTCCCCATGTACATTCCAAGCGTTACAGGTTGAATGTCGTAGGTTTCCTTTGCTGCTAGCGGCGCACCAGCCATCAGCGCATAAAATGTGCCAACCGAGAACGCCAAGCAAAGGGAGTAGGACCAAAATAGCGGAACCGCTAGAACCGATACATACACCTTCACTTGTTCACGAAATGTCTGCTTCGAACTCTGATTGGTTTCGCTGAGACGAAAGAAACACCATATAAACAGGACGCCTCCCGCAACGGCCAGCAACCAGAAAATCACTCGCCATCCGAACCATTGGTCGATTGAGCCGCCAATAGTTGGTCCAACCAAGGGCGCTATCGCAGCAGTCATTGCCACGTATCCTATGCGGCTTGCTGCAAATTCCTTGCTGGATGTATCTCTTATAGCGGCCATTGAAAGCGGATAGGCAGAGGTGATTGTCGCTTGAAGAAGGCGAGAGACCAAAAACGACCATATGTTGGTCGCGACTGCGCATCCGATAGAGCCAATGATAAAGAGCCCTAGGCACGTCAACAATACTGGTCTTCGACCATACCTATCGGAAAGCGGCCCAGCCACCATCTCAAAAGCAACACTCGCAGCCGTATATCCCGCCAGGGAGAGCCCGACGACGGCGTAGTCGGTTCTTAAGTCGCTCGATATAGTTGGCAGCGACGGCAAAAATATACTCAGGGGGAGCAACGACAAGCCGCATAGGAGCGACATGGTCAGAAGGCCAGGATGCTGTTTCAAACTGCTTCTTGCTTCAGTAAATGCCATTAAATATCACCTTTAAAAATTAACAGCCTGTGCTCTCGACCGGATTATGCTTCACCCGGGTCCCACCATGGTGAGATCCCAGGGACCCTGTACTACGCCGCTGCTAAGTGACCCACAGACAGAACAACGTTACCGTCGTCGATCGCTTGTTTTGCAATCTTGCCGCCAACACTCAGGACAATGAGATGCTTGTTTCCCGCTATCTCGTTCATTCGATCGCAGAACGGACAAGGTTTCCACCGACCAGCCGCTGTAGCAAACAATATGGAGTTGCCCCATAAAAACCGGACAGGATCAGATTTCTGTTTGACGGTTCAAGAACTCACGCGGCGACTGATACCCTAATGCCTTGTGCGGGTG
>NZ_JACHXN010000005.1:0-45845 GCF_014192095.1 Phyllobacterium trifolii
TTGTCAATATGTCGTTCGATTTTGACCGCGCACGGCGGGAGCATCAGTGCAAGTTCCGAACCGGGAGCAGGCACCACGTTCGAATTCACCATTCCATTCAACAGGGAGGTCGGATGATGGCCGAACTCACAACGCCGATCGTCTTTATCGTTGACGACGACGTGCACTTGCGACAGGCACTGGGCAATCTTTTCGCATCTGTCGGCATGCGCGTGGAACTATTCGGCTCCACGTCGGCACTCCGTGCCCGTCCTGCGGTTGAGATTTCCTCACTGTGCCAAGCGACGCGCTCCACAAGGCGCGAAAATTTGATTTATCGTTCATCTGGGGATCACTGTGCACCTTTCGCCAGGAAGGGAGGGTCAGATGGAACTGACTGCAATACCGCCCCAGATCGGAGTTTTTTCAGAAAGTGACGGCAGTTCGCAGCCCGAAAACGGCAGCATTCCCAATCGCCGAGCCAGGATTGTTAGGATCGGCTGCATTGCCACCCGGATGAATGATATATTGGAAGAAGGGCTGCACAGCCAGCCACTGCGTAACTTGCGTCTGGTATGTGACTTCAATCACAGCCTCGTAATCCGGAATGGGCTGCGACATACCGCTGAACGCAATGTCCGCTTTCGCTAGATTCGACACGCCGTTGCTCATTTTCGCGTAGGCGAAGCCGATCCCTGCGGTATCGTTGTTACGTCCCGGCAAAAGCCCCTTGTAAGTCATACCCATATCGACGTACCAGTAGATGCTGTTACGATCTTGCTCGGGTGCGATCGCAACGCGGACAAATCCGTTGAGACCATTGTCACTGCTGCCGGGCTCCTGCCAGAGCGTTTGGTCAGCAACAGCGTAGATCGCATAATTTCCTGAGAGTCGCATTGGGCTGCCGCTCGCCACAGCGCTAGCGAGTGAAATGCCGTTCGAGGCGGTGGAGAGACTGTCGAACGTTTCCGAATTGTACCACATGCCAATCTTGTATGTGCCGGGTAGGCCGGGATCACCCTTGGCGGGGGTATAAGCATAGGATGCCTCGGCAATGGCGAGAACTCCATCGCCAAGCGAAACACCTAACCCGTTGGCATCGGTTGTCGGGCGGCCGTTGAAAACTGCAGCCTGGAGTGTCCGTGCATCGTCGGGCTTTACAATGATTTGTCCCCCCGGCGCGGCGAAGGGATAAGCTGGACCTCCCTCGGGGAGGTCGACAGCAAAAAGGCCGGGAAAGCCGAACGTGGAGTTCACAAAAAGACCTGCTGTGTTGCTGATCGCAAAATTCTGGTCTGCCAGAATTTGCCCGATCTTAAGCGTAACGGAATCTTTCATCAGGCTCTGAGAGATGTAGAATTCACCTAGCCTGACACTGCTGTCGGCCTCGACCGATGTCACGGTCAACAGGTTACCGAGATCACGCTTCGACAGACCTTCGCCTTGGATTGCATATCCCGAGAAATGGATCTTGCCGCCAGTCCAGCCCGTCAGCCGATCCATATCGAAATCGCCTTGCAACTGGAAAACGCCGTCATAGGCTGTCCCCGTCCGCACGCCGCCCGATACGTTGCCGAGCCAATCGCTGGTTTGAGTTATTGTGAAGATGACGCCCTTATCGCGGAGCCAACTTCGATAATCGTTCCAGTCACCCGTGAGCGTGGTTTCCGAATAGGACGGGGGAGCCTCCTCGGCCGCCTTCGCCCCGGTTCCTGATAGGATCATCGCAAGTACAATTGGGACAAGAGCGCGGTTTCTAATCATCATACCCTTTCCAGTGCAGTGCGCGATTGGCTTGTCTTTTCCGTCTGGTATCGACGGCAGCGCCACCTCATTCCTAAATACCGTAAATCGTCCCACGGTCACTAGCGCTAGCATGATGAAAGGAGTCTTCCGTAATTTCTACGTTGGTCTGAGTTGACGAGAGTCCTCACGAGGCGAGTCAGGCGTAGGTCAGGTTATGACCGTTCAATTAAGCCGGCATCCGGGGCGCCTTCCAATCGTAGGAGCGCAAGAAACTCACCAATGCTCGCATGGCGGCGCTGGAGTGTCTTTTGCTCGGGTAATAAAGATACCAGCTTGGCAAAAGGGGGCTCCAGTCCTTCAGAACCTCCGTCAACCGGCCGTTCGTTAGGTAGGGTGTGGCGTAGTCCTCGAAGACATGGGCCAATCCGCATCCGGCGACAGCGGCCTGCAGTTCGTTGTGTGCTGAACTCACCGTGAATCGCCCCTCCGGCAAGACATCCAGCGCTTCTCCGCCGTTTTCAAATTTCCAGGATACCAGTGTGCCGCCGGGAAATCGTCGGCGAATGCAGTTGTGGCCAGTGAGATCGTTGGGGGTCAGAGGCAGGCCATGCTTTGCAATATAATCCGGCGACGCCACGATCGCGTATCGAAGCGATGGTCCCAGCGGCAGTGCAATCATATCTTGTGCCAGTTGCCTTCCGAACCGAACGCCCGCGTCAAAGCCCCGCTCGACGATGTCGATGACCGCTGCCTCGCTGACAAGTTCGACCTTGATGTCCGGGTATGTGTCCATAAAGGTGAACATTGCCGGACAGAGCAGGTGATCGATTGCGGGGCCCGGCGCATTGATGCGAAGGGTGCCGGACGGATTTTCCTTCAACTGGTTAAGGTCATCGACTGCGAGACGGATGTCCGTCAAAGCTGGACCGAGGCGCTGCAGGAGACGCACTCCCGCCTCCGTCGGCGCAACGCTTCTTGTTGTCCTGTTGAGCAGGCGGATGCCGAGCGCCTCTTCCAAAGCGTTAATTGTTTGGCTGAGTGCCGATGATGAAACACCTCGCTCCAGGGCGGCCGCCCTGAATCCGCCGCATCTGACGATCGCCGCGAAAACATCCAGGCTATCCAAACGAAATTGATCCATTGCGAAGCCTACCTTATCAAGCTGAGTAGATTTGCTCGTCTTATCAGCGCAGTGATTTGAGGTCATCTAAATACCTCAACCGCACATGCGGATTGTCGACTGAAAGGGAAAGCAATGGATCGACTCACATTGAACCGACGAACGGTCATGGTTTCAGCGGTTGCTGGAACGTCCGCTCTCCTGCTGGGAGGTTCAGCCCGATCAGGCAATGCGCAGGTGCAGAGATCGGAAGCCGGGAATATCGGATATTATCGATTCCAGGTCGGGCAGATTAAGGCGACAGTTTTGAGCGATGGCCTGATTGGCGGTCCACCGACGGTCTATGCCAACGATGCTCCGGAAGCCGAGTTGCAGGAGGTCCTTCGTCGCGCTTTCCTGCCCACCGATCACATGACCCTACAACTCAACACGCTGCTACTTGAAGTCGGCGGTAGGCGAATACTGCTTGAGGCGGGAGCCGGCGCTACGATGGGACCGAATGCGGGGCGTGTGTTCGACAATCTCGCCGCAGTCGGTCTCGGTGCAGGCGATATCGACACGATCGTGGTGTCTCACACGCACCCTGATCACGTCGGCAATCTGCGCAATTCCGAAGGCAAAAAAGCATTTCCCAATGCCGTCGTCTATGCACCCCGCGCAGATTGGGATTTTTTTTGTGCGCAACGATCCCGATCTCTCCTACATGCCAGTGACGCGGGACTTTCGCGACCGGTTTGCAGCGGCGATCAAACGTAGTGTCGAGCCGATCGCCAAGGACATTGAGCTCTACGAGGCAGGTGTGGAAATCGTGCCGGGCCTCACCACGATAGCTGCGCCCGGGCATACGCCGGGCATGGCAACTTTCCTGCTCCACTCAGGTAGCGACCAACTGCTTCTCACTGCGGACCTTGCCTATCACCCAGTCGTCAACATCGACCATCCATGGCGACCCGGACCTGATAGAGACAAGGATACCGCGCTCGCGTCGCGCCGCCGCATATTCGATATGGCCGCGACCGATAGGCTCCTCGTTCTCGGGTTTCATTATCCGTTCCCAGGGCTGGGACGAATGCTCAAGACCGACATGGGTTACGCCTGGGTCCCGGCGGGCTGGCAGTTTTGACCAGAAATCGAACTGGAGGTTTTCTCGTGACTCAAACGGCAATCGATCGACGGCGCTTTCTGGGCGCATGGGTCTGACTGCCGCGGGCGCGGCGATTGCAGCAGATGCAAAGGCGCAAGAAGCGCCAAGCTATGCGCCGCTCATCGGAATGCTCGACTGCACAAAAATTGAGCAAAATCAAATATGCTCAAAAAACACCTTGACGAAGTTCTAAAAATAACTTCGACTGAACCAATATCACAATTGGTTCGAACCATTACCCACATGGCAACTAATCAGTCCCAGGAAAATTCAAACTATGCGCTCGAGCGCCTGCGTGGTCTCTTGGCGTCTGATCAACTCGATAGTGATGGAAAATTACCCACCGAACGGGCGCTGGCGCTCATGTTCAGAGTGAGCCGGCGTTCTATACGGCGTGCGCTGGAAGTATTGGCAGCCGAGGGTCAAATCTGGCGTCGCCAAGGCTCAGGCACCTATGCCGGCCCCGAGCAGGATGACTGGGCCGATCACGTCGAAACTATCGTTGCCGGTACCAATTTCATGGAGATCATGGAGGTCCGCCTCAGGATAGAGCCGCAGCTGGCACAACTTGCAGCAATGCGCGCCAAGAAGGATGAGATAACCCGCATGCGGGAACTCGCGCTGAAGATACGCGAAAGCGATGACTCCGATTCGCGTGAGCTGTGGGACGGCGCCCTGCATCGGCAAATCGCCCAGAGTGCCAGTAACCAGTTCTTTCTGACGATCTTCGATGTGATCAACAGAGTTCGCCAGGACGAGGCCTGGCGGCTTATTCGCGAAAAAGCGCGCAGCGCCAACGACACCCTGTCGGTCTCTCACGCTCAACACGCAATGCTCATCGATGCAATCGCTGCACATGATCCAGCAAAAGCGGGTGAAGCCATGCGTCAGCATCTTCTGATGCTGCAAGAACGGTTGATCCGCCAGACGTCAATGGACACCGCGGGAAAGGGTGTTCTGAGCGACGCATCATAGGAACGCGCTTTCAACGGCGCCGTCACCAAAAGACCGAGAAAACAATCGGCATCAATGTGGAACAAACGAGCGCATGCAACCGCTTACAATGAGGAGTTTAACGTATGAAAACGGCAAGATTTATTGCGACGCTTGTGGTGGGAGCGATTTTGGCGTTTCCAGCCTTTGCCACCGAGTTGAAAATCGGTCTCCAGGATGATGCCGATGTCCTTGACCCGGCTCAGTCACGAACCTTCGTTGGTCGCATCGTTTATACAGCGCTCTGCGACAAGCTTGTCGATGTCAACCAGAAGCTCGACATCGTGCCGCAACTTGCGACCGACTGGAAATGGTCGGAAGATGGCACGGAACTTGTCATGAACCTGCGCCAGGGCGTGACGTTCCATGACGGCACACCGTTCAACGCGGCAGCTGTCGTTGCCAATATCGAACGTTCGAAAACACTGCCGGAATCCCGCCGCAAGAGCGAACTCACCTCCGTCAAGACGGTCCAGGCGATCGGTGACTATCAGGTCAGGTTCACGCTAAACAGTCCGGACGTGACGCTTCTCGCCCAGCTTTCCGATCGCGCCGGCATGATGGTTTCGCCAAAAGCCGCCGCGGAAATGGGTGCGAATTTCGGCAACAAGCCGATATGTTCCGGGCCGTTCAAGTTCGTCGAACGCGTCCAGCAGGATCGCATCGTCCTCGAGAAGTTCCCGCAATACTGGAACGCCGCCAACATCTTCATCGACAAGGTCACCTTCCTGCCGATTCCCGATACGACAGTTCGCCTCGCGAACCTGCAGTCTGGCGACCTCGACATGTTGGAACGGCTGGCCGCGAGTGATCTGGATGCGGTCAAGAGCGATTCCAGCCTGAATTATGCCGATACGATCAACATCGGCTACATGGCTCTTTACGCCAATATCGCCAATGGTCCGCGTGCGGATAATCCCTTCGGCAAGGACAAGAGGCTGCGGCAGGCATTTTCGCTCGCCATCGACCGTGATGCCGTCAACCAGGTCGTATACGAAGGCACCTCGGTCGCTGGCAACCAGCCCTATGCTCCTAACAGCCCCTGGTTCGACAAGGATATACCGGTGCCAGCTCGCGATCTCGAAAAAGCCAAGGCCCTGATGAAGGAAGCCGGGCACGAGAAACTCGACATCGAGCTTCAGGTACCGAACAACCCGGTTGCGATGCAGATGATGCAGATTATCCAGTCGATGGTCGCGGAAGCCGGTTTCAATGTCACGCTGAAGGCAACGGAATTCGCTACGCTATTGTCGGAGCAGACCGCAGGCAACTACCAGCTCAGCCGTTCCGACTGGTCCGGCCGTGTCGATCCGGACGGCAACCTGCATCAGTTCGTCACCTGCAAGGGCGGCATCAACGATGTAAAATATTGCAATCCGGAAGTGGACGCTCTTCTCAACGATGCCCGCAAATCGACTGACAATACGGTGCGCAAGCAAAAGTACGACGCCGCTGCCAAGATCCTGAACGACGATCTGCCGGTCATCTATCTCGGCCATCAGTCCTACATCTGGGCGTTCAAGAAGGGCGTAACAGGCTTTGTGCCCTACCCGGACGGAATGATCCGCCTGCAGGGCGTGAAGAAGAGCGGCTAGTCAAATCGGTAAGGCTGTAGCGACTTGCAGCCTCGCTTGAATGCCGATCAACACGTCAGGATTGCAAGCCATGTACACTTACATCGGAAAGCGGCTGTTGCTCGCCATACCGACCTTGATCATCATATCGATCTTTGCGTTCTCCCTGCAAAAGCTTCTGCCAGGCGATCCAATCCTGGCGATGGCGGGTGAGGAGCGGGACCCGCAGGTGATCGAATTCCTGCGTGACAAGTATCGTCTGAACGATCCCGTGGTCTATCAGTATTTCTATTGGGTTGGCGCAGTGGTCCAGGGTGATTTCGGCATTTCCCTGCGGACCAACCAGCCGGTGCTTTCATTGATTGCGGAGAAACTCCCGGTCACGATCCAGCTTGCGATCATGGCAATGACATTCGCGCTCGCCATCGGCGTTCCCATCGGCATCCTGGCGGCCGTCAAGAAGAACACATGGATCGACTACATCGCCAATATCGTTGCGCTATCAGGTCTATCGGTGCCGAATTTCTGGATGGGGATCATGCTCATCCTACTTGTCTCGGTTAAACTTGGCTGGCTTCCTGCCTCGGGTTATGAGCCGTTTTTCGACAATCCGGTACGGTCCCTGCAAACAATGATCATGCCTGCCTTCGTTCTAGGGCTGGCGCTTGCGGCAACCCTGATGCGGCATACGCGGTCATCCATGCTCAGCGTATTACGTTCCGACTACATTCGCACGGCGAGAGCCAAGGGCGTTTCGGAAAAGGCAGTCATCCTGCAGCACAGTTTTCGCAATGCGCTTCTGCCGATCGTCACGCTCACCGCCCTCCTCTTCGGAGAGCTGCTTGCAGGCGCGGTCCTTACGGAGCAAATTTTCACCATTCCAGGCTTTGGCAAGCTCATCGTCGATGCTGTTTTCAACCGCGATTATGCGGTGGTCCAGGGCGTTGTTCTGTGTACGGCGATCGGCTTCATCCTGATGAATCTTGTCGCTGATGTGCTCTACGTCCTGCTCAATCCCAGAATGAGGGCTGCGCTATGACGAAGCTGCAACAAACCCTGCAGATAGCCCCCCAGCACGTGCGTTCCGGCAATCGTGCCTGGAGAAAGCTCAAGGCCAACAAAAGCGCCGTTGTGGGGCTGGTCATCATTATCTTTTTCGTGACTCTTGCCGTCATTGCGCCGCTGCTGCCTATCGCCGATCCCATGGCCACAAGCTGGTCGGCAATCCGCAAGGCGCCATCGGCGGCACATTGGCTAGGGACAGATGACATCGGCCGCGACATTCTCTCCCGCATGATCTGGGGTGCCCGGGCATCGCTGATGGCAGGCGTCTTCTCGGTCGGTATCGCAGTGGCCATTGGCGTTCCTCTCGGCCTGATATCCGGCTATTTCGGTGGGTGGGTCGATATGATCATTTCCCGCGTCACCGAGGCCTTCCTCGCTATGCCATTTCTCATTATGGCGATCGCGCTCGCTGCCTTTCTTGGGCCGAGCCTGTTCAATGCGATGATTGCGATCGGTCTGTCGGCGATGCCGCTTTTCGTGCGTTTGACCCGCGGTCAGGTCCTCAGCGTGAAAACAGAAGACTATGTGGAGGGCGCCCGGTCCATCGGTCTCGGTCACTACCAGATCATTACACGTTACATCCTGCCGAATGTCTTCTCGCCGCTTCTGGTTCAGGCAAGCCTGACAATCGCGACCGCAATCATCGCCGAGGCCAGCCTGTCGTTTCTAGGCCTAGGGCAGCAACCCCCTGCTCCGAGCTGGGGCTCGATGCTCAACGTGGCCAAAAACTTCCTGTCGCAAGCCCCATGGATGGCAATGTGGCCGGGTGCGGCAATCTTCCTGGTCGTTATCGGCTTCAATCTTCTTGGTGACGGTTTGCGCGACGCCCTCGATCCGCGCGAAGCATGAATATTCAAAAAGGAAACTTCCTATGACTGCATTTACGACTCGGCCCGAAATCCTGGGGACATTCGGCGTCGTCACCTCAACGCACTGGATCGCTTCCGCCGTCGGGATGAGCATTCTGGAAAAGGGTGGCAACGCATTCGACGCTGCCGTTGCAACAGGTTTCGCACTCCAGATCGTCGAACCACATTTGAATGGCCCCGGTGGCGACATGCCGGCCATCATCTATTCGAAGAAAAAGGACGAGGTCGAGGTCATTTGCGCGCAGGGACCGGCCCCCGCGGGTGCTACGATTGACCACTACAAGGGTGAAGGACTTGACCTCATCCCCGGTGATGGCCTGTTGGCCACTGTTATTCCCGGATCATTCGACGGCTGGATGCTCATGCTCCGCGACTATGGCACGCTTTCCGTCCGCGATGTTCTTGAGCCGGCTATCTACTATGCCGCAAACGGTCACCCCGTTCTTCCGCGTGTGGCGGCCACCATCAATGGATTGAGCGAGTTCTTTCGCAAGGAGTGGCCGACATCCTTTGAAACCTGGTTGCCTGGCGGCAGTGCACCCGAGCCTTATTCCAATTTCAGGAATCCAGTCCTTGCCGAAACCTGGAAGCGCATCATTGCCGAAGCCGAAACCAGGAAAAATCGCGAAGACCAGATCGACGCGGCGCGCAATGCCTTCTATCGCGGTTTCGTTGCCGAAAAGATTGCCGATTACCTGAAAAACGCCGAGGTCATGGATGCAAGCGGCAACCGGCACAAGGCCGTGCTTACGGCCGACGATATGGCGAATTGGAAGGCGAGCGTCGAACAACCCCAAACTTACGACTATCACGGCTGGACCATCGCCAAGACAGGCCCATGGGGCCAGGGTCCGGTGCTCCTGCAGTCGCTCGCCCTTCTGAAGGGTTTCGATCTCGCGTCCATGGATCCGAACGGCGCCGACTTCATCCATACGGTGACAGAAGCCATGAAGCTTGGGTACGCCGACCGGGAAGTCTATTACGGCGATCCGGCGTTCTGCGATGTTCCGATGCGGCATCTCCTGTCTGACACCTACAACGATGAACGTCGCAAGCTGATATCCGCAGAAGCCTCCATGAAACTTCGGCCTGGCAGAATCGCGGGCTTCGAAAGACAATATGATCTGACAATGGCCATGCTGGGTGGCATGGGTTCGACAAAAGGGCCCGTCTACGAGCCGACGATGGCGCATCTATCGGAAAAGCGGGGCGATACGGTCCATATCGATGTCATCGACCACGAGGGGAACATGGTGTCCGTCACGCCATCCGGCGGCTGGTTGCAATCGTCGCCCACTATTCCCGGCCTCGGCTTTTGCCTCAACTCCCGCGCCCAGATGTTTTGGCTGAGCGAGGGTTTGCCGACGTCGCTTGCTCCGGGCAAGCGACCGCGCACCACCCTCACCCCGACGATTGCGCTCTTTGAGCGCCGACCAGCCATGGCATTTGGCACGCCCGGCGGCGACCAGCAGGATCAATGGCAGCTTCCGTTCTTCCTGCGCCATGTCCACCACGGAATGAACCTTCAGGCGGCGATCGACCAGCCGCTGTTCCATACGACACATTTTCCCAGCAGCTTCTATCCCCGCACCAGTCAGCCGGGCAACATTACCGTTGAAGCCGGTGTCGGAGCGGACGTACTCGACGCACTGCGCCAGAAGGGTCACGAAATCACCGTGGCCGATCCCTGGACGGTGGGGCGTATGACCGCCGCCAAGCGCGATGCAGACGGTTTACTACGCGCTGCAGCTACACCCAGATTGATGCAAGCCTATGCAGTAGGACGGTAGCCGACGATGACGAACACCTTAGCAGCCACCGTACCGGAGAAGACTACCAACGTTGCCAGGCCCAAGCCTGTCCTGTCAGTTGAAGGACTGTCCACGTCGTTCAGCGTTGATGGTGATTGGAAAAACGTGGTGCGCAACGTGTCGTTTGACGTCATGCCCGGCGAGACTGTTGCCATCGTTGGCGAATCCGGTTCGGGCAAGAGCGTCACCTCTCTCTCCATCATGCGGCTCCTCGCCAAGGGTGCGAGCCGCATTACTGGCAAGATCATGCTGAGCGGCAAGGATCTCCTGTCGCTCACCGACAAGCAGATGCGCGATGTGCGCGGCAATGACGCGTCGATGATCTTTCAGGAACCGATGACCAGTCTCAACCCCATCTTCACCATCGGCCGGCAGATATCGGAAGCTTTGACCTGCCACAGCAATCTGTCGCAAGCCGACGCACGTGCCGAGACGATACGGCTCCTTGAAAAAGTGCGCATCCCCAACGCCTCATCACGGTTCGACGAATATCCGCACCAGTTTTCCGGCGGTATGCGCCAGCGTGTGATGATCGCCATGGCCCTCGCCAGCCGGCCAAAACTTCTCATTGCCGATGAGCCTACAACTGCACTGGATGTGACAATTCAGGGCCAGATTCTCGATCTGATCAAGGTTTTGCAGGAAGAGGAAGGCATGGCCGTTCTCTTCATCACCCATGATATGGGCGTAGTCGCGGAGATTTCCGACCGCACAATCGTTATGTATCGCGGTGAGGCGGTCGAAAGCGGCCCAACCGACGACATTTTCCATCGCGGCAAACACCCGTATACTCGTGCCCTGCTTTCCGCCGTACCGCGCCTCGGTTCGATGAAGGACAGGCGTTGGCCGCTGCGGTTTCCGATCGTCGATGTTACCACGGGCGTATCCACCGTCCCGACCGAAGTCTCCGATACAGTCGACAAGCGCAAGACACCAATCCTCGAAGTCAAGAACCTCACCACGCGCTTCGATATCCGCTCCGGCTTGTTCGGGCGCAAGTCCGGCGCCATCCACGCAGTGGAAAACGTCTCCTTCGATCTGTTTCAGGGCGAAACCCTGTCCCTCGTCGGCGAGTCCGGCTGCGGAAAATCCACAACCGGCCGCTCGATCACCCGGCTTGTGCAACCCGACAGCGGCGAGGTTTACCTCGACGGCTACAATGTACTCACTCTGGACCAGGCCAGCCTGCGCAATATGCGCAAGAGCATCCAGATGATCTTCCAGGACCCTTTCGCCAGCCTCAATCCACGCATGAGTGTCGGCGCAACGATCGCCGAACCCTTCATTGCCCACAGGCTTGGAACCAAGAAACAAGCGCAGGACAAAACCGTCGACCTGCTCGAACGTGTCGGTTTGACCGCGGATATGATGAAACGCTATCCGCATGAGTTCTCCGGTGGCCAACGTCAACGTATCGCCATCGCGCGTGCGCTCGCTCTTGATCCAAAGGTTATCGTTGCGGATGAATCCGTGTCGGCACTCGACGTTTCTATCAAGGCGCAGGTTGTCAATCTGCTGCTCGATCTGCAACAGAGCTTCAATCTGGCATTCCTGTTCATTTCCCACGATATGGCCGTGGTCGAGCGCGTTAGCCACCGCGTCGCAGTGATGTATCTGGGCGAAATCGTTGAAATTGGCCCGCGCGCCGCGGTGTTCGAAAATCCCCAGCACGACTATACGAAAAAGCTGATGGCTGCGGTGCCCGTGCCCGATCCCGCGCGCCGCGCGATCAAGCGCGACGTTGCGACCGATGAACTGAAAAACCCTGTTCGGTCCGTCGACTATTTGCCGCCGGTCCGCAAATATTGTGAGGTGTCGAATGGACACCTCGTTCAAGTCGGGTGACGAGAGGCAAGTTGATAGCCAACTAATCGGAATTGTATGCTTCAAGGCCGGCCGCGATAGCGTCGTCATCTCCTGTTTTGAAAATTGGGCAAACAACCCAATTCTTCAAAACAGCAGCTTTCATGGAAGTCCTGCGCTCCAAATGCGGCGCAAGCGGCATCGTTCAATCAGATTATGTTGCGGGCACGCGGATCTGGAATGGGAACGGCAGCCATCAGCGCGCGGGTGTATTCGTCCTTTGGCGATTCAAAAACCTCGCGCCGCGTGCCCATCTCGACTATCCGGCCTGCTCTCATGACGGCGACATTATGCGACATACGCTCAATCACGGCCATGTCATGCGAGATGAAGAGGTAAGCCAACCCCATCGTTTCCTGCAATTCGAGCATCAGATCGAGAACGCGAGCCCGCACCGAAACATCGAGCGCGGCCACGCTCTCGTCTGCAACGATGAGCTTTGGCTCCAAGGCAAGAGCGCGCGCAATGCAGATGCGCTGGCGCTGACCGCCGGAAAACTCGTGTGGATAGCGGCTGGCGGCGTCAGCCTGCAGGCCGACACGGCGGAGCAGTTCGGCGATACGATCGTCTCGCTCGCCCTTGTTGGCGAGACCGTGAATGATCAGTGGTTCCGCTATCGCAGCGCCCACAGCCATACGCGGGTCCAGCGAAGCATAAGGGTCCTGAAAGATCATCTGCGCCGAGCGTCGGATGGGCTGCATCTGGCGTGCGCTCAGCCCGCCAATATTCTTTCCATCGATCACCACATCACCCGTGAATGGGATCAGGCCGAGCACGGCCTTGCCGGTCGTCGATTTACCCGAGCCGCTTTCGCCGACGAGCCCGAGCGTTTCGCCCGGACGAAGCTCGAATGATACATCTGTAACAGCGGAAACAGGTGGCTTGCCCTTGAACAGCCAACGCGTCGGACTTCCATAAGCAACGTTGAGATTGCGCACAAGGAGGACTGGCGAACGGTCTGGTACCTCCCCGCGCGCAACTTCAGAACCGACGCGAGGTGGTCCGTCCGTCCCCGCATGGGCACCAAGACGAGGGACGGCGGCAAGCAACTGTCGCGTGTAGAGCTCCGTCGGACGCTCGAAGACCGTCAAGGCACTGCCTTGTTCAATGATCCGCCCGTTCTGCATGATCGCAACACGGTCAGCCATCTCGGCGACCACGCCCATATCATGGGTGATCAGGACGATCGACGCTCCGAATTCTCGCTTCAATTCCCGCATCAGTTTGAGGATCTGCGCCTGTACGGTGACATCGAGCGCTGTCGTCGGCTCGTCGGCAATCAGGACCTTCGGTCTGCATGAAAGGGCCATCGCTATCATGACCCTTTGGCGCATGCCGCCGGAGAGTTCGTGCGGATATTGCGTCAGGCGGCGGCCGGGCTCGGTGATGTGGACTGCGTCGAGCATTTGCCTGGCTATCGTTTCAGCCTTGCCACCTTCGGTTACCTGATGCTCACGGATCGCTTCGGTGAGTTGCGTTCCGATTGAAAGCACAGGATTGAGCGACGTCATCGGTTCCTGAAAAACCATGGCTATATCGCCGCCACGTACGCTCCTCATCGCGCGGTTTGAAAGGTTGGTCAATTCGCGGTCGGCGAGTTTGATGCTGCCCGAGGCGATTTGGAGCGAGGCCTTGGGCAGCAATTGCATGATCGACAGGGATGTTACGGATTTGCCGGACCCGGATTCTCCGGCAATACACAATGTCTCGCCGGGATTGAGATCAAAACTGACGTCCTTAAGAACATGCCGCCTGCCTTCCGGCGTGCGGGCATCCACACACAGATCACGTACTGACAGAACTGGCACGGATACTGGTGTAACAAGTTTCACGCGAACACTATCCTCGGGAAGTAGAACGAAATCACCCAGTTGGGTGCGTCAACGATTTCGCTGATCCGCAGATCGCCGCAGACCGAGCAGAGCAGATAGGCGTCGATCGGGCTCATGCCGTGCTCAACACCAAGCAGATCGATCATACGCATCAGGCTTTCGCGGGCGCCTGTCATAAGATCAGGCCCAACACCTGTCGTCACCTCATAGCCCGCACCATCGAGATGGCGGGTGACCGGCTCTGTCGTCGTAAACCTTGGACTTTTCAGCCGGGCGTCCTTAACGAGCTCGATAGTGGCTTCGACCTCCATTTGGCTTTCGATGGCCGTGCCGCAAACTTCGCCATCGCCCTGCGCCGCATGCGTGTCGCCAATGGAAAACAGCGCGCCTTCGACTTCCACCGGAAGATAAAGCGTTACGCCCGCCGTCAGATCGCGGATATCCATATTGCCACCGACCTGACGCGGTGGCACCACCGAGTGCAATCCCGGTTCCGCAGGAGCAACACCGATTGTACCGGCAAAGGGCTTCAGGGGAACGCGTCCGCCCGGACCATAAAGCGAAGGTGTCATGGCGACCGGGTCGTAGGTCCACATATGCAAAGCCGGTTCTGCAAACTGATCCGCAAGCAGGCCGAATCCCGGAATATTAGCCGTCCAGCCGACGCCTGAAGGCACGAAGCGGCGGAGTGTGACCTTCAGCGCATCACCGGGTTTGGCACCCTCCACGTAGACTGGACCCGTAACAGGATTGATCTTGCCGAAGTCGAGATTGGAAAGGGTTTCAAGCGTCGCACCCTTGCCGAGTTGTCCACCGGAGGAGTCCAGACATTCGAAATGGATTGTCTCGCCGGCCTTGGCGACAAGAGCAGGCTCGAAGTCGCGGTTCCAGCCGAAATGATGTCTCGCACGATGGATGGTGTGGGTGCAGGCAACGCACATGGCAGCTCTCCAGAAAATTGAATATCATTCCCCGGGACTTTTTACGCCCCGGGGATCTCACGAAGGCGATTACTGCTTCACGTAGATGGCGTCGTAGTTGATGACGCGGGTTGGATCGATATAGATATTGTCGGCACCGCCCATGCGTAGCGACTTGGCAACGACGCGGCGCTCGTTGATAAGCGGAATCCATGGAGCATCGGCCATGATGTCTGTGAATATCTTGCCCCATGTGGCTGAGCGTTCGGCCACCTTAGCCGGATCAGACATCGAATCCGCAGCAACCGCCCGCTTGTCGATATCCTGATTGCAATACCAAGACCAATTCCAGCCACCGGCTACAGCGCCGGAGCAGCCGAGGATTGGTCCGTAGAAATTCGACGGGTCCGGAAAGTCTGCGATCCAGGCCATGCCGCCAGACCAGATCATGGGTGCTTCACCCTCGGTCCCGCCTGCAGCGATAACGTTCGCTTGCGCCAGCGCGCGAACTTCCGCCTTCACGCCGACAGCCGCCAAATCTTGCTGAATCGCCTGCGCTATACGCGGCTGTGGATCTGTGTTGGTGGAATAGAGCACGGTTTCGAAACCGGTTGGGAACCCTGCCTCCGCCAGGAGCGCTTTGGCCTTTTCAACATCATAGGCATAGCCGGTAAAGCTCTTGTCATAGCCCGGCATTAGTGGCGGAAGCGGCTGGTTCGCCGCCGTCGCACGGCCGTTCAGGATACGCGTGATGCGATCCTTATTGATTGCCATGTTGAGCGCTTGGCGAACCTTCAGATTGTCGAGGGGCTTCACCTTCGTGTTCAACGTAATGTATCCGGTTTGAAGTTGTTCGCCATCGACGATCATCTTCGGACCATCGGCAGAGTTCTTGATCTCGAGAAACTTTGCCGGGGGTATGCCATCGCCGGCGATATCGACTTCGCCCTTCTGCAGCCGTAGCAGTGCCACAAGCGGCTCTTGACCCACTTCGACCGTAAACTTGTCGATGTACGGCATGTCCTTGACGAAATAATCCGGATTGCGTTCAAAGACGAGGTGCTGACCAATTGTCCAATCCTTAAGGACAAAGGTACCAGAACCGACCGGCTTCTTGCCAAAGTCGCCGCCCGCTGCCTCGACTGCTTCGTTCGGAACAACGGAAGCAAAATTGATTGCAAGGACGTGGAGGAAGGTCGCGTCAGGACGGGACAGGTGGAAGATGACAGTCGAGTCGTCCGGCGCCGCAATACCTTCCAATGTGGTCGTCTTGCCACCTGTGACGTCTTCATACCCCTTGATCGACCCGAAGAAACCAGCGCCGGGTCCTTGAGTCTTTGGATTTACAGCCCGCTCGATTGAATATTTTACGTCGGAGGCCACGACTTCGCGGCCGTTTGTAAACTTCACACCCTTGCGAAGCTTGAACGTGTAAGTGAGGCCATCATCCGAAACCCCGAACGTCTCGGCGAGCGATGGAATCAGATTGGCCGTCCCTGGTTCATAATCCATCAGCCGGGAATAAAGGCTCTTGATCATCGACCAGTTGACCCAGTCGTAACCGATCGCTGGATCAAGGGTGGCGATGTCATCCTTGTAGGTAACGATGATATCGCCGCCTTGTTGCGGCGTATCCTGTGCAAACGAAGGCAGTGGCGTGAGTGCCAGTACCGTCGCAATTGTTGTGTTTCTAAGCCAGCTTTTGAACATTTTGTTCCCCTTTTTGGTTGTTGGAATTCAGCGTGCACGAATGCGCGGATCGATGAGCGGTGCAATAATGTCTGCCACGAGATTGCCGAGAACGATAGCGAGCGCCGAAACGAGTGTCACACCCATGATGATCGGGATGTCGACCTGCTGGATCGCCTGCCAGGCGAGTTGGCCGATACCGGGCCAACCGTAAACCGCCTCGACGACGACGACGCCACCCATGAATTGGCCGATATCGATTCCGATCATCGCAATGATGGGCAGCATGGCGTTGGGAAGGGCGTGCCGCAGGATAATCCGCGCGGACGATAGACCCTTGGCCCTCGCGGTCCTGACGTAATCCTGATTGAGAACGTCGATCATAGCCGAGCGCACCATGCGGGCGTACCATCCCGCACCAAGAATACCGAGCGTCGCCGCCGGCAAAACCACATGCGCTGGCGTGCCGAAACCGCTCATCGGGAACCAGCCAAGTGTCACTGCGAAAACATAAAGAAGAAGCAGGGCAACAACGAATTGGGGAGCGGAAACACCAACAAACGACGCCATCATGACAACCCTGTCGACAGCTCCGCCACGGCGCAGTGCTGCAATGATGCCAAACGTCAGACCGAGCAAGACTTCGACCAGAATTCCCGCCGCCATCAAAACAAGTGTGGCTGGGATACGGGCTGCTATCAACGAGCCTACATCTGTCTTCTGCGCATAGGACCGGCCAAGATCGCCATGTACGATACCCTGCAGATAGGCCCAGAACTGAACAAGGAGTGGTTGGTCGAGACCAAGTTCGCGGCGGATATTGGCAACCGTCTGCGCCGTCGCACTGCGGCCTGCAATCATGCGTGCCGGGTCAGCTGGCAGGGCATAAAGCAGCAGGAAGGTGATTGCCGCCACACCAAGCAAGATCAGAGCGGTTTGCACGAGGCGGCGCAGGACAAGGAGTGCCATATCAGCCACGCCCCCGCTGCGTCGGATCGAGAATGTCGCGCAACGCATCACCGACGAGATTGAACGACAGCGCCGTCAAAAGGATGATTGCGCCAGGAAAGAACACGAGCCATGGCGCCGCCTGGAAATAGCTTTGGCTTTCGAAGATGATATTGCCCCAGGACGGCTGCGGCGGCTGCACCCCGATGCCAAGAAATGACAACGTCGCTTCCAGAAGCACCGTTGTCGCTATGCCGAGTGTTCCCCAGACAATTGCTGTCGGCATCAGATGCGGGAGAATGTGCATGAACAGAATACGAAAATGTCCAGCACCGAGCGAACGTTCCGCGAGTATGAAATCCCGTTCGACCAGGCCTCGTGTCTCCGTATAGACGATGCGCGCCACCTGCACCCAGTTCACCAGCGCGATAACCATCGCAACGATCCACAGGCTGGGTCGAAGCAGGGCGGCAAGCACGATTGCAAGCAAAAGGGCCGGAAACGCCATCATGAGATCGGTGAAGCGCATCAGCAGGTTGCCAACGATGCCACGCAGATATCCGGAGAGGATGCCGATGAACAATCCGATCGCCACGGCAATTCCGTTCGCAACCAGACCGATGACCAATGATGTGCGCGCACCGAAAAGCAGTCGCGAAAACAGATCGCGCCCCAACGTATCCGTTCCAAGCAGAAACTGTTCGCTTGGGGGCATCGGAGCACCCTCAAGCGTCAGCCCGTCGAACATCTGGTTGTCCGGGCTATAGGGAGCAATGAGCGGTGCCGCGATCGCCATCGCCATGACAGCCACAACGACGATGAGCCCGAAAAGCGCCGCAGGTTGGCGCAACATGGCCTTCAGCACCCGCATCAACCGGCCTCCGGCAGGGGTTCTGCACCGCCGATAATCGAGGCTGCAACCTGTTCCATAGGGACTCGCCTCTGCATCGCGCAGCTGCGCAGGATGCTGTACGCATGCTCTTCGTCGATCTGGCGCGCCGCCATGATTTTCTGTACCGCGGCATGAACCAATGGGCGGAGGCGAATACGCTCTTCGAGGTGCAGCAGTCTGTTGCGAACCGCTTCACGCTCCTTGTGGACGCTCATTGCCATAACCAGTGCAGGATAGATGGCCGACGCGGTGATCGGCTTGGATATGATCGTGCAAGAGCCGTGTTCCATGAGCCAGGCGATGCGGCCCGGCGCTTCCGATCCGAGAAGTGCGACAACTGGCCGGGGTGCGCTGGCTCCGCTCCAAGGGAGAAGGTCGTTCCATCCCTGATCCGCATCAACCAGAATTACGTCTGGCAGTTCGTCGGCATCGAGAGGTATCCATTGGATTGTCACGTGGAAACCCAAGAGCTTCAACTGCCGCGTCAGCCGCTCCGTCGTGGCGTCGGAGCGATGCAGGACGGTAACCCGCCAACCGGTGAAGTTCGGCGTCTCCTTCATGATACGATCCGCAATTTTGGTGCCGAGCGCCTACGGCGTCCGGTCAGATAGGGGTCAGCCGCGATTGCAGGCCGTGATGCGATGATATCAAACCCATTGTCCGTGGTGATGCGGCCAAGATGAAATGGCAACGCTGCATGATTGGTTTCGGCGTCGATGCGAATATCGCCATGCACCGTCGACAGGGGCGCTCCCGACAATCTGCGGCGAACGATTTGTGGCTCGTCCGTTCCGGAGGCCAGAATGGCTTCGCCGCACATTTTTACAGCCGAATAAGCGCTGGCGAAGAAATTGGAAATGCGCCGCTCCGTCCCGAAGCGCTTTGCGAGGCGTGCCTTGAACGCCAGATTTTCGGGTGAATTAAGGCTGTCGAAGTACGAAGCTGCCGACAATTGTCCCGTAGCAACGCCGCGACCGACGTCGCCGAGTTCGCATTCCGTCAGATCGCAACTGACAACGGGGCAGTTCTCGGGCTTGAAGGCCGGGTCGCGATCTCCAAGCTGCTTGAAAGCTTGCAGGAAAGCATAGCTTGCCGGACCAATAAGATTGCTGAGGACGAAACTTGGCCTGCGCTGTTCGATGTCATTGACGATGCGTTCAACCGCCGTTTCTTCGAACGGCAAATAGCGCTCGCCAAGAATCTCACCGCCCGACTCGTTGATCAGTTCACGCGAGAGCCTATTCATCTCCCAACCCCAGACATAATTGGCGCCGACGAGGTAAGGCCGCTTGCCATAGCGGGGAAGGAGATACTCGAACAGGGGAATTAGATGCTGATTGGGACAAGCGCCGGTATAGATGACGTTCTCATTGGCTTCGAAGCCCTCATAGGGGCACATATACCAAAGCAGACCATCATGTTTTTCGACAAGCGGAATGACTTCCTTGCGCGCCAGAGACGTGATCGTTCCAACGATGTGGCGGCAACCGGAATCGCGCAGCATTGAACGCGCGCCTTCGAGATATTCCGGGATTATGCCATGCGGATCGATGAAAATTGGCTGGATCAAATCGCCATGCGCAGCGCCCAACTCTTCGATCGCAAATTCGGCGCCGTCGCGGGATTCACGCCCCATCGCGCCATAGGGTCCCGTAGTCGAATAAAGAATGCCGATTTTTACAGCGTCCATTAACCTGCCAATACGAAAAACCCCACGACGCTTGCTCCCATCTAAGACGGGGCGTCATGGGGCGAAACTGCCCGTCGACCATCGAAAGTCATGTGATTGCAGAAGCTATGCACAATCTGCAGGCACGATTAAAATACGGGCAAGCAATTCTTGTCAAGTGGGAATGTGCCAGCCGATTAGCAGCTTGATATTTGGTGCTGCTTTCCTTCCCTCGATGACATGTCCCACTTCCGTCATTGTCGGCAGTGACGACAAGACGACGCCCATCACGGCGTCGCAACTGATCGCAGATCGCATTCCGAACGCGACGCTAAAGTAGTCACAGGCGCGGCGCATCTAGCCCCTATAGAGCGCCCTGCGGAGATAAATGCGCTGCCGCTCGCTTTTCTGGATTCACATTAGGAGTTTTGATTGCGGCCCGGCGGCCGAATTCGCCGATCGCGACCGATATGGTGCGTCGAACCCAAAGTCAGCCGCGGCGCGGCCGTCGGACCGCCCGCACCACCCCGGCCGATGTGCTACCGCAATAGAGGCGGTCGCCGCCATCGGATTCCAGCCCCGACACGCCCATGCCGGCCGGCATATCAAGCTTCTCGAGAACCTTGCCCGATTGCGGATCGACGCGGCGCAGATCGCTCTGCTCGCCTTCCCAGGTGGCGTGCCACAACTCGCCGTCGCACCATGTCACCCCGGTGACGAAACGGTCGGATTCGATGGTGCGCAGGATTGCCCCGGTCTCCGGGTTGATCTGGTGGATCTTGCGCTCGCGGTATTGCCCCACCCAGAGCGTCCCTTCGGCCCAGGTTAGTCCGGAATCACCACCGCCGCCGGGTGCCGGGATGGTCGCCAGAACCCGCCCGGTGTCGGGGTCGATCTTGTGGATGCGATCGTTGGCAAGCTGGAAGAAATGCTGGCCGTCATAGGCGGTGCCGGCATGCGCCGCGACATCGATCGAGCGCTGCACCTGCCCGTTTTCCGGATCGAAGGCGTTCAGCTTCTCACCCGAGGCAAACCAGACGTTGTTGCCATCAAAGCTCACCCCATGCACCCTCTCCACATACGGAAAGGGTCCGTATTCGCGCAGGATTTCGGCTGTTGACTGTTTCATGTCTCTATCCTCACTGAGATGGTCTGATGTCCGTTACTAACCGTTCGGCAGCGGTGCCGGGAGTAACAAGGTGGTCGTGAATCCCACCAGCGGCGGCGTCATCCAGCGGCGCGCCCGTCCGTGCCCGAAAAACTGCACCTTGCCGGCCTCGCTAAGCTGCACCAGAGCCCGTTGCACGCTGCGCTGGCCGGTGCCAAGCGCCAGCGCCAGCGCCGAACTCGCCCAGGATTCTCCATCGGCGAGAAAGGCCAGCACCGCCGCGTGCCGCTCCTCGATCGGCCGCGCCAGCACCACCACGTCGCCTGCCTCGCGCGGCGCCAGCGCGAAGCCTTGGCTGGTCGCGCCGATATCGGCCAACCCCCGAAGCTCGGCGCGCAGCCGGCCGATCTCGACCCTGAGCCGCGCCCGGTGCGATTCATCGGCGTGCCTGCCGCCGAAGGCTTCGGCGATCAGCCTCGCCCTCGACACATCGCCCGGCCACGCTTCGGCCAGCGTGCGTGCCAATGCAAACAGCACCGGGCGCGTTGCCAGCGAGACGATTGCTTGTTGCTTGCGGATGACATAGCGGAAGCTGTCGACCACCAGCGCCGGCGACGTCTGCAGCGCCTCGACCTCCTCGAGCAGCAAGGGGCGCTGCTCACCACCCGCGATCAGCCGCGCCGCCGGTGTGTCCAGCGCCAGGAACGCGCTGTCGACCTCCGCGATAAGGCCCCGAATGCCGGCGCGGCGGGCAGCGTGGCTTGCCCACTCCAACGCCCTGCGCGCCGGCTTCGTCCTGAGGCGCCGCATAGCGATGCCGGCGACGGCGAGCTCGTGCGCGGCTCTCGAAGCCGGCGGAAGCGGCATCGGGTCGAGCCCGGCCAGCACATCTTCGGCCTCGTCCAGACGGCCGATCAGCAGCAGGCGTCGCACCTTGAGGTGGCCGGCATGCGCGGCGTTCAGCCGGTCGCCATGCTTTTCCAGCGTCGCCCGCGCCGCGTCCAAAATCTTGGCGGGCCAGCCAAGGTCACGCGAGACTAGCGCGATCTCCGCTTCGGCGACGACGCATCTGGCACGCGCTACCGCCTCCTTCGGGCCGAAGCCACGCGCGGCCCGCCGCAGCAGCGTCTTGGCACGATCGAGGTCGCCGAGCTGCGCCATCGCAATGCCGCGCAGCGCCAGCGCCGGCGGGTCTTCGCGCAAGGCGACGCGATCGAGCGCGCCGAGCGGATCGCCCGCGGCCAGTGCCAGTGCCGCCGCGGTGATCAGCGAGTCCATTCAAATCCCGTCACACTTGTTACTCCCACCCCAGCACTGCCCGCCATAACGTAAGTCATGGCCGTCAACCAGCAAGGGGTGTCGACGCTGTGGCCATCGTTGACGACAATATCCGCATTGGCAAGCCCTGAGCATCTCACAAGGGATAACTGACATGCCTGACTCCAACGATCTGCCTCTCCATGCGACGAGCGACACCGCCGAGCAAGCTGAGCGGATCCGCCATCCCTGCTGCGGCGGGCCGGGTCCTTCAAATCCCGTCACACTTGTAACTCCCACCCCTGCGTTTCACCGCCCTATTCTAACTCATAGTAAGCAACAACAGACTGGCAAAGGAGACGACCAATGATCGAGCACACCGCAATGAAGACCCCGCCGATCGTTTCAAGGCAGAATTGGGAAGCCGCGCGCGAACAGATGTTGGTGAAGGAGAAGGCAACGCTGCGCGCCAAGGATGCGCTGGCCGCCGAGCGTCGGCGCATGCCGTGGATGGAAGTCGACAAGGCCTATGTGTTCGAGGGGCCGAATGGCAAGGCGAGCCTGCTCGATTTGTTCGAAGGCCGCCGCCAGCTGATCGTCTACCGCGCCTTCTTCGAGCCCGGCGTGTTCGGCTGGCCCGAGCATGCCTGCCGCGGCTGTTCGCTCGGCGCCGATCAGGTCGGTCACCTCGCCCATCTCAACGCCCGCAATACCACGCTTGCCTACGCCTCGCGCGCCCCGCAGGCTGACATTACGCGGCTGAAGCAGCGGATGGGCTGGGAGATGCCGTGGTACACCATCACGGACAGTTTCGACAAAGACTTCGGCGTCGACGAATGGCACGGCCACAACGTGTTCATCCGTGATGGCGACCGCATCTTCCGCACCTATTTCATCAACAGCCGGGGCGACGAGGCGATGGGCACCGTCTGGAGCTATCTCGACGCGACGCCGCTTGGCCGCCAGGAAATCTGGGAGGACTCGCCTGAAGGCTATCCGCAGACCCCGCTCTACTCCTGGTGGAACTGGCACGACAATTACGACGCCGGAGCCGACAAGACATGGGAAGAAGTGTCGGCCGCCGGCGAGGCGGCGTTCAGGGATAAGGGTGAGCAGTAACGGCTATCCAGCTTGGGTTCCTCTCCCCACTCCCTAGGGGCGAGGAACCAGTCCTGGCTGGCGTAACCATCAGGGGATTAAGACCATGAGCGATATCCATTCTCGACCGGGCAGCATGCCCTCCGAAAACACCCCCACCCTCAGCATCGCCGACTGGCTATGCCTCGCTGCCGCACCCACCTTCGCCGTGATGGCACTGCTCTCCTGTCTTCAGGCTGGCGATGCGGCCATGCTATGCATGGGCTCCTCGCCACTCACTGGCATGGCGGCGATGTATCTCCTGATGAGCGCCTTCCACCTGGCACCCTGGCTAAGAGTGCTCTCCGGCCGGCAGGTCCGATAGGTCAGCGCACCGCCCAATTTTAACACTCCACACATCGAGAAAGACAATGAGACTGGTCAGGCTGAGAGCGCCGGGCGGACAATCTCGATCGGTCGACACATCATCCGGACCGTAAATAGTGACGTTCAGGTCATTGTCCTTTTGATTGGCTAAGTGGTTCGGTCGCCAGCATCCAATTGGCTATTGCCATTGCAAGCAATGCACCGACCAGCTCCGCAATGATAAAGCCGGGTAGATCAAGCGGACGGATACCCGCGAAGGTGTCCGAGAGGGACCGTGCAATAGCGACGGCTGGATTGGCGAACGAAGTTGAGGCGGTGAACCAGTAGGCGGCCGTGATGTACAGTCCAACTAGCCAACCGATTGCATCCGGCCGAAATCGAAGGCCAGCAAGGATGGTGAATATCAGGCCAAAGGCGGCGACGACTTCTGCGATCCATTGCCCGCTACCGGTGCGAACGGTCCTTGAAACCTCGATAATTGGAAGCTCAAACATGGCATGCGCCATGAACGATCCGACAATACCCCCCAGTATCTGCATGGCGATATAGAAGAGCGCGGCAATAGGCTCGATATCCCTTCGCAGCGCGAAGACCATCGTGACCGCGGGATTGAAGTGTGCGCCCGAGACAGGCCCCAGAATAGTGATTAGGACGACAAGGATAGCGCCAGTGGGGATGGTGTTTCCGAGCAGTGAAAGCGCCACATCGTTGGTCAGTCGGTCGGCCATGATTCCCGAACCGACGACCGTGGCAACAAGGATTGCCGTGCCGAGTGCTTCTGCCGCGAGGCGGCGGGCTAGGTCTGGTACCACGGGCATGGCTCTTCCTCAGATGGAAACTGATCGCGTCAGGACAAACGCTGTCGCGGGGCAAAGCCTGGATGCCTGCGGCGATGCCAAAATTGCGGCGGGCACAGCGCTTCGGTCGACCGGATGGAAGCCGAGTTTGCCTCGGAATGGTGCGGCATTGGTCGTCAGTAGATAGCCCGTTTCCGCTCCCTGGATGTCAGCATACCGGAGCAACAAACGTGTGATGGCACTTCCATGTCCATGCTTTTGCGCCTCGGGCGGCACTGTAATCGAGCGCAGGAGCGCATCCTTTCCGTAGAATTCGATACCGCCATATCCGACATGATGGCCCTGACGATCGGCAAAGCGAAAGAACTTGCCTTTGGATTCGGCAAGATCGTCGGTCGGCAACGATGCTGCTTGAAGGGCCGTCTCGAAGTCCGTGTCGATTGGATTAATTTCTTCCGCTTCCAGCCCCTCACGGCGGCCGATGGCTTGCAGCTTTGTTGTCAGCCACAGCCGATCGACGGAATCGTGCTTCAGGTTGAGGAATGCCATGATCCTGTTCTTCATGTAGCGGGCTGCCAGCGAGAAGGCTCTCTCCTTTTCGATGTCGATGCCTTCGACGGCGGCAGGGTCTTCGATACCCCAATGAGCGGTCATGGGATGGCCTGGCCAAATCGGACACGCCTCTCCCGCCGCGCTGTCGCAGACCGTAAAAATGAAGTCCATCTCCGGCGCTCCCGGTTCCGCAAATTCGTCCCAGCTCTTGGAACGGAAACCTTCAGCTGAATAACCGAGAGCATCGAGGACCTTCAGAGCGAATGGATTGACCTCTCCCTTCGGCTGGCTCCCCGCAGAGTATGCGCGAAAGCGTCCCTTGCCCTCCGTGTTCAAGATCGATTCTGCCAGGATCGAGCGCGCCGAGTTTCCAGTGCAGAGAAAGAGAACATTGTAGACGCGATCATGCATTGAGATTCTCCTTGGGCGGGCAGCACGGGACGATGTCGGCAAGCACTGGTGCACAAATGTCGGGATGGCCCGCGCAGCAATCCTTCAAAAGATAGTTGATGGCTGCACGCAGGTTTTCGAAGTTGGCATGATAGATGATGGAACGGCTTTGCCGCTCGGACGAGATCAAGCCCGCCCGAGAGAGGATCGCGAGATGGGTTGACATGGTATTTTGCGGAACATCGAGGATGCGCGACACCTCTCCCGCCGCGATACCATTTGGCTCGTGCATGACGATGAGCTTATAGGCATCCATACGTGTTGGCTGCGCGATAGCCGAAAAGGCTGCAATGGTTTTATCTTTTTCCATATATCGGGATATACCGATATTACCTGGATCGTCAAGATGCCTTGGAACAACATCCCGAATTGCTTGCCGGGGTACCACAACACGGTGCCGCTGCCGCGCCTTTTACAGCCCGATGTCTCGGCTTACAGATAGCGGGACGTGCAGCAAGGGCAAGGACAATGCGATCAGACTCGATCGTCAGCGTGCCGACATCAAAGACTTGCATGGGCATTTCGAGTTTTCCCACCTCAAAGGTTAGGCGGGCGTCGGCGTCAAGTTCGATCCGGTTCGCAACTTGCGCGAGGATCTTGTGAAATTTTTCAACCTTCATGAAATCGCGGCCATCCTGCGAGGGAATGTCTTCAATCTGCAAAATCGTTTCATGCCATTGATCGGGATTGCCGCCGCAGTCGAGCGTGATGAAGGCCCCCGCCTTAACCTCCGTGACGTGATAGCCCGATTGGATCGTGCGTCCGCCATATTCGATGATGAGCGGTTTATCGGCGTGCGGTTCCAACGCGGCAAGAATCCCGGCAAGTGATCCGTCGCCGTAAAATTCAGTGAGAACTGGGCTGGTCATCGTGTCCATGTTGCGTTATCCTCATTTCAACATCTATTGAGATATTGAGATAACAATGAACGAATTGCAAGCCCTTGATGCATTTGCGTCACTTTCACAGGAAACCCGGCTTCGCATTGTCCGCCTACTCGTCATGGCCGGACCCGACGGAATGCCCGCTGGTGCGGTTGGCGATGCAATGGGAGCGTCTTCGTCAAAAATATCTTTCCACCTCAGCCATCTCGAACGGGCCGGACTGATCCAGTCACGTCGAGAGTCGCGTTCGATAATCTACAGCGCCGTTTATCCCGCCCTTTCCGGCTTAATCGAGTTTCTGATGAAGGACTGCTGCCAAGGACGCTGCGATCCTGCTGTCGGTACTTGTTCTGCAGTCTGCGAGGCGTAGGGCGGAGTTGAGGACATTTCCAAACCTGCCCCTCTTCACTGAAAGCCGCCTTATCGTGGCTGCGTTGGGCGTGACGCAAATCATCGGCTACGGCACACTTTACTACAGCTTCAGTCCATTGGCGGCTTCAATGGCTCAAGAATTCGGCTGGGCGTCTGATTGGGTGTTTGGAGCGTTTTCCGCGTCGTTGCTTGCAAGCGGCTTGGCGTCGCCCTGGGTGGGGCGCTGGATTGACACGTTTGGCGCGGGACGCGTTATGGCGTTCGGTTCGATAGGTGCAGCTGTTGCCCTACTGGCTTGTGCCCTCGCACCAAATGCGATTTCTTTCGTCATCGGACTTGTTGTCATCGAGCTCGCGTCGACGTTGGTGCTCTACAGCGCCGCATTCGCTCTGTTGGTGCAAATCATGCCCACCATAGCAAAAACGAGCATCACGCATTTAACTCTGATCGCCGGATTCGCTTCGACCATTTTCTGGCCAGTGACGACGACGCTTCACGAACATCTGACATGGCGTGAGGTATATTACGTGTTCGCCGCTGCGCATTTGCTTCTCTGCATGCCGATCCATTTCTGGTTGGCAAGGCTTACGCGCAACCACCATGAGCTTGCACTTAAGGCTGCGATGCCTATCGTAAAGGGTACACTTCCGGCAGATCGGCTCCACACTGGATTCTTCTTTATGGTCTCCGGTTTCGCACTTTTGGGATTCATCAACGCTGCCATTCTGATCCATATGCTGCCGATCCTGACTGCTTTGGGGCTCGGCAGCGTCAGCGTTCTGGTGGGAACGCTCTTCGGCCCCGCGCAGGTCGCCAGCAGATTGTTCAGCCTCATGAGCGGGAACAAGTTACAGCCGCTGAGTCTGGCGATCATATCGTCAGGCCTGATGGCATCGGCGATAGCGATCCTGCTCTGGAGCGGTAGCTGGCTGACGGGGGCGTTGGCATTCGCTATCGTGTTTGGCCTTGGAAGCGGCCTTTCAAGCATTGCCCAGGGTACCCTCCCGTTAGCGCTGTTTGGAAGCATGGGTTACGGCGAGAGGGTCGGCAAATCCACGGCAGTGCGTCTGGTCGCGTCGTCGGCCGCACCGTTTGTATTCGCCTTCATCATGCATTGGCTAGGAATGGGACCGTCATTGGCAATTTGTGTTGTGGTCGGATTAATGGCGGCGGTGTCGTTTGCGCTTATCCAATTGCAGCTGCGGGCGAGTCCGCCGTAGTACATCTCGTAGGATGAGAATTTTTTGCCTGCGTTCCTCTGCCTTAGTATGAAGGGTTCTGATACTAACGGCGCCGTTCCGCTGCTGTCTCGCGTCTCAGGCGAACAGGAAGTCGGTGGCTGCAAGGCCTATCTCATGGACCTGAATCGAGTCATCATCGCTCAAGGCAATCTCGGTGTGGTCACCTACGACCGTGATCCTGCCTTCCGTTTCGAGTTGCTCAAAGCTCAGGAAACCGTAGCCCGCAATGTCCAAGACGTCGCCGCTTCCGGCCTGGAAGCCTAGGACGACATCATTGCCGCTGTCGGGCGCGAACGCGAAGTGATCGGCGCCATCATCGACGCCATCAACGCCGTTGCCTGTGATCGTGTCGTCACCGGCGCCGCCGGTCAGGATGTCGGCACCGTAAGATCCGCTCAGCGTATCGTTGCCGGAGCCCCCGGTGAGGGTATCGTTTCCAGCCCCGCCCGTGAGGATGAAACGGACGGCAGTATCGGTCGAGTTACTGGCATCGAAGGTGTCGCCCTCATCGCCGGTGTAGGCGCTGCTCGCGTAGGTCACGCTGCTAAGGCCGCCCGCGGCTAGCGCGCCGGAGACGGTGATATGGTCACTCCCGCTCCCGCTTCCGATGGTGATGCTCTCGATGCCGCTGACCTTAGCGCCATCGATATCGATGAAGGAGCCCTTCCCCTCGATGTTGACATCGATCGATTCCTCGTCGACGGCCGTCCTCTCGAAACGCAATTCATCCGCACCGCCGCCACCGTCGAGCACATCCCGGCTGTCGAGCAAGAACAGGTCGATCCGGTCGTCTCCGCCACCGCCGAGGAAGGTACCGGGGCCGTCCCAACTCCTGAGGTGGACATCGACACCGCTGGAGCCGCGGGCATCGACATTGAAGCTGCTCTCATGGGGTGCGTTGCCGCTGTACCCAATGGTGACAGAAATGGTGTCCAAGTCGCCGGAGGAGAAATCGCCGGTGATGGTCACTTTGGCCTCCTCCAGGAAGTCGAGGCCGATACTTTCGACCGCGTGCAAGGTGGCACCATTGACGATCGCGTTGTTTCCGGCGGCCGTGATATCGTAAGCTACGGATTGATAATCTTGGTACAGCCTGTCGGTCAGATTGCCGCCGATGACGTGGTCGCCGGGACCGACGTCGCTCAATCTGAACTCGTTCGTTCCCCATTTGGCACCGATCAGCGTGTCGTCGCCCGAGCCACCACTCAGATAGTTGTGATAAGGCTCGCCGCCATTGCCGTTCAGCGTGTCGTCGCCGCCCATGATGATGTCGTCGCCCGATCCGCCGTAGATTCCGTCGGAGCCGTCGCCGCCATCGATCGTGAAGTTGCCGTTGCCGACGTCGACAACGTCGTCGCCTGAGCCGGCAAATATCTGACCGTTCGTCCAGCCCGTCCTGACCTCGCCGTCACCGGTAAAGTCCCGGCTGGCCCACCCGACACGAATGTCGTCGTCGCCAGCGCCAGTGTCGATGCGCAGGTCATTGCTCCAGTCGGCCGTGTTGCTGTCGATGCCGATCCGGACATGGTCATCGCCGCCGTCGGTCGCCACCTCCGCCCGCTTCACCCCATCGATAGCGATGTTACGGTCGGCGTCGCCGTTGAGATGCACCCAGGCATCGACGAAGTTCGAAACCCTCAGCGCCGATCCGGTGAAATCGGAAATTTCGATGTTCTTGATGGTGTTCCAGGTCCGGTTCAACGCGATATCGAGGCTGTCATCATCCTGCCAGTCGATGCTGATCGCCGGCGCGCCGGTGTCGGGATCGTTGCCAACCTGAGTGTCGGGGAACTCTACCAGGTTGATCCGGGTGTCGCCCGATGCGGAATCAAAGCTGCCCCCTGCGGTCTGAACCGGATCCGGATTGATGGCCGTCGTATAGGTGTAACGCGTCGCCGCTTCCTTCCAATAGGCATTATGTTCTGAATATTCATCGGGCGCCCACCCCGGCTTATCGGATGTTGACGACAGGTTGAGTTCTATCTTTGACATAGAATCCTCCTTTGTTCTGATAATCACATCGTGAAATCATTTGTCGTCCAGCCGTGATCGAAGTCGCTGTTCGCTTGGGCACTGTCATTTGCTTATGAAATTACAGTGAACTACAAAATAGCCTTCGAGCCAACTGAATTTTTTATTTCGATATTCTGTTAATATACTTTAAAAATTGAATTATTGTTGATTTTCAATCAAGACTATTTGCCGGAGGTATCAGGTAGTCGCCAACCATGGCCGGGCGTGGCAGGGGGCTCGGAGTACCGACTTGATAGGGGTTGAACCTGCTCTGGCTATGGCGCCGAGACTTTTCTCTTCAATCGTGGACAGGCCACCGCGCACGTTTTCATAACCAGGATTGTTGTAAAGAAGGTCTACGCCGAGAGCGGATGCTGATACCAATTGATTTGCTAACACAACGGAGGCGCACAATGGATGACGGCACTGATACAAGTCGAATAGAAATGGTCGTGCTGATGACGCCCGATATGGCGAACTTCAGCGGCAAGGTCCATGGCGGCGCCCTGCTCAATCTCCTGGACCGCGTCGCCTTCTCCTGTGCCTCGCGCTTCTCGAAGCAATACGCTGTCACGTTGTCGGTCGATCAGGTCGTGTTCCGTCAGCCTATCATGGTTGGTGAATTGGTGACCTTTCGTGCCTCGATCAATTACGCCGGCCGTACCTCCATGGAAGTCGGTATTCGGGTTGAGGCCGAAGACATCCGCACCGGCGCGCGCCGACACACAAACTCCTGCTATTTCACAATGGTGGCCGTGGATGCAGATGGCAAGCCAACTGCAGTGCCACCGTATACTCCAGCGACAGAGATCGCGCAGCAACGCTTGCGAGCCGCAGAAGCAAGGCGAAGCCTGCGACGGGAATTCGAGACACGCTTCAGGGAGGCCGGCTCTGACACAGCCGCCTGAGCCGAATGCTATTGCCGGTCGGACGTTCGGCATATATATTGACAAAATGCTTGACCATTCGTCCCGACCGTCTACGCCGCCACATATGCCTATGGATGCGCTCAGCGAAGTCCTGCAGGACTTTCGCTTGAGTGGCGTCAACTATGGCCGCTGCGAGCTCCGACATCCATGGAGCATCGCCTTTCCGCAACAACCGCTGCTTCGTTTTCACTTTGTCAGCCAGGGTCCATGCTGGATACACACAGAAGCGCAAGGCTGGCAGGAGTTGCACGATGGCGATCTGGTGCTGCTGCCGCAAGGCATCGCCCATCGGCTGGCCAGTGCGCCGGATGTTGTGGGCGATTCGCTCAAGGGTTGCCAGGTGACCAAGTTGGGGAGCAACGTTTGCGAAGTGATCCGGGAAGGAACGGGCGCGACCAGCACCCTCTTCTGTGGCTCCATGTCCTTGGGCGCCTGTGCGCTCAACCCCTTGATCAGTTTAATGCCGCCAGTCATCAAGGGCTGCGACGTGGCCAGCAATGACCCGATCGTCAGTCCATTGCTTGCTGCGATGACGGCTGAAGCCACACATCCGCAGATGGGCAGCGCCACCATCTTGTCACGTATGGCGGACCTGCTCACAGCGCGGCTCATCCGCTGCTGGGTTAATTGCACCGGAGCGTCGACCACCGGCTGGCTCGCTGCCATCCGCGATCCCCATATCGGCCGCGCCCTCGCAGCAATGCACCGGGACCCCGGCCGTAACTGGACACTCGAAAGCCTCGCCGGCCTCGCAGGCCAATCGCGCTCGATTTTCGCCGAGCGCTTCAGCGCTGTTTTAGGGGAGGGCGCGGCGCGCTATCTCGCCCGTCTGCGTATGCAGCTTGCCCGCGATTTGCTGGGACAAAGCGGCATGTCGGTTGCTGAGGTCGCCACCCGCTTGGGCTATGAATCCGAGGCATCCTTCGCTCGCGCGTTCAAACGCATCACCAATGTCTCGCCTGGCGTTGTGCGCCGCACAATTTCCGGACGAATGGACATGGATTTCGGATTTTAGGACACATATCATCCGGAAAGACTCGTCTATCAATATCTCCAAACCCTTGGAGATATTTCGATGACGGACACAACATTACAACTTGATGGCGAGGTCATAGAGCTCGATACGGCTGCACCAACCGAATGGAGCGCGGCCACCTGGTTCGCGGTCCTTTCAATGGCGTCCGCCAGCTTTGCGCTGGTGTCAGCCGAGTTTCTTCCGGCAGGTCTGTTGACGCCAATGGCGCGCGATCTGGGCATCAGCGAGGGAACAGCCGGACAGGTCGTCACCGCCACCGCGTCCGTCGGCGCCGTGACGGCCTTGTTGAGCAATGTTCTCATCGGCCGACTGAACCGCAAGACGGTGCTGGTTGGTCTCAGTGCCCTGGCGATCGGCTCCAATATTCTTGCGGCGGTAGCGACCGATTTCTGGCTATTGTTGCTGGGTCGGGCCGGGTTGGGAATCGCCCTCAGCGCTTTCTGGGCGCTTTCAGTTGCCGTCGTGGCGCGGCTGGTTGGCGCCAATGCGACAGGCCGTGGCATGGCTATCGTCACCCTCGGCGTCTCGCTCGCCACCATTGCGGCACCGTCGATGGGCGCGTTGATCAGCGACTGGCTGGGCTGGCGCAGCGCCATGGCCATGACAGCCGGACTGGCCGCGCTTGCCATGCTGCTGCAGTTTCTCAGCCTGCCGACCTTGCCTGCAACCACAAGCAACAGCCTTGCCGATGTCCTTCGCCTGACACGGCGGCGTGGTATCCAGCTCGGCATGCTTGCCATCTTTTTGCTGATGACGGGGCATTTTGCTGGCTCAGTCTATGTGCGCCCCTTCCTCGAGCACGTTACGCTCCTTGCAACCGGGCCGATTGCCCTGGCGCTGCTCGGGTTTGGCATCGCCGCTGTAGTCGGTAATATTGCCGGCGGCCGCATGGCCGACGCCAATATCCGCGTTGCCCTCGCGGTTACCGCCGCGCTAATGGCGGTTGCTGCGCTCGCTTTGGTGCTTTGGGGCGCACACATCGGCGTTGCCTTCGGCTTCGCTACGCTTTGGGGCTTCGCCTTCGGCATGGCGCCGGTGGTGCTGCCGACCAATCTGTCCCGTGCGGCGCCTGACGCGCTTGAGGCAGCAGGCAGCTTGATGGTCGCCTCGTTCCAGGTCGCCATCACTATCGGCGCGGTTGTCGGCGGCTATGTCGTGGACACCTATGGCGCCACGGGACCCTTGACCCTTACCGCCATCCTTGCTGCATCGACAGTCGTGCTGGCGCTGCTACAGCCCCGCAGCTGATCTTGAGCACCGGAGAGAGCGAGCAAGCTGGAGAACGCTCTCTCCCCCGCCAAATCAGGCGGTCTTCCGCCGCATGTGGCTGACGCTTCGCCATACTGCCGATACGAGGAAATAGAAGGCGCCGAGGCCGGCATACCCCGCAATATTGGCAATGGAAGGCGGTTCGGGCATCCGCGCCTGAGCAATAAAGAATACGCCGGCCACGGCAGATTGGCCGCCGCTGAGGACCATCGCCCACTGGCCGCCACTTGTCCTCCAGCGGCGAACGGCCGTGCCAAGCTGCAAGACACCCGAGAAGATGGCCCAGAGGCCAAAAGCACTCAGAACCCAATTCATGCTCATTGTGAGCACGACAACAACGGCGACCGTCATGACGGAACTGACGGCGACATTGATCGCCTGTGTTCGATTGTTGCCCAGCCCGCCATTGCGCGATGCATCTACGAAATTGGCGGCTGCATCCCAGGCAGGGTAGATGATTAGCAAGGCGGCGGCGATGGAAGCCGATTGCTGGCCGACAGTCAAAGCAGCTGCGACCCAGACGGCAGAAAACCCTGCTCGCGTGAAATAGTATCGCGTCAGCCACTGCTCCTTCTCGCGAGAAGCGACGGTCGTTTGGTAGTGTGTCATAGAGATATCTTTCCAGTTGTTGAGTGGGGGCATGAAAACGGCCGCTCAGCACGCTAGTATGGGCCGTCGTAATCGCCGGTCGAACCGGTGGGGCGCCGGAGCGACCAGCGACGGCGTGGCTTACATGGGTGGAACCACGCCGTTCTTTCCGACAAGGACCTGATGGGCGATGGTGCCGGTTGCAGCTTTCTCGGCCGGTACGAAGACGATGGCACCGGGAACGAGATCATCCTTGGTCGCCGGAGCAAAGGTCACGACAGGCGTGCCATCCGGTATGGAGATCTTCTTTTCCTTGCCATGATAGGAAACGGTGACCGTCCGGCCGTCGACGTCCTTGACTGCATTTGCCACGGTAGCATTGGTCATGCTGCTGTTAGGTTTAAGGTCCCAACCATAGCTGCCCTCACCTGCACCTTTCAGTGCCGGCGGGAAGATGAGCACTTCAAGGGCGCCGTCACCACCGCCTTGTTTCGGCAGAGATGCGATCCCGACAAAGTCGCCGGGCTTGATGTCAGTGACCTTTGCGTTTGCCACGCTGGAAACTTTCCAGTCGTCGGCGAGGGCGACATCGACGGTGTCTCCTTCGCGCGTCTTCACCTTCAGGGTGGATGCGCTGTAGCTGACGATGCTGCCCCTGACATGGATTTGCTCGGCCTTTTTATCTTCGGCATGTACAGGCGACGCTGGAATAACCATCGCCGCGATACCGGATAGTCCTAGCACGAGAGCGGGGAGAATATTTTTCATCATTTTGACCTTCCTACTGGTTGGTAGTTTCACTAGTTAAACTTGTCACTCCGGGGGGTTGCATCCGCCCGAAGTTTTATTGAGCGACCGTCGGAGACAGTCGCTGCAAGGTGGGCGCCAGAATGGCGGGGAACACTTCCGGTGTTCCGTAGGCCCGCGCTGAAAGCATGGCTCCGTGGACAGACGCCATGAACGCCTCAGCCTCGACGCGAGGTTGGCTTGACAGATTCAAAGCTCCCTCCCTGGAGCCTCGGTCCATGACTGAAGTCAGCCATGTCGAGAGAAAGCGGAAAAAAGCCTTCACCTCCTCCGCGATTTCCGGCGGCAACGCTGGCAGTTCACTTGCCAGCAGAGCGCACACACAAAAGGGCCTGCTTGAGTCCTCGATGCACCTGGCCCAGTGGCCCGCATAGGCTTTGAGGAGCTCGAGCGGGTCCTGCACGCCTTGCTCCAGAGCCGCCACACCCACTTCGGCGTCTTTACGATATTGCTTCACAAGCGTGCGGACCAAATCGACCTTGCTTGGGAAATGGTGATGGATGCTGGCCTTGCGAATGCCGACGACCCCCGCAATGTCAGCATAGCTGAAGCCGTTATATCCTCCGCTCATGATCAGTGTTAGTGCGGAAGCCAGGATTTCGTCGGATGTTGTCAAAAGGTTGCTCATGGCCCTGTCTACCTTCTGGTAGGGAGGCTGTCAAGAGGAAGGCGGAACTTCGGCTCCGTTACCCATCGGTCGAGACTGTGACAGACTTCCACGCCTCGATCTCCTGCTGGAGGCGCTCAATTCTATCCGACACATGCTTGAGGGCATCGCTGCCAAGCAAAAGCTGCGGTGGAGGATTATCGGACTCGACCAGGCTTAAAACGGCGGCCGCCAGTTTGTCTGGGTCCCCGAGCTGCCTGCCGCTTTTCGCCTGCCGCGCCTCGCGTACCGGATCAAAAAGGGCATCGTAGTCGGCGATTGATCTCTCCGTGCGGACCATCGATCGTCCGGCCCAGTCCGTCCGGAAGGAACCGGGGCAGAGGGCAGTCACGCGGACGCCGAACGGGGCCATTTCCGAGCGCATCACTTCCGATATGCCCTGAAGCGCGAACTTGCTACCGCAATAATATGCGATGCCGGGCATGGTGATCATGCCGCCCATCGAGGTGACGTTGACGATGAAACCACTGCGTCGCACACGAAACCTCGGAAGAAATGCCTTGGCAACCGCAACCGCGCCGACGACGTTCACGTCGAACTGCCGGCGCATCGCTTCTATTGGCGACTCCTCAAGTACCCCCTCGTGGCCGTAACCGGCATTGTTGATCAACACATCAACAGGTCCGTGCTCGTCTTCCGCCTGTCTGACGACATCCGGTATGCGGTCGAACTCTGTCACGTCGCAGAGGACTGCCTTGACCGCAGGAAGCGCTTCGGTGAGCGATGTGCGTGACGTCTCTGAACGGACAGTGCCAATCACTTTGTGGCCCATTTGGACGGCGGCGGACGCAATGGCGAAGCCGAAGCCAGAATTCGCTCCGGTGATGAAGAAGGTCTTTTGTGACATGATCTGCAAACTCCTTGATAACGACAGGATTGACAGATAATATGAGAAGGTGGGTGAATCGACTGCGGATTCTATGAATTTGTTGCCAAATCCTATCAATACGGAACCCCGGCGATCACGGCGACGTGAATTGGTCGGGCTCGCCGGTATCCTCGCCTCTCGTCGCGGATACAATCCAACCGCGCTCAATTGCGTCCGGATACTCCGCACGGAGGCTGTGCTCCATGACATTCCGGTCCTCTACAAGCCAGGGGCGGTGTTCGTATTGCAGGGAAGCAAGCAGGGCATTCTCGAAGGGGAAACCTACCTCTATGATGAGGAACACTATCTGGCCGTTTCAGTACCCGTTCCATTCCGGATGGAGTCAACGGCCAGTCCGGAGCGGCCACTGCTTGCGGTCTATGTCGAGTTCGACATGCAGATGGCCGCCTGGATCGCCATGCAAGTGGCTAATCACATAGAATTGGCGAACGACAAGCCACGATGTCTCGTGTCGAGCAGGATGGATGCCGATATCGAGGATGTCCTCATGCGCCTTCTGATGGCACTTCGCAGCCCCGTTGAAGTCGCTGTCCTTGGTTCCGGCATTTTGCGCGAACTGCATTACCGGGTGCTGGTTGGCCCGCAAGGCCGCGCGATGATCGCCGCTCTCCAGCAGAAAGGCACATCTGGAAAGGTCGTCCAAAGCCTCATCTGGTTGCGGGAAAACTATAGCTCCGAAATTTCGATCGCCGATCTGGCAAGAGAAGCGGGCATGAGCGCTCCTTCCTACCACGTCCATTTCAAGGGCTTCACAGGCAGCAGTCCAATGCAGTACGTGAAAGCGATGCGGCTCCACGAAGCAAGATTGATGATCGCTCGCCAGAGCAGGACGATCGCAGAGGTCGCGGGTTCAGTCGGCTACGCCAGCCCGGCTCAATTCAGCCGCGATTTCAAACGGCATTTCGGACGCACGGCCTCGGAAGAAACGAAATGGGTTCGACGTCACCTTGGCGAAATTGCCTGAACATCAGGACCGTCGGTTTTTGGCGTGCGGCCATGACGGCTCGCCCGCTATTGGCCAAAGCGAGTATCTAAAGTCCAGGCCACATTCCTCCGTCAAGCCGTAGATTTGCACCGGTGATGTAGCTGGCTCGAGGGCTGACGAGGAAAGAGATGGCATCGGCAATCTCTTCCAGCGTTCCAACCCGTCCCATAGGAACTTCAGCGAACAGGGGTAGCACCGTTTGTTCGATTTCCGTCCATGGCGCATTCGCCGCAAGCCCATGGTTGACTGCCACATTCCGGAAAGCCTCATCGAGGCTGACGCTATGGATCGTTCCCGGCGAAACGGTATTGACCGTAATACCATCCATGGCAACAGCCTTTGCCAGGGATGCGGTCATTGCGATCATGGCTGCCTTTGCTGCGGCATAGTCAGGTCTTTTGAAAGGAGGCATCAATGCCGCGAGGCTAGAAATGTTGACGATCCTTCCCCATTTCGCCTCCCGCATGCTTGGCAACAGACGCGAAGTGACCCGAACGGCCGCAAGGACGTTGCGATCATATCCCGCCGCCCACGTCTCGGCGCGCGTCGTTGCCCAGTCTTCCGTTTCGCCGGAGCCACCCGCATTGTTGACTACGATCTCGACGGGCTTGATGAAAGCCTGCGCCTCATCGACAAGGCGTTGCACCTCGGCGTCATTCGTCAGGTCGCCGATGACGACATGGGCGCGTCCGCCTTGGGCGATGATATTGTGAGCGACTTCCTCGGTCTTGGTCTTGTTGCGGCCGTGAACAATGACGATGGCACCCTCGCGCGCGAGCCCTCGAGCCACCCCTTCCCCGATGCCTTTGCTGCTGCCTGTGACCAGCGCAACCCTTCCATCAAGTTTCAAATCCATTACGTCACTCCCATGTTAGTGTCAGGATGTTATGAGGACAGGATGATGAGTGAAGCAATTACGCACTTAAAAGTGCCTATGGAACGCGAGGAAAAAGACGTCTGTCTTGGCCCGGATGGATCGGTTGCGCATGTGGCCAGAGTGCTGCGCATGATCAGCGGACGATGGAAGCTGCCGATCTTGTTCCGCCTGTTCGCAGAACCGTCGATGCGGAGTTCGCAGTTGTTGCGAGACATTCCAAACATCTCGCAGAAAATGCTTACGCAGCATCTCAGAGAGCTTGAGAACGACGGACTTGTGGTCAGGCGAGACTTTGGTGAGCAGCCGCCACGTGTCGAGTATGGTCTTAACGATTCTGGTCGCAGCCTTATGCCCGTCCTGATGTCGGCAAGGGAGTTCTCCCGCCTTCATCCTGAACGAAATACCAGGCTGAGTGGATGACCGCGTGCCGGCCGCGCCGGCACCGATGCGCGGTGGGCTTCCTTGGTCGTTCAGATGCCCGGCTCATTTGTAATTCCGACGTCGCTCGCAGAAGTGTCCTTGTGACCGTGCCCGAGTGAAGCCATTGGCGTCAGGGTAAAGCAGCGACGATCAGGAAGGCAGCAACTATTGCCACAACGTCCTCGATGATCGCGGCCGGCCGATCCTGGCCAAAGCTCCTGGCCAGACGTCCTCGGATGTTGGCGCCCGCCAGAGTGCCAATTCCTGCGCCGATCACCCCCGCGACAGCACCGCCTAAAGCCCAACCGCCACTGATTCCAACCGCCGCGCCACACAAGGCTCCCATGACAATACGTGTACCAAATTGCACCGGCACCTTTCGGCTTGGCGTGGACGGCAGTTGGTCGGTGACCAACTCGACGATTGCCAGGGCGGTAAATATCCAGGGTGTGAATGCATAACCGAGGAATGCGAGCCAACTGTCGCCGAGATGCAGCCAACCGAGGTGAGCAGCCCAGCTGATAGCTGCCGGAGCCGTCATTGCGCGCAAACCAGCTACAATCCCGATCAGAAGTGCCAAGAGCAAGATCATCATGTTCATTTGTCCAATCCGGCTGGCAGGTCTATTTCGATGTGAATATGACACGAACAAAGTTTGGTGCAACTCCAACGCGCCACAGCGTTCCGCGGGCAACCGCGCTTGAGTGGCTTGCGCTCGTATTGGCGCAGCCCCCTTTTCCGTTCACGGAATGGCGACTTTCATGTCCTCCCGAGCATATCTCTTCCGGTATTCCGCCGGTGTCACACCGACGCGCCGGACAAAGGCGCGCCGCAGCGTGTCGACATCGGCGAACCCGCATCGTCCGGCCACCTGCTTCGGAGCAGCATCTCCGCTCTCGAGCATTTCCCTTGCGGCGGTGACGCGCGCTTCCTCCACCCAGTCCCCCGGCGTCATGCCGACCTCCTGGCGGAAGAGCCTGGCGAAATGGCGTGAGCTTAGGCCCGTTCGCTGCGCAAGGCTTGCGACACTATGGTCTTCGGCGGGGTTCGCGGCGACCCATCGCTGCACCTCCTGTAGCGCCGACCGGCCAACGGGAGCCGCCTCGCCTTTCCGGCTGAACTGCATCTGCCCGCCCGGCCGCTTGAAGAACATCACGAGCTGTCCCGCCACCCTCATCGCCACCTCGCGGCCGAGATCTTCCTCAACCAAAGCCAGCGCCAGATCGAGACCGGCGGTGACGCCCGCGGCCGTCCACAGGCGGCCATCGCGGATGTGTAGTGCGTCGGCGTCCACACTCATCGCTGGAAATTCCCGGGCCAGCCGCTCGGCCACTGCCCAATGGGTCGTGGCCCGCTTTCCGTCCAGCAGGCCCGCCTGCGCAAGAAAGAACGCGCCGCTGCAGACCGAACCATAGCGGCGCATGGAGGGCGTGGCGGATCGCAGCCAATCGACTACTTGGCCATCGGCCGGCACGTTCGCCGCGTTCGGCGCACCCGCCACCAGCAATGTATCGATCTTCAAGTTCGGGCTTTCCCCGACGATCTCGTCCGGCATCAGCCGCGCGCCCGATGAGCTTCGGATGGCGCCCGGCCGGGTGCCAAGGACGCAGAGCTCATAGACCGGCCGGCCGGCCTGCACATTCGCCTCGGCAAAAACATCGAGCGGCCCTGACACATCCAGCAGCTGAACGCCGGGCACGGCCAGTATCGCAACCCTCAACAGCCCTCTCGGCATTGTCCATGTCCCTTTCCGGCGGAGAATGTCTGTATTCGTCGTACAACGACAATTGCGGCCAAACTAGCGCATCTCTTACACTTTGCCAACAGAAAGAAGGAGAAGTCCCATGGCATTGACAATCGAAGGGGTCAGCATCCCCGACAGCAAGCTCGCACGCGAGGTCACTGAACTCGTGCGCGACACCGCTTCGCCATTGTTGTTTCACCATTCGAGCCGTGTCTATTATTTCGGGGCGCTCGCCGGCAAGCATCGCGGTCTCGAGTTCGACCCGGAGCTTCTCTATACCGGCGCCATGTTCCACGACATGGGCCTCACCCATCGGCACAGCAGTGCGCATGAGCGGTTCGAGGTCGATGGTGCCAACGCCGCCCGCGATTTTCTGCGTGGACATGGCATCGCACAGACCGACATCGATCTCGTCTGGACCGCCATCGCGCTGCACACGACACCCGGCATACCACAGCACATGCACCCGGTTGTCGCGCTGGTGACTGCAGGCGTTGAAATGGACGTGCTCGGGCTGACCTATCCTGAATACAGCGATACGGAGCGGGAGACGGTTGCACACGCCCATCCCCGCAGCGATCACTTCAAGGAGGATATCATCCAGGCCTTCTATGACGGCATCAAGCACAAGCCCGACACCACCTTCGGTAACGTCAAGGCTGATGTCCTTGCCGACAAGGATCCGCATTTCCACCGGGGCAACTTCTGCAGCGTCATTCGCGGCTCGGCGTGGAAAGCGTAGCGGAATCAAGCCCGGGTCTTTTTTGTGTGCACTTCAATGACTATCTAAGGGTCAAATCGAAGCACATACAAAGGAGCCACGGCGATGTCCCGGCTAGACACGACCGTTCGCGTGTTCATTGTCGAAGGACGGTTGACGATAACGGCAATCAAATATCCATGCGCCAAGGACGCCTTGCACGCGGTACACAAACATCCGGTCCTGCAGGTGGAGGTTGAGGGTGAAGATATCATGTTGCCGGACGAGTTCATGACCTATTGCGCTGATCGCGGCCTGAAAAATTAACAATGGTTGGGTGAGCCTGCCCGCTCGCAAAAGTTACCAATAATTATGCAGAAGGCGGTTAAGTTGTCCTCAGGCAACAATAACGATGCATATCTGGCAGAGACGCGATGAGTCCCAACCAACCTGCAGAAGCGCTTGCGCTGCCCTTGCAGCACCTGATCGCCGCCGACCAGCTCCTGGCCGTGCGCCGCAGCATGCTCATTTCCGTTCCCGTCAGTATTATCCTGGGGTTGATCAGCCTGCTCGTGGCCCTTCACTACGGACAAGGACTGGCGGGGTTGTTGTGGTTTCTCGCCTCAAGCCTCGTGAATGCGGCCCGGATGCTTCTGTGCCGTTTCCCAGTACGGCTGCTTGATCCCGCCGGTCCGGTTGAGGCGAGGAACCTGGACCCGGCATCGGTAAAACAACATCTCTACTTGCAGTCGGTCATGGCGGCGACCTCAGGTGTCGTATGGGCTTTCATCGCAGTTCTGTGCGACGGTTATACCGCCCCGCAATCGGTATTTTACCTGGTCGTCCTGTGCGGAATTACTGCGGGCGCTGTAACCGCCGGTTTTGCCTATGCGCTGATGCCGATCTGTTACATTGTCCCGGTTCTACTGTCGGTTGCCGGTTGCCTCGTCTATGCCGGGGGTTTTGACCGGTATTGTCTGGCAGCAACGACGATAATTTACCTCGCAGCGCTCATACGCGGCGCACGGGAAAGCGAAGGACTGTTCCGGCAGTCGAGCAGGCTGAAGAACGAGGCCACCGCCATGGCGATCTCTCTGGAAGCGGCCAGGGATCAGGCGACGCAAGCCGCCGCCGAAATGGGACATCGCGCCGCCCACGATGAACTGACCGGGCTTCTCAACCGCAGCGGGTTCATGCAGGAGGTTGCAACCTTACCGTCCTCCAGCATGACCGGATTCGCGCTCATGCTTCTCGATCTCGATGGCTTCAAATCGATCAATGACGCCTTCGGTCATAAGGCGGGCGACAGGGTGCTTGTGGAAGTCGGCAGGAGGCTTCGTCAGAGTCTGAGTAACGACGTGCTTGTGGCACGTCTGGGCGGCGACGAATTTGCTGTTCTGCTGGACACCGCCAGTTATGACGAGACGCCGCCGATACTCGCCACCAAATTGATCGCTGCAATATCCATTCCGTTCGCCACCTTCGATGCCGGCCGTATCGGCGTCAGCATTGGCGTTTGTGTATCCAGCGAACGGGATGTCGACGAGATGCTGGTCCGTGCGGATGCAGCGCTTTACAGGGCGAAGTCACAGGGTCGTAATCGGCATTATGTATTCGACGACGACTTGCGCGATCACCTCGCGATGCGGCGCGATATAGAGCGCGACGTCGCCAAGGCATTGAGCAATGACGCATTGGAGGTCTGGTTCCAGCCAATTTTTGGAAATGGCGGGCGCAAGATTACCGATCTGGAAGCGTTGGTACGCTGGAAACACCCGCGGCACGGCTGGATTCCCCCAACAGATCTGGTAGCAGTCGCATCGTTCTCCGGACTTGCGGAACCGCTGTTCCGATACATATTGAAGGACGTCTGCACCATGATGCAGACATTGCGCGCAATGAACCTCGGACACTTGCGGGTGGCGATGAACATGTCTCCGCGAGAAATGTCTCAACTCGCTGTGGACGACCTGATAATCGCAAAACTGCGCAAACTCGATCTGCCGGCTTCCATGCTGGAGATCGAGATCACCGAGGACACGGCAAAGGATATCAGCTCGGTGCAAGGCAAACTGGCTGCCTTGGCCAAAGAAGGCGTGCGCATTGCCATCGACGATTTTGGTGTCGGCTATTCGTCAATGTCATCGCTTCGGCTATTGCATGTCGACCGGATCAAGATCGACCGTTCGTTCATCTACGGCATCGCGGAGTCGGTGGATGATCGCAAAGTCGTGCAGTCCATTCTCGGCCTTGGCAAGTCACTCGGAATCGAGGTCGTCGCCGAAGGCGTCGAGACTGAAGCCGACCTGCGCATTCTGCGGCAACTCGGATGCGTGACCATGCAGGGTCACTATTTTGCAAAGCCTATGCCGCATCACGAAGCGATCGACTGGATCAACCAGTCCAGATCGCTCGTGCAGTAAGATCGCCGGCAGAAACTATCGAATAGCGGGGATCGAGATCGGCCCGGCTGGATATGCGTATTCACTGTCAAGACCATTCTGATTTTAGAGTCTGCTGCGTCAGCTTGGAACCAAATATGAACCAGTGCATTTCGGGAGACCGAAACTTGCCAGATCCGGAGATCCGCCATGGTCGACACGATTGAAACGACGGCTTCCGCCATCGCCGCCAGCGCAAATCTGGTGAAAATGATCAAGCAAAAATTCAACTACACTGTCGAGGATCTCGCCGTCGCCTGCGGCCTGACCGTCGATGAACTCAACGGCATCGAGATGGGCGAGGAAACCGCCCCAGGGAAGTTGCATCGCATTGCCCATTCCGTTGGCCTTCCGGACGCTATTGCCGGTGCTGCCCATTAGGTCAGTCACCGTAGTCCGCCTGGTCTTCGTCCTGAACGGGGGGATGGTCATCGATCTCGGACTGATAAGCGAGAACAACAATAGCGAAGATTGCCAGAACTATGGTTAGGTCGTGCATCTGACTATCCTCCTTGCGCGAAAATAGCACCCTCGGTTCGAACGTCAAAAGCGTCCCGAGGTTGCGTTCAGTCTAGGTCTGTTCTTGGTCAAAAGGAGGCTCGACGGCGACGATTTCGGGAGCTTCGATCACGCTGCATTTACCAGCCTCTACTACCCCATTGCCTTCGCTCGAACTGGCATCCCCGATATGACAACCTTCGATGCGGGATCGTCGATCTTTCTCTCTACCAATTTCGCAATGATCGCATCGCGGATCGGTCCGGCATAGGCTGTCGGGCCAATGATGACGCGGTCGATGAGTTCGGGCAGTTCTATACCCATCACATTGTCGGCGGGGCTGTTTTTCAGCGGCATCCGGTAGACCGTCTGCGGAATTCCACCGATGACGTCATGGTGTTCGACCAATTGCGGCGATGGCCAGAGCTGCGGATTGGTCAAAACACGCCATTCGCGCTCGTCGCTCAGTCCCGGATGTTTGGAGCATGTCGCCGCGAAGACCAGCATCAGGAACAGCATTTCGATCAGTGCGGGTTTCGGTAGTTTCGACAGGAAATCCTTGTTGGCAGACACGCGCTGGGTAACGACCTTGAACTCATCGTCAAGCTGGTGCCGCGTCCAGTATGCCACCGGGCTCGAATAGGCTTTCAGGGCCTCCGTCACCTGCATGAAAGGCGCGACCTTGACGACAACGGCGATCCCGGTTTCGCCTTTTTCGTAGGCCCGCCACAACGACAGCCGGCCCGTGTCATTTTCAGCAGGATCATGTTCGGCGACCGACAGGACATAGGATTGGGTCCGCAAGCTCGGCAATGCTTGGTAGTATTTCTTGATTGCCTCACCCCAAACCCCCGGACTGCTGGCTTCAAGCGCCTTCGCCAGGGGCTCGCTGCTTTCCCCATCATTGTTCCACTGGTGCAGCTGCATGACCCCCTGTTCGACGTCGCGATAATCGTTCATGCATCGCGTGTTTCGAAACCGTATTTCCTCTTGATCGAGAATGCGAAACAGGTTCTCGGCGGTGGTGTAATGGACGAAGCGGGAATGCCCCTTGATGGCCAGGCGCCTGTCAAAAGTGGTCGGCATGAAGATGCTGAGCATCTTGACTACGTTAGGGTCCCAGTCTTCCAAAAATTCGTCCTCGACTCAAAATCACAAGATGTTCAAATGCGCACTGTTGGTAATGAAACTCAAGATTCGTTCCGCCTCACATGATGAAATCATTCACGGTCCAGTCATGGTCAAAATCGCCAACGACTGCGACAACCAGATCCGCATCGCCATCGCCGTCGGTATCTCCTTCTAGGTGGAGATAATCCTTGGGGTACACATTGTCCGGCACCACCATCCGCAATTCACCTGCACTGCCGGTAAAGTCACCGTTGCGGATGAAATGGAAATCCTGCTTGCCGTCGATGGTCGTATCCGCATCTATCGGTGAAACGTCGATCCTGTCGCCCTCCGCCGAGCTGAAAACGCCTATCGTATCGCCGTAAGCCTGTCCTTCGTGATCCTGATTGCCATGCTCGGCATAAAGAAATCGGAAAATATCGGTTCCGCCGTTGCCAATGAGAATGTCGAACCCAGCTCCGCCGGTCAGGATATTGTCATTGTCATCTCCCTCAAGAGAGTCGGCGTATTGGCTGCCGGTCAGATTCTCGACATTCAACAGGACGTCTCCAGACATCTCGCCCGTCATCAGGCTCACCCATGCCCCGCCATCGCCGAGCGTGTAGTCCACGG
>NZ_JACHXN010000005.1:45943-347791 GCF_014192095.1 Phyllobacterium trifolii
GGTATCGATGCCATCACCACCGTCGATACGATTACCTGACCCGACGCCACCGATGAAAAGATCATCCCCAGCACCGCCAGCCATGACGTCATCGCCGAGCGTGTAGTCCACGGTATCGATGCCATCACCACCGTCGATACGATTACCTGACCCGACGCCACCGATGAAAAGATCATCCCCAGCACCGCCAGCCATGACGTCATCGCCTTTGCCGCCGCTGATGAAATCGTTTCCCTCACCGTCGGCAAGGTAATCATTGCCTTCGCCGCCCTCGAGAATATCGTTGCCCGCACCTCCGTTCAAGCGGTCTGAACCCCCGCCGCCGCTGATCCGGTCATTGCCATCGCCGCCACGGACCCAATCATCGCCAAGACCGGTTACGATCCGGTCTGCGCCGGCGCCCCCATCGACCCAGTTGCGGCCATAGAAGGTATCGCTCGCCGTCTTAGAACCGGCCGAAATGGTGTCATTGCCGCTACCGCCACTCAGCCGGTTCTCTGCTTCGTTGCCCGCTATGACGTCGTTGCCGTCGCGGCCGTAAAGCCAGTCTGAACCTTCGCCGCCGCTTATGTGATCGTCGCCATTTCCACCGTCGAGCCAATCGCTGCCACTGCCGCCGATGATGAAATCCGCACCGTCGCCGCCGAAGAGATGATCGTTGCCTTCGCCGCCATTCAATCGGTCTTCGCCTGACTCTCCGGTCAGGCGATCATCGCCAGCATAGCCGGAGATAAAGTCGGCAAGCGGACCTCCATGCAATATGTCACGGTCAGACGTACCAGGGATATAGGTTCCCTCTGTGTCCAAGGCATCAATCCGCACCACGGCGGTGTGCCAGCTGTAGCCAAACTGCTGGTGGAGACGTTCCTCTTCCGCCACCGCGTGCACTCCTCACATCACGAAGTCATGGACCGACAACCCATCCTCGACATGCCCCGAGACCTCGGCGATCAGGTCGGCGATACCATCGCCGTTCATGTCGCCCTCGACCAGCCAATGGTCGATGGCCGTGCCACCCGAGGGGTCCTGTGGAGCGTGGAAAACCCGCAATTCGCCAGCGACGCCGGAGAAGTCGCTTTCGCCGATGAAATGGAAATCCTGATTGCCCGACGTGCTCGTGTCGGCATCGACCCGGCTGAGATCGATCCTGTCGCCTTCGCTGGCGTTGAAATCGACGATCGAGGTCACGGCGCTGTGTCCGCCCTGGGTCTGGAAACCGGTTTCGCCCTGACCGAATATGAACGTGTCCGCACCGGTCCCGCCCGCAAGGATATCGGATCCCGGGCCGCCTATGAGCTGATCATCACCGGCGCCACCGTTCAGCGTATCGTTGCCGGCGCCGCCATCGAGCGTATCGTTGTTGTCGCCGCCGCGCAGGAAATCATCGCCGGAACCACCAAGAAGATGATCGGCGCCCGCGCCGCCATCCAGCCAGTCCGGGCCTGAACCGCCGACAAGCGTGTCATCGCCAGCCCCGCCGTTCAGCCGGTCCTCGCCCATGCCGCCATCGAGCGTATCATTGCCATCGCCGCCATAGAGCCAGTCCTGTCCCGATCCGCCTTCCAGCCGGTCGTCGCCAGCTCCGCCGTCCATCCAGTCGCTGCCTTGGCCACCTGCGATGTAGTCGTTACCCGTACCGCCGTTCAGGCGGTCATCGCCGGAGCCACCGTTCAATGCGTCGTCGCCGGCGCCGCCAATGAGCGTATCGTTGCCGCGACCGCCATCGAGCAAATCGTTGCCTTCGCCGCCATCGAGATAATCGGCTCCGTTTCCGCCATCGAGCCAGTCCGTGCCGGCACCGCCAAGAAGGTGATCATCGCCATTGCCGCCATCGAGGCGATCCTCGCCCGCACCGCCATTGAGCGTATCATTGCCGTCCCGGCCATAGAGATAGTCCTCGCCGTCACCGCCGAGGAGCTTGTCGTCGCCAGTTCCGCCATCGAGCCAGTCGGTGCCTGCGCCACCAACGAGCGTATCATTGCCTTCACCACCGGAAAGACCGTCATTGCCATCCAGGCCGACGAGCACATTGTCGCCGGCATCGCCTGAGAGCTTGTCGTCAAAGGCGGAACCCACGAGATTCTCGAAACCGACGGCTAGCCGGTCGCCTTCGGCATCGCCGCCCCATGTGCCGAGCGCACCGGATCCATCGAGGCCGCCAAGGTGGACCATCACACCTTCGGATGAACCGACATAGGCCAGCGTATCGATGCCTTCATAACCGAAGAGCAGATCGCTGCCGGCCTTGCCCTGGATAAAGTCATTGCCGCTGCCCCCGAACAAGACGTCGGGTCCGTCGCCACCGGTGAGTATCTGGTCCAGGCCGTTTTCCGGGTGAATATTGAGGAGGTCGAGCAAGGAATTGTTCAGCGCCATCATGGCCCCCATTTTGAGACAGTTAGGAAGGAATTTATTGAGCTATATTTGGATATAGAACTAAATTTGGTATTTCATGCAAATGAATTTTTCATAACGAAGTATCGCAGAATATAATGGAAATGTACTTCAAATTTTGAATTAATTTATGCTTCGAATTATTATTGTTTTGGGGCCGCCGTACCAGACGTTACGGCTCGCACCGGCAAAAAATTCCACGCGACACCGATAATTACGGACTACAAATTCCCGATGAAAATTTTTCAAACGCAGGGGCTCGAATCGCATCCATGTTTTGCGCAAGAAAGCCAGAAAATGGGACAAGACTCAGCGATTCTAATGCAAGAATGTACGAAAACGGCGCAAGAATTTCAGCCGGCGCGTGTAATTTGGTTGCAAGCGATTGATCTTTCGTCCGCTGGGGTCTTCCGATGGCGTTGAGAACACCTGAGATCGAATGATTGCGACTCACCAGCCTTGCAACGGGTTGTAATAGGTCCATCTTGCCACATTGCAACTGACGTCGGATCTAATTAATATATTAATTGACCAGTTGGAGAATTCGATGGACACGCTTACCGCTCCCCGGCACTTGCGCCTTCACGCCAGTGACAATGTTATTGTTGCTGTCGATACGTTTCAGGTGGGCCAAAAAATCGAGGCAGTGACCGTGGCAAGCCGCGTTCCACGAGGGCACAAGCTGGCTTCTCGCTTGATTGCAGCGGGTGAACCTGTGCGCAAATTCGGCCAGATCATCGGCTCCGCCTCCAAGCGGATCGAAGCCGGCGAATGGGTGCACGAACACAATCTCGACTACAGCAATTTTGTTCGCGAACCGGATGCAACGCACTTGGTTCCTGCAAATGGCATTTTGCCCGTAGAGCAGCGCGCAACGTTCGAAGGTTTCCGCCGAGCCAACGGCCGCGCCGGGACACGCAACTATATCGGCGTTCTGACCTCAGTGAACTGTTCCGCTTCCGTCGCGCGCTTCATCGCAGAGGCGGTGCAGAAGTCAGGACTACTCGACGACTATCCGATGATCGACGGCATTATTCCGCTGGTGCATGGCGGCGGTTGTGCGCTCGACGTCAAAGGCGAAGGTTACGAAGTCCTGAAGCGTACCCAGTGGGGCTATGCGTCCAATCCGAACATTGCCGCTGTGCTGATGGTTGGTCTGGGTTGCGAAGGTTTCCAGATCGGCCGTTGGAAAGAAGCCTATAATATCGTCGAAAGTGACACGTTCCGCAGCCTGACGATCCAGGAAGTCGGTGGCACGCGCAAGACCATGGAGGCGGGCATTGCTGCCGTGCGCGACATGCTGCCGACCGCCGCCAATGTGAAGCGGGAGACCATTCCGGCATCAGAACTTATGCTTGCTTTGCAGTGTGGCGGTTCCGACGGCTATTCCGGCATCACCGCCAACCCGGCTCTCGGCGCCGCCGTCGACCTTCTGGTGCAGCAGGGCGGCACTGCGATCCTTTCGGAAACACCGGAAATTTACGGAGCCGAGCATCTGCTCATCGAGCGCGCTTCCAACCCGGAAGCTGTCGAGCGCCTGCAATCGATCATCGCCTGGTGGGAGGATTATACGGCCCGCAACAAGATGGAAATGAACAATAATCCCTCGCCCGGAAACAAGGCTGGCGGCTTGACCACAATTCTGGAAAAGTCCCTCGGGGCCGTGGCCAAATCCGGCACGACACCGCTTGAAGCGGTTTATGGTTATGCCGAGCCTGTCACCGCGCATGGTCTCGTTTTCATGGACACGCCCGGCTATGATCCAGTTTCAGCAACGGGACAGGTCGCGGGCGGTGCCAACATCCTCGCCTTCACCACAGGGCGTGGTTCGGCCTATGGTTGCAAGCCGACGCCATCGATCAAGCTTGCCACCAATACGCCCATGTATACCCAGATGATCGAGGACATGGACATCAATTGCGGCGATGTGCTCGATGGCGTGTCAATCGAGGACAAGGGCAGAGAGATTTTCGAGCATATTCTGAAGATCGCTTCAGGCCAGCGCAGCAAATCCGAAGAACTCGGCTATGGCGATGCAGAATTCGTCCCCTGGCAGATCGGCGCCACGATGTAATGCTCTATGCGGTGGTCTGCTGCTGTTTGGCGCGGGCTACGATCTGCGTTGGATTGACAAAACGCAGCGCGACCAACAACCAGACCAGCGTCGTGGCCATATAGACCACAGCCATCGCATCGATCGATTGCACAGCACGGACGCCTGAAGCAAAGACCGAATAGTAAAGCGCGACGACAAGCGTTTGGCTGGTCGGGCCCGCCGTAAGGAATGTCAGCTCGAACATCGCTACAGTACGCACCAGAACCAGCAGCAGGGCCGCCAGAATACCCGGCAGCAGCATGGGCAGTAGCACATGTCTGAACAGCTGGAATGTTCCGGCGCCGAACACGCGCGCCGCCGCCTCAATCTTTGGATCGATCTGTTCGATGAACGGGATCATGACGAGGATCACGAAGGGAACCGTCGGCACGAGATTGGCAAGAACAACGCCCCAAAAAGTGCCACCGACGCCAGCCTGATACAGCACCGTGGCGAGCGGGATGCCGAAGGTGATCGGCGGCACCAGCAGCGGCAGCAGGAACAGCAGCATGACCAGTTTTTTGCCAGGAAAATCGCGCCGTGCCAGTGCGTAGGCGGCGGTCACACCGAGGAGGCCAGACAAAGCGACAACGGTAAAGACAATCTGGAAGGTGACAATGAGCACGTCACTCAGCTGGAACTCCGACCACGCAGTGAAGTACCACTTCGTTGTCCAGCCAGCGGGTAGCCATGTGCCAAGCCAGCGTGTGCCGAACGAAGAAATGATAACGGTGGCGATCATCGCCACCAGATTGATGATAAAAAAGACGACGACTGCCCAGACAGCAGTGATCCAGATTTTGGCACCGATGGTTGTGTCGCGGATCATTGTCAGCCCTTTCCGCCCGCGGTCGAGCCGCGATAGAACATATTGCGGATACCAAGGATCGCCACGACGATGAGCAGTTGTACCACCGCCATGATCATCGCGACGGCTGAAGCCATGGAATAGTCATACTGCTCGAAGGCTGCCTGATAGGCGGCGATGGAGATGACGCGCGTCGGTCCCGCTGGCGCACCAAGCAGGATGGCCGAGGGGAACACGGCGAAGGCCTGGACAAACGACAGACAGAAGGAGATGGCAAGACCGGGAATCAGCAAGGGCAGCATGACATAACGGAAGCGCTGCCAGCTCCTGGCGCCGTGCGTGGCTGCCGCCTGCTCCAGAGCCGGATCGATGCCCGAGACATAGGACAGGGTAAGCAGAAACGTGAACGGAAAGCCTGTGATGATCAGGGAAGCGAAAACGCCCCAATAATTGTTGGTCAATTTGAGTGGCCGATCGATTGCGCCAAGAAGCATCAATGTCCGGCTGAACCAACCCTGTGGGCCGAGATAGTTCAACAGGCCTTCTGCAACAAGCACCGTGCCAAGCGTCACTGGCAAAACCAGGATGGTCGTGAGAAGCCTCTGATGCGTCATCAGCCGCACACGGAAAGCCACCGGTAGCGCGATGGCTATGCTGATGATCGTCACCGGCACAGCCAGCCACAGCGTGGTCAGGATGGTGTCATACAAAAACGGATCGGAGAAGAATTTTCTATAGTTGGCAAAGGCGCCTCCCTCGGCCGGGGTGAATGACAAAATCAACCCGTAGATAAAGGGATAAATGAATACAGCCAGGAGAAAGAGTACCGCTGGCAGGACAAGGAGAGTAACACCATCAATGCCCCGCAGCGCCAGTCGGCGCCGCAGCGACATGCGATTGTCGAAGGGGGTTGAGATAATGCTCGCCATTTGCCGTTACGCCGCAAAAGCCAGCGCGCGCGCCGGATCTATGGAGAGCCAGATCGAACTGCCAAGCTCGGCCGTTTGCGGCGCATGAAAGACGAGCTCCAGACCCTCCGCCGTACGCGCCGTTCCAACGAATTCGCGCCCGCGATATTCGATGGTCTCGACAACAGCCTCGACGGTTTTATCAGACTTTTGGCCGGCAACGACGTCGTCGGCCCGGGCCGCGATAACAGCGCTATCACCGACTTTCAAATTATCCCGTGCAGTCCCCGTCAACATGGCTTTGCCAACGACAACGCTGGTGCGATCACCATCCGTGCCGACGACCTTGCCGGTCAGGCGATTGCGGTAGCCCATGAACTCGGCGACGTCCAAATGATCGGGTCGTTCGTAAAGATCGCTTGGTGCGCCCACCTGACGTATTTCACCATCACGCAGCACGACGACGCGATCCGCCAAAGACAAGGCCTCGTCCTGATCATGGGTGACGTAGACAGTGGTGGCGCCAAGCTGATTGTGGATGCGGCGAATTTCGGCACGCATCTCAAGGCGCAACTTGGCATCAAGGTTGGATAGCGGCTCGTCCATCAATACCAGCGGCGGCTCAATGACAATCGCCCGTGCAATCGCAACGCGCTGTTGCTGGCCGCCCGACAATTGCCCCGGCAATTTATGGCCCTGTCCTTGCAGGCGGACTAGATTCAGCGCCTCTTCAACACGCTTTTCCATCTCCGCCTTGGCAACCTTGCGCATCTTGAGGCCGAATCCGATATTTTGGCGCACCGTCATGTGGGGAAACAGCGCATAATTCTGGAAGACCATGCCGAAGCCGCGATCCTCCGGCTTTAGTGTATCGATGCGCTTGTCGTCGATGAAAATGCCTCCACCCGTCGTCGATAACAGTCCGGCAATGCAGTTGAGCGCCGTTGACTTGCCGCAACCGGACGGCCCGAGCAATGCGATGAATTCACCCTTGCGGATCGATAGCGATACATCCTTCAACGCGTTGTGCGTTCCAAAAGCGCGGCTCATCCGGTCAAGCCGGATCTCACTGAATGGCGATGACGCAAGCAGCATCGGGTACCCTTATAAACGGACATCACCCGGACAGCCTCCGGATGATGCGATGATCGGTAATTTCAGGACTTCTTGCCCGCGACTTCTTCATCCCAACGGCGGAATGCAACGACCATCGAAGATGGCTCCAGCGGAATTTCGACGGGATTATTGGCAATCCAATCTGCGTATTCCTTGCGGCCGAACTCTGCGATCGCATCCTGGCTTTCTTGCGGAGCCATGGTGATCGGCACATCCTTCACCGCCGGACCCGGATAGAAATAACCCTGATCATAGGTGAAAGCCTGTTGTTCAGGTGTCAGCAGGAAGCTCATCATATCGAGAAGGACCGCAAGCTTGTCGTCCGCAATGCCTTTCGGAACGCACATGTAATGAGCATCGGCGACCCAGTGAAAACCTTTGAGGGTCGCGACTGCCGCTTCCTTCGGAACGACCCCAAGCACACGCGGATTGATATCCCAGCCGGTGGTGGAGACAGTCATGTCGCGCGTGCCTTCACCGAGTTCCTTCATCAAAGCGCCAGTGCCGGTCGGATAGTACTCGATATATTTATGCAGCTCCTTGAGGTAGGTCCAAGTTTTGTCCCAGCCTTTTACCGGATCACGCGGATCAGTGTCGCCGAGGAGGTAAGGCAGGCCCATCAGGAAAGTGCGGCCGGGGCCGGAATTTGCAGGGCGTGCATAGAGAAACTTGTTGGGGTTTTCCTTGGCCCAGGCCAGAAGCTCTTCCGCTGTGGTTGGTACCTTCTTGACGCGATCGGGCATATATTCGAGCAGCGGGCCGGATGGGTAATAGGTGACCACCACACCGACGTCTTTACCGAGCGCTAGCATGCGATGGGCAGGTTCAAGATAGATTGCCGCCAGATCGGGCAGAGAGGCGGAGTGATCCGGCAAAAGCTTGATCCACAGGTCCTGAGCGATACCTGCAGAGAGGGCATCGGTACCTGTCAGAACGAGATCGATATCCAGCCTGTTTGCCGCCTGCTGAGCCTTGATCTTGCCCGGAAGTTCCGGAGCTGGCGCCTTGGTGAAGGTGATCTTCGATACAAGTTCCGGCTTGGCCTTGGCGTAATTCTCGATGGCTGTCTGCGTCAGCGCTAGATTGCCCGCTACGTCGGCGATATTCAGTGCTACGGGTGAGGTTGGCAGCGCAAGTTTGGACTGAGCAAATAGTCGCGTTGCAGGCAACGTGGCGACTGCTGCCAGACCGCCAATGGCTTGTCTGCGTGTGATGCGGATCATGGTTTCCTCCCTGTTGGCTCAACGCCCCGTTTTCAGGCATGGCCGGGGTTCCCAGTATCCGGCCGCAGTCGAGATTTGATATATTAATCTATCAGATCGAGATAGCAAGGGCTTTTGCGCCTTATGACGTCATCCCGGCAACGGTTCGTGCCGCGCCATCCTCTAGAAGCTTTTCCAGAGCGTGGCCGACGGTTTGGCGAAATTCCTGGTTTCCGGGAAGATCTTTGCCGAAGATCTGGTCAAGACCGAGATAGGCATTCATAAGGTCGTCAGAGGTTTTCCCGGTTGTGCGCTGCTTAAATTGATCGGCAAACGGATCGCGCACATCGATTGGCTTGCCGTTTTCGTCCACTCCCGTAGCGTAGCGCATCCAGCCGGCGACGCCGAGAGCGAGACGGTCGAAAGGTTTCTTCTGTTCCAAACGCTGCCGGATCGTGTTCAACAAGCGTTGCGGCAATTTCTGCGAGCCGTCCATGGCGATCTGCCACGTGCGATGGCGCAGCGCCGGGTTGCGAAAGCGTTCGCGTAGCTGAGCTTTGTAGGCGTTCAGATCAAATCCTGGAAGCGGTGGAAGTGTCGACGTGATCTCTTCGTCCATCATGGTTTCAATGAATGCGCTGAAGCCCTCCGCCTTCATCACATCGGAGACCGTCTCGTGACCCGCGAGATAACCGAGATAAGCCAGGGTTGAGTGGCTGCCATTCAAGAGCCGAAGTTTCATCAGTTCGAATGCATCGACATTATCGACGAATGTTGCGCCGAATTTCTCCCATGCCGGGCGGCCGGAAGGAAAATGATCCTCCACCACCCACTGTGTGAAAGGCTCGGTCATGATCGGCCATGCATCGAATAGTCCCGTAGCCCGTGCCGTCGTGGCGCGATCAGCATCGGTTGTAGCCGGGACAATCCGGTCAACCATGGTCGAGGGAAAGGCGATACTTTCGCCAATATACCGCCCAAGCCCAGCGTCGCGCAGTTCGGCGAAACGTGTGACCACCCGCTTTAGCGTTTCGCCATTGGAGGGAAGGTTATCGCACGACAACAGCGTGAAAGGCGCGGTACCATTCGCGCGGCGCCGGGCCAGCGCTTCAACGATAAAACCAATAGCTGAGCGCGGTGCAGCAGGTTCAGCAAGGTCATGAACGATATCGGCGTGAGATTCGTCGAGCGAGGCGGTGGCGGGCGAATAGCAATATCCTTTTTCCGTCACGGTCAGGGAAACGATCCTGACGCCGGGATCTGCCATCGCAGCGAGCACTGATTCCGGATTTTCGGGTGCGACCAGAACTTTTGCGACACTGCCGATCACACGGAAGCTATCGCCGCCGCCATCGCGGGATGCGACAGTGTAAAGTCCGTCTTGCGGTTCGATTGCCTCTTTCGTATCGCCACTGCGCAACGAAACGCCCAGTATGCCCCAGCGATTGTCGCCACTGGCGAGTACGCTGTCCGTATAGACGGCCTGATGTGCTCTGTGGAATGCACCGATGCCGAGATGCACGATACCAATTCGAGCCGGGCTTCGATCATAGCCGGGTTGCTTCACATTCGATGCCAGATGATGCAGCGTCGAGTCGGAGAGGCGGAGCATTTCAGTCATTCTGTGCCTGCAATTGTGGTTTCTATTTCAAAGCTTGTAAGTCTGTTTCGCCAGGCGGTAGGCAAGATCATGCGCGATTTCCACCGCCTCGTCCTCCTCCAACCTGTGATCGGCAACGAGCCGAGCCAGATACGCGCAGTCGACACGACGCGCCATGTCATGGCGCGCGGGAATGGACATATAGGCACGCGTATCGTCGTTAAAGCCAACCGTATTGTAGAAGCCAGCGGTCTCCGTGGTCAGTTCACGGAAGCGGCGCATACCTTCCGGACTATCATGGAACCACCATGCGGGGCCAAGGCGCAGAGCTGGATAATGGCCCGCGAGAGGCGCGAGTTCCCGGCTGTAGCTGGTCTCATCGAGGGTGAAGAGGACAAGCGTCAAGCGAGGATCGTTGCCAAACGCGTCAAGCAGAGGTTTCAGTTCCTCGACGTAGCCGGTCGAGCGCGGAATATCGGCGCCCTTGTCCGTTCCAAACCGTTCGAACAGAGCGGGATTGTGATTTCGGTAGGAGCCGGGATGAATCTGCATGACCAGACCATCCTCGATACTCATTCGTGCCATTTCCGTCAGCATCTGTGCGCGGAAGAGGTCAGCATCTTCAGGCGAAGCACCTTTTAGCACGCGTTCGAATAACGCTGACGCCGCAGAGACAGGAAGATCAGCGGTACGCGCGTTCGGATGACCGTGATCGCTCGACGTGGCGCCACGCCGTTTGAAATAGGCACGGCGCACCCGATGCGCTTCGAGATATCCCTCATAGTCGAGCTTGGTGCCTGCAAGCGCAACGAAATCCTCTACGTTGGTGATAAAGTCCGTACGAGACGCATCTACGACCGCATCGGGGCGGTAGGCAGGAATGACGCGGCCATCCCAACCTGACTTCAAGATCGCATCGTGCGCTGCGAGTTGATCGGTCGCCGCATCGGTCGTCGAGATGACTTCAATGCCAAACTGTTTGTAGAGCGCCCGCGGACGCATGGATGGTTCTGTCAGGCGCTCTGCAATCCGATCATAAAGCGCATCTGCATTCTTCTCGCCAAGCCGCTCCTCAATGCCGAAAACCGTTTCCAGTGCATGCTCGAACCACAGGCGGGAGGGTGTGCCCCTAAACAGATAGAAGTTCTTCGCAAACAGCCGCCATATCTTGCGGCCGTCAGCCTCAACCGGGCCTCCATCCTGACGCGGCACGCCAAGATCTTCCAACCTCACACCCTGTGAATAGAGCATGCGAAAAATATAATGATCTGGCTTGACGAACAGGCTCGCCGGGTCCGGAAAGGCTTCGTCATTGGCGTACCAAAGCGGATCGGTGTGACCATGTGGCGCGATAATCGGCAGCCTCTCGACCGCGCTGAACAGACGGCGGGCAATCCCCCGTGCATCGGGTTCGATTGGGAAAAGTCGATCAGGATGAAGTGCCATTATGCGTCCTTGCTACCACATCGTGCCTGCACCGACCTGGATGCGAAGCCGTTAATGCTCCGTTTATGATGGCAGGTTGCGCCATTTGTGAACATTGGTAACGATGATCTTGGCGAACAGTAAATAATAATATATTAGTATGTCAACCGAAACTGAATGCATTTGATATCATCGCATAACGCCGGTCTCGGACTATGAATTCAAATAGAATTCCATCATTCAATAGATCGGATGATCCGTGAAGATGGAAATGGAGCACTGCAATGACAGCAGAGAACCAGGGAGACAAAGGCTTAGCCATTGCAACGCCGTCCGAGGTGCGAACTTCAGGTGTCAATCGCGGTGCGCGCGCGACAAGCCCCGGACCTCGCGGGGCACCGGCCGGGCGGATGACCACTGCCACCGCAATTTACCGCGAGCTGCACGCAGCCATCGTAGCGATGGAGATGACACCGGGAACTGCCCTCAATGAGAAGGTCCTGACCGAACGCTTTGGCGTCAGTCGCACGCCGGTGCGCGAAGCGTTGATCCGCTTGGTTGAAGACGGACTTGTCGATGTCTTTCCGCAATCGGGAACATTTGTCGCCCGCATTCCTGTTGCCCTGATCCCCGAGGCTGTGGTGATCCGCCAGGCGCTCGAGGGAGCAACCGTGGAGCGTGCGGCGGCCGTCGCAACGGCCAAGGATGTCGAATGGCTCGATGAAATCCTTGCCCGCCAGCGCTTTTTTGCCGATCGTCAGAACACGAGCGCGTTTCACGAGGCCGACGAGGCTTTCCACGAAGCGATTGCCGGAATTTCCGGCCATCCGGGCATCTGGCACTATCTCAAGCCAGTGAAGGTGCAGATCGATCGGGCGCGGCGTATGACGTTGCCGGGTTTGGGCCGCATGGAGCATGTTCTTTCCGAGCACCAGATCATTCGTAATGCCATCGAAGCCCATGACGTGCCGGCCGCCTGTGCGGCGATGAAACAGCATCTGAATGCCGTCATCCCCGATATTGAAACCTTGAGAAAGAGCCACCCAGGATCATTTGTTTGAATGGGATCGGCGATATAATTTGACGGAGGAATGAATGCGTCAGGCATGGCGATGGTTTGGCCCAAAAGCCGGTGTCTCACTCGATAACGTGCGGCAGGCCGGCGCGACCGATATCGTTTCGGCGCTCCACGAGGTTCCAATTGGTGAAGCATGGACAATAGCGCAGGTGCACGAGCGTAAATCATTGATCGAATCGACACCTGCCGGGCGGACACCGCTGACCTGGTCGGTGGTCGAGAGCATTCCGATTCCTGATGCGGTGAAGCGCCTCGGCGGTGCTGCCAAACATGAGATTGCCGCCTGGATCGCTAGCATGGAAGCACTTGCGGCCAATGACATCAAGGTCATCTGCTACAACTTCATGCCCGTGGTCGACTGGTGCCGCACCGATCTCGACTATGTCACGCCTACCGGTTCGACGGCCATGCGCTTCGACCACAACGTGTTCGCTGTGTTCGATTTGCACATCCTGCAGCGAGACGGTGCCGAAAATGATTACTCAAAGGCTGACCGCGAGATTGCCGGCGACCTTTATAATGCCATGGGTGCCCAGGAAATCGCTGAGCTTACGCGCAATATCGCCAGCGCGCTCCCTGGCTCGACCACCGAACCGCTGACCATACCGGCGTTCCGCGATAGGCTCGAAACCTATTCCGGCATCGATGCGAACCGCCTGCGTCAGCATCTGATTGAATTCCTGGAGGTTGTGACACCGGTTGCCGATGAACTCGGCGTAAAGCTGACCTTGCATCCGGATGATCCGCCCCGTTCGCTCTTCGGCCTGCCGCGTATTGCTTCGACTGAAGCAGACTATGCGGCGCTGTTCGATGCAGTACCCTCCCCTGCAAATGGCATGTGCCTTTGTACTGGCAGTCTTGGTGTGCGGACTGACAATGACCTGCCCAAGATCGCCAGGCACTTTGCTTCACGCATCCACTTCACCCACCTGCGGGCGACGACCCGCGAAGGTGATGGCCGCAGCTTTCACGAAGCGGCTCACCTTGAAGGCGACGTGGATATGGTGGCGGTGTTGCGCGAGCTTCTCACCGAAGACCGCAAGCGCGACAAGGCAAACAGTATCATTTTCCGCTCCGATCATGGACACCGCATGCTCGACGATCTGAACAAGGACGTGACGCCAGGTTATCCGGCGATTGGTCGCCTGCGCGGCCTTGCCGAACTGCGCGGAATTATACATGCACTGGATGCCTCCGCGCTGGCATAATCCGGATCGATCTTTTAGTTTTTAAAGCCCTGGTTTTTCGCGAACCGGGGCTTTTCTACATCCAAAGGTACACCGATTTTTTTACGTATTAGCCAATATGCAATCGACGCTAAATAATTCTATTATAATTCATCACATTGTGGCCATATTGTCGACCGTTTGCAGTCATACCGCATTTAACTGCAAGCATCGGTCATCACTTTTTGAATCATATTAAGACGAGTTTTTTGAGTAACTTAGATCATATTTCGGATTGGTCTCGACAAAGTTTCGGAAACGGGTCACCCCAAGGCCACATTTCTCCAAAATAGAGGGAGCTACTCGCTCACGCCACGATCTACTTGCCCGGGGGTCAATCTCTACGCGTGTGTCTTCAGTCCGGCAGTTTTGCCGCGGGCTACCACAAGTGTGAATTTCACATGATCTCCTTCGCAAGTATCCGCACGGTACTTATTTCATCCATCCTTTTTCTAATGTTGGGCGCTGTATCCGCCAGTGCCGGTTCGGCCTGTGGCGGTGCTTCCTGGTACGCTCTTCATTCTAGAACCGCTTCCGGTGAACGGATGAATCCCTCCGCTCTCACCGCAGCTCATCGCACCTTGCCGCTCGGCTCGCGCGTCAAAGTAACCAACCAGCGCAATGGCAAGACGGTCGTGGTGCGCATCAACGATCGGGGGCCGTTTGTCAGGGGCCGCATGCTGGATCTCTCGAAAGGTGCAGCTAGCCGCCTTGGCTTTATCGGCGCTGGCCACACCAATATCTGCATGGCCCGCTTGTAACCTCGCAGGATGTTGATGCCGTCTCGGCATTGACCTTGACCATTGAACGTGACATCGCCATGTGAACACTCCTAATCCTGTCGGGGGACGTTCCATGGCACTCAAAGTCGCGGTCCAGATGGACCATATCAATTCGATCCGGATCGCTGGCGATACAACCTTTGCGCTTTGCCTCGAGGCGCAAAAACGCGGTCACATACTCTACCACTATACCCCCGACAGGCTCAGCATGCGCGATGGCGTGGTTTCTGCACGCGTGGAAGAACTCAGCGTCCGCGATATCGAAGGCGATTATTATACGCTGGGAGAACCGATTTCGCGCGATCTGTCGGAAATGGACGTGGTTCTGCTACGCCAGGACCCGCCCTTCGACATGCATTACATCACGACCACGCACATGCTGGAGCGGATCCATCCGAAGACGCTTGTCGTCAACGATCCTGCTTGGGTGCGCAACAGCCCCGAGAAGATTTTCGTCACCGAGTTCCCCGATCTAATGCCGGAAACGCTGATCACCAAGGATCCATTGGAAATCGCGGCATTCCGCAAGGAATTCGGCGATATCATTCTGAAACCGCTTTATGGCAATGGCGGCGCAGGTGTGTTTCACCTCGCCGATGGCGACCGCAACTTGACGTCATTGCTGGAAATGTTCGGCCAGATGTTCCGCGAACCATTCATTGCGCAGCGTTATTTGAAAGATGTGCGCTCGGGTGACAAACGTATCATCCTGATCGATGGCGAGCCTGTTGGCGCCATCAACCGAGTGCCATCTGAAACCGATTCGCGTTCCAACATGCATGTGGGCGGTCGTGCCGAGAAGACCGAACTCACGGATCGAGAACGCGAAATCTGCGCGCGTATTGGACCGTCCTTGCGCGAGCGCGGTTTCATTCTGGTGGGTATTGACGTGATCGGTGACTATATGACCGAGATCAATGTCACTTCTCCGACGGGCGTTCGCGAGGTCAAGCGTTTCGGTGGTGCAGATATTTCGGCGCTGTTTTGGGATGCGGTGGAAGCCAAACGTCAGTAATTCTCATCCCTCCGATCTGTTCTCTTATTGTTCTTGTCATGCAGATTGAAGTGTGCTGATGTACGTTCTTTAGCATTCTTCATTTTCAAACGTCTGCATTTTTCAAGAAAGATTTCATGGTTACCCGCGTTCGTACGGTTGCCTTCCAGGGTATTGAAGCTCAGCCTGTCGATGTGCAGGTGATGATTGCCCCCGGCAAAATGGGAATGCATATCGTTGGTCTTCCGGACAAGGCAGTCGCCGAAAGCCGGGAGCGGGTCCAGGCGGCACTACATGCCTCCGGGCTTTCAATGCCCGTCAAGAAGGTGACAGTGAATCTCGCGCCTGCCGATTTGCCCAAGGAAGGAAGCCATTACGATCTGCCGATCGCCGTGGGATTGATGGCAGGGCTTGGCGCCATGCCTGCCGACGCACTTCAGAACTATGTAGTGCTCGGTGAACTGTCGCTTGATGGAACCATCACCCATGTCGCGGGTGTGCTGCCCGCAGCAATTGCTGCCAACCGACAAGAGAAGGGGCTGATATGCCCGGCATCCTGTGGCCCGGAAGCCGCATGGGCCGGCTCCGACATCGATATCCTTGCGCCGCGCAGTTTGATCCAGCTGGCCAATCATTTTCGCGGTACACAGGTCCTGTCACGTCCTGAGCCCGTCATGCATACGAGCGCGATGGGACTGCCAGATCTTGCAGACATAAGGGGCCAGGAAAGTGCGCGGCGCGCGCTGGAGGTCGCGGCAGCGGGTGGGCACAACCTCTTGATGATGGGCCCGCCAGGATCCGGCAAATCCATGCTGGCGCAGCGTCTGCCCTCCGTCCTTCCGCCATTGCTGCCGCGTGAGTTGCTCGATGTCTCGATGATCGCCTCGATCGCCGGCGAACTCATGGGCGGCAAGTTGACGGACAGACGACCATTTCGCGCGCCGCATCACTCGGCATCCATGGCGGCTATGGTTGGAGGTGGTATCCGGGCAAGGCCGGGGGAAGTCTCGCTGGCCCATCGCGGCGTGCTGTTTCTCGATGAATTTCCCGAGTTTACACCGCAGGTCCTGGATTCATTGCGCCAGCCACTGGAGACTGGCGAATGCATGATCGCGCGCGCCAATCACCGTATCTCCTATCCGGCGCAGATCCAGCTTGTTGCGGCGATGAACCCGTGCCGCTGCGGCATGGCGGGGGAACCCGGCCATCAATGTGCGAGGGGGCCACGGTGCCGGCAGGATTACCAGGCAAGGATTTCTGGGCCTCTTCTGGACCGTATCGACATCAGGATTGACGTCCCGTCCGTGAGTGCTACCGATCTCATACGCCCGCACTCTTCGGAAAGCAGCGCATCCGTCGCTGAACGGGTCGCGCGAGCGCGGACAATCCAAAAAAGGCGTTATGAGGAATTGGGTTTTCCAACCATCACCACAAATTCTCAGTGCTCCGTTGCGCTTATCGAACAGGTGGCACAACCGGATGGACCCGGTGTTTCGTTGCTGCAGCAGGCGAGCGAGCAAATGCGCTTCTCCGCCCGGGCCTATCATCGGGTGTTAAAAGTTGCGCGGACCCTTGCAGACCTCGACGGACAAGAAATCGTCGGGCGCATTCATCTTGCCGAAGCCATCTCGTACCGGATGGGTGCGGATTCGATGTCGACAGCTTGAGCAGAGCTACCTCATGACGCGATTCCGTTAACACACATAAAAACTGCCAGACCTTCTGATCTGGCAGTTTTCGAAATAGGTTGAGGTCGACTTCGCCCGATTATTGGACCGAACCAACCAGAATATTCGTGGGAGCCTCAATGCTGACCCAGCGACCCGAATTGTTGGTCGCCTGACGTTTAAGGTAGGTATATGGGGTTTCTGACCAGTTCTTTACGCCGTCAACAAGGTTATCAAGGACGAAGTCGCCCTTGTCAGTGCGGACGGTCAGCACAGCGTGACCTTCACCATCGGGCTTGCGCACCACGGTAATCAATAGATTTGCCGGAGAAATGCCCGACTGCATCAGGTCGCGTCGCTTCAAAAGGACATAATCCTCGCAATCGCCAACCTTGTCGGGATAGGCCCAATACTCTTCAACGCCGTAGATTTCCATATCGGTCAATGGCTTGATCTTATGGTTGTCATTGCTGTTGACGTTGACGATCAACTGCCAAAAATCATGGTTCATCTTTTCGGGCATGACATTCCGGCTGCGGATGGAGCATTCTTCCGGGAGCCGCTTGCAGAATTCATAATGGCCGATTGGCTGTGATGTCAGCCCTCCGGTGGTCATGAATGCTTCGGAGGCAAAAGCGACGTTTGCGCCAAGCGTACCCGCGAAGAGCGCCATGGCGACTATGGTCTTTACAACCCCTTCTACCCCGAACATGCTTTACTCCAGACCCGATCGCTATCGTTAACAAAACGTTAATGGCGGGAGGGGACACGAGTCAATCACAATGGCGCCACGATCCAGCCATTGTTAATATATGGTTAAAATTTGAAATTTCGCATTCCCCCAATATTCATGAGGGCTCCAGCGATGCGTCAGAAATTGCGTCGGCTACTCGAAATTCGGGCCGGCACAAGATTTTGGCCACTGGGAACCATACGATAGCCTATTGATTTCAAATGGTTTATTGTCAAAACGAGAGGGACCGCGATAAGCAAGACTACCAATCGCTTTGATACGGCTCGGCGTTTCACCAATACATCCGACGGATTAGATATCAGGCGCGCTTTGCGATCGGCGTCACGTTGGTCTTGCGGTTCATTTGTGCGTGATCATTAACAAACTGGACAATGCGTGGCGCAATCTCTGCACGAAACCGCGAGCCATTGAATACGCCATAATGGCCAACCTTCCGTTGCAGGTAATGCATACGCATCTCGTCCGGAATATTGACGCACAGTGTCTGGGCAGCCTTGGTCTGGCCGACGCCGGAGATATCGTCGTTCTCCCCTTCGACTGTGAGTAGCGCAACATTGCGAATAGCGGAGGGATTGACCGGGAGGCCCCGGTGAGTCATTTCGCCTTTCGGCAATGCCTGGCGAACGAATACTGTGTCCACAGTCTGCAAATAGAATTCTGCGGTCAAATCCATGACCGCGAGGTATTCATCATAGAATTCACGATGCTTGTCGGCGGAATCGCCATCTTCGTGCACCAGATGCATGAAGAATTCCTTGTGGGCAGTGATGTGGCGGTCGAGATTCATGCTCATGAAGCCGGACAACTGCAGGAATCCCGGATAGACATCACGCATGAACCCGCCATGTGGCCACGGAACCGACATGATCACATTATCGCGGAACCAGTTGATCCCCTTTTCTTCCGCCAGCTTGTTGACGGCAGTCGGATTCTTGCGGGTGTCGATCGGCCCGCCCATAAGCGTCATGCTGGAAGGTGCGAATCTATCCCCATTGGTCTCCATGATGGAGACGGCGGCAAGCACCGGAACGGATGGCTGACAGACGGCCACGACATGGGTATCTTCGCCCAATGCATGAAGCATTTCAATAACATAATCGATGTAATCATCGAGGTCGAATTTACCGTCGCTCAGCGGGACGCTACGGGCATCAACCCAATCGGTGATGTAGACCTCGGCATACGGCAGCAACGCTTCCACCGTGCCACGGAGCAAAGTTGCATAGTGACCCGACATCGGCGCCACCACCAGAATCTTCGGGTCGGCAGGACGTTTGGCATTCAATGCACGTTTGAAATGGATGACGTTACAGAACGGTTTCGACCAGACGATTTTTTCTTTTATGTCTGTTTCGACACCGTCAACGATCGTTGTCGGCAAGCCGAAGGAAGGTTTGCCGTAGCATCGCGTCGTGCGTTCGAACAACTCACACATCGCAGTAACCGAGCGCCCGACGACGGTTTGCGACAATGGATTCAAAGGGTTATCATAGAATAACTTGGTGGCGTCGGCGAGTGCGCGGTAGGGTTGGAGTGCGGCATGGTTCAGTTCATAGAGCTGATAAAACATCCAATTTCCGATCGATCAACGCAACGTCAGTTCCAAGAATCTCTCCCTTAAATATGAAAGATTTCTTGACTGGTCAGTGACCGTAGCGGGTTTCCCCAATATTGCAATGCAACAATGGGATAAGGTCGGGTATAGATGTTCACAACTTCACGCGTTGGAAACCACGGTCCGCCAGCGATCAAGCGCCTTCGACGACCAGCATCTCTCCATCGGCAACAGTAATGCGAATTGCCTTAGCTGCTTGATATTCCTGAGAATTATAGCAATCGAGGGCCGCTTGAACGGAAGGAAATTCGATGACGACGTTGCGGCCGCGAGCCTGACCTTCAAGCACATGGTACTGGCCGCCACGAGCCAGAAAATTGGCACCGTATTTTTCAAAAGCCGGCTTTGCCGTTGAGATATAGTCCTTGTAGCGTTCTGCATCCCTGACATCGATGCGTGCAATCCAATATCCCTTGGCCATCTATATTCTACCTTTCACAACCAAATTACTCGACAGAGTTGAAAATCTTGCGCCATTTCAGCCGATTGTTGTGTGAGATTCAATGATTCTTGCGTAGGTTTTGCTGAAAGTTCCTGCTTCATATGCTGCTTCAGGCGTTGGACATTTCCGCAAGAATAGCTGCTGCGGCCGCTTTCCGGTCTGAAGCGCCGACGATCGGCCGGCCGACCACCAGATGACTTGCACCGGACCGCAGCGCATCGGCGGGCGTCATCACTCGTTTCTGATCGCCCACGTCAGCACCGGCCGGACGGATTCCGGGTGTGACAATGGCTAGTTCCGGTCCGACGATCTTGCGGACGGCGGCAGCTTCCGTCGCCGCGCAGACAATCCCGCCCATCCCCGCCTGAAGCGCTTGCTCGGCGCGGATGAGGACCAGCGTATGGGGATCATGCTCGTAGCCTGCATCGGCCAGGTCCTGCTCGTCCATCGAAGTCAGCACCGTTACACCGAGAAGGCAAAGGTCCGATCCCTTGGCTGCCTCTACTGCCGCCCTCATCGCCTTGGGGTAGGCGTGCAATGTGAGCATGGAGACGCCCATCCTGACAATGTTCTCGACACCCTTGGCAACGGTATTGTCGATGTCGAGAAGTTTCATATCGAGGAAGACTTTTTTACCCGAGCTGACGAGTTCGCTGGCAAAGCCAAGCCCGCCGGCAAATGCCAGCTGGTAGCCGATCTTGTAGAACGACACCGTGTCGCCAAGTTCGCTGACGGCCTGTTCCGCTGCTTTCAATGTCGGCACATCAAGTCCGACGATCAGGCGCTCGCGCAAGGCCGCATCAATCATGACAAATCACCCTTTTTGTTGATCGAACCTCAATCGCACAGATAAACCGGATAGGAAATATGCTAGCGCAAGTTTTGTCTATCGACGAGAAATGGCGAATCTCGTGTGGTCGATCAAGGATTGGCACGCGCGCTGCATCGATTTGGCAGTCCGCTCGTCCTTGAACGAACCATCCTCGGCGAATGCGTCCTGGGCGCGCGGCACCGAACATTGTTCCGTAATGATCTGGGTGCCAACATTCATCATGACGGAGCGCAGGTGATAGAGGCCGCGAGCACCTCCGAAATTGCCGTCCGAGGACGAGCACAGCGCCACGACCTTTCCGGCATAGGGCTTGAGCGGCTTGTCGCCGTCCTTCGAGATGCGGCTGACCCAATCAATGGTATTCTTCACAAGCGGCGGGATCGACGAGTTATATTCCGGCGACGCGATCAAAATGCCGTCATGCGCCGCGAACAGCCGGCCAAGTTTCATGGCATTTTCCGGAACGCCTTTTTCCTTTTCCAGATCCTGATCCATGAGCGGCAGCGGATAGTCGATCAGCGCAATCCGTGTGACATCGGCGCCGAGTTCCACCAACGTCCTGACCGCAACATTTGCAACCTGGCCGCTATAAGCACCCGTACGATTCGATCCCGCGAAAACAAGAATTTTCGGCAGCATTGAGTTCCCTCTGAGGAATTTACCAGACCACGCGAAGACTATAGGAGGTCAATCGACCCGGCGGTAGACCCACAAACGCGCAGGCGGCACATTACGGATAATGAAATCGAGATGTTCGATCTTGTAATTGCCACGCCCGGCCGGAACCGGCGACATCGGCCCATAGGTGATCTGCACAATCGGCCGGCCATGCGGAATGCGGCGCAGCAAATCTTCGATGATCTTGACGCGGTCGCCGACGGGGAAATTCAAAAGCGGTACGGCAGAAACGACCGAATCGAACTTCTGCTCGCGCTTGTCGCCGAGGGTCACGTCCAGATTGAAGGCATCGCCCTCGATGATATTCACGCCGGGAAAATCCTCGCGCAAATGCTGAGCAAAATCCGATGAATACTCGACGCTGTAGAGCTTGGTTGGAGCAACGCCGCGATCAAGGATTGCGCGGGTAATAACGCCTGTGCCCGGCCCCAGCTCAAGCACGGGAAGGCCTGAGTGCGGGTTGACGACGCTGGCCATGCGGCGGGCTGTTATGGAGCTTGTCGGCAGGATCGAGCCCACAGCCTTGGGGCCATGCATCCATCCCTTGAAGAACCGGATTTCCTCGCCGAACTTTTCGGCCAGTTTCTTTCCCAAGGGTCGTGACATCCCGCTTATCCTCCGTCGCAGTTAGACAAGTTTATGACGCAACACATGGCGGAAGCAAGACCGACACCCGGAAAAGTTCCAATAAAATTATTCGCTTAGGCCCTCGAAGAACTCTTTCATCCGCGCAAAGAAGCCGGACGATTGCGGGCTGTTGTCCTGCGACGAGATGCGGTCGAACTCTTCCAGCAACTCGCGCTGCCGTTTGTTGAGGTTTTGCGGCGTCTCGATAGCGATCTGAATATAGAGGTCACCCATGGCCGGCTGGCGCAGCACCGGCATGCCTTTGCCCTTCAGGCGGAATTGCTTGGCGTTCTGCGTACCGTCCGGAATCTTGACACGTGTCTGCGTGCCGTCGAGCGTCGCTACCTCGAACTGGCCGCCAAGCGCCGCGGTCGTCATCGAGATGGGCACTTTGCAATAAAGATCGGCACCATCGCGCTGGAAGAATTCATGCGGCTTCAACGAGAGGAAAATATAGAGATCGCCGGCGGGTCCGCCACGCAGGCCCGCTTCGCCCTCGCCCGTAAGCCGGATACGTGTGCCATCTTCGATGCCGGCCGGAATATTGACCGAAAGAGCGCGCTCTTCGGTCATACGTCCCTGTCCACTGCATTTCGGGCAAGGATCCTTGATGATCTGGCCACGGCCATGGCAGGTCGGGCAGGTGCGTTCGATCGAGAAGAAACCCTGCGCCGCCCGAACGCGCCCGGATCCGCTACAGAGGCTGCAGGTAACCGGCTGCGTACCTGGCTTGGCGCCACTGCCTGAACATTCGTCGCAGGTGATCGAAGTTGGAACCCTGATCTGCGCCGTCTTGCCCGCATAGGCTTCTTCGAGCGTTATTTCCATATTGTAACGCAGGTCGGCGCCGCGCTCGCGCCCGCCTGACCGGCGCTGGCGTCCACCGCCCATCATCTCGCCGAAAATGTCTTCGAAAATATCGGCAAAGCCACCGGCGCCACCAAACCCGCCGCCGCCATTCATCCCGCCGTTTTCGAAGGCGGCATGACCGAACCGGTCATAGGCAGCACGTTTCTGCGGGTCCTTCAGGGTTTCATAGGCCTCGCCGATTTCCTTGAAGCGGTGCTCGGCATCGGCGTCGCCCGGATTCTTGTCTGGGTGAAATTGCATTGCCAGTTTACGGAAAGCGCTCTTCAGCTCTTTCTCATCAGCGCTTTTCGCTACGCCGAGGGTTTCGTAATAGTCAGCCTTCATCCAGACACTCATTCCCAGAAATTCGCAAACGCTTCTTCAGAAGCGCATTTAAAGGCGGTATTTAGGTGTTCGCGCCCGCGAATGCCATAGCCAACTTATATTGATTCGCCCGAAATGGCGCATATTTGCTGATTATTGCGTTTGTGTGGCAGGCGCTCCACGAATCTGAGACATATGTTTAGCTTGTTCAGTGCCAACCTTGGAACTCGTAATAGCGCCAATCGTCATCGGCGATCGAATTTTCCCAGTGCTTAAGGTCCTCCCAGCTTTTGTCGGCGATTGTCGAAGTGTCATAGTCGACATCCTCATCAAAAGATCGGGGCCCGCCGGTAAGCTTTGCTATCACTGCGCTTGTCAGGTCGGCAAATCGCAGTTGAAAGCTGTCGGAAGCAGCAAATCTGATCGACACCGTCTTTTTGAATTCCGATAGCCGGGCCAGATCTTCCGGGCTAAACCAATCGGCGTCTTCGGGTTCAAAATCCTCGACGTAGAGTTCGAATCCGCTCACCAGATCCTTGTTTTTCAGGATATCAAGCTTCGGGTTGGACAAGCGGAACTTGAAAGGGAGAAATCCCGAATGTTTGGAGAAACTGAAGCCTGGGTAAATCTCGCAGGTCATTTCAAATTTGTTAAGTTCACTGATCATATCAGGAATTATATCGTCCGATATCTCATTCAGATGTACCCAGTACTCCATGCTCATATGTGGTCCTTTCAAATGTTTAAAGCTATTTGGATCGTTTACAAAAAGATCACGTCACGAAATTCGATCACGCTGTAATTACGTATGTTCTTATTATGTTCCATCGCAAGAGAATATCAATTATCCAAAAGTCCTATAGCGGACCTGCCCACAAACAAAAAAAGCCCGGCACGATGGCCGGGCTTTTCATTAGAACGCAGTGAAGTCAGTTAAGCGGACTTCTTCTTGCCGTCTTCGTCGATTTCTTCGAAATCGGCATCGACGACATCGTCATCCGCCTTGGCGGTTGCATCGGCTTCGCCACCTTCGGCAGCAGCGGCCTCGGCAGCCTGTGAGGCTTCATACATGGCCTGACCAAGCTTCATCGAAACTTCGGCAAGCGTCTGGGTCTTTGCCTTGATCACCTCGGCATCATCGCCTTCGACCGCCGTCTTCAATTCGGCAAGAGCCGTCTCGATCGACGCCTTGTCCTCGGCCGAGACCTTGTCGCCATAATCCTTGAGCGACTTCTCGGTCGAATGGACCAAAGCTTCAGCCTGGTTCTTCGACTCGACAGCCTCGCGGCGCTTCTTGTCGCTTTCGGCGTTGGCCTCGGCGTCCTTGACCATCTTTTCGATGTCGGCATCGGAAAGACCACCGGATGCCTGAATACGGATCTGATGCTCCTTGCCCGTGCCCTTATCCTTGGCCGAGACGTTGACGATACCATTGGCGTCGATGTCGAACGTCACCTCGATCTGCGGAACGCCGCGCGGTGCGGGCGGAATGCCAACGAGGTCGAACTGGCCGAGAGACTTGTTGTCGGCAGCCATTTCACGCTCGCCCTGGAAGACGCGGATCGTCACGGCGGACTGGCTGTCCTCGGCCGTGGAGAAGGTCTGCGACTTCTTTGTCGGGATCGTCGTGTTGCGCTCGATCAGACGGGTGAAGACACCGCCGAGTGTTTCGATGCCGAGCGAAAGCGGGGTAACGTCGAGCAGAAGTACGTCCTTGACGTCGCCCTGCAGAACGCCGGCCTGAATGGCAGCACCCATGGCAACAACTTCGTCAGGATTCACGCCCTTGTGGGGTTCCTTGCCGAAGAAGGCCTTCACGATTTCCTGAATCTTCGGCATGCGGGTCATGCCGCCGACGAGAACCACTTCATCGATCTCGCCAGCCTTGAGGCCGGCATCCTTGAGAGCCGACTTGCAAGGCTCGACAGTGCGCTGAACCAGATCATCGACCAAGCTCTCGAACTTGGCACGCGACAGTTTCATCGTCAGGTGCTTTGGACCGGTAGCATCAGCGGTGATGAAGGGCAGGTTGATTTCCGTCTGCTGCGCGGACGAGAGCTCGATCTTGGCCTTTTCGGCAGCTTCCTTGAGGCGCTGCAGAGCGAGCTTGTCGTTCTTCAGGTCGATGCCCTGTTCCTTCTTGAACTCGGCTGCGAAATATTCGACCAGACGCATATCGAAATCTTCACCGCCAAGGAACGTATCGCCATTGGTGGATTTGACTTCAAAAACGCCGTCGCCGATCTCGAGGATCGAAACGTCGAACGTACCGCCGCCAAGATCGTAGACGGCAATGGTCTTGCCTTCCTTCTTGTCGAGGCCATAGGCAAGGGCAGCCGCAGTCGGCTCGTTGATGATGCGCAAGACTTCAAGGCCAGCGATCTTGCCGGCATCCTTGGTTGCCTGACGCTGGGCGTCGTTGAAATATGCTGGAACAGTAATGACAGCCTTCTCGACCTTTTCGCCAAGATAGGCTTCCGCCGTTTCCTTCATCTTCTGCAGGATCATCGCCGAGATCTGCGATGGCGAATATTTCTTTTTGTGAACTTCTACCCATGCATCGCCATTGTCGCCTTTGACAATGTTGTAAGGAACAAGCTTCTTGTCCTTCTCGACGGTCGGGTCTTCATAACGCCGGCCAATGAGGCGCTTGACCGCAAAAACCGTGCCTTCCGGATTGGTGACAGCCTGGCGCTTGGCCGGCTGGCCAGCGAGGCGCTCATCGCTATCCGTAAAAGCGATGATCGAAGGCGTTGTGCGTGCACCTTCTGCATTTTCAATAACCTTCGCGTTTTTGCCATCCATGACAGCGACGCAGGAATTGGTGGTACCTAGATCAATACCGATAACTTTAGCCATTACTCTTCTCCATTCAGCAGGCTGCCGGGACCTCTGCCGAGCATTCCATACGGCAGCCTCTAGGGGTTTCACAGTCCAGAGTCGCCGGGATGGGCGGTTCTAGCGTGTTGAGGGCTATATAAGAAGCGGAAAATTACCATGCAAGTCAGAAGAGGCTGCATTTGCATGCTTAATCACCCTAAAAGACTCGGCAAAATGCTTTTTTCGCCCCATATATCGCCTATGACCGACAATGCACTCCATCTCCCCTTGCCTGGACATCGCCGGAGCCGGCTTATCAACAGGCTGCACACCTGGCTGCTGCTGGCGGGAAGCCTGCTGTTGCTCATCGTTTGCGCGTGGACCCTGGCGGGGCCAGCCGGCATCATATACGCCTTCGTGTTTGGCGGCATCAGCCTTTATGCCATCAGGCGCATAAGTCCTCAAATGGTGCTGACGATGTATAAGGCAAGGCCTGTGACGCGCGCCGAATTCCCGCAAGGACTGGCGATCGTCGAGGAGCTTGCGCGCCGCGCCAGCCTGCCAAAGTCGCCGAAACTGCACGTCATTCCCTCGCGCATGATGAACGCCTTTGCTGTGGGGCGAAGAGACAATTCCGTCGTCGCGGTTACCGATCAGCTCATTCGGGCACTGACAGCGCGCGAGCTCACTGGCGTTCTTGCGCATGAAATCAGCCATATTCATAACGAGGACCTCAAGGTGATGGCTCTGGCCGATACGGTCTCGCGCTTTACCTCGCTGATGTCCACTGTCGGTATCGTTTCCCTCCTGTTCAACATCACCTGGATGGCCAGCGGATCGGCGGCGCAAGTGCCGTGGCTCGGCGTGATCGTGCTCTTGTTTGCGCCGACCATCGGCGGATTGCTGCAGATGGCGCTGTCGCGCACCCGGGAATTCGATGCGGACCTCGGTGCCGCAATGCTGACCGGCGATCCCGATGGTCTCGCCAATGCGCTGACGAAACTGGAGAAGGCACAGGGCAGGATCTGGGAAAACCTCATCCTTCCCGGCGGACGCATTCCCGATCCCTCGATTCTCCGTACGCACCCGCTGACGGAAGCCCGCGTGGCGCGGCTGCACGCGTTAAAAGAAGCATGCGATATGGCGGCTCGTGGCGATATATTGACGGAGCTGGAGCTGAAGCCGGAGGACCATATCCGCACGCGCCCCAGATCTGTCCCGCAGATCGGTCAGCAATATGGACGCTGGAACTCCAACAATCTGGAAATCCTGTCGCTGATCAACACGCAGGCAACGCACCCGATCGTGCAGGGCAGCGAAGCGGAATGCGAGGCCTGCGCCCAGAGCCTTTATACGCCGGATGGCAAGCCGCGCGTGCACGTGGCGCGCGGCGGCGTGTACTGGTGAGTTCTCCGGGTTAAACCGTTTCCCAGTTACCGCTCTCGCCTGCACGATAAACGGCGTCGATCAACTTTTGATTGAGGACGGAGTTTTCCAGGGTGAACACTTCGACATCCTCGCCCTGTGCGGCACGGGCAAAGGCTTCCACCTCAAGGCAATAATGGTCCACATTGCCGAAGTTGTATTCGGTCGCGGTTCCATGGTTGGCGTCATGCAGCGTGATCTTGGCGTGGTCGTATTTGCCGGTGTTGAACGGCGCGAGGACCTCGATGTAACCCTTGTCGCCATGGAACGCGATCGACTGGCGCGCGGCGAGCTGTGTTGCGACATAGAAGGTCAATTCGAAATCCTCGAAGTCAGCGCGAACGCTCGCATAGCGATCGGTACCGAAATCCGGATCGCGCTCGATGGTCGCCATGGCGCGAACGGGTTCCTTGCCGGTGACGAAGCGTGTGGCCACTGTCGGATAGACACCGATATCGGGCAAGGCGCCGCCGCCCAGCGACAGCTGGTTGCGCATATTGCTCGCGTCCTTGTTGAAATAGGTGAACGCTGCCTGCACCTGGCGCAGGCGGCCAATGGCGCCGGTCGCTATCAATTCGCGAACCTTCAGCCATTGTGGGTGATACGTCACCATGAAGGCTTCCGATATCAGCACGCCATTGGTGTCGCGGGCGCGCTGCAGCGCTGCGATCTCGCTGGCATGCAACGAGATCGGCTTTTCGCACAGGACGTGCTTGCCGGCCTCGGCGGCCTTCAGGCACCATTCCACATGCTGTGATGTCGGGAGCGGAATATAGACGCCGTCAATATCGCTCGAAGCCAGCATGTCATCGTAGGAACCAACGGCGTGCGGCGCCCCAAAGCGGTCAGCCACGGCGCGGGCTTTCGAAAGGTCGCGGCTGGCAACGGCCGACAGGACCGAATTCTCCGCATTGCATATGGCGGGAATGACCGCCGTTACCCCGATTTTTGCCGTCGACAGAATACCCCAGCGAAACATGATGACATCTCCTTCTCGTCGGCGCGCAACCTAGGTCGTAAACTTGAAGAAATCAATGAAGGCGCGCAGTGCCGGACGCATCTGCCGGCGGCTCGGGTAATACAAGTAGACGCCGGGAAACGGTGCGCACCAATCCTCAAGCACGCGGCGGAGTTTGCCTTGAGCTATGGCTTCCGGCGCCATGTCTTGCAGCAGGAACGCGACGCCAGCACCGCCGAGAGCCGCTTCGACAACAAGCCGGTCATCGCCAAGAATAAGCGGCCCGTTTACATCAAGGACGATCTCCTCACCATCTTTCTCGAACTCCCAACGATAGACCTGACCACTGGAGAAACGGCGGCGGATACAGAGATGGTCGAGAAGGTCGTGCGGGTGCCGCGGCACGGCATGGTTTTCGAAATAGCCCGGCGTGGCGACGATGCTCGCTGTGATCACATCGCTCATGCGCACGGCAATCATGTCCGGCTCCAGGCTTTCCCCAAGCCGCATGCCGGCATCGACACCCGTTGCGACAATATCGTTGAACGGTTCCTCGACACGCAGCTCGAGCGTCACGCCCGGATATGCTTCGCTGAAGGCAGCAAGGCGGGGGGCGAGCAGCCAGTGGGCGGCGAAAGGCGGAACACTCAGACGCAGATTGCCGGCAACGCGGTTGTTCGCCTCCTTGACCGCATCCAGTGCCAGGTCGATTTCACCAAGGGCCGGGCGAAGGCGTTTGAGTAGCAGCGCGCCTTCCTCGGTGACCGCGACGCTGCGCGTCGTCCGGGCGAGAAGCCTTACACCCAAACTCTGTTCGAGACTGGAAATCGCGTGACTAACGGCCGACGGCGCGATGCCGAGTTCCTTGGCCGCGCCGCGAAAACCGCCACTCGCCGCGACCGTCGCGAAGATAGCCAGTTGGGGAAGCCGGGATCGATCCATTGATCTACCATATAGAACAAGCTGTACAAATTTAAGCGAATTATCGAACAAGGTTGCCGCACTTACCTTTCAATAACCACACCACAAGGAGATCAGTGATGGAAAAACGCAAACTCGGAACAGAACTCAGCGTCTCGGCAGTGGGCCTCGGCTGCATGGGCATGACCTTCGCCTATGGCGGACAAGATGAAGCCGATGCAATCCGCACACTGCATCGCGCAGTGGATATAGGCGTCACCTTTTTCGATACGGCGGAAGTCTATGGGCCGTTCGACAATGAGATTCTCGTGGGCAAGGCAATGAAAGGCCGTCGCGACAAGGTTGTGATCGCCACCAAATTCGGCTTCAAGATCGCCCACGAAGGCGAGGGCATATCGCGCATGGTCGGCGTCGACAGCCGGCCGGAACATCTGAAGGCCGTTGCCGAAGCATCCCTTGGACGCCTCGGTATTGAGCAGATCGACCTTTTCTACCAGCACCGCGTCGATCCGAACGTTCCGATCGAAGATACGGTCGGAGCCATGGCCGACCTCGTCAAACAGGGCAAGGTGAAAGCCCTTGGCCTCTCCGAAGCCAGTGCCGCCACAATCCGCCGTGCCCACAAGGTGCATCCGATCGCTGCGGTGCAGAGCGAATATTCGCTGTGGAGCCGCGAGCCGGAGAACGATGTTCTTGCCGTCTGCCGCGAGCTTGGCATCGGCTTCGTGCCGTATAGCCCGCTTGGACGCGGTCTCCTCACCGGCACGATCAACAGGCCGGATGAACTCGGCACCGATGACTGGCGCAAGACCTTGCCGCGCTTTCAGGCCGAGAACATGGATGCCAATGCAGTCCTGATCGCCACACTCAAGGGACTAGCTGCGGACAAGGGCGTCACACCGGCACAGCTGGCGCTGGCCTGGGTGCTGCACCAGGGCGACTTCATCGTACCGATCCCCGGCGCCCGCAAGATCAAGCATCTCGAAGAGAATGCAGCTGCGGCTGATATTTCCCTGTCTGCCGCTGATCTCGCCAAGATTGGCGATGCGCTCTCACCGGCGCGGGTGGCGGGAAACCGTTACACGGAGGCGTCGCTTGCACTCGTGAATGGCTAATCGGACTTAAAATTACTGGTGACAGAAGGGGGCGGCCATGGCTGTCCCTTTCGCGCCCTTGACAGGCAAATCGACGTAAGGCCTATTCCTGACCGTCGCTGACCACTTTTAAAAGTTTGCCGGCGGTTGTATATCGCGCAAGATCGATTTTGTCTCAACAAGCCGCGCCATCCTCTATTTTGCCCCGGCGCCGAACCTGGAATACCATGGAAAAAGCAACGAAAAAGTCCCTGCGGCGTTGGTCTGTCGGATTGGTTCTTCTGGCGATCCTCGCTTATTTTGTCCCTTATCTGGTGATCTTTTATCTGATCTGCGGACTTTACGATTTGTCGCGCAACAAGAATCTCAACCTCCAGGTTGTCGAGCAATACTTCTTCGGCAATGGCATGTTCACCTGGGTCCTTTCGCCGCTCAACATTCTTCTCGACATCCTGTCACTGCCCTACGTCAACAAGGGCGTTTACAAGCTGCAGGACCTTCCGGCCAATTATCAAGCCGAGGTGAAGCGCCTGATTACAGCGACGCAGAAGGAAAACATCGTCGGGCAGTTGCAGGCACGCGCCGAACAGCAGGCGCGCAGCATGTTCTTTTTTAAATGGTACGGCAAAGACCAGCCGAGTTTCGCCAACGTGCCGTCCTTCTACGAGAAGTACAATTTCGTGAAGACGATCGGTGTGTCTGTCTTCAACAAGAAGAATTCGACTTCAAAGCATTTCGGTCCGATCCGGGCAACGATACGCGTGCTTTACAACATCAACGACATGAACGATCACACGGCCTATATCTGGTGCGGCGATACGACGAGCTACTGGAAAGACGACAAGCTGTTCATCTTCGATGACACGCTGATGCACCAGTCCGTCAACCAGACCGACCAGACACGCTATTGCCTGTTCGTCGATATCCTGCGCCCGTCTTATCTGCCGGGCCTGTTTGCCGCCATCGTTTCGTTCATGGGCGTCATTCTCAAGGGCAGCAACTCGATCTTCTACAAGAACTGGAAAGTTATCCAGAAGTAGCTGTTACTGGCCAGACAGAAGGAAAGGGGCGCGATGCGCCCCTTTTTTGTTGGTGTTGCGGTAGAACTATCCCCGCAGCACGCCACCGGTCTGTTTGCCGACACTTTCAACGATGCGTTTTGTCAGCGCTTCCAGATCCTCATCGGTCAAGGTGCGCTCCACGGGCTGGATGGCCACCTCGATCGCAACGGACTTCTTCTCAGCGCCAAGCGATGCGCCTTCGAAAAGGTCGAAGACCTGAACGCCGGTGATCAGCTTCTTGTCGCCGGCAAGCGCTGCCCGGACAATGGCACCTGCTTCCACGGCCTTGTCGACCACAAAAGCAAAGTCACGGCGCACAATCTGGAAATCCGAAAGGTTAAGCGCCGGCTTGGTGCGTGTCGCCTTCCGCTTCGGTTCCGGAATGGCATCGATGAAAACTTCAAAGCCGCAAAGGCTTCCAGAGACATCAAGCGTTTCCAGCGTTTTTGGATGGAACTCGCCGAAGGTTCCGAGGATTACCTTTGGCCCGAGCTTGATCGTGCCGGAACGCCCGGGATGATACCAGGCGGGACCGCCGCTTTCGATCTGCAACTTATCAATCGGAGCGCCGCACGCTTCGAGCACCGCAAGCGCGTCGGCCTTTGCGTCGAATACGCCAACTGACCCAATATTACCCGACCAGTGACGACCCGAACCTTCGAGCTTCGCGGTACCCCGGCGAACACCGGCAGCAACGCGGCGCTGTGCGTCGGGCGTATTGCCTTCATAAGTGCCGGAGACTTCGAATAGCGCCAGATCATTGAAGCCGCGATCGGCATTGCGCTGGGCGGCAGCAAGTAGGCCCGGCAACAGCGATGGGCGCATGTCGGACATGTCGGCCGCGATCGGATTAGCAAGCTTCAGTTCGCTCTGACCGCCGCCGAATGCTTTCGCTGACGCTTCCGAAATGAACGACCAGGTAACCGCTTCCATCATGCCACGCGAAGCAAGTGCCCGGCGGGCATTGCGCGTACGGATCTGCAACGTTGTCAAGATCTTGCCGTTGACCGCCGCATGGCTAAGCAAGGGCTGCGGATCGATCTGGTCGACGCCATGAATGCGCATGACTTCCTCGACCAAATCGGCCTTGCCGTCTATATCTGGACGCCATGACGGGATCACCACATCAACAAGCTCACCGCTCCCTTGCGGCTTGAAGCCGAGGCGAGACAGGATATCGAGGCTCGTTTCAGCCGGAACATCGATGCCGGTAAGCCGCTTGACCTCCGATGCGGGGAACTGGACTATCTTCGGTGTATGGCCCTTGTAGCCGATGACTTTCGCTTCGGATGGCGTACCGCCGCAGAAATCGAGAACCAGCTGTGTGGCAAGCTCAAGACCGGGGATCATGAACTCAGGATCGACGCCGCGCTCGAAACGGTAGCGCGCATCGGTAATGATACCAAGCGTCCGGCCTGTACGGGCAATATTCATCGCGTCCCAAAGCGCGGACTCGATCACGACATTGGTGGTGTTCTCATCACAGCCGGAATATTCGCCGCCCATGATACCGCCAATCGATTCGACCCCATCAGCATCGGCGATGACTACATTGTCCGGACCGAGCCTATATTCCTTGCCGTTGAGGCCGAGAATCTGTTCGCCTTCCCGGCCGCGGCGCACGGTGAGATTGCCACTGACCTTGTCGGCATCGAAGACGTGCAACGGACGGCCGCGATCGAAGGTCAGATAGTTGGTTATGTCGACGAGCGCATTGATCGGGCGCAAGCCTATGGCGATCAACCGCTGCTGCAGCCATTGCGGGCTGTGACCGTTCTTGACGCCCTTGACGGTACGCCAGGCAAAGCCGGGGCAAAGATGGGTATCGTCGCCAAGGTCAAGATGAACGTCCACCAGCGCGGGCCCTGCGCCTTGGACGGGCACGATCGGCCCGTTCCTGAGTTTGCCGAGACCGGCTGCAGCCAAGTCGCGGGCAATACCGTAGACGCTGGTGCAATCTGGACGGTTCGGCGTCAGGTTGATCTCGATGACCGGGTCGTTCAGGCCGGCATAGGCAGCGAAGCTGGTTCCCACAGGCGCATCTGCGGGCAAGTCGATGATGCCATTGTGTTCATCCGACATCTGCAATTCGCGCTCGGAGCACATCATGCCATGGCTTTCGACACCACGGATCTTGCCGACCGACAGCGTAAGGTCGATGCCCGGAACATAGGTCCCTGGAGCTGCGAATGCGCCGATCAGGCCGGCGCGGGCGTTCGGCGCACCGCACACCACCTGCAGCGGCTTGCCGTCGCCCGTATCCACAGTCAAAACCTGCAGCTTGTCAGCGTCCGGGTGGCGGGAAGCTGTTAGCACCTTGGCTATGACGAAGGGCCTGAGCGCCGACTTGTCATCGAGATGCTCGACTTCCAGACCGATTCTTGTCAGGGAATCGACGATCTCTTCGAGTGACGCCTCGGTCTCGAGATGGTCTTTAAGCCAGGAGAGTGTGAATTTCATGATTTTCACTCGTTTTCAAATTTCGAGGTTTAGAGGTTTCGGCAGGCGCCTTCGTCCCCCGTGAAGCCTGATGGCGCGTTACGCGCTCAGGCCTCCAAACAGCGTCGGCATGTCGAGCGGCCGGAAGCCGTAGTGCTGAAGCCAGCGCACGTCGGCATCGAAGAAGGCGCGCAGATCCGGCATGCCATATTTCAACATGGCAATGCGGTCGATGCCCATGCCCCAGGCAAAACCCTGATACTCGTCCGGATCGAGACCGCCGGCGCGCAACACGTTCGGATGCACCATGCCGCAGCCGAGAATTTCCATCCAGTCGCTGCCTTCACCGAATTTCACTTCCTTGCCAGAGCGGTCGCACTGGATATCGACCTCCAGTGATGGCTCGGTGAAGGGGAAGTAGGAAGGGCGGAAACGCATCTTCAGCGACGGCACTTCGAAGAACGCCTTGCAGAATTCTTCGAGCACCCATTTCATGTTGGCGACATTGGCCGACTTGTCGATAACCAGCCCTTCAACCTGATGGAACATAGGCGAATGGGTGGCGTCGCTATCCATGCGGTAGGTCTTGCCGGGAATAACGATGCGGATCGGCGGCTTCTGGTTTTCCATTGTGCGAATCTGCACGGGGCTCGTATGGGTACGCAGCACCCGTCGCTCGCCGTTCTCGTCGGGATTGAAGAAAAAAGTGTCGTGCATCTCGCGAGCCGGGTGACCCTCGGGAAAATTGAGCGCGGTGAAGTTGTAGTAGTCGGTCTCGATATCCGGACCTTCGGCAATAGAAAAACCCATATCGGCGAAAATGGCGGTGATTTCATCGATGACCTGGCTGATCGGGTGGATACGTCCCCGTTCTGCCGGCGCGGCGCGCACAGGGAGCGTGACGTCCACTTTTTCCTTTTCAAGACGCACAGAAATGGCGGCGTCCTTGAGGGCATTTCTGCGCGCGGTGAGTGCTTCCGTAATACGATTCTTCAAGCCATTGATGGCAGGTCCCTGGAGCTGCCGCTCTTCCGGCGACATGGAACCGAGTGACTTCAGTTTTTCCGAAATCGAGCCCTTTTTGCCGAGAGCTGCGATGCGGACGGCCTCGATGGCCGCCTCATCATTGGCTGACTCAATCTGCGCGGCAAGCACGCTTTCCAGTTGTACCAGGTCGTCCATCGTTCTTCACCTGTTGGTTTCTTGAGATCCCTGTCATTTCCCTCGAAAATGACCGCCTCTTACGCGTCGATGCAGAAAATCGAAAAACCCGCGCCAGCCGAGCCAGCGCGGGTTTCCCAAATCTATATTTCCGGAATGCTTTGGGAGCGCTGGTTTAGTGAACAGCGCCTTCAAAAGCGTTCGGAGTTGTATTCTTGAGATATTCAAGCGCCTTCTTGGCAGAAGCCACGAGCGAACCGAATGCCTCCGGCTCGTGGATCGCGAGATCCGACAGAACCTTGCGGTCAACCTCGATACCCGACTTCGACAGACCGTCGATGAAACGGCTGTATGTCAGGCCATGTTCGCGGACAGCGGCATTGATGCGCTGGGTCCAGAGCGCACGGAAAGTACGCTTCTTGTTCTTGCGGTCGCGATAAGCGTACTGCTTCGAACGATCGACAGCGGCCTTGGCGGTCTTGATGGTATTCTTGCGGCGGCCACGGAAACCCTCGGCCTGCTTCAGAACTTTTTTATGCTTGGCGTGGGACGTAACGCCCCGTTTTACACGTGCCATGATATGATCTCCTTACTGAGATGGATAACGTTTGCCCGATCAGAGACCGTTAGGCAGGAACTTCTTCACGATTTTCGCATCTGGCTCGGAAAGAACCATCGTGCCGCGTGCGTCACGAATGAATTTGTTCGAACGTTTGATCATGCCATGGCGTTTGCCAGCGGCGGCGGCTTTGATTTTGCCAGTTCCGGTGATCTTGAACCGTTTCTTGGCAGCAGATTTGGTCTTCATCTTGGGCATTTTGCTACTCCTGATTTTCTTTCTTGAGGTCCCTGTCGTTCCTACGGAACTCCACGCCTCTTGCGAGGCCCGTTTCACTCCAAAGAGTTTCGGGCCTCTTGTTTTTGACTTCAGGCCGACCAAAGCCTGAAAGCATACAAAACCGCCACGGCATGCCCTGCCGGGCGGTTTGAACGCGTGCTTATTACCAGAAGTCAGAAAAAGCGCAACAGTTGAATCGCGTGAGCCGGCGAAAAGCCTAGTAGAGGCGCAACAGAACCGGCAGAATGTGTTCGCCTTGCAGATATTCCACGAACTCGAGCAATGGATAGGAGACGAAGAATACCAGTCCATCGGTGAACGTCCTATACAGCATGGACGACTTGACGCTCAACACATCTGCTTCCTTGTAAAGTGAGGGATTGGGGAAGAAGCGCGGTACGTCCCGCTTATAACTGGTGTAGGTCTCGCCGAACACCTTTTCGAGATAACCCTCTTCGGCCGTGATGACGAACTGGAAGGCAATGTAGCAAATCACGGCGAGGGCGAGCGACACCGTCAGGCTGCCGGTCATCATGCCGATCCCGAATGCGCCGATCGTGCTGAACACATAGAGTGGATTGCGGCTCATCGAATATGGCCCGAGACGGACAATCTCCGAGCTCTTACGTCCGCCAATGTAGAGCGTGCACCACATACGTCCAAGAATCGTCAGGACAATCACGCCGATACCGAAATCCTCGATATACTCATGCACGCGATCATTGCTCCACGCGGAACGAATCGTAAGAAGTGCAACCAGGATCAAGCCGATGACGATTGCAACGGCAATGCGTCTGCGGTGTTGAAACCGGGACATGTCTTTGAGAGAGTTCAGTTCCGCCATGATGGCCCTTCGAATTTTGATCGGCATAGAAAAAGCCGCCCGAAGGCGGCTTTTCTATGGAAGTTGGTTGGCTTCAGCGCGGCGCCAGAACCATCATCATCTGGCGGCCTTCCAGCTTTGGCTCGGCCTCGACCTTGGAAATTTCAACCGTATCTTCCTTGACGCGATCCAGAAGCCGCATGCCGAGTTCCTGGTGGGCCATTTCACGGCCACGGAACCGCAATGTCACCTTGACCTTGTCGCCCTCTTCAAAGAAACGCTTGATCGCCTTCATCTTCACATCATAATCATGCGTGTCGATATTCGGGCGCATCTTGATTTCTTTGATTTCGACGGTCTTCTGTTTCTTGCGCGCTTCCGCCGCTTTCTTCTGGCCCTGGTATTTCAGCTTCCCGAGATCGACGATCTTGCAGACCGGCGGCTCGGCATTGGGCACGATCTCGACGAGATCGAGTCCAGCCTCATCGGCCATCGCCAGTGCTGCTTGAATAGTGACTATGCCGTGGTTTTCACCTTCGGCATCAATGAGCTGTACCTGAGGTACGCGGATATCGCGGTTGGAACGAGGTCCATCTTTCTGGACCACCTGGGCTCTAAAGGGTCGACGAATGGCAGTAATCTCCTTGAATTATTTCGGACCCGCAAATAGCACCGTCAGGCCGGAGCCGCAATGCTTCTGTGCGCGGGCGCATGCCAATATCGTTATTTTTGGGAAAAATCACGCCAATCAAACATAGGTTTATTTCAGATTTGTGCAATGTTGCGGGCTTCAACGATGAACTTTGCCGTGGCAAAAGGGCCGATCACGACACGGAGTTACCTTTATGAATGCACCCCTGCCCCAGTTCCTGACCGTCAACGGCCTCGATATTGCACTGCGCCGCCGCGAAGGTCGCACGCCTGGCATTGTGTGGCTGGGGGGCTATTACTCGGACATGCTGGGCAGCAAAGCCCAATGGCTGGATCAGTGGGCATCGGAACGCGGCGTGGCCTTCCTTCGGCACGACTATTCCGGCCATGGCGAATCCGGCGGCGAATTCCGCGATGGCACGATCTCGTTATGGCTGGAGCAAAGCCTTGCCATATTCCGGCAGTTTTCGTCCGGACCGCAGATTCTCGTCGGTTCGTCCATGGGCGGATGGATCGCCTTGCGAATGATCGAGGAATTGCAAAGGACTGGCGAAGGCGGGCGTGTCGCAGGACTGGTGTTCATTGCGCCGGCGCCGGATTTCACCTCGGAACTCGTCGAGCCGCAACTGACGAATGATCAGCGCCGCCAGATCGCCCAGCGCGGTTATATGGAAGAGCCGTCCGATTATTCGTCCGTGCCGTACATCTATACAAAGGCTTTGCTCGAAGACGGCAAAACCAACCAGGTTTTGAAGGGTGTCATCCAGACCGATTGTCCTGTTCACATCCTCCAGGGTATGGAGGACAAGGACGTGCCCTATACCCATGCGCTGCGATTAATGGATCACCTGCCTGTCGACGATGTGACGATTACGCTGGTGCGGGATGGCGACCATCGCCTGTCTCGTCCGCAAGACCTTGATCTTCTGACACGAACCGTGTCTTCAATGGTTGAAAGAGTCAAACTCCTTCATCCGCTCCAATAGGTTCCCAGGCTCCATGCGCTTTTCCGTGATCGCTTCCGCTGTCGTCGCTGCTGTCGTCGGTTTTGGCGGAACGCTTGCACTTATCATCGCGGCAGCGCAGGCACTCGGAGCCACACAGGCCGAAACTGCAAGCTGGGTGACTGCTTGCTGTCTCGCGATGTTCCTCGCGACAGGCTATCTGAGCTGGCGTTACAAGATGCCGATCATTGCCGCTTGGTCAACGCCTGGATTGGCTCTCATCGGCGGCTCGATCGGCTTTACCATGCCACAGGCGGTGGGAGCGTTCATTGTCACTGCGATAGCGATCATTCTCACCGGGTTGATCAAACCGGTTTCTGCCTTTGTCTCCAGGATCCCGGCATCGATAGCGTCGGGCATGCTGGCCGGTGTGCTGTTTGCATTCCTGATCGGCGCTGCACGAACCATACCCATAGACCCGTTTTTTGTACTGCCTCTTATTGCGCTCTTCTTCATCATCCGCCTGTTCAACCCGGCCATGGCGGTGCTGGCCGTCCTTTTCGGCGGGGTGATTTATGCTTTTGTCAGCGGCCGCGTTGACAGCGTCCCTGGTGTCGAGCTTTCGACGCTGACACTCATCATGCCGGTCTTCGACATGCGCGCGATGATCGGCCTGGCGCTGCCGCTTTATCTGGTAACCATGGCATCGCAGAACCTGCCGGGCTTTGCTGTCCTTCGTGCAGCGGGTTATGAGCCGCCGACAGCAGCGGCGTTGCAGGTCACCGGTCTGGTCTCTCTTGTCACGGCCCCCTTTGGCGCTCACACAAGCAACATGGCGGCAATTTCTGCTGCGATCTGCACTGGCCCGGATGCGCATCCCGACCCGGAAAAGCGCTGGCTGACCGGCCCGTTCTATGCACTGTCCTATCTGATCTTTGCGATTTTTGGGGCATCGCTGGTTGCCCTGTTTGCCGTCTTGCCTGCGCCGCTCATCGGCCTTGTCGCGGGTCTCGCGCTGATCGGGGCGTTTACCAATGCCCTGTCGCTGTCGCTCAACGTCGAACACGAGCGGCTGGCGGCGATCGTTACCTTTGCTGTTATGGCCTCCGGAATTACCATTGCGGGGATCGGCGCAGCCTTTTGGGCCCTGGTGGCTGGACTTCTCGTCATAGCCATCGACTACGCAAAGAAACGTTTCGCATTTCAATGATTTGGAGCATTTGAAATCACAGTTTCTTGAAAAGCCGCAAAGTCTTTCCCATGTCGATATCAATCGGCCAATAGGGGCCGGGCTTTCTTGATAGGGAAGGGCTTTAGATGAACACTTCTGCTTTAATCCGTCCAGGCTGGTCTCCGGCGACCATCGCTCTGATGATTATCGGGTTCATGTTGTTCTGGCCTCTCGGTTTGGCCATGCTTGCCTACATTGTCTGGGGCAATCGTTTCGGCGGTTTCAAGCACGAAATGAACAACGCGGCCGATAATGTTTGCGGTGCATTCCGCCGCAGCCGCCGTTCTCAGCATTTCGGCCGCGGCCCATTCGGCACTGGCAATATTGCCTTTGACGAGTGGCGCGAGAAAGAACTGCAGCGGCTCGACGAAGAGCGCCGCAAGCTCGAAGAGATGCGAACCGAATTCGAAGACTATGCTCGCGAGCTCCGGCGCGCCAAGGACCGGGAAGAGTTTGATCGTTTCATGGCGGAGCGGAATGCTGCGCCAAAGAAACCTTCGGGTTCTGTTCCAGGTGTGAATGACGACCAGAAATAGCAACTTAAGGTCGGTTCCCTGGAAATCCGATTGTTACGGCGGCGCCTTGTGGCGCCGCCTCTGTTTTGTCTCACCGGTTTTGCTCGAATCAATTAAAGTAGCTCTATGATCCTGTCCTTGTTCCGCAGCCCGCCGAAAAAATCCGCGACGCTTAAAGCCGAGCGGAGTTATGAGGTCGCGGGCCGTGTCCTGCCGCTGCTGGTAATGGAAAATCCGCGGGCGACGCGGTTGACACTGCGTATCGACGCAGGGGGCAAGGGTCTACGCATGACCGTGCCGCCGGGCATACCCGCGCGGGAAGTCGAAAAATTTCTCGTCCGTCACGAAGGCTGGATCGAGACACGCATTGCGAAGATGCCCGATCAACCGAGCGTACGCCCGGGCGTTAAGGTCCCCGTGCGTGGCGTGCCACACCTCATCGTACATGAACCGGCAAAGCGTGGAACGGTACGGCAGGAAAATGGAGCCGAAGGGCCGAGGCTGATCGTCTATGGCGATCGTCCGCATCTCGCCAGGCGCGTTGGCGACTTCTTGAAACGTGAGGCGCGACGCGACCTGGAAATGCTCGTCGCCCGTCACACAGCCACCGTTGGGCGGCGCGCAAAGGCTGTCCGCCTGAAAGATACAAAAAGCCGCTGGGGCTCATGCACATCGGACGGTACGTTGTCTTTTTCCTGGCGCATCATGATGGCGCCGCCACCGGTTATCGACTATCTCGTCGCACATGAAGTGGCCCATTTGAAAGAGATGAACCACGGTCCGAAATTCTGGAAATTGTGCGGCGAGCTTTGCCCCGACACGGAGCGCTGCAGAGCCTGGCTGAAACGCAATGGCAGCGCCTTGCAGGCTATCGATTTCAGCTGATGGAACGCGCTTCTTCACGTGCCGTTTTGCAGGCGGCAAGAACGCTGTGGAATTTTCATCTCATCTATGACGAACTGTCTGAGGTCGATGTGATCATTGGTCTCGGCAGCTACGACTTGCGCGTCGCCGATCGTTGCGCTGAGCTGTTTCACCAGCGCCTGGCCAAAAAAATTCTCTTTACCGGCAAATCCGGCAATTGGACCAACAATCAATTCGATGGCAGTGAAGCTGAAGCGTTTGCCAAGCGTGCCTGGGAACGGGGTGTTCCTGCGGACGCGATCCTGATCGAACCAAAAGCCACCAATATTGGGGAGAACATCCGCTTTTCACGTGCAATGATGGCGAACGACCAGGTGGCTCGCATCATCATTGTCACCAAGCCCCAGACCCAGCGCCGCGCCTATGCGACGGTCCGGGCACAATGGCCCGAAGTATCGGCACTTGTCACTGCACCGATGACGCCCTTCGAAGAACAACCGATCGAAGCCTATCCGTTTGAAATGTTCGTCCACGAAATGGTCGGCGACGTGCAGCGAATACGCGACTATCCGTCCAAAGGCTTCCAGATAGCGCAATCCATCCCTGCATCTGTCGCGGATGCGTTCGATTTCCTTGTTAAAGAAGGCTATCACCACCATCTCTAACCATTGATCGATGCGCAAAATCCTCGACTTTGACGCATTTTCGTGCGAGTGGCGGCTTATGGGCATTGATATCAAGATATGCGGGTTGAAAACCGCCGAAGCAGTGGCTGCGGCGCTGGACGGCGGCGCATCTCATATCGGCTTCATTTTCTTTCCGAAAAGCCCTCGCTATGTCGATCCAGGCGAGGCTGGCCGTCTGCGTCAGGCTGCCAAGGGGCGCGCGATAGCAGTCGCTGTGACTGTCGATCCGGATGACGTCACGCTCGACGCTATTGTTGCTGCGATGCAGCCGGACATGCTCCAATTGCACGGCAATGAGAGCGTCAACCGGGTTGCGGAAATCAAGGCCCGTTATGGCTTGCCGGTCATGAAGGCACTTGCCTTGCGCGAACGCGGCGATCTCGAACAGATCAAGCCGTATATCGGCGTGGCCGACTGCTTCCTTTTTGACGCCAAACCACCAAAGGGATCGGAGCTTCCTGGCGGAAACGGTGTTTCTTTTGACTGGCAGGTGCTGAGTGAGCTTGACGCCTCTATCGATTACATGCTTTCCGGTGGTCTCAACGCGAGTAATATCGGCGACGCGCTGCGGGCAACGAATGCACAAGGCATCGACATTTCTTCCGGCGTCGAGTCTGCACCGGGCGTGAAGGATGTTGGCCTGATCAGAGATTTTTTCCGGGCTGTGCGCGCTGCCAAAAGCGCTGATGCGGCCTGAATATAAGAGGCGGTCGCTTCAACAAAGCGACAGGGCCTAAGAACGGAGTGATGCAGTGAACACGGTGGTTGAACCCAATTCATTCAAGACAGGCCCTGACGAGGAGGGCATGTTCGGCATTTTCGGCGGACGTTTTGTTGCCGAAACCCTGATGCCGCTGATCCTTGAACTGCAGCAGGCCTATGAAGACGCGAAGAACGATCCGTCGTTCAAAGCAGAGCTTCAGGCCCTGTCGACGCATTACGCCGGACGGCCATCCAAGCTCTATTACGCCGAAGGCCTGACAAAACATGTGCGCCAGCTGGCCAAGGATCAGGGCCTCGATGGCGGCGCCAAGATCTATTTCAAGCGCGAAGACCTGAACCATACTGGCAGCCACAAGATCAACAATTGCCTTGGCCAGATCCTGCTGGCCAAGCGTATGGGCAAGACCCGCATCATCGCGGAGACGGGCGCAGGCCAGCATGGTGTAGCCTCTGCCACCGTTTCGGCGCGTTTCGGCCTGCCATGCGTGGTCTATATGGGCGCAACCGACGTCGAGCGGCAGAAGCCCAATGTGTTTCGCATGAAATTGCTCGGCGCCGAGGTCAAGCCCGTATCGTCTGGCCATGGCACGCTGAAGGACGCGATGAACGAGGCCCTGCGTGACTGGGTCTCTAATGTCGAGGATACCTATTACCTGATCGGTACCGCCGCTGGCCCGCATCCCTATCCGGAGATGGTGAGGGATTTCCAGTCGGTGATCGGTACGGAAGCCCGCGAGCAGATCCTCGAGCGCGAGGGACGCCTGCCGGACACCATCATTGCTGCCGTTGGCGGCGGGTCCAACGCAATTGGTCTGTTCCATCCCTTCCTTGACGACAAGAGTGTCGAGATCATCGGCATCGAAGCCGGCGGCCGTGGGCTCGATGGCGAAGAACATTGCGCTTCGATGAGCGCGGGACGCCCCGGCGTCTTGCACGGCAACCGCACGTACCTTTTGCAGAACAAGGACGGTCAGATCCTCGACGGTCACTCTGTTTCGGCCGGTCTCGATTATCCGGGCGTCGGTCCGGAGCATTCATGGTTGCGCGATACGGGCCGCGTTTCCTATGTACCGATACTCGACGATGAAGCGCTCGAAGCTTTCACCCTGACAACCCGCACCGAAGGCATAATTCCGGCACTGGAATCCGCCCATGCTATCGCCCATGCGGTGAAAATCGCGCCTAAGATGGCACAGGACAAGATTATGATCGTCAATCTTTCCGGGCGTGGCGACAAGGATGTGCACACGGTCGGGCAGCTTCTAGGGATGGACATCTGATCATGACGACGCGTATCGACAGAAAATTCGCAGCGCTCAAAGCCGAAGGCCGTCCGGCACTCGTAACCTATTTCATGGGTGGCGATCCCGACTTCGACACGTCGCTGAAGATTATGAAAGGTCTGCCCGGCGCAGGTTCCGACATCATTGAGCTCGGTGTGCCATTCTCCGACCCCATGGCGGATGGACCTGCTATTCAGGCCGCCGGATTGCGTGCCCTGAAAAAGGGCATGTCGCTGACGAAGACGCTCGATCTCGCCGCGCGCTTTCGGCAAACCGACGATACGACCCCGATCGTGCTGATGGGATATTACAACCCGATTTACATTTACGGCGTCGACCGTTTCCTTGTGGATGCCGTTGCCTCTGGTATCGACGGCCTGATCATTGTCGACCTACCGCCGGAAATGGACGAAGAGCTCTGCATTCCTGCGATCAAGGCCGGGATCAATTTCATTCGTTTGGCAACACCGACGACTGACGACAAGCGTCTGCCGAAGGTCCTGCAGAACACATCGGGCTTTGTGTACTATGTATCGATGAACGGCATTACCGGATCGGCATTGCCCGATACGAGCCGGGTTGCGGCCGCTGTCGAGCGGATCAAGAAGCATACGGACTTGCCGGTCGTCGTCGGCTTCGGCGTCAAGACCGCTGAGCAGGCCAAGGTAATCGGCTCCGCCGCAGACGGCGTTGTCGTCGGCACAGCGATCGTCAATGCTGTTGCCAACACGATCAATCCCGACGGTTCCTTGGTGGCCGATCCCGCCGAAGCCGTTGCCACGATGGTCAAAGGCCTTTCCAGCGGTGTGCGGGCGTCAAGTCTTGCGGCGGCCGAGTAAAGCTCCTAAATCAACCGTTTGCTAGAAGAACAGGACCGATCATGAACTGGATCACGAATTATGTCCGGCCCAAGATCAATTCGATGCTTGGTCGCCGTGAAATGCCAGAGAATCTCTGGATCAAGGATCCAGAATCCGGCGAAATGGTTTTCCATACGGATCTGGAAAAGAACCAGTGGGTCGTACCAACTTCCGGGCACCATATGCGTATCCCCGCAAAGGACCGGTTGAAGTTCTTTTTCGATGACGGCGTCTTTGACGTGCTGGAACAGCCGAAAGTTGCGACAGATCCGTTGAAATTCCGCGATGAAAAGCGTTACGTCGACCGGTTGAAGGAACATCGCACCAAAACCGGCCAGGATGATGCGATTATCAACGCGCTTGGCATGATCGAGGGACTGCCGATCGTCGTGACCATCCATGACTTCAGTTTCATGGGCGGTTCGCTCGGCATGGCGGCGGGTGAGGCGATCATCAAGGGTTTCGAAACCGCGATCGCCCAAAAGAAACCGCTGGTGCTTTTCGCTGCGTCCGGCGGTGCTCGCATGCAGGAGGGAATTCTTTCCCTGATGCAGTTGCCGCGCACGACAGTTGCCGTCGAAATGCTGAAGGAAGCTGGTCTGCCTTATATCGTCGTCCTCACGAACCCGACGACAGGCGGCGTCTCCGCCTCTTACGCAATGCTTGGTGATATCCACATCGCCGAACCCGGTGCATTGATCGGCTTTGCCGGACAGCGCGTCATTGAACAGACCATCCGCGAAAAATTGCCCGAAGGGTTCCAACGCGCCGAATATCTGAAGACGCATGGGATGGTGGATATGGTCGTGCCGCGGCCAGAATTGAAAGCAACGATTGCCCGGCTGTTGAAAATGCTGATGGGTGAAGCGGCCACGGAAATTGCTGAGGAACATCCCAACGAACAGGCCGTGGTGCCGGTACCGGTCGAAACCGAAGCTTGATGCCGACCTGCTTTTTGAATTGGCTGTGCAATGCCATCGCGTGCTGAACAAGAGATCGACCGGCTCCTCGGGCTCCACCCCAAGGGCTTCGATCTGTCTCTCGGCCGTATAACGCGCCTATTGGACACGCTGGGCAATCCGCAGCTGCGGATACCGCCGGTAATCCATGTCGCAGGCACCAATGGCAAGGGCTCTGCCGTCGCTTTCTCGCGGGCGCTGCTTGAAGCCGCGGGCTACACGGTGCACGTCCACACCTCGCCACATCTCGTACGCTGGCATGAACGCTATCGGATTGGCGCGTCCGGCGGGGGTAAGATCGTCGAGGACGATGTGCTGGCGGATGCGGTCAAGCGGGTTGCCGAGGCCAATGCCGGCCAGGCAATCACCGTCTTCGAGATTCTTACCGCCGTCACTTTCGTTTTGTTTTCGGAACACCCGGCGGATGCTGTCATCCTCGAAGTTGGTCTTGGCGGGCGGTTCGATGCGACCAATGTCATTCCCGAGCCGGCCGTCAGTGTCATCATGCCCATTTCGCTCGATCACCAGCCCTATCTCGGCGACCGTGTAGAACTGATTGCGGCGGAAAAGGCTGGCATCATCAAGCCGCGTTGCCCTGTTGTCATCGGCGCCCAGGAGGAGGAAGCCGTCCGCATGGTGCTGATCGAGACCGCCGAACGACGCGATTGCCCCTATACAGTGTATGGCCAGGACTTCCTCAGCTTCGAAGAACGCGGGCGCATGGTCTATCAGGACAATAAGGGATTGATGGATCTTCCTTTGCCGGCGCTGCTCGGCCGCCACCAGCTGGCGAACGCTGCTGCAGCAATCCAGGCGGTCAGAACTGCCGGCTTCAAGGTGCCGGAGCAGGCCGTCGAACGGGCGATGGCAAATGTCGAGTGGCCTGCCCGAATGCAGCGGCTCATCAAGGGCAAGCTGGTGGAGATGGCGGTCCCGGGCTCGGAAATCTGGCTCGATGGCGGACATAACCCCGGCGCGGGGCTGGTGATCGCCGAGGCTATTGCCACCTTGGAAGATCGCAACCAACGGCCGCTGTTTCTGATCACCGGCATGATCAATACCAAGGATCCTGTTGGCTATTTCCAGGCTTTTACCGGCATGGCGCGGCACGTCTATACGGTGCCGATACGTTCCAGCGGCGCCGGGATTCCACATGACGAGCTCGCACTGGCTGCCAATGAAGCCGGGCTTTCAGCTGAACCTGTGCATTCAGTCGAAAATGCCCTGAAGATTCTGGCGCATAGCTGGGACCCATCCGAGCCGGCACCACGAATTCTTATCGGCGGATCGCTGTATCTCGCTGGCGACGTTCTTTCGGATAATGGCACGCCGCCTCGCTAGAGCTTTGTTTCTGCGCAACAAAAAGCCCGGCAGTAAACCGGGCTTTTTTTCGTTCGAATGACTTGAACAATCAAGCAGCCGAATTCCTGATCCAGTCGGACAATTTGCTCTTCGGAGCAGCGCCGACCAGATTGGCAGCAAGTTCACCATCCTTGAACATCAGCAAAGTCGGGATCGAACGTACACCGAACTGGGCAGCCAGTTCCGGATTTTCATCGATGTTGACCTTGGCAATCGTGATCTTGCCTTCCATCTCGGAGGCAATCTCTTCAAGAGCAGGGGCGATCATCTTGCACGGGCCGCACCATTCCGCCCAAAAATCAACGACGACAGGCTGTCCCGCCTGAATAACGTCGGACTGGAAATTGCTGGTGTCGATCTTGACGGTAGCCATGGGCTTTTCCTTGTGTGTTTGTGAATGTGTTGCACATCATGTGGTGAGTCGGCTCGCAATCGTCAAGCTCGGTGTTGTCACGATTCAGTGCAAACAGTTTAGAAGCACCTGTAGTCCCGCTTCATTGCCTGCCGCCCGCAGCAATCAATAATCAAGCCTTAACACGTTATTTCATTTTCCAATCCATACCTTTGCTCACACCATCCGAACGAGCGCGTCGCGCATTGCGTCCGCCGGGATCTCGATCAGGTGCGGACCTTCGGTGAAGAGCAATGCAGCTTCCACAGTCTTCCCGGGATAAAGCGGTTCCAGCAATTGGCGGTAAAGGGCTAGCTGCGCGACATACGCCTCCGGAACCTTGGCGAGGTTAGTGGGGGGTGGGCGGTTTGTCTTGTAATCCACGATCAGCACCCGCTTTTCACCGGCTGCCAGCCTGTCGATCACACCCGAAACGGCGTGATCCTTGCCGCGCAGATGCAGTGTTCCCATGATCGCCACTTCCGCTAGCGAGCCCGATGCGAAAACAGGCGCATAGCGTGGATCATCTATAACGCCGAGGACCGATTGCAGAGCGTCTTGGATTTCTTGCCGGGGCCAGTCGAAGGCGGCGCGCGAAAGGTAGCGCTCCGCAGCGGGGACCCGTTGTTCGGCGGGCAAGTTCGGCAGGGTCTGCAACAGGGCGTGGATGACCGTTCCACGGCGGATCGCAAAAGATGGATCACCCCCATTTGCTGTCAATACTGGCGAGCCGGTCATCACGGGCGCTTCGTCATCCGGTTCGATCAAGACCGAGACGCCCGATGGCGCAAGCGGTCTTGGCAGGCCAGCTTCTCGCGGCATGGGAGAGCGATACGCCGCAGGAAATGGTTCGGCATGCGCTTCGGAAGGCGTGGCAAGCTCATCGATCGGCGTGTGAGTGCGTTCCATCACGCGATAGCGCCTGGCGACCACAGTTTCTACAGGATGCTGGAATGGTTCGCTCAACTCACCTAGGGCGGCCTCGACCAGTCCATGCCAGGTTTCGGATGCCTGCCGTGATCCGCGATAACCGCAGACGATCAAGCGATCTTCGGCGCGCGTCATCCCCACATAGAGAAGCCGGCGATACTCTTCTTCGGCGCGAATTTTCAAATTATCGACGATTGTTCCCGTAAAGGCGGTTGCATAGCTTTTGCCAGGGACGAAAAGAAAACCTGGACCTTGCCAGCCGTGTTGTTCCTGCAGCTTGAAAGAAAGCAAATTTGGCGTTCGCCCACCTGCCGATGCCGCACTGCCGGAATCGACCAGGAAAACAATGGCCGCCTCCAGCCCCTTGGCTGCATGCACAGTCATGATGCGAACTTCATTGCGGCTCTGATCAAGTTCGCGTTTGATTTCGGGAGTTGCGGCGTCAAGCGTTTCAAGGAATGCCTGGAGTCCGGGGAGGCCGGTCTTTTCCGTTGCAACCGCATAGTTTTGAAACTCGTCTATGACATCGCCGGCTTCATGGCCGAGTCTTGCCAACAGATCGCGTCTGGCGCCTCCTGGCCCCAAAATCTCCGCATAGAACTCGAACACCGGTACGGTGTCGGCCCGATTGCGCCAATTCTGCAATCGCTGCGCCGTTGCACTCACGATCAGATCATCGTCGGCACGCGCCTTCAGCCGTTGATAGAGTGTTTCATGTTCTGCCCGGCCATATGCGAGGTCAAACAGCTGTTCATCATTCCACTTGAACAACGGGCTCTTCAACAGTGCTGCAAGCGACAGGTCGTCAGATGGCAGCAGCATGAACCGGCCAAGCGCCACCAGATCCTTGATGGCAATGTGGTCCGTGAGCTTCAACCTGTCAGCGCCGGCAACCGGGACCTGCCGCCTCTTCAGCTCACGCGACAAAGCTGGCATGAACTGATCGCGCTTGCGCACCAGTACCATAATGTCTCGCGCTTCGAGACGCCGGCCCTGCCCCTCGATTACTTCGCCATTCTTTAGCCAGCTATCTATCGTCTTGGCGATCTGCTCAGCGAGCCGGACAGGTGGAGCAGGCAGGCTGTCCACGGGCTTGCGCCAATCGTCTTCCTGGGGCGCGTTTTCAGGCGTGATCATGTCCCATATCTGGACCTCGCCGGGATCATGATCGCGAATGGCCGTATGGACAGTCGGGCCATGTTCCCGTCCGAAGCCACGATTGGCCTCGGGCCGCGCAAAAACTTTATCGACGGCAGACAAAACATCGGGGGCCGAGCGAAACGAGAAGTTGAGATTGACACGCTCAAAACTCAATTCAGATTGCCTGGTGTTCCTTTCGGTCTCCCTGCCATGCTTGGCAAAATCCTCAGGAATAGCGCCCTGAAATGAATAAATGGACTGCTTCTCGTCACCGACGGCAAACAGCGTGCGCCGGATGTCGCGGGCGGATTTGCCGGCAAAAAATTCCTCGCTGAGCAGACGGATGACACGCCATTGATTGGGGCTCGTATCCTGCGCCTCATCGACCAGAATATGGTCGATACCCTTGTCGAGCTTGTATTGTACCCATGGTCCAGCATCCTGACGCGACAGCAATCTCACCGTACGCACAATCAGATCGTCGAAATCGAGCAGACCATGCGTCTTTTTCATGTGCTGATAGCGGCCGATCAGATCGTCAATCAGAACCAAGGCGGAAAGGGTAAGGCGAAGCATGCGCCATTGCTTAAGACGGTCCAACCCCTGGAATACGCGTTGTGCCGCTTGATCGTAACGATCGATAAAATCCGGATAACGGTCAGTCACCCCCTTGGTTGCGATATAGGAACCGCTTTTGGGATCACCCGTCGCTTTCAGGAACGCCGCCCGCAGTGCTTCCTCGCGCTGGTCGACTTGTTCGTTGAACTTTGCATGAAGCAGAATCAACGCAAATTCTTGCGCCCGCGTTGCACTCTTTTGTATCTGCAGAATTCCGGACAACATCGGGTGATCGAATTCGTCCACCGGCCAAAGCGTTGACAGAATACTGTCTTCGGTCTCGTCGCCTTGGAAGCCGAAGTGCGAATAAAAAGCCTGGCGGCGCAGATCATCATAACCGACTTCGCCGATAAATTGTGTCAGATCATGCCGTTTGTTTACTGCTTCATCGAGCAGTTGCTGCAGACCAAACTCTCCGGCGGCATCGAGCACATCGGCAAAAGCCGCGGCAAGCTCCGTGTTATGGTCAAGGCGCGCTGCCTGCAAAAGTTGGCGGCGCGCTTCGCCGACCAACGCCACCTGCATCATGTCGTCCATCAATTCGAAATGGCCCGCAATATTGGCCTCGAGGGGGAACTGATGGAGGATAGCTTCACAAAAGGCGTGGATAGTCTGAATCTTGAGCCCGCCCGGCGTTTCCAGTGCCCGTGCAAACAGACGTCGCGCTTGCGCCAGCCGTCTCGGCCCGGGGCGACTGCCATCGATCTTCTCGATGGTCTCGGCTAACGCACCTTCGTCCAATGTTGCCCAATCGGACAATCGCGCAAAAACGCGGTTTTGCATGACCGCCGCCGCTGCCTTGGTATAGGTCAAGCAGAGAATCTTGGAAGGATCGGTTCCGTCGAGCAGTAGTCGAATGACGCGTTCGGTCAGTACATGCGTCTTCCCCGACCCGGCATTGGCCGAAACCCAGACGGAATCCTTCGGATCGGCCGCCTTGTTTTGATTGGCAATTGTTTCTCTCGGAATGTTGCGCGGCGTCTTCATTCGCCGTCACCGCTATCGTCAGTGCCGCCCGCCGACCATTCCAGCACACGTGCGAGATGATCGTAATCCCCGGTCAAATCGCTTTCCTTGAATGGCAGCGCCCGCGAAAGATAGCCTTTGTGCGGGTCGCGATAAGCGGTCAGCAACTCGGTCAGGCGGCGCCACGAAAGCTCGCCTAATTCTGGCGCGGACTTCTCGCTGCCGTTGGAGCCGCTACCAATCTTCAGGATCGATTCCGGATCAACCTTGCCGTTGGGACGAAGCCTTACATAAAGGAGGTCCGCAGCATCGCGAGCACCGACTTCGTGGAAAGCACCACGCGCCAAAAGCGCTGCTTCGAGTGCAAGCTGCGGGGACAAAAGCACATGCGCCTGCCGCTTGGACGGTGTCGAACCCGTCTTGTAGTCGATAATCTCAGCCGAACCCTCGCGCCGGAGGTCAACGCGGTCAGCACGGCCCGAGAGCGTCACGCCGGTTGTTTCGACGGGGATCTTTCTTGAAGTGATTTCCGGATGACGTACCGCTATGAGGTGCGCGCGTTGCCGTTCCCATTGGAGGTATTCCGGAACCAGCGACTGAAATCGCGGCCACCACACCGCATCGATTTCTTCCGGCAAGGCTACTTCATCGAAAAAACGCCGTCCGATTTCCAGAAGACGTGCGGATGCATCGTCGGTCTGCGGATCGACGCCCTGTGCAGTGAAATCTGCCAGGATATCGTGGAACAGCGATCCCCGCTCGGCGACATCGGGATCGCGGATCAGCGGTTCGATAGGGCGCAGGCGCAGGATGCGCCGGGCAAAGATCGCGTAAGGGTCGCGCCTGAGCGTCTCAATTTCCGTGACCGAGAAATGCTTTGGCCGCGCGCCTAAAGGTGGCTTGGGTTCGGGCCGCTTGACGAAATCTTCGTCCGGTCCAGTGTCGATCTCCCGCGCCCAGTTCAGGTATTTCGTACCCTGCATGCGCAATTCCGCGGTTGCAGTTTTGCCAAGGACGGTCTCGAGGCGCTGCAACCAGCGCGAAGCAACCGTCGGAGCGTTGGCGGCGCGCTGCGCCCGCGTGAGAATGACGCGGTTCATTCCCATCGCCATCTGGAAATCGTGGGCTGCAAGACCGGTGCGCCGTTCCGGTGGTTCAAGATTGATGATTGATTTCATTGGCCGCGACATGAAGGGATCATTGCGGGTTTTGCCCGGCCATGACCCTTCGTTCAGACCGCCGATGACAACCGTATCGACTGTCTGCAAACGAGCTTCGAGTGCCCCCCAGATAAAGAGGCGGGGATGCGCACCGGCCTTAGGCTTGACGACCTCTCCCGCGACCAGCGCCTCGATCATCGACGGCCACTCGGAAGGCATGAACTCCAACCCTGCATCTGCCGATATCAAATTGCGCAGGAAGGCGGCGAACTGTTCACCAGCGGCGCCTGAATAGAGCGCCGCGATATTTCCTTGGTCGTCCCGTACCAGATTTTCCAGACTGGCGACGGTGGCGTGGATAATCTCCGCGATCTCTACCGGGGCTTCTCTGGAAGCAAAGACCGCCAGTGGTTCCATACTTTGCGTGAGTGCGTCGCAGGTTATGCGGGCGGCCTCGATGTGCGCCACGGTAATTTGCCGGAGCCAAACGGGTTCAAATGGTGTTGTGCTCGCCTCCGAAAGGCGTTTTTCGAAGAAAGACCGGAGCCCGGCCAGTGTAGCCCGACCCGTACCTCCGCGAAGCGACACGAGTTCAATGGTTTCTGCAGCCTGCCTAACAGCGGAACGTTCGAGACCGAGCCGGGTCAATGGATGTTTGAGAAGCGCGAGCAGTGCGCCCGGATCGCCCGGATTGAAGACTATTTCCAGTGCTAGCCGCATCAATGTGGCTGGTTGCGTTTCACGCAGAGCATGCCCGCCGGAATCATCGGCCGCGATATTGAAGCGTGCAAGCTCAGTCGAGACACGCCGCGCAAGATCGCGATCCGCAGTGATCAAGGCTGCCGTCTTGCCTGGCTGGTTGATCGCATCACGCAAAGCAACAGCGACTGCGAGAGCTTCTTCCCGTTCATTCGCGGCTTCCACAAGCGCAATTGGTGCGATGGCAGCCAAGAACTTGCCATCGCCACGGTCGATATCGGCCCAGGCTTCACTCGTGTCTGCGGGGCGCATCGCCTCGGCCAGCAAAGCCTCGCGCGCACGTTTTGACGCTGCGACGTCTCCCAACTGGATGACGTCCTGACGCAGAACGCCGAGCTGGCTCAATAGCTTTCTCAAACCATATTGCGGGTGACCGAAGATCGATGGACTATCGATAGTGTTTGCCAGAAGTTCCCAACTTGCAGCGTCCATATCACGATCGACGCCGGGCAGAACCAGAGCACCTTGTGGCAGGCGAGCGATGGTGGCGAGCAGCTGTGCGGTGGCGGGTATGGAACCGGTGGAACCGGCTGCGATAACCGGCCCGGCGGGCGGGCTGCGCAACAGACGCTCGGCTTCGAGTTCTATCAGCCGATTGCGATGTGCGGCAGGATTGGATCGATGCCGGCTGGCAAGAACATCGGGCCAAAGACTGGTGACTATCCCCAGGAAGTCGAGAGTTACCTGCCACCAGTTCGGCAGATCCTCCGACACAATGTTGGAAAGCGTCGACCAGCCCATGGCTTCGGTCTCAACCTGATCCATCAAGCTTGCAAGATCGCGCGCCAGCCAGATTGCATCGGCCGTCGTAGCCGGGATCGCGATCTCTTCGTTACCGAAAAGTGCGCGGACGTGATCGGGCAGGCGTTCGCGCCAAGGCCTCACCAGCCGCGCGAGTAGCAGCAAGCGTTCTGTCGAGCCTATCGGTGGTAGGAGATCGAAAAAAGCATCCGATCCCATATCGAACATTGCCGCATCTTCATCCACATCACCGAGCGGCCGGATGACGGGAAGGATAGCAGACCTGGCTGGGCTCGTTTCGACCAGCAAGGAGCGAAGGGTGCGTGCAGCGCGCCGTGTCGGCACGTAGATGGTTGCCTGCGCCAGCGCCATGGGATCCGACGCATCGGCCGGATAACCTGGTACAAGCGTGCCCGATCGCAGCGCATCAACAAGAGCGGGCAGAAACGGAATGCCCGGTGCTATGGAGAATATGCGCGAATGCCCGTGCTCAACCATCGACCGTCTGTCTGGCGATGGCGGCTTCCGCCTCGCCAATCGCATCAGGTGTTCCGACCGTCAGCCACAAGCCCTCCATCCGCCGGCCATAAAGCCTGCCTGTCGCGATCGCCGCATCAAAATAGCGATTGAGCGATGCCTTGCCCGCCACAGCGCCTGCGAAAATCCGTGGATGGATAATGGCTGCCCCGGCATAAATATTGGGCGACGTTTCGCCGAGTCCGAGGCGGCGCAGGCGACCATCGTTGTCCATGTGGAAATCACCGCGCCCATCATAGCCGGTGGCCTGATCCTTTGCCGCAATCATCAGCAGAATATCCATGCGCGCATCATCCCATCCTTCGGCCAACAGGACAAGATTGGGCTTCGGTCCATCCACCCAAAAAGTGTCGGCGTTGACCACATAGAAGGGATCGAAGCCGATCTTTGGAAGAGCGTTGATGATACCACCGGCGGAATCGAGCAGTTCATTGCGCTCGTCCGAAATGACAATCGCTGGAGTTCTCCGCTTGGCCAGATGTGCATCAACCTGATCGGCAAGATAGTGGACGTTGACGATAGCTCGCTCAACGCCCACATTTTCAAGCGCTTCGAGTCCCCAATCGATTAATGGTTTGCCGGCTACTTTTACCAGTGGTTTTGGCGTCGTATCAGTAATTGGAGCCATACGCTTGCCAAGGCCGGCCGCCAGAACCATTGCCGTATGCAGACCTGCCATCAATCAAATCTCCGAAGAAAGTATTCCCGCCTTCTCGCACCATTGCTTGACCGGCGCCAGTGCGGGATGAACGATAACGCGATTAAGGTAGGACCGGATACGCGGCAGATGCTTCAGATAAAAAGACTTGCCGTCTCGCTCGTCGAGCCGGACGAAAATACCGAGTATCTTGGCATTGCGCTGTGCCGCCATGATAGCGAACGCCTTGCGAAACAAAGTTTCGTCGAAACCGGGATCAGCCGAGCGCCGTTCGTCGATATAGGCGCCCAGCAAATGATCCTGTATGTCCGGGGCAATAGTGACACGCGCATCGAAGATCAATGATGCAACGTCATAGGCTGACGGTCCAATCATGGCGTCCTGAAAGTCAATAAGTCCGACACGATTGATACCCGTTTCGTTTTCGCGCCATAGGATGTTGGGTGAGTGAACATCGCGCAGGAGAAGGCTTTTCTCCGTATTGCTTAGTTGACTGAATACTTTGTCCCATGCGGCCACAAATTCTGCTTTTTGGTCGAGTCCGAGCGCTGCTCCACTTATCCGCGGCACATACCAATCGGACAGAAGCTCGACCTCGATCATCATGGCATCGCGATCGAAATCGTGGATATGATGGGAAATGCCTGCGCCTAAATTAATATCCTTGGACCAGGAATGCTGGTGCAGGCTTGCCAGCAAGCGAACCGTTGCTTCATATCGTTCGAGGATTGGAGCGCCTTCGCCATCCAGTATCCCATCGCTGCCAAGATTTTCGAGGATCAGAAAACCGTTCTCCAAGTCCTCTGCGGCGATTTTCGGCACCGTGAAGCCGCGTGATGTGAGCAGCCTGTCAAGTGCGACAAACGCAGTCACGGATTGGGAAAGGTGGGCGATTTGCATATAGGTCTTGCCGTTGCGAAGGACCGGACCACCTGGATTGTAGGGTGAATTCATGAGGATAAACGGACGCCCCTGGCCCATTGCAATGGTTTCGTAACCCCGGGCTGAAGCGTCGCCAAGCAGATAGCGCCGCTCAGCCGTGGCGAATCCTTCTTTGGCGAGAAACTCGCGAATCGCTAGGGAGCGTTGCAGCCGCGCCAATGCAGCCGGTTCGCCCTCGATCAATGCCTTCCGGCCGTCGCCGTCATTCACAAGCGTCACCTTCAAGCTGGACGCTGATAATGCACCCCTCGCCTGTTCCGGCCACTCTACCACAACGACACCATCCTCCAGGGCTTCATCAAGACCGAGCTCGTCCACCTCATCGGCAGAAGCCAGCCGAAAAAGATCGCCATGACTTACTGGCAGTCGCAACTCCGGATAGGACTGCACTATGGTGAAGGTCGGGCTCGGCACCTCATAAAGATTGTCATCGGCGATGGTGCGTATCAGTCCCCGTGCGAGCGTCGACTTGCCGGCGCCGAGATCTCCGGACAACGTGACGAGATCACCCTTGCGCAATGCCAGTGCCAGATCCTGGCCAAGCCTCGTCGTATCCTCGGGTGTTGCAAGCTGAATGAAGATTGATGTCATGGAGTGTTTATTCGGCAGCGATGCTGAATGTGCGCGCCTCCACCGGGAACCGGCAGGTAACGAGCGTACCTTTGCCGGCGCCGCTATCGATATCGACCGTACCACCATGCAATTCGACGAAACCCTTGACAATGGAAAGTCCGAGGCCGGCTCCACGCTTGCGGCCGCCATTGGGATAGGGCTGGAAGCGCTTGAAGATGCTGTCGAGAACATAATCCGGCATGCCTGGGCCATTGTCCTTGACGCTGAACACCATTTCGGCCTGGTCGCGCCAGCATGCGAGCGTCACCGTGCTGCCTTCGGGCGCGTAGTTGGCAGCATTGCTGAGAAGATTGGATAGAACCTGCTTGACCCGGCTGGCATCGGCACGAAACGAACCCGTTCCTGGTGCGATGCGGATGTCGAGCAGGATATTATGCTCCCTGAATCGTTGCGCCACTTTCTCTGATGCAGTGGCGATCGCATCGGTGACCGACACATCGCTGATATCAAGTTCCATGATGCCGGCGTCTACAGTAGCGAGATCGAGAATGTCGTTGACGATCGTCAGCAGCACCGAAGAGGACGTGCCGATGTGATCAAGATAATCGCGTTGACGGTCATTGAGCGGCCCTGTCATCGGTGTCTGCAGAAGCTCGGTAAAGCCTATGATATTGGTCAAAGGCGATCGCAACTCATAGGAGACATGCTGGACGAAATCATTCTTCAGCTCATCCGTCCGCTCCAAAGCTTCATTCTTCTCCTTCAGCGCCCGTTCCACTTGTACCGAGTCCGTCACATCAACGAAGGTCAGCATCGTCTGGCCGTTTGGTAGCGGCGCCGTCGCATAGTAGAGAATTTTGCCGGAGCTCAGTTCGAGATGTCCGGAGAGAGACAGCCGCTCGTCGTCAAAACCCGTCACAGTGGTGACAAAGGTTTCCCAATGCGCAGCATCCGAGACCGGCTCGCACAGGCGGCGAATGGCTGAAATGTGCATACCTTCAGAGATTTGCTCGCGCTTCAGCGACCAGAGGGAAGCGAAAGCAGGATTCGATAGACGAATCTTTCCGTCTGAGCCGAAAACGGCGACGCCTTCCGCCAGATGGTCCAACGTCTGACCCTGCACCTTGATCAACGTGTTGTAACGGCTTTGCAGCTCCAGCTTCTCGGTAAGGTTTTCGAAGACCCAGGTTACCCCGCCCTTTGGCTGCGGATTGACGATCACACGCAGCGTGCGCCCATCGGTCAGATACCAGATATGCTCCTGCGATTCGACCGAATGATAGGCCGCCAAGACTGTTTCCTTCCATCGGCGCCAATCTTGCTGTTCCGGCAGGATTCCATCACTGCGGAAACGATCGAGCAGCATCGCATTGTCGGGGCTACTTTCAAGGAATGCCATGTCCAGTCCCCAGAGCTTGGCAAACGCCTGGTTGTGGAACTGCAGCTTACGATTGGCGTCGAACATCGCGACAGCGGTGTTCAACTGGTCGAGCGTGTCCGAATGATTGAGAACCGTTCGCTTGAACTCTTCACGGATCAGTTCGACCTCGCTGACGTCGGTCGCGAGGCCGGCCGAACCCGCACTACTGGCCACATCGGTGACCCGGAAGACATGGCGATCGCCACCAACCACAGTCGACAGCTGATCCTGGAAGCGCCGGTTTGCTACTTTGTCGCGTTCGATCTTTTCTCGCGCCTGTGCGCCGAACAATTCGCGACCGTCCCGAATCGCAATCTGCGGATCGCGAACATCAACAGCCTTGGCATAGGCCATGTTCACCCAGTTGAGACGGCCATCGCCATCACGGCTCCAGGACGGCATATCGATCGATTCCAGCAAGCCGCGCAGCGTGGTGACGGCCTCATTAAGCTGATAGTTTTCAGACTTGAGGAGCGCCTGCGCGACCCGGGTCTCACCGAGATTGATGAAACGCACTATTGCATAACCGCCGGAGGTGCGGCCCTGCACTTCCAGCGGTGCGCCCTTCGAGGTTTCGACCGCAATGTCGAATGGGCGTGCTTTTTCGCGCAAGGCCGAGATGGAACGATCAAGCAGCGTAACCGAATCGACACGAAGCCATCGTCCGAAGGCCAAAAACAGCGCACGGCCTTCTGGCACGCCAATCTCTGGAGGAAGAGTGCCAATGAGATTGGGCGTACTCGAAGCGCCTTCCCACACGATCACACGCTGATCCTTGAGATTAAGCAGCGCCTCATTGCGCTGGACCGTCACGTTGAGGTCCGCAACCTTGTCGCGCAGCTGGCGATTTTCTTGGGCAATACGACTGCGCTCGCGAATAAGCCAGCCGGCGGACAGCAGCGCTGCACCCATGGCGCCAAGGAAAATAGCGAACTGCACGACTTCGAACGTACCGACCTCTACGCCGAAGGGTGTCGTGATTTTTCCGAGCGCGTCCTGTGCACGAGCTGACGGGGAAGACATCAACAGGACCGGCAGGGCTGAACTTGTGCCTTTAGCCAGGATCCTTCGCAGTCTGTCCAGCACCGGTCCGTGTGCTGCATGTTTACTGCGAACATCACTTGTCCCAATTTTCATATCAACCGTCGCTGCCCCATCCTGACGAATGCCGGTTATTCCCTACCGCTCCACCTGGAACACCGTCATCCCGAATCACTACAATAAACCTTGAGCGAATCGACGGGAAGAACTAGGCGCAAAAAAGAAAACCGAAGGATTTGTCAATCCTCCGGTCTCTATATCTTGTGGGTGTATACTAATCAGATCAATATCTGTAGTGGTCTGACTTGAAAGGGCCCTTAGGCGTCACACCGATATAGGCAGCCTGTTCTTCTGAAAGCACCGACAATTTCGCGCCGAGCTTATCCAAATGCAACCGGGCAACCTTTTCGTCGAGGTGCTTCGGCAGGACATAGACTTCATTCTTGTACTGTTCGCCGCGGCTATAAAGCTCGATCTGAGCCAAAACCTGATTGGTGAACGAGGCGGACATGACGAAGCTTGGATGGCCCGTAGCATTGCCGAGGTTGAGGAGGCGGCCTTCCGAGAGAAGCAGCAGCCGTTTGCCGTCCGGGAACGAGATCATGTCGACCTGCGGCTTGATGTTGTTCCACGTGAGATTGCGCAGGGCAACGACCTGAATCTCGTTATCGAAGTGACCAATATTGCCGACAATGACCATGTCCTTCATCGCGCGCATGTGCTCGATGGTGATGACGTCCTTGTTGCCGGTCGTCGTAATGATGATGTCGGCCGTCGGGGCCGCATCTTCGAGCGTCACAACCTCGAAACCATCCATCGCGGCCTGCAACGCACAGATCGGATCAACTTCCGTCACCTTGACGCGAGCGCCGGCACCAAGCAGCGACTGTGCCGAACCTTTGCCCACATCGCCGTAACCGCAGACGACAGCGACCTTGCCAGCCATCATTACGTCGGTAGCGCGGCGGATGCCATCAACCAGCGATTCCTTGCAGCCATACTTGTTGTCGAATTTCGACTTGGTGACGCTGTCGTTGACGTTAATTGCCGGGAAAGGCAACAAGCCCTTCTTTTGCAGCTGATACAGGCGATTGACGCCGGTCGTGGTCTCTTCAGTGACACCCTTGATGGCATCGCGCTGCTTGGTGAAAAAGCCAGGCGTTTCTTTCATGCGCTTTTTGATCTGTGCGAAGAGGATTTCCTCTTCCTCGCTCTCCGGCTTCGACAAAACATCTTCGCCAGCCTCGGCACGTGCACCGATGAGAATGTACATCGTGGCATCGCCGCCATCGTCGAGGATCATGTTGGAAGGCTGACCATCCGGCCACTGAAAAATCTTGTCCGTATAGGTCCAGTACTCTTCGAGCGACTCACCTTTGACGGCAAAAACCGGCGTTCCGGTTGCAGCAATCGCTGCGGCGGCGTGATCCTGTGTGGAGAAGATATTGCACGAGGCCCAGCGAACTTTCGCGCCAAGCGCCTGCAATGTCTCGATCAGGACCGCTGTCTGGATCGTCATGTGGAGCGACCCGGTGATGCGCGCGCCCTTGAGCGGCTGTGTCTTGCCGAATTCTTCGCGGCTGGCCATCAGGCCCGGCATTTCTGTTTCGGCGATATCCATTTCCTTGCGGCCCCATGCGGCCAGCTCAAGGTCCTTGACTATGTAATCCTGGGTGTCGGCCATCTCGTTCAGCTCCGTCTTCGTTTTCATTTGGCCGCGCACTATCTGATCGGGCGACCGGAGATGAAGTTGACTAGCAGATTAGACCCCGCCGCACAATGGGATATAAAGAAATCCTTATGCGTGCATATGATTCGACATGGAGAGTTACGTCAATCAGGCTTCTTCGCCAAACTTGTCGGCAATGAGCGTGCCGAGAGCCTTCATCAATTCGCGCGCCTGTACACCGGACGCGCTGACCTTGATGCAGCACCCGGGAGATGCGGCAAGCATCATCAAGCCCATGATCGAAGTACCGCCGACGGTCATTCCATCCTTTTCAACACGGACATGGACGTCGTAGCCGTCGACGAGCTGGACGAACTTGGCAGATGCGCGCGCGTGCAGACCACGCCGGTTGACGATCTCGAATTCCTCGACAAGTGCGTTATCCGGGTCAAACGTACCGGTTGTTTCGGCAGTCAGGCGCATCTATTTCCTCTTTGAGCATAAGCCCTATTTGGCTGTCAGCACCTGACTGGCCACATTGATATACTTCCGTCCTGCATCCTGACCTTCGCGCAATGCTGCTGCCATGTCATTGGTAACCCGCACACTGGAAAGCTTGATCAGCATCGGCAGATTAACTCCCGCAATGACTTCGATCCGCCCCGATTCCATCACCGAGATGGCCAGATTAGAAGGCGTACCACCAAACATATCTGTCAGGATAATAACGCCCGAACCATTGTCGGCACGGGCAACTGCATCGACGATGTCACGCCGCCGCTGCTCCATATCGTCATCCGCACCGATCGAGACGGTTTCCAAATATTCCTGCTGGCCGACCACATGCTCCACGGCATGATGAAATTCTTCAGCCAGTCTTCCGTGCGTCACAAGCACGAGTCCGATCATTCTGAAACTGCTCCTGTCGCGCCAGCCCCTTGGGTTTGGGCTTTTTACTGCGCATTGAATGCCCCGTTTGGCAGGTGTCGCATTTTGGCAGGACGAATCGTGAAGGCAAGCGGAAAAATGGCCTGAGCAAGACGGTCAGTCATTTTATCGCAGTGCAACATTGCAACCATTTGAATCGATTGTCCTATTTCTTCCAAAACGCCCGGAAAAGCCTCGCCTCCACGGCCCGGCAAGCTGCTTCCACCTCCCGTTCAGGTAAAATTAAATGTGGCACCGCGACGCCTTCGAGCACTATTCTAGCGTCACCAGCAAATCGAATGGCTTGTCCGGGCTTGGTCAGTTCAACGGCAAGATGGATCACCCCGCAAGTCTCAAAATCAACCGTATGCAAGCCCGAGCCGCGCACCTCCATGCCGCCCTGCAATGAGGCAGGGGCAGCGCAGATCAAGCGGCCGGATATGGCTTGCAAAAGACACTGATCATCGCAAATCAGGGCGGCAAATGCGCCTCTGCCAGCCGCTCGCCGCACCAGTTCACTGGCAATCGATGATTTACCCGATCCGGAAGGGCCCGAAATCAAGATGCCGCGATCGCTGACAAGGACCGCGGTCGCGTGCACATGCCCATCCGGCTCGACAATCATCAGACCTCAACTGGAATAATGGCGACGAACTTCGCACCGAGATAATTGTCAGGGTCTTTGAAGTCGATAATGTTCTCGGCATTCAATGTGCCGCCATGAGCCTCGATTATCTGACGGCTGATGGATAGTCCCAGGCCCGAGTTCTGACCGAAGGCCTCTCCGGATGGCCGATCCGTATAAAACCGTTCGAAAATCCGGTCGATCTGTTCTACTCGGATACCTGGGCCGTTGTCCTCGACGGTAATTCTGATGCGGTCGCCCATATGTTCCAGCGTCACCGTGATAACGCCGTCCTCGACGGGAACGAACGACCGCGCATTTTCGATCAGATTGGAGACGACCTGGCCGAGCCGTAGATCATGGCCGGCGACAAAGAAACCCTTCCTGTTGTTCGGCAACTTGCCCACGACCAATTCGATGCGGGTATCTTTCTTGTTCCGCCGGACCTCGCGCGCGGCGGTGACGAGGTTGCCCAACAGATACTTGAGATCGACGTGCTCTGAATCCTCACGTGCGAGTTCAGCGTCCAGTCGCGAGGCGTCAGAGATATCGGTGATCAGGCGATCGAGGCGGCGCACGTCGTGCTGGATCACATCCATGAGCCGTTTCTTCGACTCTTCGTTTCTGGCAAGCGGCAACGTCTCTACGGCGCTTCGCAACGAAGTTAGTGGATTTTTGAGTTCGTGACTCACGTCGGCCGCAAAACTCTCAATCGACTCGATGCGGGCATAGAGCGCATTGGTCATGTCACGGATCGATGTCGAAAGATGGCCGATTTCATCCTGCCGCTCGGAAAAATCCGGTATCTCCTCGCGATTCTTCACGCCGTGCCGGACGCGATCGGCAGCGGCAGCAAGACGGCGAAGCGGATTGGCAATCGTCGAGGCGAGAAAGAGCGATAGAATAGCCATTACCAGCGCAGCAACCGTAAAGACACGGATGATCGCATAGCGCTCACCCTGAACGATCTTGTCGATATCGCCGCCTTCGGTCGAAAGAAGGAGCACGCCGAGCACGGCACGAAACCGCTGGATCGGCACTGCGACCGAGACGATCTGCTCTCCCTTTTCGGTCATGCGGACGACGGTTGCAGGAGAACCGGTCAGCGCTTTCATGATTTCGGGATAAGAGGATCCATTGCCACCAGGCTGTTCCTGATAAACCGGTAGGTCGCTACGGCGCAAAAGCCGTGTCATGCGGTTGGTCAGGCGTTCGAAAAAGCTCGGCTCCTCGCCATCGATCGGCGGAAGCTCGTACCGGAGAACCTGGCCGCGCGAATAGAGATGGCGCGAATCCAGCAGCAGATTGGAATCCCGGTCATAGATGCGAGCACGCGTACGCGTCGGTGAAATGAGCCTGCGCAGGACCGGCGCCACGCGCTCCGGATTGATGGGGAAATCGAGATTATCCAGAACGTCGGGTGACGGCGTAATACTCTGACCAGCCTGCAGTTCCAGCAGCTTCTCTGGGTCGATGGCAATGGAGTTCGTATCGACTGTTGCCGATGACGCTATGGCACCCGCGATGATCTCGCCCTGCGTCATCAGGCTCTCGACGCGAGCATCGATCAATCCGTCGCGGAACTGATTGAGGTACATGATGCCTGACAGAAGCACGGCCAGGCCGGCCAGATTGAGAAAAAGAATGCGCCGGGTCAGGCTCGAGAACAGATAGTTGCCAAAAACACGATTGAGCGGACGGAAAAAGCGGCGCAAAGCCAGCGAACGCTTGCGGCGCATAACGGCGCTTTTGCGCGTGATATTGCCGCCTTGCAGTTCGGCTACCATCTTTGCCTCAGACATCATGATTCGGTTGGCTCATCGCATTCATGCAGCGGCGAGACAACCTTGTTTTACAGCGGATCACGTAGCTTTGAAAGCGCAGGTACGTTTTCGCACTGAAGTCCCCTTGAAAGGAACCAGTCTGACGATCAGGTTTCGCGGAAGCGATAGCCAACGCCGTAAAGCGTCTCGATCATATCGAAATCATCGTCGACGACCTTGAACTTCTTGCGCAGGCGCTTGATGTGACTGTCGATGGTGCGATCGTCCACATATACCTGCTCATCATAGGCTGCATCCATCAACGCATCACGGCTTTTGACGACGCCTGGGCGCTGGGCCAGCGAGTGCAGGATCAGAAATTCAGTCACGGTCAACGTAACCGGTTCACCCATCCACGTGCAGGTGTGACGCTCCTGGTCCATAACAAGCTGGCCGCGCTCAAGTGATTTCGTCTGGGGACTGCCGGGCTTTGCGGCGCTTTCCCTCGCCGCGACACGGCGCAGGACTGCCTTTACCCGCTCCACGAGGAGGCGCTGTGAAAACGGCTTGGTGATGAAATCATCGGCACCCATCTTGAGCCCGAACAGTTCGTCAATCTCATCGTCTTTGGAGGTCAGGAAAATGACCGGCAAGTCGGACTTCTGGCGCAGACGACGCAGAAGTTCCATCCCATCCATGCGCGGCATCTTGATGTCGAAAATGGCTAGATTCGGCGGGCGAGCCATCAAGCCATCGAGTGCAGAGGCACCGTCGGTATAGGTTTCGACACGATAGCCCTCCGATTCAAGCGCGATCGATACGGATGTCAGAATATTGCGATCGTCGTCGACGAGCGCAATAGTCTGCATTGCGGGTACTTCCCTCATGCCCTGCCTTTCATGTCATCAAAACAACTGTGCTTGTGCCGGACAAATTAGGTACAAAATGTGGCACAGATCGCCAGTCGTGTCATCCCTGCCGGATTCACTTGCTTTTACGCTTACGGAAGGATGCCCAAAATTTCCCTTATCTAAAACGATTTAAAAAAATTTAAATTCTTTAAATCGATTAAACATTTGATACTATTCAGTATTTCTGCTTTTGAGCATGGGTAGCCGCATTCATGCTGGAAGATGCAGGAAGCAGCACGTGTTAACTTGACCCCTCAACGCATTCGTAAACAATGGCGGACACATGACTAGAGAGACCGGTATTCACAACGCGACGATCGCGCTCGGCACCTCAGGCTTGAAGGATGTTTCGGCGGTCTATTATAATCTGGGAGCCGCGGAACTCTACGAGGAGACCTTGCGCAGAGGCGAAGCGGAGCTGACAGCGCAAGGTGCGCTTGTTGCCCGTACCGGCCAACATACCGGGCGCTCGCCAAAGGACAAATTCGTCGTGCGCGACGCGTCAACCGACGCTCATGTCTGGTGGGACAATAACGCGCCGATGTCACCCGAGGCATTTGAACTGCTTTACGCCGATTTTGTGGAGCAGGCAAAGGGCAAGGAACTGTTTGTCCAGGATCTCATCGGCGGCGCCGATGAAGAGTACAGACTGAACACGCGCGTCATCACTGAATTTGCCTGGCATTCACTGTTCATCCGCAATTTGTTGATCCGCCCGGATCGTGCCGCCCTGCCTGATTTCGTGCCGCAGATGACGATCATCGATCTTCCGTCCTTCCGCGCCGATCCCGCAAAGCATGGCACGCGCTCGGAAACGGTAATCGCTGTCGATCTCAATCGCATGATCGTGCTGATCGGAGGCTCGGCCTATGCCGGCGAGATGAAAAAGTCCGTCTTCACGGCACTCAACTATATTCTCCCGGCCAAAGGCGTCATGCCGATGCATTGTTCGGCCAATGAGGGCCCGGACGGCGATACTGCCGTCTTTTTCGGTCTATCGGGCACGGGCAAGACCACGCTCTCCGCTGATCCTACTCGTACGCTGATCGGTGATGATGAGCATGGCTGGGGCGAACACGGTGTTTTCAATTTCGAGGGTGGTTGCTACGCCAAGACCATTCGCCTTTCCGCCGAGGCGGAACCGGAAATCTACGCGACGACCCAGCGTTTCGGCACTGTGCTTGAAAATGTCGTTCTCGACGAAAACCGGGAGCCGGACTTCAACGATGGTTCGCTGACGGAAAATACGCGCTGTGCGTATCCCCTCGACTTCATCCCGAATGCATCGAAGACCGGCAAGGCAAGCCATCCGAAGAACATCATCATGTTGACCGCGGATGCCTTCGGCGTCATGCCGCCCATCGCCAAACTTACCCCGGCGCAGGCAATGTATCACTTCCTCTCCGGCTACACCGCCAAAGTCGCCGGTACGGAACGGGGCGTGACCGAACCCGAGGCAACGTTCTCGACGTGTTTCGGTTCGCCCTTTATGCCGCGTCATCCATCGGAATATGGCAATCTCCTGCGGCAGCTGATCGCCGATCACAACGTCGATTGCTGGCTGGTAAACACAGGCTGGACCGGTGGTGCTCATGGCACAGGCAAGCGCATGCCCATCAAGGTAACGCGGGCGCTGCTTGCAGCGGCGCTCGACGGTTCGCTGAAGAACGCGCAGTTCCGGACAGACCCGAATTTCGGTTTCGCAGTACCTGTTGCCGTGCCGGGCGTCGATGATGCGATCCTCGATCCCCGCTCGACCTGGGCGGACAAGCCCGGCTATGATGCCCAGGCAACAAAGCTGGTTGATATGTTTATTCGCAACTTTGGCAAGTTCGAAGGCCACGTTGACGGTGACGTCAGGGCGGCAGCTCCGCATACGCCGGTCGCTGCGGAATAATCGCCTCACTTTTTCAAAACAAAACCCCGCTGGTGTCCAGCGGGGTTTTCTGCATTTTTGCGGCACTGAGTGGTGCTTTCCGCGAATCAAAGATTAGGCTACCAATCCTTTTATGGAAGAGAGCCGCAGCCGGATCAGAATAAGCAATAGAATCTGGATCGACGAGGACGATCTGGAGGAAAGCTTCATTCGCTCTGCCGGCCCCGGCGGACAAAATGTCAACAAAGTCTCGACGGCTGTACAACTGCGATTCTTGGCAGCACGTGCCGGTTTACCGGATGATGTTTTTGCGCGCCTCATCAAACTTGCGGGCCAAAGGGCGACCAAAGACGGCGATGTGCTTATCGAGGCCAACCGTTTTCGCACGCAGGAGCGCAACAGGCAGGACGCTCGCGAGCGCATGATTGCACTGATTGCGAAGGCCGCAGAGCCGCCACCGCCACCGCGCAAGAAAACCAGACCAACAAAGGGATCGATCGAGCGCCGTCTCAAGGAAAAATCAGGACGCGCCGATGTCAAAAAGATGCGCGGCAAGGTGAAGGGAGATTAGAGTCAGAACCTGTTAATAGAAACGAATATTAACCGCAGGTATTAATCTTGGCTTTTCAACTGCTTCACGTAATGCCACAACACTATTTCGGTTTGAACAATCAACAGGAGCCAGACATGGGACTATTTGATTTCGTTAAATCCGTAGGCAAAAAAATCGGCATCGGCGACGACGAGCCAAGTGCCGATGCGCTGAAGAAAGAACTCGATTCCCACAAGCTTGGTACTGAAAATGTCCAGGTAGTGGTTGAAGGTGACAAAGCAGTTCTGAAAGGCAATGTCACCAATCAGGAAGTACTCGAAAAGGCGATCATCGCCGTCGGAAATTCACTGGGCATCTCCAAAGTCGAGACCGAAGGGCTGAAGGTTGATGAAGTCACCACCGGCTCCGTCGCCAAGGAACCAGTGTTCTATACGGTAAAGAAAGGCGACAATCTGTGGAAGATCGCCGAGTCGCAGTATGGCAAGGGCAAAGGCGCGAAGAATACGCTCATCTTCGAAGCCAACAAGCCGATGCTCACGCACCCCGACAAGATTTATCCAGGTCAGGTGCTAAGAATCCCCGAACTCGGCTGATCGCATCTCCATTGCCAAACGGCCCGGCTCTCTAGCGGCCGGGCCTTTGAATTTGAATAGTTGGATAGATGATGCTTTTGCTGGCTCCCGGCATTCGCTACTTCCCCGAACATTTTGGTCCGGCCGAACAGGCTGCGCTGGTCGAGGACATACGAGCTGTCGTCACCAAAGCGCCGCTTTACGTTCCTGCCATGCCGAAGACCGGCAAGGAAATGAGCGTGCGCATGACAAATTGCGGTGTGCTCGGGTGGGTTACCGACAAGGAAGGCGGCTATCGTTATCAGGCAGTCCATCCTGTGACGCGAAGACCTTGGCCTTCTATCCCGCAGCGCTTGCTCGAACTCTGGCAGGAAGTTGGCGATTTTCCGCTTCTGCCGGAGGCTTGTCTCGTCAATTTCTATTCCGACACGGCGAAAATGGGCTTGCATCAGGATCGCGACGAGCAGAATTTGAACGCGCCCGTTGTTTCGGTCTCGCTCGGAGATGCGTGCCTGTTCCGCTCTGGCGGCACGAACCGCAACGACAAGACGCAGTCCATCCGGCTGTCGAGCGGTGACGTGATCGTGCTTGGCGGGGAAGGCCGCATGGCGTTTCACGGCGTCGATCGCATTTATCCCGGCACTTCGACGCTGTTGAAAAGTACGGGCCGCATAAACCTGACGCTTAGACGGGTTACAGCTTCCTGAGCGCAACCTCCTCGACCAGATGATTGTCACCCTTGCGTAGAATGAGATCAGCGCGCGGACGTGTGGGCAGAATGTTCTCCCGCAGATTCTTCAGATTGATGTTTGCCCAAAGGCTTTCGCCGATGGCCAGCGCGGAATCATCCGAAATCGTCGAATAACGATGGAAGAATGAGCTCGGATCCTTGAATGCCGTCTCCCGCAAGCGCATGAAGCGGCTGATGTACCAATTGTGTATCTGCTCTTCATCGGCATCGATATATATCGAAAAATCAAAGAAATCCGACACGAATGGCACCATTTTGCCGTCTTCGGGCAGATCGCGGACCTGAAGCACATTGATCCCTTCGAAAATCAGGATGTCCGGGGCATCGACGGTCTGATAGCGACCCGTCAGCACATCATAGGTCAGGTGCGAATAAAGCGGCGCGTTGACGTTGCGCTGGCCGGCCTTGATCTGCGAGAGGAACCGCAACACCATGCCGACATCGTAGCTCTCGGGAAAACCTTTGCGCTCCATCAAACCTTTGGCTCGAAGGACCTCGTTCGGATAAAGAAAGCCGTCCGTGGTAACCAGATCGACCTTGGGGCTCGATGGCCAACGGGCGAGCAATTCTTTCAGAACGCGCGCGGTAGTAGATTTGCCAACGGCCACCGAGCCCGCAATGCCGATAATGAACGGTGTCTTGAAGGCGTCTCCGGTGTTGAGGAATTGGCGGCGCTGATAGAATAACAGCTGGCTCGCCTCGACATGCGCCGACAACAGCCGCGACAGCGATAGGTAAATTCTGCTCACCTCGTCGAGGTCGATCGGATCGCCGAGGGAGCGCAGCCGCTTGACCTCATCATAGGTTAGCGTCAGTGGCGTATCAGCGCGAAATTCCGCCCACCTCTCGGCACTGTAAAACCGGTAAGGCGAAAACTCGCTGGGTGCCAACTGATCCACGACATCCTCTCCCGTCTGCCGTTCAAGAGCCGGAGCTTTAAACATGATCAGTCATGTCCTCGCGCCGCTTTTTCCTCAAGTCCCGTCTGCGCCGTTCTCCGCTCCAACTCTTCCAGCACTTCGCCGAGTTTTACGCCGGAGATCCCGAGGACGACGAGAAGATGATAGAGCAAATCTGCACTTTCCGAAATAACACCCTGCCTGTCCCTCGAAACAGCGGCAATGACGGTTTCAATCGCTTCCTCTCCCAGCTTCTGACTGGCCTTGCCAATCCCCTTGGCATAAAGGCTGGCCGTATAGGATTTGGTGTCTGCCGACGTGGCGCGGTGCACCACGATGCGTTCAAGGTCAGCAAGGGTGAATGAACTCATAAGATTAGATCTCCAGTCAGCCGACAGGGTCCAGGCGCATCGGGATACCCGCCGCTGCCATGTGGGCCTTAGCTTGCGCGATCGTATAGGTGCCAAAGTGAAAAATGGAAGCGGCCAACACTGCCGAAGCGTGGCCTCCGAGAATGCCTTCAACCATGTGGTCAAGATTACCGACACCGCCGGAAGCGATAACCGGAACACGAACCGCATCGGCAATCGCCCGCGTGACGGGAATGTCGTAGCCGATCTTCGAGCCATCGCGGTCCATCGAGGTCAGCAGAATTTCGCCCGCACCAAGATCGACCACCTTGCGCGCAAACACGACGGCATCGATGCCTGTCGCCCGTCTTCCGCCATGGGTAAAGATTTCCCAGCGATCGGCCTCGTCCTCGCGGGACACCTTCTTGGCATCGATGGCGACGACGATGCATTGATTGCCGAACTTGTCCGCGGCCTCGGCAATAAAATCAGGATTGTCCACGGCAGCGGTGTTGATTGATACCTTGTCGGCACCCGCCAGCAAGAGCTTGCGGATGTCGCCAACCGTGCGCACGCCCCCGCCGACTGTCAGCGGCATAAAGCATTGCTCGGCGGTGCGAGCTACCACATCGAAAATTGTCTCGCGATTGTCGGAAGAAGCCGTGATGTCGAGGAAGCAGAGTTCGTCTGCCCCCGCAGCGTCGTAGGCCTTCGCCGCCTCGACCGGGTCACCGGCATCGATGAGATCGACGAAGTTTACGCCTTTGACGACACGTCCATCCTTGACGTCGAGGCAGGGTATGACACGGGCTTTGAGGGTCATGCGGCGCGCTCCCTTGCATCGCGAAGCACCTTTAATGCTTCTGCAGGATTGATACGCCCGTCATAAAGCGCGCGGCCGGAAATCGCGCCTTCGAGCTTTTGTGCGTCGGGCATGGTCATGCGAACGACATCGGCGATCGAAGCCAGGCCGCCGGAAGCGATGACTGGGATCGAGACTGCTTCGGCAAGTTGCAGTGTCGATTCCCAGTTGATGCCCGTAAGTACCCCGTCACGATCAATATCCGTGTAGATGATCGCGGCGACACCGGCACCCTCGAACTTTTTCGCCAGCTCGATCACACCCAATGTCGAGGCCTCGGCCCAGCCTTCAACGGCAACCTTTCCGCCTTTGGCATCGATGCCGACGGCAACCCTGCCTGGAAAGCGCTTGCAGGCCTCGATCACCAGCGCCGGATCGCGCACGGCAACGGTGCCGAGGATGACCCGCGACAGGCCTTTCGCCAGCCAACTTTCGATATGATCGAGTGTGCGGATGCCGCCGCCAAGCTGTACAGGATTTTTCGTCGCCTTCAGGATCGCTTCGACAGCAGCGCCGTTGATTGATTGGCCGGCAAAAGCCCCATTCAGATCAACCACATGCAGCCACTCAAACCCTTGATCTTCAAAGGCTTTGGCCTGAGCTGCCGGGTCGGCGTTGTAGACCGTCGCCTGATCCATGTCGCCAAGCTTCAGCCGCACGCACTGGCCGTCTTTCAGATCGATTGCCGGAAAAAGGATCACGGATTCCACCTTAAAAAATTGGCGATCAGAGCGAGGCCCAGCGCCTGACTCTTTTCCGGATGAAACTGTGTCCCCGCCATGTTGTCATTGGCTACGGCAGCGGTAACCGGCCCGCCATAGTCGGTAACGGCGACTACATCATTTTCCATCTCGGCATCGAGAAAGTAGGAATGGACAAAATAGGCATGGAGGCCTTGCGGCCCGGTCTTAATTCCGTCGAACAATGGGTGCGGACGGGTAAGCCGGATCGTGTTCCAGCCGATTTGCGGAATTTTCAACGCCGGGTCCGATGGCACCATCTCTCGAACGTCGCCCTTGATCCAGTCAAAACCGGTCGAAATGGTCTTTTCCAGCCCGCGCGACGACATCAGCTGCATGCCCACGCAAATCCCGAGAAACGGCCGCGCTTTTTCCACGGCTACTTCATGGATGGCCTCGACCATGCCCTCGACCGCATGGAGACCGCGGCGGCAATCGGCGTAGGCGCCAACGCCCGGAAGGACGATGCGATCAGCCGTACGGACCCGGTCAGCATCGGCTGTCAGATCGATGCTCGCATCGACGCCACTCTCCCGCGCGGCACGCTCGAATGCCTTTGTTGCCGAACGGAGATTGCCCGACCCATAATCGATGATGGCGACGCGCATGCTCAGTTTTCTCCGCGGTGGCTAACGAGTCCGACCATGCCGCTGAGCACCGGCTTGTGGGTTGCTTGCAGCGAAGGTACCGCCGGGTGAGCGCTCACAGGTACTTCAGGCGATGAAACGAAGTTTTCGCCGAGGAACCACGCCGTTTCAGCATCGTTCGCATTGCGCGCATCGACAACACCGAGCTCGCTGAAGCCGCGACGTTCAAGGGCCGCGATGCGCCAATTATTACCTTCAAAGCCGACGAGGAGCGAAAGCAGCACCGTGATAAACCCGGCCATGTCTTCGTGGCCGGTATAGGTGCCCACTCCAGAAATCACGACCATCGATCCAAAAACGACTGCCGCTTCAAACCATAGCCGCTGCACCAGCAGCCAGGGAACAGTCAGGATAAAGGCAAGCAAGGCAAAGCCATCCCTGACGAAGACGGTTTTGTCATCGTCACGCTGGCCGTCAAGCTCAGGTGCCAACACAATGAAACTGGCCATGTTTCAGCCTTTCAAAGTACCCTTGGTGGATGGAATAGCATCCTTCTGCCGCGGATCGGTTTCTATGGCGTGCCGTAACGTGCGCGCGACCGCCTTGAAGCAGGTCTCGGCGATATGGTGATTGTTGGCGCCATAAAGGTTCGATACATGCAATGTCATTCCGGTATTCTGCGCCAGCGCCTGGAAGAACTCACGGACAAGTTCCGTATCGAAGGTGCCGATTTTTGCCGCGGAGAACTCCACTTGCCATACGAGAAATGGACGGCCCGAGATATCGAGGGCAGCGCGAGTCAGCGTTTCATCCATGGCGAGATCCAGCGAGGCGTAACGGGTGATGCCGCGGCGATCACCCAGCGCCTTGGCAATAGCCTGGCCGATGGCGATGCCCGTATCTTCCACTGTGTGGTGATCATCGATATGCAGGTCGCCCTTGGCTTTGATATCCATGTCGATCAGAGAGTGACGGGAGAGCTGCTCCAGCATATGGTCAAAGAATCCGACGCCAGTAGAAATATCGAACGCCCCGGTACCATCCAGATTGACCGAAACGGCAATGCTGGTTTCCTTGGTGCTTCGCTCGATCTTCGCGGTGCGTGTGTTGACGCTTGTCATTACTGTTTCCCGCCACAGGGGTTGTAAAAAACCGTTCCAAATGAGGCCTTCTAAAACACGAATGGCGAATCTCCAAATGCTTTGATGGCGTAGACCAAGGTCGTGACCTGAGCAGCATTTGCAATTCTGCGAGCGCTTCATACATAAGTGGAACAGAAGGGGTTCGATCTGCTGCCATTTGGGGCATAATCGAATTTGCTTGAAGGAGAATTGAATGCAAGAACACAATCCCTCAACCATGTATGGAACCACGATTGTCACTGTCCGCAAGGATGGCAAGGTTGTCATTGCCGGCGACGGGCAGGTCAGCCTTGGCAATACGGTCATGAAAGGCAACGCGCGCAAGGTACGCCGACTTGGCAAAGGCAATGTCATCGCCGGATTTGCCGGTGCCACCGCCGATGCATTCACCCTGCTTGAGCGGCTGGAAAGCAAGCTCGAGCAATATCCGGATCAATTGACGCGCGCCTGTGTCGAACTCGCCAAGGACTGGCGCACTGATCGCTATCTTCGCCGGCTGGAAGCCATGATGCTTGTCGCCGACAAGTCGGTCACCCTTGCGCTGACCGGTACTGGCGATGTGCTTGAACCCGAACATGGTGTCATGGCCATTGGCTCCGGCGGCAATTATGCGTTAGCCGCTGCACGCGCCCTTGCCGATACGGATTTGAGCGCCGAAGAAATCGCCCGCCGTGCCATGCAGATCGCCGCCGACATTTGCATCTATACGAATTCGAGCGTCACACTCGAGAGCCTCGATGCCGAATGAGCCAACCTTCCGCTACCGCTTCATCCCGGTGGAACCCCGCCATTTGAACATGATTTCGGAATGGCTGGCGGAGCCGCACGTGGCAAAATGGTGGAATGAGGATTCCGACGTAGAGATGGCGTCAATCGCGGAACACATGGACAGCGTGTCCGTGGAGCCGTTCATCATCATGCTCGGCGATGAAGCGATTGGCTATCTGCAGACCTACGATCCACACCTGGAGGATGATCACCCTTACCAGGATCAGCCGACCGGGACACTCGGACTCGACCAGTTCATCGGCGTACCCGATCTGATCGGTCAGGGCCACGGTCCTCGTCTGCTTGATGAGTTCGTGTCGCTGCTCTTCGAAGAAGGCGTGCCTCGCGTTATCGTCGATCCTGACCCAGCGAACAGCCAGGCGATCAAGGCATACCAAAAGGCGGGCTTCGTCGCTTTCGATACCCGGACATCCATTTACGGTCCAGCCCTCATGATGGCACGGGACAACCCTGACCTTGTGTTTGAACAATCGCCCGACGACGGGCAGGAAACGAGATTACAATGACAACATTTTCCCCTCGCGAGATCGTCTCTGAACTCGACCGCTACATTATTGGCCAGAATGACGCCAAACGCGCCGTCGCTATCGCCCTGCGTAACCGCTGGCGCCGCCAGCAGCTGGAGGGCCAGATGCGCGAAGAGGTGATGCCGAAAAATATTCTGATGATCGGACCTACCGGCGTCGGCAAGACGGAAATATCCCGCCGCCTCGCCAAGCTTGCCGGTGCACCCTTCATCAAGGTGGAAGCAACCAAATTTACCGAGGTCGGCTATGTCGGCCGCGATGTCGAACAAATCATTCGCGATCTCGTCGAAGTCGCCATCGGTCTCGTGCGCGAAAAGAAGCGCGAGGATGTGAAGGCCAAGGCGCATGTCAATGCGGAAGAACGCGTTCTCGATGCATTGGTGGGCAAGACCGCAAGCCCGGCAACGCGCGACAGCTTCCGTAAGAAACTGCGTGATGGTCTGATCGACGACAAGGAGATCGAGGTCGAGGTTGCGGACACCGGTTCAGGCATGCCGAATTTCGAGCTGCCGGGCATGCCCGGAGCAAACATCGGCGTGCTCAACCTCAGTGACATGCTGGGCAAGGCCATGGGCGGCCGCACCAAGACGGTGAAGACGACGGTCAAGGAATCGTACGGTGTCCTGATCAATGACGAATCTGACAAGCTCCTCGATCAGGATCAGATCACCCAGGAAGCCCTGCGTTCTGCCGAGGATGACGGCATCGTATTCCTTGACGAGATCGACAAGATTGCCGCTCGTGATGGCGGCATGGGTGCCGGCGTTTCACGCGAAGGCGTGCAACGGGACTTGCTGCCATTGGTGGAAGGGACGACCGTCGCCACCAAGTACGGTCCGATCAAGACAGACCATATCCTGTTTATCGCATCTGGTGCGTTCCATGTTTCGAAGCCCTCTGACCTACTGCCGGAGCTGCAGGGCCGTCTGCCGATCCGGGTGGAGCTTAGCGCTCTGACTCGCGATGACATGCGCCGCATTCTGACCGAGCCGGAAGCCAGTCTGCTCAAGCAATATATCGCGTTGATGGCGACTGAAGAGGTCACGCTCAACATCACCGATGACGCCATTGACGCTTTGGCTGATATTGCAGTCGATCTGAACTCGACTGTCGAGAACATCGGCGCGCGACGTCTGCAGACGGTCATGGAACGGGTGCTTGATGACATTTCGTTCAATGCGCCTGACAAATCGGGCGCCGAACACACGATAGATGCCAAATATGTACGGGAGACTGTCGGAGATCTTGCCAAGAATGCCGATCTCTCCCGGTTCATACTGTAGCGCTTATCTCGGGCCTTGTGTTTGAATAATCATCACTTATCCCTTAATGCCCCCTTGTGCTACGCGGGGGCATTTTTGTTTCAGAACGGTCTTTCAGTCAGGTTTTTCTGGCTTTCGAGGGTGCAAGGCGCTATTCGGAGCGTCCAATCAATTTCTGGACCGATGATGAACCGCCACCTGATCCTTTTCGCGACAAGCTGTCTCTCGCTGTTGCTGGTCACTTTGCAACCGGCACAGGCTGTGACCATTGTTCCCGAAGGCAACCGCAATGCGACCCAGCCGGGTGTTCCAGCCGCCTCCGCCAAGCGAACGCGCGAGTTGAACACTACATACGAAGCGAAATATCAGAAAATATACAACCTGCTGAAAACCGACTCCAAGCTGCGATCGAAGATCGCCAGCGTTGCGCGCACTTATGGTATTGATCCGGTTCATATCGTTGGCGCGCTTGTTGGCGAGCATACCTATAATGTCGATGCCTATGACCGGCTCCAGACTTATTACGTCAAAGCTATTTCCTACGTACAACAAGGCCTGAGTTTCGATTATCAGGGTGAGTCAATCGGCGACTTCGTCAGACGTCCGCAATTTTCTTCTTGTGTACAATTCAAAGACAGTTTGCGCCTTTGGACATGTCGCGAAAATGTCTGGGAAGCGGATTTCCGCGGCAAATCTGTTGGCGGCAAGCGTTTCCCCAACAATCGTTTCAGTGCCGTATTCTTCCAGCCGTTCTACGCAGGGCAAAGTTTTGGCCTTGGGCAACTGAGCCCATTGATTGCACTGCAGATGACCGACATGGTCAACCGCTATTCAGGCCTGCCGAAGCTCGATGCCGACCATGCTGCCGATGTTTACAAGACCATTATGGATCCGGATCTTACCCTGCCTTACATGGCGGCAACGTTAAAACACTCGATCGATGTCTACCGCCGCGTTGCCGACTTCGACATTTCCAAAAATCCGGGTATTACGGCGACACTTTACAATACGGGGGGTTCCGACAGCCGTGCGCGGGCGCTGGCTGACTCTAACTTGGCTCGTGTCGCCAATGGCGAACAGCCGCAACTGCCAGAAGAGAATTACTATGGCTGGCTGGTCAACGACAAGATCGACCAGTTGAGCGCACTTTTCTAGCGTTTTCGCTTTTCCGGTATTGCCTCCAACTTAACGACCAACATCCGGGTGGTCTCCTCGTCGAGTTCACCAATTCGTGCGGCAAGGAGGTTCGCGAGTTTTGTCGCGGCGGGTGAAAGCCCACCCGTATCGATAATGACTCGCGGGTCCGAGATCATCGCCAGCCGCTGCAATTCCTCGGCCTCGTCCCAGATAATATTGAAATACTGGATGATGCGCTGCAGCTTGTCCCAAGTCGGCTGACCGCGCCTGCCGTGTTCAAGAGCTGACAGATAGGCGGCCGATACTCCGATGGACTTGGCCATATCCTTTTGCGAGATGCCGCGTTCCGCGCGCAGATCGCGCAATTTTGCACCAAAAGGCGTCACGGTGCCTCCGGCTGACGGCGCATACGAACATAGATCGCACCTGTGCCGCCATGATTGCGAGCAGCATCTTCATAGCCATTGACCAGGATGCGAAACGACGGCGTCATAAACCACATGGGAACCGCCTGACGCAGCACGCCATCGCTGCCCATGGATGAGCCCTTTCCGGTGATGACAAGAACATGCCGAAGTTTGCGCAGATGAGCGCGTTGCAGGAACCCGAGAAGCAAGCCATAGGCCTCGCTTTGGGTCAGGCCGTGCAGATCAATCCTCGCTTCTATGACAACCCGTCCCTTGGCGATCTTCTTGTGTGTTGGCCGATCGATTGGATGAAGGCGATGTGCCGGCGTCGGCTTCGCCTCTACCGCTGCGAGGACCGGTCTCGGATTTTCCGGTGCAGACGGATGTATCGAAACCTGCTCTTTCTTTTCATCGATCAGAAAAGTGGGCTTCTCCTTGCCCTTGAGCGGGCGGGCAGTCTTGGCCACCGTTTCCCAGAGGATCCGGTCCTCCAAAGTGGCGAATTCATCCTTTGCTGACTTCTTCTTCATCGTTCTGCTGCTGCCAGAAGAACACGGGGAACCAGCGCATAGAAATCCGCCTTGTGGCGGATACCCCCAGCGATCTCGCCCGCCGCATCGCCAGAACCGGCGAAGAGATCGCCACGTGCCGGACCAACGATGGCGGAGCCTGTGTCCTGGGCGATCATCAGCCTTGCAAAGCGCTCCCCGCCAAAAGCCTTTAAATTCGGCGCATGAATATAGAACGGCGTGCCAAATGTATGCAGAAGCCGGTCGACTGCGAGCGACCGGCCGCCCGTCAGGGGGACTTTCGCGGCAGCGATTGGCCCCATCGTTGCATCGTCAACTTCGGCCACGCGAAAGAAAATGTAAGAGCGGTTGTTCCACATCAGTGCCTGAGCTCTGTCCGGGTGATCGGCAAGCCAGCTACGGATGGATTGCATGGACATTCTGTCCGGCGCAACTTCACCGCTTTCGAGCAGGATCTTGCCAATGCCGGTGAACCGATGCCCGGTCTTTGCCGCATAGGTGATGCGACGCAAGCGACCGTCGGTCATCTTTAGCCGTGCAGCGCCCTGCACGTGGATGAAGAAAGCATCTATCTGGCTTTCCACATAAGCAATCTCCAGTCCTCGGCCCTCGAGCGTTCCGCTCTCGATGGCCGGTCGGTCGAAATACTCGACGAGGCCCGCCGGCGCTTGCCGCGCAAAGGCAAAATAGGGATCAAAGCCCTCGGGCCGGTTGTTGTCGTCGACATCGACCAAATCCGCGGGACGGCGCAGGAATGGAACGGTAAATCTCGCAGTGCGAACCGGCGAGGCAACCACTTCCGGTTCGTAGAAGCCGGTCACAAAACCACTGACTGCTTCGGTATTCTCTTCGGTATTTTCAATGCGCGCGGGACGGAACCATTTCTCGAAAAAGGCCCTTGCCTGGCCGTCGGACTCGACGATTGTTTCACGTGAATCAGCAAGAATCGGTGCAAGGGCTTCGAAGTTGATGCCGAGCGATCCGGATTTATAAGGCTTTATCTGGACCTGCTCTGCCGAAAGAGCGAACGCGCGAAACGCTTCGAGGTGCTGGTCATCCCGCCAACCGGGGCAGTCAGCGAAATCCACCAATTTGAAGAGGGGCGACAGCATGCTCGTCCGAGACCTTTGACTTAGTCTTCGGCTTCAGTCGCGACCAGCTTCCAGTTCGGGTCTTTCGACCTCGTATCACGCGCAAAGGTCCAGACATCCTTGACCTCTGCAACCGCTTCCTTGTCCCCATCGATCACGACGCCATCCTTGTCGAGCGTTGCCGAAATAAGTTCGCTGGTGATGCGCACCGTAACATGGGACTCAGTGCCCTTCATTTCGGCGCCGATGATTTCCGCTTTGTTGATCCCGACGAATGACGACTGCACTTTCTCGCCGCGCGCTTCGCGATCGGTAATGGCAGAAACAAAACCGTCGAAGACTTCGCGCGACAGAAGCGTCTTCAGCGTCTTGCGGTCACCATCGGCAAACGACATGACGATCATCTCATAGGCCATTTTCGAACCTTCGAGGAACTTCGCAGGCTCGAATGCCGGATCCGCGTCCTGGATAGCGCGCAGGCCATCATTCAAGGGCGTACCCGGCTTGGAAATGGCATCGATCTTTTCGAAGCTGTTTTCCTTCACGTCGCCGCGTCGCGGCAACGAAACGACATTGTCGCCAGATTTGGCCTTGTCATCGGCGTCGGCGGTACGTGTATAGGGATTGAACGGCGGGCGTTCACTGCCGGTGCGGCGGCCAAGGACCTTGCGTAGCTGCAGGAAAATCACCACTGCTGCCACGAAAAAGAAAATCGTTCCGAAGTCCAGATATTCCATGTCGCCTGCCATTCATCCTAATGTTTGTTTACGGCTTTCAATCTTCCGTCGAAATACCAAAAACATATAGATTGCCAACTGCAATCATACAAATACTCTTCACGCTATCCTATATAGGCATGAAATTGACACCGGCTATGGATAATATCCGGATATGTCCTTTGAAAGGTAAATTAGTTTGCGATCTCTTGTGCCCCTTTTCGTTCTGGCTTTGCCATTTCTTGAAATCGCCGGTTTCATTATAGTCGGCAGCAAGATCGGTGTCTTAGCGACGCTCGGTCTGATAATTCTGTCGATTTTTGTCGGCGTATTCCTGTTACGCTTTCAAGGCCTCGGCCTTATCCAGAGAATTCGCGAAGAAACAGCCGCTGGCCGTACACCAAAACGCGAACTGGTTCATGGTGTCATGCTGGTCTTCGCGGCGTTCCTGCTGATCATACCCGGATTCATCACCGACATCATAGGCCTGCTGCTTTTCATCCCCGCTGTTCGTGACTTTGGCTGGCGTTGCATCAGTGATCGTGTGGTCGTTGTCGATTCTGGCCGACACCGTCGTGGCCGTCCCGACACACCGCGCGTCAAGGACCGGGTCATCGAGCTCGATCCTGAAGACTACTCGAGCAAGCCTGATCCGGACTCGCCCTGGAACCCCAAACGGTAGAATTCGGCGTGTCATTGAACCATGAGACTAGTGCGAGAGCCTTGCCTCGTTGAAGCACACATGCTAGCGACCCAGCATTCATTCGATAACCGTGCAAAGCGGACGTAACAGAAGAAGGTTTCCAGACAATGGCTCAAAAGCCTGATGAAAAGGCCGAGAACGGCAACGAAGCGACAAGTGGCAACGGTTCCGCTCAGCAGCAGACGCTGAACATTCTGGCGCAGTATGTAAAGGACCTTTCCTTTGAAAGCCCTGGCGCTCCGTTGTCGCTGCGTCCGCGCGAAAATGCTCCCGGTATCAGCATCAATGTCAACGTCAACGCCAATCCGATCGCCGAAAACGATTTTGATGTCGTTCTCACGTTGTCGGCAAAGGCGAGCGAAGGCAAAGATGTCCTTTTCAATGCTGAACTCGTCTATGGCGGTGTGTTCAGGCTTGTCGGTTTCCCGCAGGAACACCTCTTGCCGCTGCTGTTCATCGAATGCCCGCGCCTGCTGTTCCCGTTCGCGCGCCAGATCATTGCGGAAGCCACACGCAATGGCGGTTTCCCCCCGCTGATGATCGACCCGATCGATTTCGCGCAAATGTTCCAGCAGCGCATGGCCGAAGAGCAGGCCAAGGCGCAAGTCAGCTGAGCCAGACTATTTAAAGTTGAAAAAACCCGGGTCTCGCCCGGGTTTTTTTCATTCAAGCAGCAAAAGCTATGCGTTCGTTCCAGATGGCCTTGTCGCCAATCTTTTCGACCAGGTGCGCGTGGGCCATTTTCTCAGCCTCAGTTAAACGAGGTAGAAGCGGTATTGGTCGGCGGGAAATGATAATTGTTCCCGAAACATCGCTAGGCTGCCGGTTGTTTGCCTGTTCGGCAATCGTAAGGCCAAGTGCAGCCTGTTTGCCGCCGATCAGCTCGATATAGACTTCAGCGAGGAGCTGCGAATCCAGCAGAGCGCCGTGCATTGTGCGGTGGCTGTTGTCGATACCATAGCGCCTGCAGAGGGCGTCGAGCGAATTCGGCCCCATCGGATGTTTTCGCCGCGCCAGCGCCAGTGTATCCACGACGCGGTCATTGTGGATTGGCGGATGACCGAGCCGGTTGAGCTCCGCATTGATGAAGCCCATATCGAATGTCGCATTGTGGGCAATCAATTTCGCCCCATCGATGAAATCAAGGAAGTCATGGAGTATCCCGGCGAAAAGCGGCTTATCGGCCAGCTTGTCATTGCTAATACCGTGCACGGCCAGCGCATCAGGATGGATGACCTTGCCTTCGGGATTGATGTAGACATGGAATGTCCGTCCGGTCGGGAACCGGTTGATAAGCTCAACGCCACCGATCTCTATGACCCGGTCGTCAAGCCGGTCGAGGCCAGTTGTTTCTGTATCAAATATGATTTCGCGCATGGAATCACCCTTTTGCCCAAGTTCCACGAATTGGCCAATGCGGGCAAGTGGGGACTGGATGTTTCCCCTCTATACTGTGAGCAGACGGATAATCTTGCGAATTTCACCTCGGGTGACGTCAAAAGTATGGCGCGTGTCGATGATGAAATCGGCGCGGGCGCGCTTTTCCGCATCCGGAGTCTGGCGTGCCAGAATGGCGTCCAGCTTGTCTGATGTCATGCCGGGACGTTCGAGAACGCGCTTTCGTTGCACTTCTTCAGGCGCGGTAACGACGAGTATCTTGTCAACCCGGTCTTCAGCCCCCGTTTCAAAGAGCAAAGGAATATCGACGACAACCAGTTTCGCACCGCTGGCGCGCGCACCATCTCGAAATCTGTTTTCCTCGGCCCGAACCAGCGGATGGACAATCGCCTCAAGCTTTTTCAGGGCCACGGGATTTCCCATGACTGCGGCGGAAAGTTTCGTGCGATCCACCTTGCCGTCTTCGGTCGTTCCAGGGAACGCCTCTTCGATCAATGGAGCGGCCGCACCAGAATAAAGCCGATGCACAGTCTCATCTGCCGAGTAAACCGGTATGCCTTCGTCAATGAACATCTGAGCGGATGTTGACTTGCCCATGCCGATGGAACCCGTCAGGCCAAGCACGATCATGTGGGCTTCCCACCGTGGGTCGGTCTGTCCATATCGGCAAGAATGAGTGCTCGCAGTTCCGGCGTGACTTCCGGTGTGGCACCAAACCAATGTTTGAAACCGGGAACAGCCTGGTGCAACAACATGCCAAGTCCGTCCACCGTTCTCAGCCCATGCGCCCGCGCGGCCTTCAGCAGCGGTGTTTCCAGCGGAACATAGACAATGTCGGTCAACAAGGCATTTGCATTTGCGGACGACAGATCAAAGGTCAGATCATCCTTGCCTTCCATGCCCAGTGACGTCGTGTTGACAATGAATGTGGCGTCTTGCAGCAACTCGGGAATTGCCCGCCATCCGTGCGCGCTAATGCCGTGCCCAAAGCGATCCGCAAGTGCCTGCGCTCGGTCCACCGTGCGATTGACTATGCGGATCTCATTAAATCCTCGCTGCTTCAGCGCATAAACGACTGCACGACTGGCACCGCCTGCGCCGAGAACTAGCGCTTTGTCGCCATTGTCCCAGCCTGGGCCAAGCGCATCCAGATTGGCGAGGAAACCGTAGGCATCGGTATTACCACCCCACAACTCCCCATCCTCAAACCATAGCGTGTTGACGGCGCCTATATCTTCAGCGGCACTGTCGCGCTTTTTGCACAAGGCAAATGCCATCTCCTTGTGCGGTATTGTAACGTTGCCGCCGGTGTAACCATTGTTCTGCAGGCTCTGGACAAAATCAGTAAAGCCTTCCGGCGCAATCTCGATGGCCTGATACGAGCCTTCCAGGCCATACTTCTTTAGCCAATAGCCGTGGATCAACGGCGAACGCGAGTGGCGAATAGGGAATCCCGTAACAAACGCCTTTGGATGATCAGCCATCTATCGCGCCCTCACGGCGTAACTCGGCGAGCAATGGCAAAAGCGGTAAACCCACTATGGTGAAATAGTCGCCATCGACCTTTTCGAACAGCTGAACGCCCTCGCCCTCGAATTGATAAACGCCAACACTTTGCAAAGCGATAGTTCCAGCGCGCGACAGGTATTTGCCAATGAAACCCGGATCGAGATCGCGCAAAGTCATGCGTGCGACCGACACGTGGCGCCACAATGTCTGACCATCCTTGGCGAGAACGACCGCGCTGTTGAGGTGATGCGTTTTTCCAGACAGTTTCAGCAATTGCCGGCGAGCCGCTTCCATGTCTTCCGCCTTGTGCAGTATCTCATCGCCCAGGGAAAGGGTCTGATCGGAACCGATCACTAGTGCGGAAGGGTTGCGTTCACTGACGTCAAGAGCTTTTGCCTCCGCCAGAATCTGCGCGACATCTTCTGGCGTTGCGCCGCTATCATATAAGGGCGCTTCCACGGCTCGTTCATCGATGTCAGCCGACTGAACGGTGAAAGCAATACCAGCGTTTTTCAACAATGTGGCACGGAACGGGCTTTTGGAGGCGAGAATGATATCCATGTTTGGTTCTCCCTTGACCAGCGATGCGTTACCGCCCCTGCGAACGCAGGGCAAGAACTGCCGCCGCAGTTTCTTCGATTGAACGGCGAGAAACATCGATCATCGGCCAGTTATGCCGATGGCAAATCTGCCGTGCATAGGTCAGTTCTTCTATAATATTGGCGCGATCGAGGTAATGATCCGCGTCGAAGCTGAGTGCCGCGCCCAGAACACGGTGCTGACGTACCTGTGAAATACGTTCCGCTGAAGCGACCAACCCGACAATCAGGGGCCGTTCGGATTTCACAAGAACGTCTGGTATAGGCACCCCGATAACGATGGGAACATTGATCGTCTTGATGCCGCGATTGGCGAGGTAGATGCTGGTTGGCGTTTTCGACGTGCGCGAAATGCCGATCAGAATGACATCCGCTTCCTCGATATCCGGTGGGAGCTGGCCATCGTCATGCTCCATTGTGAAATTGAGCGCGTCAATCCGCTGGAAGTATTCTGCATTGAGAACGTGCTGGGCGCCGACGCGCCGCCCCGCCGGAGCACCCAGATAGGATTGGAACAGCGTCAGGACCGGCTCGAGAACGGAGACACAGGGAACGCCGATTGCCGCGCAAGTGTCGTCGATCATGGCGGCGAGGCGCTGATCGACGATCGTGTAAAGGACAATACCCGGCTCGGCATCTATGCCTTCCAGCACTCTTTTGATCTGCTTTTCGGTCCTTATCAGTGGATAGACATGCTCAATCGCCCGTGCATGGGCATATTGTGCCGCGGCGGCACGACCGGCTGCGATGAGAGTCTCTCCCGTCGCATCAGAGATCATGTGAAGATGAAAGTAGTTTATCGGTTTCGTCACAGAAAATTCCACGTCTTGTTGATGACTGGGGACAAAGTGCCAGCGCGTCCACAACTGATGGCAGCCATGTGAATTGTTGGCAAGTCATCCACAGCGAGCCTGACTGTGGGAACTCTTTCCGATCGTTTTACAATTCTGTGGACTATTGCGACTTTTCGCCTGTTTTCCCATGGTTTTCACAGGATTATCCACAATTGATGCTAAGTTAAATAATTGATATTATTGATTTATATCGATTTTTACCACTACCCTTGGAAACGTTGCTGCAGTTATTCTGGATTGAACCCGGAATTGTTCGTTGTGGGAAAATTCTGGCAATGTGGTAATTCCCATTACAAACAGACTCTAAGAATCAGAAAATCCAATTAGATCTAAATTTCTTTTTTGTAAGACAGACTGGGAGTGACCAATGATGGTTCGCAAAGTGATGAAAGTCCTTGGAGGCGAGACTGTCTTTCCTCCACCAATCTGGATGATGCGCCAAGCGGGGCGCTATCTTCCCGAATATCGAGAAGTGCGAAAGAACGCTGGCAGCTTTCTCGACCTGTGCTATTCGCCGGACCTGGCTGTCGAAGTGACCATGCAGCCTATCCGCCGTTTTGGTTTTGATGCGGCAATCCTGTTTTCTGATATTCTGGTTGTCCCGCACGCGCTCGGGCGCGATCTTCGCTTTGAGGAAGGACGGGGCCCACTGATGACCCCGATCGACAAGGATGGGATATTCTGGCTGGAATCGAAAGGTGCTGCTGATCGCCTGGAGCCGGTCTACGAGACCGTGCGGCTGCTACGGCAGCAACTCCCTACCGAGACAACCTTGCTTGGCTTCTGTGGGGCGCCCTGGACGGTGGCGACCTATATGATTGCCGGGCATGGCACACCGGATCAGGCTCCTGCCCGGCTTTTTGCCTATCGCAACCCGGAAGCATTTCAAAAGCTACTGGTCGAGCTCGCTGATGTGTCCGCTGAATACCTCATCCGTCAGATAGATGCGGGTGCCGATGCGGTGCAGATTTTCGATTCCTGGTCTGGCGTTCTCGATGAAGCGTGCTTCGAGCAGTTTTGCGTGGCGCCGGTTGCGGCAATCGTTAAAAAGGTTCGCGAAGTCCATCCGGATGTTCCGATTATCGGGTTCCCCAAGGGCGCGGGTGCGCTTTATGTGAATTATCGGGAGCGTACCGGTGTCACCGCACTCGGACTGGATTGGTCAGTGCCGCTTTCCATGGCCTCTTCATTGCAGGGTGGTGGCGCAGTTCAGGGCAATCTCGATCCCTTGCGGGTCGTTGCTGGTGGTCGGGCTCTGGACGATGGCATCGATGCTATTCTGGATGCGTTGGGTCAGGGACCACTGATCTTCAATCTGGGTCATGGCATTACACCGGATGCGCCGGTGTCCCATGTTGAGCAGATGGTGAACCGCGTACGTCAGGCCACCATCCGGACCTGATTCTCAAGGGTAGGCAAGCAGCATGAGCGATATCAAATTGATCAATACGGAATCGAAGAAAATTCCAGTTCTGCCGCGGCTGATCGCGGCGGCTGTGGCGCTTTGTGTCATCACGCTGGTTTTCCTATATCCCAGCGGCGCCTATCTATGGGTTAAAGCGATCCATGTCATAGCCGTTATCTCGTGGATGGCTGGCATGCTCTATTTGCCGCGATTGTTTGTTTATCACTGCGCTGCCGAACCGGGTTCAGTTCAATCCGAAACCTTCAAGGTGATGGAAAATCGCCTGTTAAAGGCGATCATCGATCCCGCCATGGGTGTGACCTGGCTCGCGGGGCTGTGGCTTGCCTGGCAATCGGCCGCTTACATGGATGGCTGGTTTCACGTCAAGTTTCTATCTGTTCTCATTCTTTCGGGCGTACATGGTTATTTTTCCAAGGCGGTACGGCTATTTGCAGAGGATCGAAACGTGAAGACGGTTCGCTTCTGGCGTATGATGAATGAGGTACCGACCGTGCTGATGGTCATTATTGTGATCATGGTCATCATAAAGCCATTTTGATCGATAATAAAAATTTTAGTCAGTGATCAATACCACTGATGAAATCTCTTGCCCTTATGGCCATGATTGGCTAGACAAGGGCCTCCTCTCCGGAAATACCGCCACAGCAATCTTCGGCCATTTTTAGTGGCACTGCATTCAGGCATCGTCATTTCCCTTTCCCATTTCACACCAATAGAATTAAGAGTTCCGCACACATGCAGGAAATGAAACTACAAGAACTCAAGAACAAGACCGCGGTTGACCTTCTCGCCTTTGCCGAATCGCTTGAGGTTGAAAACGCCAGCGTCATGCGCAAACAGGAATTGATGTTTGCGATCTTGAAAAAATTAGCCTCGCAGGAGGTAGAAATCATCGGCGAAGGCGTGGTCGAGATTTTGCAGGATGGCTTCGGCTTCATGCGCTCTGCCAATGCCAATTATCTTCCGGGCCCCGATGACATCTATATTTCACCGTCGCAGATCCGGCGTTTTTCGCTGAAGACAGGCGATACAGTGGAAGGGCCTATCCGCGGGCCGAAGGAAGGTGAGCGCTATTTCGCCCTTCTCAAGGTTAATACCATCAACTTCGAAGATCCGGAAAAAATCCGCCACAAGATCCATTTTGACAATCTGACGCCGCTTTATCCAAATGAACGCTTCAAGATGGAACTGGAGAATCCTACCACCAAGGATCTTTCCGCTCGCGTCATCGATCTGGTCGCGCCACTTGGCAAAGGCCAGCGCGGACTGATTGTTGCCCCGCCCCGCACGGGTAAAACCGTACTCTTGCAGAATATTGCGCATTCGATCACTGCCAATCATCCGGAATGCTATCTTATCGTCCTTCTGATCGACGAACGTCCGGAAGAAGTGACCGACATGCAGCGCTCGGTGAAGGGCGAAGTCGTGTCGTCTACTTTCGATGAGCCCGCGTCACGCCACGTACAGGTCGCGGAGATGGTTATCGAGAAGGCAAAGCGTCTTGTCGAACACGGCCGCGATGTTGTTATTCTGCTCGATTCCATTACCCGGCTTGGCCGCGCCTACAATACCGTGGTGCCGTCATCCGGTAAGGTATTGACCGGTGGTGTCGATGCCAATGCCCTGCAGAGGCCGAAGCGTTTCTTTGGTGCCGCGCGTAATATCGAAGAAGGCGGTTCGCTGACAATTATCGCGACAGCGCTGATCGATACGGGCAGCCGTATGGATGAAGTCATCTTCGAAGAGTTCAAGGGTACTGGCAACTCCGAAATCGTGCTCGACCGCAAGGTCGCCGACAAGCGCATCTTCCCGTCCATGGATATTCTGAAATCCGGTACGCGTAAGGAAGACCTTCTCGTGCCGCGTCAGGATTTGCAGAAGATTTTCGTTCTGCGCCGTATTCTCGCTCCCATGGGCACGACAGATGCAATCGAGTTCCTTATCGACAAGCTCAAGCAGACCAAGACCAACGGTGAATTCTTCGATTCGATGAATACGTAATGTTTAAGGATTTGGCCGAAGCAGTGCTTGAAGCTCTTCGGTTGTCTCCACTGGTGCAAGACAGACGAACCCGCGGCACAAATAGGCTGCGGGTTTGTTTATTGTGACCTCGCCGGCGCCAGGAACGAGTTCCATCTTTTCGCCTTTGCGAAACTCAATCCATATATCGCTACGGCGTGGGTCAGGTGTGTGAGCCGCCAGTTTCATAAGGGGATGGTCTAACTCCGGCGCAACGATAACCAGTTTCAACGGCTCAAGAAGAAGGCTGGCGCTGTTGAAAACCCCAGCCTGTCCGTAACGCTGTTGGATCACCCGGCCCAGCGCATTCTCAGCTATACGTTCCGCATTCTGCCGAAGTTCCTCATCTCCCGCGACCGTCGCCAGCCGCGTCATCGCTTCGATGACCTGGCTGGTGGCGCTGGGTATTGCCTCATCCTGATCGCCGCGCACGCGAATGATGACATTCGCGCTGTCAGAAGCGCTAAGCGCATAATTACCGTCTTCGGTCTTGTGCCATTTGTCCAGCATTGTCAGCCAATGCTGCGCATCCTTGATATATGGCTTTTCCTGCGTCGCCTCATAGAGCGATAGAGCCGCGTTGATCATCGAAGCATAGTCTGATGATAGCCCTGGAAACAGTTTCGATTCACCGAGGACCGAATGCGGAAGCCGCCCATCCACAGTCGATTCGGATATGGAACGATAAGCTGTAGCGCCTAGTTGCAACCAATCCGGCCGATCGAATGCGCGTGCAGCCTCTGCGAGCGCGCGGATCATCAGACCGTTCCAATCGGTCAGTGCTTTATCATCCCGTCCGGGGCGAACACGGTTCTCCCGTATGGAAAAGAGCATCTGCCTTGCGCCGGCCAGTTGTCGTTCAACGTCGGCATCGAGACTGTCGAGAGCGTGGAGGCGATTGAGGATCGTCTTTTCCTCCCAGTTCCCCTCCTCGTGCACATCATAGACTTGGCGGAAAGTCTGGAATTCTGGTTCATCAGGGATTTGGGCAGCCTCCCAGACGTAGAAGCGACCCTCCTCCCCTTCGCTGTCAGCGTCAAGACTGGAAGCAAAGCGTCCGTCGATAAGCATTTCACGTCGCAGCCACCCGACCGTCTCTTCGATTCGGGTACGGAACAATTCATCTTGGGTCTGGGCATATGCGTATGTGGCGTGGCGGATGAGCTGCGCATTGTCGTAGAGCATCTTTTCGAAGTGCGGCACCAGCCAATCGTCATCGACCGAATAGCGCGATAATCCGCCGCCTAGATGATCGTAAATCCCGCCCTGAAGCATTGTTTTCAGGCAGGTTAGAAAAGCGTCTCGATGAGCTATCTCGCCATTTCGGAGCCAGGATAGCCACAGCGTGTCCATGAAAGGAGCATTTGGAAACTTGGGGGCACCAGATAGGCCTCCCTTAGCTAGGTCGATCATGCTGTAAACATCTGCGGCGAACTGATCGAACAGATTTTTATTTATTGCCGTAGAATCAGCTTGGGCATTAAGCCGCCCGCTCACGTGCTTGGTAATCAGACGGACATTTTGCTCGACGCGCGTCCGATCCTGAAGCCAGGCTGAGCTGATCGAACGTAGCACATCAAGGAAGCCCGGCCTGCCATACTTGGAGTGCTTGGGAAAATATGTCCCGCCCCAGAAGGGCTCCGCCCCCGGCGTGAGGAACATGGTCAGCGGCCACCCGCCTTGTTGGCCCATTGCACCGAGAGCGGCCATATAGATCTGATCGATGTCAGGCCGTTCTTCGCGATCCACTTTCACATTGATGTAGAGATCGTTCATCAGCGCTGCGACTTCACCGTCTTCGAAACACTCATGCGCCATGACATGGCACCAATGGCAGGCGGCGTAGCCAACGGATAATAGAATGGGCTTGCCGGCTTCTCGAGCCTCGTCCAATGCGAGCTTGCCCCATGGCCGCCAGTGGACAGGGTTTGTCGCATGCTGGCGCAGATAGGGGCTGGATTCGTGGCCGAGCAGATTGGCTTTATCAAACATCGAAACTGCAACACCCTTTTCGAATGAAACGCGACAGTCTATCAAGGCCCAGTGTAGGCGTGGATTGAATGAAATGAAACAGAACCATGTTTTTGGCGATACGATTTTCGCCCTCTCCAGCGGCAGGCTTCCGTCCGGCGTGGCTGTTATACGCATCTCCGGACCGCAGACTCGATTCGTTATCGAAACAATATCCGGCGGCCTTCCCGACCCGAGGATTGCTGCCTTGCGATCCTTCAGGGATTCAGAGAACAGTCCCATCGATCGTGGACTGGCACTGTTCTTTCCTGCGCCGGCCAGCTTCACTGGCGAAGATTGCGCTGAGCTTCATCTTCATGGCGGCAAGGCTGTTGTGGATGCTATGATTAATGCCTTGTATAAATTTGAAGGTTGCCGGTTGGCGGAGGCGGGAGAGTTTACCCGCCGAGCTTTTGCCAATGGCAAATTCGACCTGACGGTGGCTGAGGGCCTCGCCGACTTGATAGCGGCGGAGACCGATGGCCAACGGAGGCTTGCGCTCCAGATCTCTTCTGGAGCTCAAGCAACTCTCTATGCTTCCTGGCGCACTGAACTGATACGTGCGCGCGCTTTGATCGAAGCTGAGCTCGATTTTGCTGATGAATCGGACGTCCCAGGATCCGTCTCCGATCAGGTCTGGCGGTTGATGCGCGATTTGGCCGACCGCATTGGCAAGCATGTTGCAGACGCGAAACGTGGTGCGATGGTCCGCGACGGTTTTCGCGTGGTTATCGTCGGCGCACCGAATGCGGGCAAATCCAGCCTTCTTAATGCTCTGGCGGGTCGTGACGTTGCCATTGTATCTGACGAGCCGGGTACAACGCGGGACCTGATCGAGATAAAACTCGATCTGAACGGCCTTCCAGTGCTGGTTATCGATACGGCTGGCTTGCGCGAAACCGAGGGAAAGGTCGAGAGAATTGGGATCGACCGCGCTCGAGAACAGGCGTCCGCAGCGGATTTGATAATTACATTAACCGATCTATCGAACCCGGTTGCGCCTACGCTGGACGATGTTGCAGATAGCGTAACACTCCGTCTTGGCACGAAATCTGATCTCGCGCCGCCTTCGGCGGCTGCCAAATATGATCTGGTTATCTCCACCCGAACCGGAGAAGGACTGGATGATTTGTTGGAGGCGCTCACCAACCGGGCAGCTCTTGCTGCGGGTAATCTCTCTGACCCATTGCCCACACGTCGCCGGCACATGGAACTTCTGACGGAAACCATCCGGGAGGTCACGGCTGCGGTTTACGACGAAGCGGCGCCTCTGGAAGTTCGGGCCGAATACTTGCGTCGCGCCTCGCATTCGTTGGGCAGGATAACCGGGGATGTGGACGTCGAAGATATACTGGATGTTGTCTTTTCGCAGTTCTGCATTGGAAAATGATTCACGTGAAACACGCCCGGCGTGGATAAGGTCTCCGGTGCGTTAAGGCGTCGGCAACGCTTGCAAAACCCTGACCTCCACGTTAGTGCCAGCGTTGGTAGACGATTCCGCGGACTGAATCCCGGCGTTTATCGCCGCAGCCACCCATTTCCCTCATGCTTGTCGAACCACACGCACAGCGGCATGGAATCCCGACGTCTCTGTCATCCTCGGGCTTGACCCGAGGACCCACGGCCAGGAAGTGTTGAGGTATAGCGTTGCCACAACGCATTTCAGTGAAGCACTGTCCTCGATCGTAGATGCCCGCGGTGGCTGGATTTCGCCGAAATCGTGGATAAGTTTTCGCTCCTTGGCCGTGGGTCCTCGGGTCAAGCCCGAGGATGACGGAGAGGGAAGAGCTCTTTCCAAACAATAATCGTGGCCGTTTATCCACGCTCTCCAAACCTGAGCTATCCTTCTCCCCGTCCTTTCCACAGGGAACTGCTTCCGGAGCCGTTCGAAGTGGGGAGAGGATCGGCGCCTCCGATGGCGGGTACGGGCCCGTTGTCCGGGGAAGTTCCGTCCAAGGGTTCCCCTGCCGGTACTACGACTGGCGTGTGCTGGACGAGCACTTCGAAAGGGGCTTTCGGCAGCGGGCGAAGCAGTTCAGCCAAAGCCGAGGCCTCCCAAGCGGAACGGACGGGATCAAAAGACGCCGGACGGGCGGTCTTCGGATCGCATTTTATTCTACCAAGACGCGCTTCGACGACCGCCCGTCTTCCCGGCACGCAAGCAATGGCCAGACTCCGAGGAGGGCGTGGCAAGGGGAAAGCTTGGACAATGATAGGTCAAATTGTTTCACGTGAAACACGTCTTAGTCGCTCATACTTGACTCACGGTGCGGTTTTGCCCATCAAGGCACAGATTCGAATCTTTGAAAGTTCTGGTACGTGGAAGACGTTTTTGATGTCATCATTATTGGTGGTGGTCATGCCGGCTGTGAAGCAGCGGCAGCCTCTGCGCGCTTTGGCGCAAGGACGGCGCTGATCACACATCGTGCTGACACGATCGGAGTGATGTCGTGCAATCCGGCCATTGGGGGATTGGGCAAGGGTCACCTCGTCCGCGAGATCGATGCACTTGATGGACTGATGGGTCGTGTAGCCGACGCCGCGGGTATCCAGTTTCGCTTGCTGAATAGGCGAAAGGGTCCTGCAGTCCGCGGGCCGCGTACCCAGGCGGATCGCAAGCTCTATCGCGTAGCCATGCAACAGGCAATTGCCGAGCAAGCCAACTTAACTGTGGTTGAGGGCGGTGCCAGTGATCTCGCTATTGAAAATGGCAGGGTTATTGGAGTCCAATTGATGGATGGGCGCGTGCTATCCTGCGCGTCAGCGGTTCTAACGACGGGAACGTTTCTGCGTGGTCTCATCCATATTGGGGAAAAGCAGATCCCGGCGGGACGTATCGGCGAAGCCCCTGCCCTTGGCCTCTCAGATACCTTGGCAAAACATGAGTTTGCGCTGGGACGATTGAAGACTGGCACGCCGCCACGGCTCGACGGACGTTCGATCGATTGGCAGAACCTGGACATGCAATCCGCCGATGCGGATCCCTTGCCGTTTTCGCTGATGACGGATTCGATCCGGAACCCGCAGATTGATTGCGGAATCACGCGAACGACGCCGGAAACACATGCCATCATTCGAGCGAACTTGCATCGATCGGCCATGTACTCCGGCTCCATTGAAGGTGTCGGTCCGCGTTACTGTCCGTCCGTTGAGGATAAGATCGTAAAGTTTGGGGATCGGGACGGACACCAGATATTTCTTGAGCCGGAAGGTCTCGACGACAACACCGTTTATCCCAACGGCATCTCGACCTCGCTGCCGGAGGATGTCCAGCTCGATCTCTTGAAGACCATACCGGGTTTGGAACATGCTGTTATGTTGCAGCCAGGCTACGCCATCGAGTATGATTTTATTGATCCCCGCGAACTTGATCGCAGCTTGCAAGCACGTCGTATTTCGGGCCTGTTCATGGCGGGCCAGATCAACGGCACCACAGGTTATGAGGAAGCCGCTGCACAAGGTTTGCTTGCCGGTCTCAATGCGGCTCGTCTCGCTGCCGGTTCCGCCCCTGTCATTATCCAACGGACGGAGGCCTATATTGGCGTCATGGTGGACGATCTTACGTCCCGCGGCGTAAGCGAGCCATATCGCATGTTTACATCGCGGGCGGAATTCCGATTGTCGCTTCGGGCGGACAATGCTGATGAACGCTTGACTCCGATGGCTGAACGGCTTGGCATTCTCGGCACGGCGCGCAAGGAACGTTTTGCTGGCCGGACGCATGATCTCGACGCAGCGCGCGAACTCGCAAAGGGTTTGACGATCACCCCCAATGCGGCGGCGCGGGCGGACCTCCATTTGAATCAGGATGGCATCCGGCGCTCGGCCTATGATCTGTTGGCATTCCCGGATATCGACTTCGCCCGTCTCAAGCAAATCTGGCCGGAGCTTTGTGATATCGACGGTCGCATTGCCGATGCGCTGGAGATTGAGGCACAGTACGCCGTCTATCTTGACCGGCAGAAGGCCGACGTAGCGGCCATGGAGCGCGAAGAATCCTTGCTGATTCCGCAGTCGATTGATTTTTCTACAACACCGGGCCTGTCAAATGAGCTAAAGCAAAAGTTGAAGCAACGGCAGCCGCGATCGATTGCCGAAGCTCAGCGCATTGATGGTATGACCCCGGCAGCCTTGGCGCTCATCATCACGCAAATACGCCGGACCGTTACGCGTGATGTGGCGTGATTCCAGGTCGGGAAAAACGTCTACAAGACGTATTATCCAATGTTTCACGTGAAACAGTGGATAACCTTATCGGTTTTGAAGAGTTGTTCCGCAAGTGGTCAAAAGCTATCAATCTGGCATCGCCCTCAACACTCGATCAGCTATGGGAACGGCATATCGTGGACAGTGCTCAACTTTTCGATATGGCGCCAAATGCCCTGAAGTGGCTTGATCTTGGTTCTGGCGGTGGGTTTCCCGGTATTGTGCTGGCAATTCTTCTGAAACAACGCTCCGGGAGCAGTATCGATCTGGTCGAAAGCAATGGCAAGAAGGCTGCTTTTCTGCGCACAGCGATTGGCCAATTCTCCGCCCCTGGGACCGTCCATGCGATGCGAATCGATACTGCATGGGCCAAAATAGCTACTCCGGATATCATAACTGCTCGCGCTCTTGCCTCGTTGAGCAGCTTATTTACGCTTGCGGAGCCTTGGTTGACCTGGGGTGCAGTAGCACTTTTTCAAAAAGGACGGGATTACCGCAGGGAAATCGAGGAAAGCCGTGACGCATGGTCGTTTGATCTGGTAGAACGTGAAAGTGCCGTCGACAAAGATTCTGTAGTCCTGCAAATCAGCAATTTGAGACGGACCGACACGAACGTATAGAATTTGCATTCGCTTGATCGGCCCCGATCAACGTTTTGCTCAGGAAGCCAAGCGATGAACAGCCAGACTCGCATCATTACCATAGCCAATCAAAAGGGCGGAGTGGGTAAAACCACGACCGCGATCAATCTAGCCACGGCATTGGCTGCTATTGGCGAGACTGTGCTGATTGTTGACCTTGATCCTCAGGGCAATGCCAGCACAGGCCTCGGAATCGATCGTAAGAATCGAACGATATCGTCCTACGACGTCCTGATGCAGGCGGCTTCGGTCGAGGAGGCGGCCGTGCCAACGGCGGTGCCGAATTTGTCGTTAATTCCATCTACGTTGGACCTTCTTGGCGTCGAAATGGAGATCTCGAACGCGTCTGACCGCGCTACGCGGCTCCGCAAGGCGTTTCGTGGCGGTATGAAGGCGTCCCCGTTCACCTACATCTTGATCGACTGCCCTCCATCGCTCAATCTATTGACAATGAATGCGATGGCTGCGGCCGATTCGGTCCTGGTTCCATTGCAGTGCGAGTTCTTCGCGCTAGAAGGATTAAGCCAGCTCTTGGAGACGGTCAATCAGGTCAGAACGGTGCTTAATCCAAATCTGACGATCCAGGGGATCGTACTTACCATGTTCGACGGGCGTAACAATCTTGCAACTCAGGTCGTGGATGATGTGCGCTCGTTCATGGGCGACAAGGTTTACCGGACAGTCATACCGCGCAATGTTCGGGTTTCCGAGGCGCCATCCTACGGAATTCCAGCGATTCTATACGACCTTAAATGCGCGGGCAGCCAAGCTTATCTGCAGCTCGCATCTGAGGTTATTCAGAGAGAGCGCCATTTACGTGCGGCGTAAATATCGATTCGAATACGAAACATTTATGAGAGCCCTGTTACAATGAATGAAGACCTGTCAAAAAAACGTTTGGGCCGCGGTCTGGCAGCCCTGATAGGCGAAATGGACCGCGTGCCTGATGAAGTTGACCCGCAGCCTTTAGCGAATTTGGATCGCCAAGTTCCCATCGAATTCATAACGCGAAATCCTCGCAACCCCCGCCGCCAATTTACGGAAGGCGATCTTGAAGATCTGACGCAGTCGATCCGGGAGCATGGCATCGTCCAGCCAGTGGTCGTTCGTCCGGCAAAGGATTCTCCCGGCCACTACGAGTTGATTGCGGGTGAACGCCGCTGGCGTGCGGCCCAGCGCGCCGGACTTGCGACAGTCCCGGTCATTATCCGCGAAGTTGATGATCGCGTCGCGCTTGAACTCGCAATTATCGAAAACGTGCAGCGCGCCGACCTCAATCCCATCGAAGAAGGTATGGGATATCAACAGCTTATCGATGATCACGAGTACACCCAAGCCGATCTGGCACAGGTGATCGGCAAGAGCCGTAGTCACGTTGCCAATACGCTGCGGCTGCTCAAACTGCCTGACTCCGTGCGCGACATGATTACAAATGGTTCGTTGTCGGCCGGCCACGCTCGCACCCTCATCACGACGGAAGACCCATCTGCGCTTGCCGAAAAAATCATTAAGGGTGGCTTGTCAGTACGCCAGGCTGAAGCGCTTGCGCAGGATGGTGGCAAGCCGTCAGCTGTCAAGCGGAAAGCCGAGCCCGGAGAGGGCAAGGACGCGGATACCAAGGCCTTGGAGAAGCTGCTTTCAGATGTCATGGGAATGCGCGTATCGGTCAATCACGTGAACAATGGTGGCGATGTCCGCATCCATTATACGACGCTGGAGCAGCTCGATGAGATCTGCCAGCGCCTTCAAAATCGTGCGAAGTGGGGCGGTCTCGCCTGACCAAATTTTTCAACGGCTGTTGCGCGCTCCACGCGCTGCCTCGGCCGCGAGGGCAATCATGGATTGCCGGATGATCGGGACGGCCAGCGCTGCGTTGCGCCGGCTCTCAAGGACCGTTCGTTGCAACCGCTCGATAGCACGCGCGCATGATTGCGTCGTCCAATGCCGAAGAGCAGTTTCTACCAGTTTTTTCCGTGCGAAGAAAATTGGAGGTCTGGTAGCCGTAACGGCGAGACTCGCATTTTTTCCTTCGTTTTCCATGCCGTAACGTAACGTTTGTAACGACTGAAACTGGCGGATTGCAGCGCTGAGGACAAGAAAACTTGATGAACCGGTCCCGATGACGCGATCAAATGCGTGAGTGAAATCGATGATGTTGCCAACCATCATCGCATCGACAATTGTCTCATAGGAGACGGCGCTGACGTCCCCGATGATCTCGCGCACATCGTCAATAGAGATCCGCTCTTTGCCGTATGCGTAAAGGCAAATCTTCTCGAGCTCGGCTCGTGTTGCGAGACGATCACCGCCAAGGCTTTCCTTCAGAAGATTGCGAGCGTCAAGCGCGATCTGCAGCCGGTTCTTCGCCAGCACATCGTCGATAGTGCCATCAATTCCGCGTGCATCGTCGCTGTAGCAGGGAAGGGCCATAGCGCTGGGGCTCTGCTCGACGATGCCACGTAAACCAGCACCTTTTTTAAGGTCCCCAGCCTCGATCAGGATAAACGTGTCAGTGGGCGGGTTTTTGGCAAGGAAGCCGACGGCGTCAGTGAGCCCTTTCTGGCCTGCCGCACTGCGCACCCATATCAAACGCTCGCCACCAAACATGGAAATCGTGTTTGCCTCGTCAGAAAGCCTGCCTGGCTCGGCGTTGACATCGTCAGCGTCAAGACGAATGACTGCAAAGGGATCGTCTTTCGCAAGGCCGGTGAGCTTGATAAAAAGGTCGGCTCGCTCACTCACCAGGCCTTTGTCCGGTCCGTAAAGTAAAACGATTGGATAGGCGCGATCCAGCCGTTTCAGGAAAGAATCAACTTCGTGCGCTTTCTTTTGTGCCATGGCCATGGGTTTACCCATTTCAGCAAGGATTGCAATTGCAACGTGGCCCGTGAGCGTCGACTATTATGCACCCAAACAGCAAAAAGGCCCAGGTAAACCTGAGCCTTTTGAACTTCGGACAACTGGAGCGGGAGAAGGGATTCGAACCCTCGACCCCAACCTTGGCAAGGTTGTGCTCTACCCCTGAGCTACTCCCGCATATGCCAGTTAAGTCTTGCGAAGCGGGGCCTATATGGCCTAAGCGCCGGCTAATTGCAACAGGGAAATTTCGCCTTCTGCGAGATATGGTAGAAATCGGTCATGAACCTTTGCCGGATGCGGCTTTCCGCTTGAGGAAGAGCCCCTGAACCATTACGACAACACACAGTTATTACACGACAGACCAGCGAAAAGGCCGTCATGGGCAAGACATTTGATGAGTTGATGCAATATCTCGGCGACATGGGCATCGAGGTGTCGACGATTCGTCATGCCGCTGTGTTTACGGTAGCTGAGGCCCAAAACCTGCGTGGGCAGGTATCCGGCGCTCATACCAAAAATCTCTTTCTCAAGGACAAGAAAGACAACTACTTTCTCGTGACAGTGGACGAGGACGCTGAGGTCGATCTCAAGACAATTCATGGCAAGATCGGCGCTTCGAGCCGTGTATCGTTTGGCAAGCCGGAAAAACTGCTCGAGTATCTTGGACTGACGCCCGGGGCCGTCAGTGTGTTTGGGTTGATCAATGACACGCAGCACCACGTCCGTGTGGTGCTGGACGAAAAGCTCATGCAGCACGACATTGTCAATGCCCATCCTTTGACGAATGAGGCCACGACATCGATCCGGCGCGAAGACCTTCTGGCGTTCCTCAAGATGACTGGACACGAACCTCTCATCTTGAAAATCGATGTGGCGACCCCAAACTGATAGCCGTTACATGAGTTGGCGATTACAAGAGGTTGTGGTTGAATGGAAGGGCAGATGACGGGAGAATTTCATGAGCAAAATAGATAACCCGTTCGGCAGCGGCTATGGCGCAGCCTCTGGCGCCCAGACCGTGTCCTATGGAACGCCATCTCCAAACGGAGCTGCGCCCAGCGCCGCCGACCTGATCAAGGAAACGACCACGGCAGCTTTTTCCAAAGATGTGATTGCTGAATCGAAAAGCCAGCCGGTCCTTGTGGATTTCTGGGCTCCATGGTGCGGACCGTGCAAACAGCTCACGCCTGTTCTCGAAAAGGCAGTTCGCGCAGCTGGCGGACGAGTCAAGCTCGTCAAGATGAATATCGACGACCATCCGGCTATCGCCGGCCAGCTTGGAATCCAGTCCATTCCCGCTGTCATCGCCTTCGCTGACGGCAAGCCGCTGGATGGCTTCATGGGAGCGCTCCCGGAATCAAAGGTGACAGAATTCATCGATCGTATTGCGTCACCCGATGGGGGCAGGGATGCGGCCATCCAGTCGGCACTCGACGCAGCGGCTCATGCTTTAGAAGCCGGCGATGTCGAGCAGGCGGCCCAAATTTATTCTGCCATCCTTGGCGAAGTACCGGACCACGTAGCGGCGCTTGCGGGGCTGGCCAATTGTTTGATCGAGCTCAATGATCTCGAAAAGGCCAAAGCCACCTTGGAGCAAGTGCCTGCCGCCAACAAAGACGATGCGGGTGTCCGTGCCGCCGAGGCCAAGATCGCATTGGCTGAGCAGGTGGCAAAACTTGGCGATCCGGTGGCGTTGGAGGCGCGGCTCCAGGAAAACCCCAAGGATTACGGGGCACGCTTCGACCTTGCGATGATTCTGAATGCCAAAGGCCAGCGCCACGAAGCCGCCGATCAGCTTCTTGCAATCATGAAGGCTGATCGGGCATGGAACGACGATGGCGCCCGCAAACAGCTGTTGCAGTTTTTTGACGCCTGGGGAGCGGCGGATGAAGCCTCGGTCACTGCACGTCGCAAATTATCTTCCCTGCTGTTCTCTTGAGAGAAATCAGGCACAATGGCCGAGACCACGATTTTTTCGGGCCGGAGTAGGCAATGCAAGCTGGAAATGTTCGTTATCGGACGTTGAATGATATTCCTGAAAACGTGCCGATCTTTCCCCTCTCGGGTGCGCTGCTGCTTCCTGGCGGGCAGCTGCCGCTCAACATTTTCGAACTGCGCTATCTAGCAATGGTGGACGCCGCGCTTAGCGGCAAGCGAATAATCGGCATGATCCAGCCGCGTTTCGATCAGGATAATGAGGATGGCGTCGATCTGTGTGAGGTTGGCTGCCTCGGCCGGATCACGTCTTTCGCTGAAACCGGCGATGGCCGTTTGCTGATAACGCTTCAGGGCATATGCCGCTTCCGGGTCATCAAGGAGCTCTCGACCCGCACTCCGTTTCGCCAATGCAAGATCGCGCCACTCCGTGCCGATCTCGACGAACCGGATGATTCAGAAGTGGACAGGCTCGCATTACTGCGCGTGTTTCGTGCTTATCTCGACGCCAACAGCCTTGAAGCTGATTGGGACGGCATCTCGCGGGCCGGCAATGAGACGCTGGTCAACGCGCTGGCGATGATGTCGCCCTTTGGTGCTGCGGAAAAACAGGCGCTCCTGGAGGCCGCGGATTTAAAGACGCGAGCCGAAACGTTGATCGCTATTACCGAGATTGCGCTCGCCAAGGATCAGGACGATTATGAAGGCAGCCTCCAGTGAGATACTTCAGGGAAGAGGCATGACTGAAGAGAAACGCGAAACAGTGATCGATCGCAAGTTGCTTGAGCTGTTGGTCTGCCCCTTGACCAAAGGCCCGCTCGTTTACGATCAGAAACGGTCAGAACTGATTTCCAAATCGGCACATTTGGCCTATCCGGTGAGAGACGGTATTCCGATCATGCTGCCATCGGAAGCGCGCCCAATCGAGGATTGAGTTTCACCAAGGCTTTTCATACAGGATTGTTTGCGGCATAGTCTCAGTCAGTTGTGCAACTGACTGGCTTGCGAATATGATAAAGCGCAATGACAAACGCGAAATTCTGATTGCTACGGCGGCCGGATTGTTCTGGCGACAGGGTTATGCGACGACGAGTCTGGCTGATATCGCAACGGATTCTGGCGTGCCACTTGGGAATATCTACTATTACTTCAAGAGCAAGGCTGAACTGGCGCTTGGTGTCGCCGATATCTTCGTGGCCGAGACTGAAGGTATGCTGGCGGAAATCACAGACGCCGACCAGAATCCGCGTACACGTTTAAAGCTTCTTATCGAGAAACTTGCTCACTCACTCAAAAGCCGGGTGGAGCATGGATGTCCGATTGCTCTGGGAATTCGGGACTTCAGACATGAATCGCCTGAAGCCGCGGGGCGGGCCGCCGAGACGTTCAGTTTGCTCATCGGTTTCATAGGGAGAGAACTCGGCCGTTCCGGTATTCGCCCTTCGAGCGCCTTGGGCATAGCACGCAATGCGGTGGCGGAATGGCAAGGTGGAATCATGCTCGCCCATGGTTTGAACGACTCGGCTGTTCTGGTCGAGAGTTTCCGGCGAATGGAACGATTATTGGTCGCAGGGACCGCTCGGTCCTGACCGCGATAACGCCCACTCGCATCTGTGGGGCAAAGGCCCTATATGAAGCCAGAAGAGCTCTCCAGGAGTCATGATGGCCAGAAGTAACCAAACCGCCGACTGGGCCAATCGCCTGTCGCCATCGCTGGGCGAGATCGAATCATTGGCGATCGAGGCTTATGCACATCTACCTGAAACGTTCCGTGCGCTATGCGGCGACATTACAATTCAGGTATCCGAGTTTCCCGACGACCAGATTATCGAGGATATGGGACTCGAATCGCCCTTCGATTTGCTTGGCCTTTTTGAAGGGACCGGTATCGGGGAGCGGTTTTCCCTGCAAACTGGCGAGCAGCCCAACCGGATCACCATCTACCGCCGTGCCGTTCTGGACTACTGGGCGGAATATGAGGAAGCGCTTGGCGACATCGTCGCTCACATTCTCATCCACGAAATCGGCCATCATTTCGGTCTGTCAGACGAGGATATGGAGCGCATAGAGGCAAGCGTAGAATAGTGGTTGCTCTAGTAATCGCTCAGCTTGATCCCGGGTTCGTAGTCGACGCCATCAATATCCTTGACCACAGCTTGACCGCATTGCATCACGCCTGTTGCCGAATTAAACGCATAGGTAGGCGAACCATAAATGTGCCAGCCGTTGTTTATGGCTGCCGTCACCTTGTGACAGAAACTTGCATCATCGGGGCCTGTTAAAATCCGGTACAATTTCATGTGAGGTTTCTTTCCCTAATCTACGCCGAGATCAGCCAACGCCGATTTCATTTTTCGCCGATTATGTCGAGTTTTGCCAGTAGCTTTTTTGCCATTTCGAGGTGCAGGCGTTCCACCATCTTGCCATTCAGCGAAGTGACGCCCTTATCAAGGTTCTCCCGATTGGAGAATGCCTCAACGATCAACCTGGCTTCTGCGACAGAGCTCGTGTCGGGAAAGAAGGACGTGTTTGCCGTTTCAATCTGTGATGGATGAATCAGGGATTTTCCGTCGAAACCCATCCGAACGGCCTCGGTGCATTCGGCCGCAAACCCGTCGAGGTCGGAGAAGTCGTTGTAAACGCCGTCGATGATATCGAGCTTTCCAGCTTTGGCACACAACAGAACTTGCATGAGCCATGGCATTAGAGCGCCGCGCCCTTTCGTGCCGGTTTCCTTCGAAATATCGTTGGTCCCGATGACAAAACACTCGAGCCGCGCCGTCGATCGCAATCCAAGCTCGGCGATTTCATCGGCATTGAGAATCCCGCGCGGCGTTTCGATCATCGCCCAGAGACGAATGCCCTCGGAAGCATCGGTCTCTTCGAGAATTTCGGCAACGCCAGTGACATCCTGCGGAGTCTCCACCTTGGGCAGGAGGATAGCGTCAGGTCTGCAGGCACGAGCAGCAAGCAAATCCTCGGCGCCCCATTCGCTCGCAAGGCCATTAATGCGGACAACGCGTTCGGCTTTGCTTTGGGGATAGGTGAGGAAGTATTCCCGCAACGCCTCGCGCGCGTCCTCCTTGACGTCGGGGGCTACGGCATCCTCCAGATCGAAGATGATCGCGTCGGCATCAAGCATTGCCGCTTTGACCAGTGCCCGGTTGTTCGAAGCGGGAACATACAGCACGGATCGGCGAGGGCGGAAAGTCCGGATCATTCAGCTGTTTTGCCTCGATCAGACCGTCAAGACAAGGGCAATCACAAGGGATTGAGGACTTCGGCTCAAAGTGCCACAGGCGAAAAGCTTTGATTCAAGGTAAAGCTGGTGTAAAGCGAAACGCAAAGTCATTACCCAATATCTACAGGCAGATATCATGGACAAATTCACCAAGCTCACCGGCGTCGCAGCTCCGCTGCCGATCATCAACGTCGATACCGACATGATCATTCCGAAGGACTACCTGAAGACGATCAAGCGCACGGGTCTTGGGACCGGTCTTTTTGCCGAAATGCGTTACAATGAAGATGGCTCGGAAAACCCCGATTTTGTTCTCAATAAGCCAGCCTATCGCAAGGCGCAGATCCTTGTCGCCGGCGATAATTTCGGGTGCGGCTCCAGCCGTGAACATGCGCCATGGGCCCTTCTGGATTTTGGCATCCGCTGTGTAATTTCGACCAGTTTTGCCGACATTTTTTACAATAACTGCTTCAAGAACGGCATTTTGCCGATCCGGGTCAGCCAGGAAGATCTCGACAAGCTGATGGATGACGCGCAGCGCGGTGCAAATGCGACAATTTCCATCGATCTCGAAGAAATGACGATCAAGGGCCCGGATGGCGGCACGATCACTTTCGAACTTGATGAGTTCCGCCGCTACTGCATGCTCAATGGTCTCGACGATATCGGCCTGACCATGGAAAAGGCGACGAAGATCGACAATTTCGAAGCGGCCAATGCCGAAAAGCATCCTTGGGCCTGAAACCAGTTTCCTAATCTGAAAGCCCGGTTTTCCGGGCTTTTTTCTGCGTCTTATGTGAGGTTCTACAATGGCAGCAAAAAAGCTTCTCCTCCTTCCGGGGGATGGTATTGGCCCCGAGGCAATGGCCGAAGTCCGCAAGATCATTGCCTATATGAATGCGGAATTGGAGAGTGACTTCTCGCTGGAGGAGGGGCTCGTTGGCGGCTGTGCCTACGATGCACACGGCAAGGCGATCTCCGAGGCCGATATGGCAAAAGCCCTGGCCGCCGATGCGGTCCTGTTTGGCGCCGTTGGCGGACCAAAATGGGACACCGTCCCCTATGATGTGCGCCCCGAGGCGGGTCTTCTACGCCTTCGCAAGGACATGGAGCTCTTTGCCAATCTGCGGCCGGCGATTTGCTATCCGGCGCTTGCCGATTCATCGTCCTTGAAGAAGGAAATCGTCGAAGGTCTCGACATACTGATCGTCCGCGAACTGACCGGTGGCGTCTATTTCGGCGAACCCAAGGAAATTCGCGACCTTGGTAACGGCCAGAAGCGCGGCATCGATACACAGGTCTATGACACCTATGAGATCGAGCGTATCTCTGGCGTTGCCTTTGAGCTGGCGCGGACACGCGCCAACAAGGTGACGTCGATGGAAAAGCGCAACGTCATGATGTCGGGCGTTTTGTGGAATGAAGTGGTCACGGCTACCCACAAGGCGAAATACTCAGATGTAAAACTCGAACACATGCTGGCCGATGCCGGCGGCATGCAGCTCGTCCGCTGGCCCAAACAGTTCGACGTCATTGTCACTGATAATCTGTTTGGTGACATGCTTTCCGATATCGCGGCAATGCTTACGGGTTCGCTCGGCATGCTGCCGTCGGCTTCACTCGGTGCGCCCGACGCCAAGACTGGCAAGCGCAAGGCGCTTTATGAGCCGGTTCACGGCTCGGCGCCGGATATTGCCGGGACAGGCGCAGCCAACCCGATTGCCATGATCGCGTCGTTCGCAATGTGTTTGCGATACTCGTTCAATATGGTCGCCGAAGCTGACAGGTTGGAGGCGGCCATAGCTGGCGTGCTCGACGATGGGCTTCGTACGGGGGATATCATGTCGGAAGGCAAGACCAAAATCGGGACCGTCGAAATGGGCGATGCAATTCTCGCCAAGTTCCGGGCTCTAGCAATGTGATACCGTAGTCTGGACAAACAAAAAGCCCGGCATGAGAAATCATGCCGGGCTTTTTAGTTTACCGGGTTACTTAATGTCGTGGAGATCGACTCCCTTGGTATCGCGGACAAAGATGAGGCCGATTATCAGGGTCATGGCTGCAACGATGATCGGATACCACAGGCCGTAGTAGATATCGCCCTTGAACGCGCTCATTGCGAAGACAGTCGCCGGAAGCAGGCCACCGAACCAGCCATTACCAATATGATAGGGCAAGGACATGCCGGTGTAGCGGATCCGGGTTGGGAACATCTCGACGAGGATTGCGGCAATGGGACCATAAACCATTGTCACATAGAGCACGAGCACGAACAAGATCGCGATTACTTTCGTCCAGTTGACAGCGGCCGGATCGGCAACCATCTTGAATGCGCCTGCGCCTGGAACACTATAGACTGGCACCTCGGTTGTACCGGCGGCCTCTTCCGCGGTCAGTAACTTGTCCTTGATCGCTTGATCAACCGGAACGAGCGTCTTTTCGCCAGCCCGGATTGCGGCAGCATCGAGAGCCAATTTCGGGTTGGCCGCGACCAATGCATCCAGTTTGGAATCGGCGACCTTCACCGGATCACGGACAAGGGGATAGCCGCCGTCTTGAAGTGCGATGTTGACGCTCTTGGCGAAAGTCGCGTCCTTTGCCTTTGCGTCCGCCCCGGCAGCTGTTGCGTCGTAGGACTCAACCGTTTCCGAGCCGATCTTCACCGTCGCTACTGTGCCCGGTGTAGCGGTCGCAACAACGTCATACGGTACCGAGTTCCGGGTCAGGAATGATGTCGCGATATCGCAGGACGTGGTGAACTTTGCCGTGCCAGTCGGGTTGAACTGGAACTTGCAGTCGCCAGGTGCAGCTGTCACGGTCGCACGAACGTTTTGCTGTGCCGCGGCAAGTGCAGGGTTTGCCGCCCAGGTCAGCGCCTTGAACAGCGGGAAGTAGGTGACGATAGCGAGCGCCAATCCAGCCATGATGATCGGCTTGCGGCCAATCTTGTCTGACAGCCAGCCGAAGAACACGAAGAAGCCGGTGCCAAGCAGAAGGGCGATGGCGATCATGATGTTAACCGCCTGCCCGTCGACCTTCAAAACGTTCTGCAGGAAGAACAATGCGTAGAACTGGCCGCAATACCACACAACGGCCTGGCCTGCCGTGAGACCCAGGAGTGCGATGAGGGCGATCTTCGCATTTTTCCATTGGCCGAAGGCTTCCGATAGCGGTGCCTTGGAGCCTTTACCCTCCTCCTTCATCCTTTGGAACGCTGGCGATTCGCTCAGGGACAAACGGATCCAGACGGAAATACCGAGGAGAATAAAAGATAGAATGAATGGAATACGCCAACCCCATGCAGCAAACGCTTCCTTACCGAGCCAATTCTGAATGATCAGGATGACGATGAGGGAAAGGAAGAGACCAAGTGTTGCTGTGGTCTGAATCCAGGACGTATAGTAGCCGCGTCTATTGTTTGGCGCGTGTTCAGCGACATACGTTGCTGCGCCGCCATATTCACCGCCGAGAGCTAGTCCCTGCAGCATGCGCAGGGCAATCAGAATGATGGGCGCGGCAATACCCCAACTGGCTGAACCTGGAAGAATACCAACAAGGAAGGTTGACAGACCCATGATCATGATGGTGACGAGGAATGTGTATTTACGGCCGACCAGATCGCCGATGCGCCCGAAAACGAGGGCACCGAATGGCCGAACCAGGAAGCCTGCCGCGAAAGCCAGCAGCGCGAAGATATTGCGCGTCGCTTCCGGATACTCACTGAAGAAAGCGGTACCGATGAAAGCGGCCAGAGAGCCATAAAGATAAAAATCGTACCATTCAAAAACCGTTCCGAGCGAAGAAGCGAAGATAACCTTCTTTTCCTCTCTCGTCATACCCCGACTAGAAGTGTCGGCCACAGAAGTGGTTGCCATCTCATTTCCTCCCAGAAAACAGCAGTTGAGCTAAGAACATGACTGGTAACCCCTGTGCCATGTTCTCATCTGTCGACACTACGCATGGTCGTCCGCGGAGCCGATTGCTCCGCCGTTGACAACGCGCTGGTGAATGTCCTCCGGAATTTCCCCCCAAAGGTCACGCACCCGATAATACGGATGAAGTGTTCACCATATATTGATCAAAGCAAAGCCCGCAGCTTACGTCAATTGGCGAAAATTGTGCGTAACACGACATATTCTTGTCATTTGCCGAGACAATTGACTCTTTACCGAAACCGCGTACAAGCACAGGCGGACAAGGAGATGCCCGCCATGGGTGGCGAATCAACAGCGCTTTTTTTGACGAACGGTTCCGGCAAGCTTGCCGGAGGCATTGACGCGCGTGCTCTTGCCCTTAAAATTTCGGCCAAACAGACTGCGAAAACGACCACCAAAACGGTCTGATTTCCCTTGGCCTGCTCGCCCCCTCCCGGGTCCGGCCCGGGGGAGAAGACCCGCAGTGGCCAGCGGGTTTATACAGCAGAGAGGGACAGGAGATATTACAGATGAGTTTCAAGGTTGCGGTTGTTGGTGCCACAGGCAATGTGGGCCGCGAAATGCTTACAATACTGGAGGAGCGTGGCTTTCCGGTCAGCGAAGTCGTGGCGCTCGCCTCGCGCCGTTCACAGGGAACCGAGGTGTCCTTTGGCGACCGGACGCTCAAGGTCAAAAACCTCGATAACTACGATTTTTCCGATACGGACATTTGCCTCATGTCTGCCGGCGGCAATGTCTCGAAGGAATGGTCGCCGAAGATCGGCGCGCAGGGTTGCGTTGTCATCGATAACTCCTCCGCATGGCGTTACGATTCAAACGTACCGCTGATCGTGCCGGAAGTTAATCCCGACGCAATTACCGGCTTCACCAAGAAGAATATCATCGCCAATCCGAACTGCTCGACTGCTCAGCTCGTGGTCGCATTGAAGCCGTTGCATGACAAGGCCAGGATCAAGCGTCTGGTCATCGCGACCTATCAATCCGTGTCGGGCGCCGGCAAGGACGGCATGGACGAACTGTTTCAGCAGTCGCGGGCGGTATTCGTCGCCGATCCGGTGGAAGCCAAGAAATTTACCAAGCGCATTGCTTTCAATGTCATTCCGCACATCGACGTCTTTATGGAAGATGGCTCGACCAAGGAAGAATGGAAGATGGTCGCCGAGACCAAGAAGATGCTTGATCCGAAGATCAAGCTTACGGCGACCTGCGTCCGTGTACCGGTATTCATCGGTCACTCGGAAGCGGTAAATATCGAATTCGAAAGCCCGATGAGTGCCGAGGAAGCCCGCGACATTCTGAGCGATGCGCCCGGATGCCTGGTTGTTGATCGCCACGAGGATGGCGGTTATATCACGCCTTACGAAGCCGCCGGTGAAGATGCGACTTATATTTCACGTATCCGCGAAGATATTACGGTCGAAAACGGTCTTTCCATTTGGATCGTTTCCGACAACCTGCGCAAGGGTGCGGCGCTTAATGCGATCCAGATTGCCGAGCTTCTCGTGGCGCGCGGGCTCATTCAGCCGAAAAAGATCGCGGCCTGATCATCAGACATTTGAACTGCAGAAGGGCGCGGGAGACCGCGCCCTTTTATTTTGCCTTGTCGATGCTGGCAATGAGATTGTCGCGCACAGTCATTAATTCGGCGCGTAGGTCTTTTGCTTCGCCCAGAGTGCAGCCAAAAGCCTGTCCGATTGCAATGGGGATGGCTTCGGCGCGTTTTCGCGTGGTGCGACCGTCATCCGTAAGCCCGATCAGAACCTGACGCTCATCCACCGTATCGCGGCGTCGTGTGATCAAGCCCGCGCTCTCCAGACGTTTTAGAAGCGGGGTCAGCGTGCCTGAATCGAGGCTGAGCTTTTCCCCGATCGATTTAACCGTCTGGTTTTCCCGCTCCCAGAGCACCACCATCACAAGATATTGCGGGTAGGTCAGGCCGAGCGCCGCCAGGCGCGGCTGGTAGGCACGCGTAACAGCGTTGGCGGTCGAGTAGATGGCGAAGCACAGGAAGTTTTCCAGTTTGAGGAAAGAGTCCGGTGCATTTCCCGATGTTGCGTTCATTGTTCAGTATCCTTCCAAGGCAGTGCAAGATAGCAAAGGCAATTGAATTGCGCATCATTTAATTTTTCGCCACATATCAAAATATCTATTGCGCACAATTTAATTGTGTGCGATTTAATGCGTGCTGAACAACCAATCTAAGGAACAAGTGATGAGCATTCTCTACACAACGAAGGCGACAGCAACCGGTGGCCGCGAGGGCCGTGCAGCAAGCGAAGATGGACGCCTGCAAATTACACTTTCAACGCCGAAGGAGCTTGGCGGCAGTGGCGGTGACGGCACCAATCCGGAACAGCTCTTCGGCGCCGGCTATTCCGCCTGCTTTCTTGGCGCGATCAAATACGTCGCTGGTCAGAAAAAGGTGAAGCTATCCGAGGAGAGCGCTGTCACTGCAACAGTTGGCATTGGTCCGCGCGAGGACGGCAAGGGCTTTGGGCTCGATGTTGCGCTCGCCATCACTCTGCCAGGCGTGGAGGCTGTGCAGGCTAGGGAAATCGTCGATGCTGCGCACATTGTTTGCCCTTATTCGGAGGCCACGCGCAGCAACCTCAACGTACGTATATCGATTAATTGACACCCGGGGTCGTCGTACTAGGGTTATCCAAGGAAGTTACACCAAGGGTGATATCCCGTTACATACGGCGTCCCCCGCCACCTTTTCCAACCACCAGCATCAGATACTGGCGCAATTGGGTGGTGGGTTAGCTGCCCCCAGATGCCCGCGCAACCGGAAATCAAACAAACCAGCGAAAGGATACAACTCCCATGCCTACGATCATCACAAAAGACGGTACCGAAATCTACTACAAGGACTGGGGCAAGGGACAGCCTGTGGTTTTCAGCCATGGCTGGCCGCTCTCTTCGGATGCCTGGGAGGATCAGATGTTCTTCCTCGCCTCGAATGGCTACCGTGTCATTGCGCATGACCGCCGCGGCCATGGACGCTCCAGCCAGCCCTGGAATGGCAATGATTTGGATACCTATGCGGACGATCTGGCGGAACTGTTCGAGAAGCTCGATCTGAAGGATGCAATCATGATCGGCCATTCGACGGGCGGTGGTGAAGTTGCCCGTTATATCGGACGGCATGGCACAAAACGTGTTGCCAAAGCAGTGCTTGTTGGGGCGATTCCCCCGCTGATGTTGAAAACCGAAGCCAACCCCGAAGGCTTACCTATAGATGTTTTCAATGGTCTACGCGATGGGGTCGTCGCTGACCGGTCGCAGTTCTTCGCCGACCTGTCGCTGCCGTTCTATGGCTATAACCGTACTGGCGCGAAAATTTCCGAAGGCGTCAGAGATTTCTTCTGGTTGCAAGGTATGATGGCGGGAATGCCCGCCTCCTACTTCTGCATCAAAGCATTTTCCGAGACCGACCTCACCGAAGATCTGAAGAAGTTCGACATTCCGACCTTGTTCATCCATGGCGATGACGACCAGATCGTGCCAATTGACGATGCGGCGCGCAAGGCTGTTAAGATCGTGAAGAACGCTACCTTAAAGGTCTATCCGGGTGCGCCTCACGGTCTTGCGACGACGCACAAGAATCAGCTCAACAAGGACCTTCTGGATTTCGCCAAGGCCTGATCTGAACCTTGCGTCAAAATCAAAGCCCACGTTTTTCGATCATGGCATCGGGCGTGGGCATCTTGCCGCGAAACGCCTTATAGAGATCTTCCGGATCACGGCTTCCACCCGCTGAATAGATATATTGTCTCAGCTTCGCGGCGAGATCGCTGTTGAACACGTCGCCCGTCTCCTCGAATGCCTTGAACGCATCCGCATCCAGCACCTCCGACCACATGTAGGAATAATAGCCGGCTGAATAACCATCTCCGGAAAACACGTGCGTGAAGTGCGGGGTGCGATGGCGCATGATAATGGCGTCGGGCATCTCCAGTTGCCTCAATGTATCGGCCTCGAATTTGATCGGATCGACGGGCGGGGTACCGTCCGCATGAAACGCCATGTCAACCAGCGCAGACGAGGTGAATTCAACCGTGTTGAACCCCGCATTGAATGTATTGGCAGCAAGCACCTTGTCGAGCAAGGCCTTCGGCATCGCTTCGCCGGTGCGGTAATGAATTGCATACTTCTCAAGAATGGCCGGCACGGTCAGCCAGTGCTCGTAGAGTTGAGATGGCAATTCGACAAAGTCGCGCGATACGGATGTGCCGGAAACGGCTGGCCAGGTGACGTCCGATAAAAGTCCGTGCAGCGCATGCCCAAACTCATGAAACAGCGTTTTCGCACCATCAAGCGATAGCAGAGCAGGCTCACCCTTGGGTGGTTTGGCGAAATTCATGACGTTGTAGATGATCGGCTTGTGCTCGCCGTCGAGCTTGTGTTGCGATTGGAGCGCGCTCATCCATGCGCCAGAGCGCTTCGACTGGCGATTGAAATAATCGCCAAGGAAAAGACCACGTTCGCTGCCATCCGCATTGAAAACTTCCCAGACGCGGACATCGGGATGCCAGGTCGGAATGCCCTGTTTCTCCTCGAACGTAATTCCGAACAGACGTGTCGCGACGTCGAAGCAGGCCTCGATGACCTTCTCCAGTTGCAGGTAGGGTTTCAGTTCGGCCTCGTCGAAAGCGAAACGTTCGTTGCGCAGTTTCTCGGCATAGTAGCGCCAGTCCCAGGGTTCGACTTTGTGATTGCGGCCTTCGCCGGTGATAAGCCGCTGCAGATCGGTTTCTTCTTCGGCGGCGCGAGCCTTGGCTTTGTCCCAGACCGGTTCCAGCAAGTCCATAACCGCTTTGGGCGTCTTGGCCATCGTGTCATCGAGCTTGTAAGCTGCGAAGCTTTTATAGCCGAGCAGATTGGCTTTTTCAGCACGCAGCTTCACCATTTCGGCAACGATGTCTGTATTGTCCGTCTCGCCGCCATTTTCGCCGCGGGCTGCCCAGGCACGGAACGACTTTTCGCGCAGGGAGCGGTTTTCGGAGAAGGACAAAAACGGTTCGATAATGGAGCGGGATAATGTGACTGCCCAGGCATCGGGGCGGTCACGCTCTTCGGCGGCACCGCGCATCGAATCACGCACAAAATCCGGTAAACCGGCTAGTTCCGTCTCGTCCGTGATGAACAGTGCCCAGTCCGCTTCGTCCTTTTGCACGTTCTGCCCGAACTGTGCGCCAAGGCTTGCGAGCCTTTCATTGATGTCGGCGAGCCGTGCCTTTCCCTGTTCATCGAGCCGCGCGCCGCTGCGCACAAAACCTTTCCAGGTTTTCTCCAGCACACGATTTGTTTCGGGATCAAGACCGAGCAAATCGCGCTGCTCGTAAAGCGAATCGATACGCGCGAAGAGCAGCGGGTTCATCATGATCGACGAAGAATGGCGCGACATTTTCGGCGCAATGACCCGTTCAAGCGCCTGGATCGCTTCATTGGTGTGGGCACCGGCCCGCAGCCAGAAGATTGCGGAGACACGATCCAGGTCCTTGCCGGAAAGTTGCAAGGCTTTCAGCGTGTTCTCAATCGTCGGGACGTCGTGCTGGTTAACCACGGCCTCAATATCGGCGAGGTCTCCCGCAAGGGCGGCATCAAAAGCAGCGGCGAAGTCGTCATCGTTGAAAGCGGTGAAGTCGGGCAGCCCAAGGGCCCCCGTCCACTCTGTCAGTGCTGTGTTGATAGACGGTTTCGTTGAGGACATGGGCGCGCGCTCCGTCAGGGGGCAAGAACAACAAGGTTCTAACATCTAAGACGGAGACGGTGCAGCCACAAGCCGCGTCGTCAAGAAAGTAGCAGCATCGCTGAAAACAAAAAGCGGGGCAGGGCCGCCCCGCTTCGTTCGCGTTCGGAAAGATCAGCTGTTGCGCTTGCGAGCGGCAAGCGTGCGCAGCCGCAACGCGTTGAGGCGGATAAATCCGGCTGCATCCTTCTGGTCATAAGCGCCGCGGTCGTCCTCGAAAGTCACGAGAGCGTCCGAATAGAGCGACTTTTTCGATTTCCGACCGGAAACCATGACGTTGCCCTTGTATAGCTTCAAACGAACGGTGCCTTCTACATCGTCCTGGCTTTTATCGATCATGGCCTGCAGCATTTCCCGCTCCGGCGAGAACCAGAAGCCGTTGTAGATGAGCTCGGCATAGCGTGGCATGAATTCATCTTTGAGATGGGCCGCGCCGCGATCGAGCGTAATTGATTCCATTGCACGATGTGCGGCGAGAAGTATGGTCCCGCCGGGTGTCTCATAAACGCCTCGTGATTTCATGCCGACGAAACGGTTTTCGACCAGATCAAGACGGCCGATACCATTGTCGCGGCCAAGGTCGTTAAGCGCTTTCAACAATGTTGCAGGCGAGAGCGGCTTGCCGTCGATAGCAACCGCATCGCCCTTTTCGAAAGCGATTTCGATTTCCGTTACTTTATCCGGCGCCTCCATCGGCGAGATCGTGCGCTGGTGCACATATTCGGGAGCCTCGACCCACGGATCCTCAAGCACCTTGCCTTCCGACGAAGAGTGCAAAAGATTTGCATCCACAGAGAACGGCGCCTCGCCGAGCTTGTCCTTGGCGATCGGAATCTGGTGTTCGCGCGCAAACTCCAAAAGATCCGTGCGCGATTTGAAGGTCCAGTCGCGCCAGGGCGCGATCACCTTGATATCCGGATTGAGCGCATAGGCGGAAAGCTCAAAGCGGACCTGATCGTTGCCCTTGCCTGTTGCCCCATGGGCAATCGCATCAGCGCCCGTACGAGCGGCGATCTCAACGAGATGTTTTGAAATCAGCGGGCGGGCAATCGAAGTGCCGAGCAGATAGACGCCTTCATAGACGGCGTTGGCGCGGAACATCGGAAAGACGAAATCGCGAACGAATTCCTCGCGGACATCCTCGATATATATCTCCTTGATACCAAGCATCTCGGCTTTTTTTCGAGCCGGCTCGAGTTCCTCGCCCTGGCCGAGATCAGCGGTGAAGGTGACGACTTCAGCGCCGAGTTCCGTCTGCAGCCACTTCAGGATGATAGATGTGTCGAGCCCGCCCGAATAGGCGAGCACGACCTTCTTGACGTCTTTCCACTTGTTCATTCTGTTTTCCTGCATATCGGCCATTGTTGCAGGTCTTTTATCAGGTGCGGTGGTGTTGGCAAGGCCGGTCTCGGAGGGCTGCGGCTTGCCTGCGCAGGTCTCGTGTCGCTCGAGGAACCGGCGAAGACAACTGTGCGAGAACAACATTCGAAAAATGCATCGCATAAAACAGGCGTCAGGCGTCGAAAGCGGGTGGTTAAAATCCGATAGTCGCGTTAGCTTCCGTCAAATCTGCAACGGAGCCTGTCAATGAACTTCATTCCTGAATGGTCGATTATCCTGCAGTTTGCAATCGCGACCTTCGTCTTATCGATCACCCCCGGGCCTGACATGACACTTTTCGTGGGGCGTGCCTTGTCAGAAGGCAAGGCGGCCGGTTTTGCCTGCCTGGCGGGTGCAAGCAGCGGCATCGTCGTTCACACGACGATGGTGGCTATCGGGCTTTCAGCGTTGATTGTTGCTTCGCCGAGCGCGTTCCTTGCACTTAAGATCGTCGGCGCAGGATACTTGGTATGGCTTGCCTATCAGGCGATACGCCATGGTTCAGCGTTCTCGCCGGAAAAGCAGGTAGGCCAATCGCACACATTGTTTCAAAACTGGTTGACCGGCTTTGGTATCAATCTACTGAATCCGAAGATCATCCTCTTTTTCATGACCTTCCTGCCGCAGTTCGTCTCGGCCTCGGATCCTCATGCGCCCGGAAAGCTGTTTTTTCTGGGTGTGCTGTTCATCCCGCTCGCCCTCCCTGTGGTAACACCGATGATTATCGCGGCCGACAAGTTCTCAAAATTGCTCAAGAAAAACCCGACCGTCACACGGATCACCGATTGGCTTTTTGCGGGAGTTTTTTCCGCTTTCGCGGCAAAGATATTGATGGCGCAGGCGAAGTAACGCCTTGCCTATAGGTCTTTCGGAAGCTTTGCGGTCAGGCCTGCACTACGTCCTGAAATCAGCCAGTATACAAAACCGCCGACAACGCCGGTCGCGAGGATTGCAGCGAACGTGCTTGTGTCTTCCGCCTGCGGTCGCCATTTCCAGACAATAATGACGACGGCAATGCCAGCGCCGCCGAGCGCATAGAATAGCCAATCGCGCCAAGCGGTCAGTTCGGCATACAGAATCAGAATCGCTGCCGGAAAGAAGATGCTGTAGCCAATTACCACCGCAAAAGCAGGAATCGTCAGATAGAGAAATGGACCCTCAGAGCCGATCAACTCGGAACTGCCAAGCAGCAGCAGGTTAAGGAACAGCGATGCGGAGAAAATCGCGCAGACGAAGCCAAACGTGATCAGGGCAAAACGTAGCAAGTAGGCCAGGATCCGGCTCAATCTTCGCCGTGCCCGGCGATCATGGCCGCCTCGAACGCCAGACGGTCCGTCTTCTTCATACGTTCCGATTCTGATTTCAACTGACCGCAGGCTGCCAAAATATCACGTCCACGCGGAGTGCGTATCGGCGAGGCATAGCCAGCATTGTTGACGTAGTCGGCGAACTTCTCGATCTGCTCCCAATCGGAACACTGGTAGTTCACACCGGGCCAGGGATTGAACGGGATCAGATTGATCTTCGCCGGAATGCCCCTGAGCAGCTTTACAAGCTGTTTGGCATCGTCGAGCGAGTCATTGACGCCCTTGAGCATGACATATTCAAAGGTGATCCGCTTCGAATTGGAGAGGCTCGGATAAGCCCGGCAAGCATCGAGCAATTCTTTCAGCGGGTATTTCTTGTTGATCGGCACGAGCATGTCACGCAGATCGTCGTTCACCGCGTGCAACGAGATTGCCAACATGACGCCAATCTCTTCGCCTGCGCGATAAATTTCCGGCACGACGCCTGAAGTCGACAATGTGATCCGGCGCTTGGACAACGACAGGCCATCGCCATCGGAGGCGATCAGCAAAGCCTTCTTGACATTCTCGAAATTATAAAGCGGCTCGCCCATTCCCATCATCACGATGTTGGAAACCTTGCGGCCCTCAGCGGGCACAATGGCGCCATCGGGCGTATTGCGATCAGGGAAATCGCCGAGGCGGTCCCGGGCGATCAGCAACTGAGCCAGAATCTCCTCGGCGGTCAGATTGCGGACGAGCTTCTGGGTGCCCGTGTGGCAGAAGGAGCAGGTGAGGGTGCAGCCGACCTGGCTGGAAATACACAGGGTGCCGCGGCCTTCTTCCGGAATATAAACGGTTTCGATCTCTACAGGACGCCCGGCGCCGCGCGGCGGGAAGCGGAATAGCCACTTGCGGGTCCCGTCGTTGGAGATCTGTTCCTCGACGATCTCCGGACGCGCAATATTAAAATGCCGATCCAGCAATTCACGCATGTCCCGCGAAATGTTGAGCATATCGGCGAAATCGGAAACGCCGCGCACATAGAGCCAATGCCAGAGCTGCGCGACGCGCATCTTTATCTGACGTTCCGGCACGCCAATCGCAACCAACGCCTCGCCCATTTCTGCACGCGATAAGCCAATCAACGACGGCTTTTCAACCATCGTGGTTCGAATGGCATCACGGGATTTATCCCGGGCAACAGGATGTGTCAGGTCTAGCGATACGGACATGGAGTTTTCTAACGTTCTAATCGGAAGCGGGGCTCATACCACGTTCCAGCCCGCGCGTCACCTCCACATGCAAAAGGGCCGAAACAGTGCTCGGCCCCTTTATGACAATATCTCTTCGAATTGTTATTTGCAGGTCGCAATGGCCTTCAGAGCAGCCGAAACACCCTTCAGCGAATACGCATAACTCGTCTTCGTACCGCGCTTCGAAACAGCGTTGATTGACATCTGATGTCCGGCACGCAATGCGGCGACGAGTTGCGGTTCTTCGGCAGCGTTTTCCATCCAGCCATGACTGCCACTGGTAAACATGGAGAAAGAGCGCTCGTCGATCTTCACGACGACCTTCGAATTTGCCTGCAGATCGTAGCCGGCCTTGAACTGCGGTTCGAAACTGACGTTCTGACCCGGCTTCTGGCTGACCATGAAGAAGTTATCGCCATGATCGATCTTGGCAGGCTGCTTGTCGATCGGAACAGAAAGGACGTAGCAGACTTTACCGTTGCCCTGCTGGTAGCTGTAAGCGCCCCACGCGTTGTACTGGCTGATCTGACTTGGGGTCTGGGCAAGAGCTGTTCCCGTCAGCCCAAACATGAGCACAGAGATCGCTACGATTGATTTTCCAAACATTTTACCTACCAGTTTTTTCTCGCGTATTTCATAACTAGCGAACCGGCAATGGCCCGGAAGATTTCCGGATGCCGCATTGTCCAGTTCGCTTCCCTTAATTTGACTTAATCTGGGTTACCAAACGGTGAAGATAGAGCAAATTTTCAGAGCTACGAATATCGCGTCCTCGTTAACGTCCCACCTGTGAACTCCAGCCAAATAAAAGCGGCGAGACTTTGACGTTTCGCGGTTTCACATCCTTGTGATGAATCGAAAATCAATTGGCCGGCGAAGAGTCGCGGTCGAGGTTTGCGATCGCCGTTTGTGCAGCAGCCCGATGCGCCGGTGTGATATGGCTGCGAATGGCGGTCAATGCTGCCATCAGGACGGCGACGTCGTCGGTGAAACCGAGACCGAAGAGGAAGTCGGGAATGAAGTCGAGGGGCAATACGAAATAGGCAAGCGAGCCGAGAAGAATGCCGCGCACCTTTGTCGGTGTCGCGGGATCGAGCGCACAAAAATAACCGGCAACCACTTCATCGAGAAACGGGATCGATTTCGCAGCCTTGCGTGCCGTTTTCCAAAAGCGCGCACGAACGCGTTCCTCGCGGGAGCGCTGTTGATCCTCACTCCCCGGTTCCAGAATTTCGCCAATCTTTGCGTCGTCCATCCCTTTTCCTTCAAAACCATTCCGTGACAACATGGGAAGAACGGCCACCTGCTGCAAGAGTTTCAGTGAAATTGTTGCAGGAATTGGTGAACACGTCCCCGTCCAAACCAGAGTGCTTGCATGACATCACACCCGCTTCATTCCGTTCTGTTCGTTTGTCTCGGCAATATTTGCCGCTCTCCCTTGGCCGAGGGTGTATTCCGATCGGTGCTTGCGGCGGGGAGGAAGGGGAATGGTGTCCTCATAGATTCCGCCGGTACCAATGGCTATCACACCGGAGAATTGCCGGACAAACGCTCTATTGTCGTCGCCAGTCGCCACGGCATCGATATTTCAGCTCAAAGGTGCCGCCAGCTTACTGCGGATGATTTCACCCGGTTTGACCTGATAATAGGCATGGACCGGGAGAATATCGCGACCATCAAGGCGCGTCGACCTAGCCTTGCCACAGCGGAGGTCGGAATGTTCTATGAACTCGGGCTTGGAGACTCCATACAGATCCCCGATCCGTATTACGGCACGAGTGTCGATTTCGAACGCGTCTACCGATTGATCCTGGAGGCCTCCAAAGGCCTCTCCGCACGGTTCGGGTAAAAAGAACGCGGGGCTTCGAGTGGCCAGGCTTCCTCGACAATGTAAGGTCCGCCACCGATGGAATCGCGCGATGACATCAGCACGAAACGTCCGATAGTGAACGGTGCTGTGGAGAAGTTTCCGCGTGACGACAGATAGTGCGCGACCTCTTCATTACGGACATTGCGCAGCCGCGCGAGGGTTACATGCGGGGTAAATTTGCGTTGATCGGCCGGCAGCATAAGGCGCTGGCAGATGCGCTCGATTTCGGCGTGCAGCGCTTGAATGTCCGGCGAAGGAGAGACACCTGCGACCAGACTATGTGGCTTCTTTGAGCCGAAGGCGTTCACGCCGGAAAGTTGCAGCGTAAATTCCGGTCGCCTTATGCGGTCGAGTGCATTGGCGACCTCGTCGGCGATATGGCCTTCGACATCCCCGATAAAGCGTAATGTGATGTGATAGTTTTCGACATCAATCCATCGGGCACCTGGCAGGCCACCGCGCAAAAGCGACAGTGAGAGAGCGGCGTCCCTCGGGATTTCGAGGGCAGTAAAGAGACGCGGCATAAGGCATCCTCCCCGAATCGAGTTGTGACTTTAGAGAATCATCGAATGAACTCGCGAGCAAGACATAAGTTCAGATTATCCTCCGGCGCGACAAATTAGACACGGCTCATCCAAAGGTGGCAGAACAGGTTAACGGATCGCCAGCCGCGGCGCGTGGAGCACCTATTGTGATGCGGTGCGCTGGCTTATGGTCTTTTCCATGAGTGGCAGAAAACCTTCAACCATCTTGGCGACGCCCTCTGTGTTCGGATGTTCGCCGTCTTCGAGTTGCAATGATTTTACTGTGGCGACCCCATCCAGGAAGAAGGGATAGAGCGGCACGTCGTATTTTTTCGCCAGACGCGGAAAGATCGCGTTGAATTTCTCCGCATAATCATTGCCCATATTGGGAGGTGCCAGCATGCCGGCGAGAATGACCTGAACGTTGCGCTGCTTCAGTTTCTCAAGGATATCGGAAAGGTTTTTCTCGCTGATGGCCGGGTCGATGCCTCGGAGCGCGTCATTGGCGCCGAATTCGAGGATCACCAGGTCGGTACCTTCGGGCACCGACCAATCCAACCTGGAGACGCCGTCAGTGGTCGTTTCGCCCGCGACGCCCGCATTGGTGATCGTCACGTTGACGCCCTTATCCTTCAGCGCCTTTTCCAACTGGGCGGTGAACGAATCCTGTATCGGCAGTTGGAAGCCGGACATCAGGCTGTCGCCGAAACCGACAACCGCCAACGGGCGGTCAGACACGGCATTTTGATTGGCCAGGGCCAAGGACGGCAAGGCAACTAGACCAGATAAAACGAAGAACTGTAACAATGATTTGAATCTCATTCTTGGGTACCCATATCAGACCAGCTGCAATCAATCTGGTGCTGACCATACCGCAAAGGAAGTGCTTCGTGACTAAATCCGTTATCGCGCTTGATCACATTGAGTTGACACTTGGCAGTGGTGCTTCCTCGGTGCATGTGCTGAAAGGCATTTCCCTAAGTATCAATTACGGGCAGTCAGTTGGCATTGTCGGGCCGTCCGGCTCGGGCAAATCGACCCTTTTGATGGTTCTTGCTGGACTTGAGCATGTGGATTCCGGTTCAGTTCAGATTGCCGGCGAGAAACTCGAAAGCATGAGCGAGGATCAAATAGCGGCGTTCCGCGGCCGCAATATCGGCATTGTATTCCAATCATTTCATCTCATTCCGAACATGACGGCACTGGAAAATGTCGCCGTGCCGCTCGAGCTCGCGGGAAATCCGGATGCCTTCGGCATTGCAGAAAATGTGCTCGCGGCAGTCGGTCTTGCTGATCGCATTACGCATTATCCTGGCGAACTCTCAGGCGGCGAGCAGCAGCGTGTCGCGATTGCACGCGCGCTAGCGCCGTCGCCGAAGATCCTTATTGCCGACGAACCAACAGGTAATCTCGACACGGCGACAGGACGGCAGATAGCCGATCTTCTGTTTGAGAAGCAGAAGGAATTCGGCGTCACACTCGTCCTTGTCACCCATGACGCAACACTCGCCGCGCGTTGCGACCGAGAGATTCGCGTGCGATCCGGCCTGATCGAGGCGGATGACCATGCCCCTGAATTGGCGAAGAGCGCATGAGTGAAATATCTCCCGTCCGCGCTGCACCATCCCTGAAACTGGCGTTGCGTTTCGCCCTGCGCGAAATGCGCGGTGGTCTGTCAGGGTTCTATATCTTTCTCGCCTGTATTGCGCTTGGTGTGGCGGCCATTGGCGGTGTCAACTCGGTCGCAAACTCCGTTACGGCGGGTATCTCCACGCAAGGCCAGAGCATCCTCGGCGGAGATATCCGTTTTCAGCTCAACCAGCGTGAAGTCAACCCTGACGAGCGGGCCTTTCTCGACAGCAAGGGCCGCGTTGCTGTCAGCGCCAACATGCGGTCAATGGCAAGGCTTGCCGATGGGTCTGATCAATCGCTGGTGGAAGTGAAGGCAGTGGACAATGCCTATCCGCTCTATGGAGCGCTGCAGACGACGCCTGTACTTGACCATCAGGCACTGTTTGCAGAAAAGGATGGTGCCTACGGAGCCGCTGTTGCCCAGATATTTCTCGACCGGCTCAATCTGAAGCTCGGTGACCGGGTTCTCCTTGGAACTGCAACGTTCGAGTTGCGCTCTGTCATCACCAATGAACCGGATCTGCTTTCCGACGGCTTTGGCTTCGCACCTCGCTTCATGGTGTCACTTGAAGGGCTCGGTGCCGCTGGGCTTATCCAGCCGGGAAGCCTTGTCGATCATAGCTATAAGATCGCTCTACCAGCCGGGGCGACAGACGCTGCAATCACGGCCATACGCGAGGAAGCGCAGAAACAATTTCCACAAGCTGGTTGGACAATACGTGGCCGCAACAATGCAGCGCCTTCGCTCAGCGCCAATATCGAACGGTTCTCACAATTCCTGACCTTGGTCGGGCTGACCTCCCTGATCGTTGGCGGGGTCGGCGTAGCCAATGCAGTGAGGTCTTATCTCGACGCAAAGCGCGGCGTCATCGCCACATTCAAGTCACTTGGAGCTCCAGGCTGGTTTGTGATCGCGGTGTATCTCATACAGATCGTCATTATAGCGCTAGCCGGTATTCTCATCGGCCTGGTCGTTGCGGCTCTTATTCCTTATGCTGCTGGCTACGCCTTACAGAGCGTTCTGCCCATCGCCTCGAAGGGTGGCTTCTATCCCGGCGCATTGCTCTGGGCCGCACTATTCGGTCTTTTGACAACGCTAGCGTTCGCCATATTGCCCTTAGGGCGCGCCAGAGATGTTCCAGCGACGGCACTCTTCCGCGAACAGGGGTTTGAGCAGCGCGGCTGGCCGAAGCCAATCTATGTGTTGGCCGCGGTTGTCCTGATCGCTGTCCTTTGCTTGCTGGCCGTGATTTTTGCCTATGACCGGCGAATCGCCATGGTCTTTGTTGGCGCGGTTGCGTTCTCGTTCGTCGTTTTGCGCGCTGTTTCGGGCTTGGTTCAATGGCTTGCGCGGCGCGCGCCGCGCGTGCGATCGACAGCGCTGCGGCTTGCTTTTGGTAATATTCATCGGCCTGGCGCCCTCACTCCCTCCGTAGTCCTTTCTCTTGGGCTGGGACTGACCCTTCTCGTTACGCTTGCACTTATCGACGGCAGTTTGCGTCAGCAACTGGCGGGTAACCTGCCCGAGCGGGCGCCGAATTTTTTCTTTGTCGATATTCAGAGCAAACAGGTCGATCAGTTCACGACTCTCCTGCAAAATGCAGCGCCGAATGGCAAGATCGTCAGCGCGCCGATGCTGCGCGGGCGCATCGTCGCGTTCAACGGTACGGATATAACGAAATTGACCATTCCACCCGAGGGTGCATGGGTATTGCGCGGCGACCGCGGTATCACCTATGCCAAAACCGTGCCGGAAAACTCGGCGCTGACACAAGGTTCGTGGTGGCCAACTGATTACTCCGGCGAACCGCTTGTCTCCTTCTCCGCCGAAGAGGCCGGCAATCTTGGCTTGAAGATTGGTGACACCGTGACGGTCAATGTGCTTGGTCGCAACATCACCGCGCGGATCGCCAACTTTCGTCAACTCCAGTGGGAATCCCTTGCCATCAACTTCGTGATGGTGTTTTCGCCGAACACCTTTACCGGCGCGCCGCATGCATGGCTGGCGACCCTGACCGACCCCGCAGCCACCGCGCAGCAAGAAGCCACCGTCATGCGCGATGTGACCCGGGCCTTTCCGGCAGTGACGACCGTTCGGGTCAAGGATGCGATCACCATCGCAAATGAGCTGGTCGGACAATTGGCCGTTGCTATTCGCGCGGCAGCGTCAGTGGCACTCATCGCATCTATTCTGGTGCTTGGCGGTGCTTTGGCGGCAGGAAATCGCGCGCGGGTTCATGATGCAGTCGTGTTGAAAACGCTTGGAGCGACCAGACGCACGCTGATAAAGGCCTTTACGCTTGAATATATGCTGCTCGGCCTCTCGACCGCTATTTTTGCGTTGCTCGCCGGTGGTGTGGCTGCCTGGTATGTGATTGTGCGGGTCATGACCTTGCCAGCCTCCTTCCAGCCGGAAGTGGCCATGATGACCGTAATTATCGCTCTGGTCCTGACTATCGGTTTCGGACTCGCTGGCACATGGCGAATACTTGGCCAGAAGGCGGCGCCGATCTTGCGAAACCTTTGAAATCATTAAAACGATGTAATATTGCTCTGTTTCAGGGCAATTTGGGACTGCAACACACGATCTTGAGCAAATCAGGTCTTGTTATAACGCGTTTAAATCACCATAATTCTTACCAAGGCATGCTGGGGTCCCGCCAGCGGCGCCCGGGATTCCCCCGACACCCGACGGGACGAAGCAAATGAGGAAAACCATGGCTGACTATCGCAACATCCAGGCCCGTACATCGGCCGGAGTGCGTGTGGACGCGGGGATCGATCAAGGTCTACGCAGCTACATGCTGAAGGTGTATAACCTTATGGGTATCGGTCTTGCAGTGACCGGTTTTGCCGCCCTTGCAGTTGTTTATCTCGCAACCACCAATGATGCGTCTCTTGCCGCAGCGCAGTTGCCCAACGGCAAGATGCTGACAAATCTTGGCGTTGCAATCTATGGCTCACCCCTGCGCTGGGTTGTGATGCTCGCACCGCTTGCCGCAGTGTTCTTTTTGAGTTTCCGCATCGAGAAGATGAGCGTTGCCGCTGCCCAGACGACGTTCTGGGTCTATGCCGCGCTGGTTGGTATCTCGCTGTCCTCGATCTTCCTGGTGTTTACGTCCGGAAGCATCGTTCAGACGTTCTTCATCACGGCGGCATCCTTCGGCGCCCTGTCGCTCTATGGATACACAACGAAGCGTGACCTCACTGCGATGGGCTCATTCCTGTTCATGGGTCTGATCGGCATCATTCTTGCCTCGCTGATCAATATCTTCCTGCAGTCGAGCGCCTTGCAGTTCGCAATCTCCGCTATCGGTGTTCTGGTCTTCGCCGGCCTGACCGCCTATGACACGCAGAATATCAAGGAAATGTACTACGAAGGCGACAGCTCGGACACTTATGGCCGCAAGGCAATCATGGGTGCACTCCGACTTTATCTCGACTTCATCAACATGTTCATGTTCCTTCTGCAGTTCCTCGGTAACCGCAACTAACTTTTGCGAACCTGAATTGAGGATAAGGGCAGCGGAAACGCTGCCCTTTTCGTTTTCCTGCCGCCGGAGATGCGGTGATTATTTTCGCAACGCTCCCCTTCAAATTCCAAGCAAAGAAGTGCATGAAGCGTGCAAGATCATCATTCATTGCGAAATTCCATGTCCCAGATTTATATCCGTTCAGCTCGTCCCGCCGACCTTCCGGCCATAACAGAAATCTATCGCGACGCTGTCCTGCACGGAACGGCGACTTACGAAATCGATCCACCCGATATGGAAGAGATGACACGGCGGTTCCACGCAGTCACCGCGGACGGATTTCCTTACGTAGTAGCGGAACTCGATGGGGCAGTGATCGGCTATGCCTACGCTAGTTATTTCCGGACGCGCCCGGCTTATTGGTGGTCAGTCGAGGATTCGATTTACATTGCACCGGAGGCAAAGGGGAAGGGGCTTGGCAAGGTCCTGCTGCAACAGCTGATCAAGGATTGCACCAATCTCGGCTTCCGTCAGTTCATCGCAGTCATCGGTGATGGCCACGACGCATCAGCGTCAGTACGGTTGCATTTGAGCTCGGGCTTCAAACATTCGGGAACCATCAGGGCATCGGGCTTCAAGCATGGCCGTTGGCTCGACACCGTGCTGATGCAGCTGGACATGAACGGCGGCTCGGAAACCTTGCCTGGCACACCCCCGCTGAAAGCTTAAGCACTAACTCCGTACGACACTCAGGCTCTTGTCGAAGACCCTTAGTACCCGATCGAGTTCCTGACCGCGCTTGAGAATGAGACCACTGGCGGCAATGACACTGTAGGCGCCCTGCTTGCGCGCGAACCTGGGGTTTTTCTCTATCCGGAACATCGGTACTTCACTGGTTCGCCGGAAGATCGAGAAGACTGCCCTGTCCATCAAATGATCGATGGCATAGTCCCGCCACTCGCCGGCAGATACCATGAAACCATATATTCGCAGGATCTGATCGAGTTCGCGCCGGTTGAAGGTTACGGGCAAATCGTTGTTGTGAGTAAGGGAGATAAGTTTAGCCTGCTGTTGCGATTCGTCGCCACCTGCATTGCTGTCCATCAATCAACCGCCTTTGAAAACTGTTGTGTCACGTGGATGACATAAAGGTGGCCTGATCCGCATCAATTTACAAGTCCGGAGTGATGAGAGCATTCAATATCGTTGGCTTACGAACTGTTTTGTTGGCTTTCTCACAAAGCAATACGCCGTGAATTCAATGGTGAATAGGCTGACACATTCTCGCCATTATCTGTTCGCATTGCCGCCGGATTCGACACCCAACATCAATGGCATGTTGTCCGAGACCGGTTCGTTCTCGAAGCGGCCCGATACCCCAAGCCCCCCGCCCAACGGGTTGCCCGGGTTGAGCCGACCAAGTCTCCCTAAGCAACATGCCCCAATACTCAGGCCGGATTTATCCGGCCTGTTTTTCTGTGTGGGTAGAGCGTGTCTTATCGCCCGATGCTCTAGGGTTTCGCGGCCATAATCGAGGCGCCAATAATGGGGCCTGGCTTGCCCTCACCCAGCATCTCCTGCAGCAGCACCGCGCAGCCGGACGCTTTCTTGCTGGCGATCTCGCTCAGCGGGATTTCGATCTTCTGCGCCGCCCCATCCCACATGCCGACCGTCTCCATCGCGCGCACACTGTTGGCGTAACTGACCTTGCGTCCGACATTCTCGCCATCGGGTATGGCGATGATGCTCTCTCGATTGAAATAGGCCAGCAGAACGCGAACTGGGTTGGTCGCGGATGGACCGGAACCTATGTCGATCAACAGCCGGTCCCGTGCGGTCTTTTCGATGGATACGGGGATGGTGAGCCCAGTCGGCGTGTTGCGCGTTTCTGCGATACGCCTGCGAATTTTCTGGCCGTCCTGACCGTTCATATGCTCACGGCCATTGAGGATCACCTGCGGCGTATAAATACCGTTCAATCCCAGAGCAGTACGATAGGCATTCTGACGGTCGGTGTTTTCGGGCACTGCAAGGCTGTCTGTCCAGCCGCGATAATCCCAATAATCCACGTGGAAGGCGAGCGCGACAACCTTTCCTTCCGTCGCAAGCGACTTCAGCACCGCATCCGCAGGGGGGCATGACCCGCAGCCTTGAGAGGTATAAAGCTCGACGACACCCTCTGGTTTCCCGCCAGACTCCTCCGCACAGACAGGCAGCACATAAGCCACTGCCGCTACGAACGGTGCGCCGATTACAATGCGTCTGGATAGGGTGCGCAGGGACAAGGTAGTTATTTTCTTCCCGAGTTTTCTTAGTTCGTTTTTGTCAGTTCAATTGTCAGAAGATTGATAGGAGCCGATCGTTTCAACAGGAAGTCACTTTGAGGTGAATTCGATCACGTTTCGTCTTGCCTTTAATCGAAAGGCCGCCGGTTTCCCGGCGACCATCCGTTTCACATTATTTTTGAGCAATCAGGCAGCAAGATCACGCAGAACGTATTGCAGGATACCGCCGTTTTTCAAATATTCGAGTTCGTCGATCGTATCGATGCGGCAGATTAACGGCACCTGTTTGACGCCGCCATCGGCGTAAGTCACCGTGGCAAATGTCTTCTGGCGTGGTTGAATCGTGGCCAGACCTTCAATCGAGACGATCTCGTCACCCTTGAGCCCCAGCGATTGCCAGCTCGTGCCGTCTTCGAGAACGAATGGCACTATGCCCATGCCGACGAGATTCGAACGATGAATACGCTCGAAGGACTGGGCAATCACGGCACGAACACCAAGCAGGCTGGTTCCCTTTGCCGCCCAGTCGCGCGATGAGCCATTGCCATATTCGACACCGGCAAAGACCACCAGAGGAACATTCTCGCTACGATATTGCATGGCAGCGTCGTAGATCGGCATTTCCTCCTTGGTCGGATAGTGGATCGTATAGCCACCTTCACGGCCGTTTTCGCCGAGCATATGGTTGCGGATGCGAATATTGGCGAAGGTGCCGCGCATCATCACTTCATGATTGCCGCGGCGCGTGCCGTACTGGTTGAAGTCCAGCGGAGCGACGCCATGCTCGGTCAGATACTGTCCGGCAGGAGAGGCCGCCTTGATCGAACCGGCCGGAGAAATATGGTCGGTGGTGATCTTGTCGCCAAACAGACCAAGAATGCGCGCACCCTTGATGTCGTTGACCTTGCCCGGTGTCTTGCCCATGCCGACAAAGTAAGGCGGGTTCTGCACATAGGTCGACTGATCGTCCCAGGCATAGGTCTGACCTGCGGGAACCTTCACCGCCTGCCAGTTTTCGTCGCCCTTGAACACGTCTGCATATTTGGCCGAAAACAGTTTGCGGGTGACGTTTTTGGTGATGAACTCCTGAATCTCGTGTGAAGACGGCCAGATATCCTTGAGGAAAACCGGATTACCGTTCTGATCTTCGCCAAGCGGCTCGGTGGTAAGGTCGAGTTTAACTGTACCGGCGATAGCATAGGCAACGACGAGAGGCGGTGAAGCCAGATAGTTTGCCTGAACGTCGGGCGATACACGGCCTTCGAAGTTACGATTGCCGGAAAGTACCGACGCCGCGATCAGACCCTTGTCGTTGATGGTTTTGGAAATCGGCGTCAGCAGCGGACCGGAATTGCCGATGCAGGTCGTGCAGCCGAAACCAACGAGGTTGAAGCCAAGCGCGTCTAGTGATGTCTGCAAACCGGCGCTTTCCAGATAGGCGGCAACGACCTGCGAGCCCGGAGCAAGCGATGTCTTGACCCAGGGCTTCGACTTCAGGCCCTTGGCAACCGCGTTGCGGGCAAGAAGACCCGCTGCAATCAACACGCTCGGATTCGAGGTGTTCGTGCAGGAGGTGATAGCGGCGATGGCGACATCGCCGTGACCCAGATCGTAGTCCTCGCCTTCGACAGGATAGCGGGCGTCGAGCTGCGTGGTCTTCTTGTATTCCTTCTGCAGCGATTCATGGAAGCCGGACGCAATGCCTTCAAGCGCGATACGGCCCTCCGGACGCTTCGGCCCAGCCATGGACGGCACAACGGTTCCGAGATCGAGTTCCAGCGTGTCGGTGAATACCGGATCAGCAGAGTTTGGCTCGCGCCACATGCCCTGCGCTTTCGAATAGGCCTCGACAAGAGCGAGGCGGTCTTCGTCGCGTCCGGACATGTGCATGTAGTTGATGGTTTCGCGGTCGATCGGGAAAAAGCCGCAGGTCGCGCCGTATTCGGGGCCCATATTGCCAATGGTTGCACGGTCCGCAAGCGTCATGCTTTCGAGGCCAGGCCCGAAGAATTCGACGAACTTGCCGACGACGCCCTTCTTGCGCAGCATCTGCACAACAGTGAGAACGAGGTCGGTCGCTGTCACGCCTTCCTTGACCTTGCCGGTCAGGCGGAAGCCGATGACTTCCGGCAGAAGCATCGAAACGGGCTGGCCAAGCATGGATGCCTCAGCCTCGATACCGCCAACGCCCCAGCCGAGTACGCCGAGGCCATTGACCATGGTCGTGTGCGAGTCAGTCCCGACGCAAGTATCGGGATATGCGACGGTCACGCCATCCTCGTCCTTGGTCCACACGCCTTGCGCGAGATATTCAAGATTGACCTGATGGCAAATGCCGGTGCCGGGCGGAACGACGCGGAAGTTCTTGAACGCCTGCTGGCCCCACTTCAGGAAGCGATAACGCTCCCCGTTGCGTTCATATTCGAGATCCACATTGCGCTTGAAGGCTTGGGGATTGCCGAACTCATCGACGATAACAGAGTGATCGATGACGAGGTCAACCGGAACAAGCGGATTGATCTTTTCCGGATCGCCACCGAGATTGACCATGGCGTCGCGCATCGCTGCAAGATCTACGACTGCCGGAACCCCGGTGAAGTCCTGCATCAGGACGCGGGCCGGACGATAGGCGATTTCCGCACCGGCACTGCCGCGGTCGACGAGCCATGCTGCGACGGCTTCGATGTCTTTCTTGAAGACCGAGCGGTTGTCTTCAAAACGAAGCAGATTTTCGAGAAGAACTTTCATCGAGAATGGAAGCTGGGAGATGCCTTCCAGGCCGTTCTTTTCGGCTTCGGTCAAACTATAATAGACGTATTCCTTGTCCCCCACGGTGAGGGTCCTACGGCATTTGAAGCTGTCAATATGAGACATTGTTGCGTTCGTCCTTATGCTGAGGCCTAAACCCGGGACGAACGCCTTTGCCGCGTTTCAAGGACGCGCTAAGGTGCGGGTGCAGTCATTTCCGCTGTCCGTCCCGCAACAGGTCCAAAAACGGAACCCGTATCGAGATCGGCCAAAATGGTTTCCATGCCGACCGCTGGCATGGTTGTCAGCTATATAGAGTTTTTCGCTGATCTGTGCCAGACCGGAATTAGTCTAAATTGTGTGCTGCGTCGAAATAATCGCGTGGCGTTTCACAAGTACCAAAAAGCGGATCGGTCATGCGGTTAATCGCCGAGAATTTGGGTGGTGAACGGGGAGGAGAACTGTTGTTTTCCGGTCTTCACTTTGCTGTTTCCTCCGGTGAAGCGCTTATGGTGACTGGGCCTAACGGTTCAGGTAAATCGACCCTGCTTCGAATTATCGCAGGTCTGCTTGTTCAGGCGGAAGGAATGCTTCGGCTCGAGGGTACGCCGGACGCGTTTGAGGGGCTCGCCGCGGCCGCTCATTATCTTGGCCACCTCAATGCCATGAAGCCGGTTCTCAGCGTCGATGAAAACCTGCATTTCTGGCAATCGTTCAACGGGCGCGGTCAGTATTCGATTGCCGAAGCGCTCGAATACGTCAGTCTTGGTGAAATTGGTCACCTGCCTTTTGGCTATCTTTCGACCGGACAAAAACGCCGTGTCAGTATCGCCCGGCTTCTTGTCAGCGACCGGCCGGTGTGGCTTCTGGATGAGCCAACCGCCGGGTTGGACAAAGCATCTGAGACGCAGTTCACCGGACTTATGCGCGGACACCTGACAAGCGGCGGAATTATAGTTGCAGCGACCCATTTGCCGCTGGGGCTTGAGGGATCGAACGAATTGGCCCTGGGAGCCGCCTCGTAATGGGCGCATTGTTCCTTCGCGACGTTCGACTTGGCTTGCGCGCTGGTGGCGGCGCGTTGGTTGGCATCCTGTTCTTTCTGGCGGTAATTGCCGTCGTTCCCTTTGGCGTGGGACCCGATCTGAAGCTGCTTGCCCGTATCGGTGCGGCCATGTTGTGGATCGGAGCGCTGCTTGCGACCTTGCTTGGCCTCGACCGCCTGTTTCAGGCGGATCGTGATGATGGCTCGCTCGATCTCCTGATCATGGCGGCGGATCGGCACATGCTTGCACTTACGATCCTCGTCAAATGCCTGGCGCATTGGACAGTCAGCGTCTTGCCATTGGTCATTGCCTCGCCGCTGCTTGGGCTTTTCATGAACATGGAACCTGCGGCCATTGGTGCGACCGCCTTGACCCTTCTGGTCGGCACGCCGGCGATCACGCTGATCGGTGCTGTGGGCGCTGCGGTGGCGGTTTCGCTACCGCGGGGCGGGCTTTTGGTTTCTGTGATCATCCTGCCGCTGACGATACCGGTGCTGATTTTTGGCGTGTCTGCGTCCTATGGCGCAGTTGAAGATCCGGCACCGTTTCTGGCACCTTTCCTTATTCTTGCTGCGATTACGCTGTTCTTTGCAGTGCTGGGACCAGTAGCCGCCGCAGCGGCGTTGAGGTCTTCTGCCGATTGACGACGTGATGAATTGCGAAACGGGCATCAGAAAGCTAAGAGTATGTGATGAGTGACGCAGTATCCAAGACGGGACGATGGATTGATCTGGCCAACCCTACGCGGTTTTTGAGCCTGGCAGGCGGCATTCTGCCGTGGCTCGGCGGACTTACCGTACTTGTGCTGGCCATCGGCTTCTGGATGTCAATGAACGCGCCCGACGATTACCAGCAAGGCTCAACGGTCAAGATCATGTTCATCCACGTGCCTTTCGCCTGGCTTTCGATGATGTGTTACACGATCATGAGCGTCGCGGCGCTAGGAACACTGGTATGGCGCCACCCGCTGGCCGATGTTTCCGCCAAGGCTGCTGCGCCGATCGGGGCTGTCTTCACTGCTTTGGCGCTGATCACCGGCTCGCTTTGGGGGAAGCCGATGTGGGGCACGTGGTGGGTCTGGGATGCGCGGCTCACCTCCGTTTTTGTCCTGTTTCTGATGTACCTCGGGATCATCGCGCTTACCCGTGCCATGGATGATCCGGCAAAATCGGCAAGGGCCACGGCTATCCTCACCCTTGTCGGCTTCATCAATATTCCGATCATCAAGTTTTCGGTCGATTGGTGGAACACGCTGCATCAGCCCGCGTCAGTCCTGCGCATGGGTGGCTCAACCCTCGACCAGTCTTATCTTAGGCCATTGCTGGTCATGGCAATCGGTTTCACGCTTCTATTTTTCACGTTGCACCTGATGGCGATGCGCAACGAAATCTGGCGCCGCCGCGTCACGGCGATGCGCCGCGTTGCTGCCCGCAGCGCAGATCGGGGAACAGTGTCATGATCAGCCATACCGGTTTCGTGCTTGCCTCCTATGGCGCTGCCATCATTGTCCTTGCTGCCTTGATCGGATGGATTTTCATCGATCAACGCAGCCAGCGTCAGGCGCTGCAGGAGCTGGAATCGCGCGGGGTGCGTCGCAGGTCCGAGACGAAGATGGATAACGCATCGTGACGGGGCAGGAGCAAGTCGAAAAGGCTCCACGAAAGCGCAGCCTGTTCTTTGTCTTCCTGCCGCTTATCCTGTTTGCCGCCCTAGCCGCTGTTTTCGCATTCCAGCTTGCGTCGGGCCGCGATGAATCGGTCATTCCGTCTGCGCTGATTGGCAAACCCGCTCCCAATGTGTCGCTGCCGGCCGTGAGCGGATTGCAAAAGGATGGCCAGCCGGTTCCTGGGCTTGATCCGGCAGCCTTCAAGGGGCAGGTCACGCTCGTCAATGTTTTTGGCTCCTGGTGTGTGCCCTGCCGTGTCGAACACCCGCTGCTCATGCAATTGGGTGAAGACAAGCGGTTTCGGCTCACCGGGTTGAACTACAAGGATAAAAACGAGAACGTCCTCGGCTTCCTCGACGAACTCGGCAATCCCTACGCCGCCATCGGAGCCGACATGAACGGCCGGGCCGCAATCGAGTGGGGCGTATATGGCGTGCCGGAAACCTTCCTTATCGGCAAGGATGGAATCGTCGCCTACAAGCATGTCGGACCTTTGACGGAAGACTCGATCCGCGACGATGTCATGCCTGCCATCGAGGCAGCGCTAAAGGCGAATTAGGGCTTTCAGTTTTCCAGCATGGCATAGCGCCGTACCCAGCCCGCGGCTCTTGTTGCGGCCGTCGCCGTGCTATCATAGGCGTGGGTGAGCGGAACAGTGATCATCCGATAGCCGAATTTCGTTTTCGTTGCGACCGTGACCGGCGCAGCGATAGGCGTGCCAAGTGCAAGCGTTTCTATTGGCCGGTCCGCAGCGGGCTCAGGAACCGTAAAAGACCTGCCGGCGACCACTGATTCAAGAGCAGATTTCACGGTACATGTCGCGGTGATCAACGGATAGTCGACCTTCGTGTTCTGACGAATCTGGTTCTCCTGGTCCGCTCTGCATCGTTCGATACTGGTCCAGCCGGCATCTGCTGTTTTTATATATTCGCAGATTTTCGCATCGCAGTCGCAACCCATCAGGGTCATTACGATGAGAGCCGTCTTCATTGGTCACACTTTCTGAGAATTAGTTGCCGGTAACGTAATTCTTGAGCGTGGATCACGGCGGGATTTCGTCGTGATCAGGCGGAAATTATGACCCTTTTCAGCCGGATTGTGGCGGTCTTATTGGTCTTTGCTCGACGCTTTCTCGGCTGCAGGCTCGATAGAATATTTCATCACGAGCGGCATCTGCGCAAAGGTGAAGAGCAGCGTGATCGGCATGGTGCCCCAAACCTTGAACGCCACCCAGAAATCGGTCGAGAAGCTGCGCCACACAACTTCATTCAGTACCGCGAGGAAAATGAAGAATATCCCCCATCGCATGGTCAGCTTTCGCCAGCCCTCGGCATTCAGCTTGAAGGCACTGTCAAAAACATAGCCGAGCAGGGATTTGCCGAAATAAAGTCCGCCGAGCAGGATGATCCCGAACAATGCATTGACGATGGTCGGCTTCATCTTGATGAAGGTTTCATTGTGGAGCCATAGCGTCAGCGCACCGAAGATCAGCACGACAATGCCGGAGATCAGCGGCATGATCGGCAGGCTGCGCACCAGAATCCAGGAAGCCGCAAGTGCAATCGCCGTGGCCGCCATGAACAGGGCGGTCGCGATGAAAATCGGCTCGCCAATATTGGAGAGGGCGGGAAAGCGTTCGATCAACCATTCGCCGCGCGCATTGGCGAAAAAGAACACCATCAGCGGGCCGAGTTCCAGAACCAGCTTGAGCAGCGGATTGATCTCCTTGCGCGCCGGATCGGTTCTGGCTGCCGGATCCGATGGATCACGTTCGAATATGGGCTGTTCCATCATGCAACTCCTGCGATGGCTTTGGCAAAATCGCTTGCGGCGAAAGGTTCGAGGTCTTCGACCTGCTCGCCGACGCCAATGAAGTAGACCGGCAGTTTATGTTTCGCAGAGATGGCGACAAGGATGCCACCACGTGCTGTGCCGTCAAGCTTGGTCATCACGAGACCATTGACGCCGGCGATGTTCTTGAAAATCTCAACCTGGTTGAGAGCATTCTGCCCCGTCGTCGCATCGAGCGTCTGTAACACCGTATGCGGCGCTTCCGGATCGTTCTTGCCGAGCACACGAACGATCTTCGCGAGTTCGTCCATCAGTTCCGCCCGGTTCTGCAGACGACCGGCCGTATCGATGATCAGAACGTCGCTTCCGGCTTCCTTCGCCTGTTTCCACGCATCGAAGGCGAGCCCCGCCGCATCAGCGCCAAGCTTGGAGGAAACGACAGGGGCGCCGGTGCGTTTGCCCCAAATGTGCAACTGTTCGATGGCCGCGGCCCGGAACGTATCGCCCGCGGCGAGCATGACGTTAAGGCCACCCGCCGTAAGCTTGGCGGCAAGCTTGCCGATCGTCGTGGTCTTGCCGGTGCCATTGACCCCAACAACAAGGATGACGTGCGGTTTGTGCGAAAGGTCGAGTTCCAGGGGCTTGGCCACCGGGCCCAGCACCTTCTCGATTTCCGCTGCCATGATGGTGCGGACTTCCTCCGTGCTGATATCCTTGCCGTAGCGCGTCGCGCTCAAGGCCCCAGTGATGCGGATGGCGGTCTCCATACCGAGATCTGCCTGGATCAGCACGTCTTCCAGATCCTGCAACGTATCTTCGTCCAGCTTGCGCCGGGTGAAGATGCTGCCAATGGAATCGCCGAGTTGCTGGGAGGAACGGAACAGCCCCTTGCGTAGGCGCTCGAACCAGGAAAGACGCCTTTCCGGTTCTGCAATGGCGGGTTGTTCAACCTGTTTTTCCTCGACCGTACGGCTAACAGTTACTTTCGATGGCTTCGGGGCAACGACGGGTTCCGGCGTCTCGGCGACCGGAGCTTCGGGGGCAGGGATCGGCACCGGCTCGATTGTTGCCTCACCCATTGGCGATTCAATCTCATCCGTGGCTTCGATGAGTTCATCGACTGGCGACGGTTCAATCGCGGTCTGTTCGACGATGACAGGTTCGATGTCTTGAAGTAACTCAGGTTCTGCCGCCGTGTCTTCGAAGGCGACGGTCTGTTCCTCAACAACTGGTTCTGCTTCAGCAGGAATAGTTTCGGCAGGCACATTCAATGCTTCCTGTGCCGTTGTATCCTCATAGAGCTGCTCAGCCGTCGGTAGCTGATCGACCTCGCCTGAGGGCTTCTCAACCGGAACCTCTTCGACCTCCTTCTTGCCGAAGGAGAATATCTTCTTGATGAAACCCAGAGCCATGAAAACTGCTTTGCTAATTAAGATTATGCCGCGCGCTGGCTACTATCACTAGCCAACAGCTTGTCGCTGTCATGGCCATTGATCGTGCGCTCGATGATATGGCCCGGCACTCCATCATCGACACCAACGAGAGTGAAACCCTCCGTCCGGCCAAGGCCTTCACGTTCGATGAGAATTTTCTGCGTCGTGCCAACGAGACTTTGCAAGTGGCGGCGATAGGCCATGTCGCCTGCGGCCCGCAGCCTTGCCGCGCGTGCCTTGATGCTCTGGCGGTTAACCTGCGGCATGCGCGCAGCGGGCGTTCCTTCACGCGGGCTGAACGGAAAAACGTGCAGATGCGTCAAACCACATTCCTCGACAATCCGGACTGAGTTTTCGAACATCTCGTCCGTCTCGGTTGGGAAACCGGCGATAATATCCGCACCAAAAACGATATCCGGCCGGATCTTCCGGACATTCTCGCAAAACTCGATTGAATCTTCACGCAGATGGCGGCGCTTCATGCGCTTCAGGATCATGTTGTCGCCCGACTGCAACGATAGATGCAGATGCGGCATCATGCGTTTTTCAGTCGCCAGCGCTTCCATCAGGTCTTCGTCGGCTTCGATCGAGTCTATGGAGGAAAGGCGCAGCCGCTGCAAGTCCGGTACTTCCTTGAGTACGGTTTTCACCAGCCTGCCCAGCCGCAAGTTTCCCGGAAGATCCGGTCCATAGCTGGTCATGTCGACGCCGGTCAGCACCACCTCGTTATAGCCATTGCCGACGAGCCGCTTGACCTGTTCGACAACACCGCCCATCGGCACCGAGCGGGAGTTACCTCGGCCGTAGGGGATAATGCAAAATGTGCAGCGGTGATCGCAGCCATTCTGCACCTGAACAAAAGCACGGGCACGTCCTTCGATGGCGTCGACCATGTGCGAGGCGGTCTCGCGCACCTCCATGATGTCGTTGACGCGCACCTTTTCAAACTGGTTGACGCCGAAATCCGGCAGCATGCGATAGGAGTTGGATTTCAGCTTCTCCTCGTTGCCGAGAACGAGATCGACTTCATCCATGGCGGCAAATTCATCAGCGCCCGTTTGTGCGGCGCAACCGGTAACGATAATGCGCGCTTGCGGATTATCCCGGCGTGCCTTGCGGATGGCTTGCCGGGCCTGGCGCACAGCTTCGCTGGTAACGGCGCAGGTATTGAAGATGATCGCGCCATCTTGCAGGGCACCAAGACCCGCAGCATCGGCCTCGCGCTTCATCACCTCCGACTCGTAGGTATTGAGCCGGCAACCGAAAGTGACGACATCGACAGCCATCACGCAGCTCCCTGCGAGGATTTGACCTCGTCGCGGTGCCATGCTCCGGTCGCAGGGTCCAGAGATCCTGAAAACTCCCATTCCGCCGGTCCGGTCATAATCACATGATCGTTTTCAAGCCATTCGATCAATAGCGGTCCGCCTGGCACAGTGACCGTTACAACCCTTTCAGTACGGCCGGTGCGCGCGGCAGAAACACCAGCGGCGCAGGCAGCAGAACCGCAAGCCTTGGTCAAACCAGCGCCGCGTTCCCATGTACGCAGGGTAATGGCGTTGCGGCTTGTCACGTGCGCGATGGAGATATTGGCGCGTTCCGGGAAGATCGGATGGTTTTCGAGGAGAGGCCCGAACCGCTCGAGATCGTAGGTCCACACGTCCTGGTCAACCCAAAAGATCGCATGCGGATTGCCCATATTGGCGACCGATGGCGAATGCAGGACCGGCGCATCGATCGGCCCAATTTGCAATTCGATCCTGCGCGTATCGTGAAACGGTTCCGCGAGGGGAATGTCCTGCCAATCAAAGCGCGGCTTGCCCATGTCCACGGATATCTGCCCGTCCGGATGTTCGCGGGCGGTCAGGATTCCCGCTATCGTCTCAAAGGTGAATTCACGCTTGCCGGTTTCCGAACTCAGCGCCTGCACCACGCAGCGCATGCCATTGCCACATGCCTGTGCCTCAGTGCCGTCGGAATTGATAATCTCGATATAGGCTTGCGTGCCGTCGGTTCTGGCCGAGTGAATGGCCATAATCTGGTCGAACTTGGTTGCCGGGTCCCGGTCGAGCGCGATAGCCGCGTCGGCCGTAATCCGGTCCGCACGACCGCGCATATCGGCAACGATAATTTCGTTACCAAGCCCGTTCATCTTCGCAAATTGCGCGTATGCCGCCATACCTTCGCTAGCCTATAATTGCCATCATCTGTCGATAGAGGGCTTATATGGCGGAAAAGGGAAAGAAATGCCAGTGCCTGCGCGACTCTGTCTTGCTGGTGTTCCGTGTTCACGCGCATCGTCGACGCCGCCCAACCAGTCATGGTTTGCTGCAATGCATAAGACTTTATTCACCTTGAAATGATTGAATTGGTTAATGCCGCCGGTCTCGGCTGATCGCGGGCAGCTTTGGAAGGTGTGGCGATATTGTCAGTTCTACCATTTTTTGATGGTCCTGATGCCCGGTTCGGTCAGAAAAACAGCGGTTTTTCTGGGGTGCGGGTTGAAATTTCGCCAGTATCGCCATTGTATTGATGGTTAACGAGCGCCGAATGGAATCGCATTCTGAGTTCAAATGCGCAGATGGAGAACTGAAGTTATGGGGACTTTGAAAGTCAATTTGCTGGCCGTCGCCGTTGTCGGCATGGCGCTGGCGGGATGCCAGAGTTCGCGGATGGATCCTGTCTCTACCGCGCCTGCACCATTGCAGCCGGCCCCCTCAGGCTCGGTGAGCCAGAGCCAACTGCCGCCGCCGGGCGGCTCCAATCAGTTTCCGACGGCCCCGACAACGGGTAACGCTGCTCCAGCCCCGCAAGGCAATACGCAGGTCGCTGCGCTGCCGCCTGAAAATGCTCCCGATCTTACTGCCAGCAGCGTTGCCGGCGTCTGGAATGCTTCGATGGGCGGGCAGAGCTGCAAGATTGCGACGCCGCAGACCAAGTTCGGCCAAGGCTACCGTGCCGGTCCTCTGCGCTGCCCGGGCGAACTCGCCAACCTCTCTTCCTGGGCTGTGAGCGGCAAGCAGCTCACGCTTTATGATGCGGCTGGCGGTACAGTGGCAAAACTCTATTCTTCCGGCCAATCGAAGTTCGACGGCCAGACTTCGGGCGGGCAAAACGTTAGTCTGTCACGTTAGCTATCTTACGACCTAAAATTGGAGTGCGCCACGGGCGCACCCGGAGACTGCATTTCGCATGTCGCACGATAATTTGAAAGTATTTCCCTCCGTGCGTGAGCGCTACGATGCGCTTGTGCACGCAGGAGATTTGGACGACGATCCATCCCAACAGCGTCTTGCCAATCGATTTGATCGTTTGATCCACGACGTGGCGACGAAGCGGCTTGCAACAAAATCCAGTGCGCTGGGCTGGCTCTTCAGCCGAAAGGCGCCTCGGCACGAAATCGTCAAGGGTCTGTACATCCATGGCGAAGTCGGTCGGGGCAAGACCATGTTGATGGACATGTTCCATCAACTGGTGCCGGTCAAACGCAAACGTCGGGCGCACTTCATCGACTTCATGGCGGATGTGCATGAACGCATCAACGCGCACCGCCAGGCTCTCAAGAAGGGCGAAACGAAACAAGAAGATCCTATACCGCCGGTTGCCGATGCGTTGGCAGAGCAGGCATGGGTTCTGTGTTTCGACGAATTCACGGTGACCGATATTGCCGATGCGATGATCCTGTCGCGCCTGTTTCGGGCGCTCTTCGAGCGTGGCGTGGTGCTCGTCGCTACGTCGAATGTCGCGCCCGATAATCTTTATCGCGATGGTCTCAACCGCCAGCTTTTCCTGCCGTTCGTAGATCTTCTGAAAACTCACGTGGACGTTATCAACCTCGATGCCCGCACAGATTATCGCCTGGAGAAGCTCAACCGCATGCCGGTTTTTCTTTCGCCGCTGAACGATGAAACGAGCCGATTGATGGATGACGCTTGGCACGCCGCGACCGCTGGCGCGACCATCACGCAAGATAGTGTCAAGGTCAAAGGCCGTACGGTCATCATCCCCCAGGCAGCGCGGCACGTCGCGCGCTTTACTTTTGCCGATCTCTGCTCGAAGCCACTCGGGGCGGCAGACTATACCGCGATCATCAAGCGCTATCAGACAATCTTTATTGATGCTGTGCCGGTGCTCGATCTGCCGAGACGCAATGAAGCCAAGCGATTCATCATCCTGATCGATCTCCTCTACGATCACCACGTGCACGTGGTGATCTCGGCCGCCGCGTCGCCGAACCAGCTTTATGTGGCAAAGTCAGGCAACGAGGCCTTTGAATTTGACCGCACGGCGTCGCGGTTGTTCGAGATGCAAAGTGAGGATTATTTGGCCGAAGCGGGCGCACGTTCCGAGTCAGCCCAGCCGCCCCGGTCCGCAGAAGTTTAAGCTATCAATTGCGTGTGATCCAACTCGCCTTTCTTTCATCATTTTGATATGTTCTCCATGCTAAAAATGGCGCGGTTCAACTTTTGTAGGGCGAACTTTGTTGACGTTTACGTAAATCCCATCAATTCTAACCGATTGAATTTATTGGGGTGAAAATTTTGTGTTGAGTTATTTTTGAAAGAGGAATATTCGAACGTCCCAGCGCAAGGACATGTGGTAAAAGGTTTGCCCGTGAGCTGCCCGAATATTGCGATGTGTCCTTTGGCGTCCGTCACGACTTCAGATCAAGGAAGTAACCAGCATGGCACGTAATAAAATCGCCCTCATCGGTTCAGGCATGATCGGTGGAACGCTTGCACATCTGATCGGGCTCAAGGAGCTCGGTGATATCGTGCTTTTCGACATCGCAGAAGGCATACCGCAGGGCAAGGGACTGGACATCGCCCAGTCGTCGCCAGTTGACGATTTTGACGCCAGTCTCGTCGGCGCCAATGATTATTCGGCAATCGAAGGCGCCGATGTAGTGATCGTCACCGCCGGAGTGCCGCGCAAGCCGGGCATGAGCCGCGATGATCTTCTCGGCATCAACCTCAAGGTCATGGAGCAGGTTGGCGCGGGCATCAAGAAGTACGCCCCCGGCGCTTTCGTTATCTGCATCACCAATCCGCTGGACGCCATGGTCTGGGCGTTGCAGAAGTTCTCCGGTCTGCCGAAGAACATGGTTGTCGGCATGGCCGGCATTCTTGACAGCGCCCGCTTCCGTTACTTCCTTGCCGACGAGTTCAAAGTCTCCGTTGAGGATGTCACCGCCTTCGTTCTCGGCGGTCACGGCGATAGCATGGTGCCGCTTGCACGCTATTCCACCGTTGCGGGTATCCCACTTCCGGATCTGGTCAAGATGGGGTGGACCAGCCAGGAAAAACTCGATCAGATCATCCAGCGCACCCGCGATGGCGGCGCCGAAATTGTCGGCTTGCTGAAGACCGGTTCTGCATTCTACGCGCCGGCATCGTCGGCGATTCAGATGGCCGAAGCTTTCCTCAAGGACAAGAAGCGCGTTCTTCCCGTCGCAGCGCATCTTTCTGGCCAGTATGGAGTCAAGGACATGTATGTCGGCGTCCCCGTCATCATCGGCGCTGGTGGTGTCGAGCGTGTCATCGAAATCGATCTCAACAAGACGGAACAGAAACAATTCGAGGCTTCGGTGGCTTCTGTTGCGGGCCTGTGCGAGGCCTGCATCAACATTGCTCCGAACCTGAAATAACTCGGGCCTGAAACAATTCTGAAACGATCCGCACCTATGTGTGCGGATTATTCGTAGAGGAAATATCATATGAATATTCACGAATATCAGGCCAAGCGTCTGTTGCACTCGTTCGGTGCCCCCATCGCCAATGGCGTCGCCGTCTACTCTGTTGAACAGGCGGAAGAGTGGGCGAAAACGCTGCCCGGTCCGCTTTATGTGGTAAAAAGTCAGATCCATGCTGGCGGGCGTGGTAAGGGCAAGTTCAAGGAACTCGGACCGGATGCGAAGGGCGGCGTACGCCTTTCCAGATCGGTCGAGGAGGTTGTTGCCAACGCCAAGGAAATGCTGGGCAACACGCTGGTAACCAAGCAAACCGGTCCTGTCGGCAAACAGGTGAACCGCCTTTACATCGAAGACGGCGCCGACATTGAGCGCGAGCTCTATCTGTCGATCCTGATCGATCGCGCCACCGGACGCCCGGCTTTCGTCGTTTCCACTGAAGGCGGCATGGATATCGAAGGCGTCGCGCACGACACGCCGGAAAAGATCATCACCGTCTCGATCGATCCGGAAAAAGGCGTGACTGCAGAAGATACCGCCAAGATCAATGACGCATACGGCCTCACAGGTGAAGCCAAGGCCGACGGCGAGATGCTTTTCCCGATCCTCTACAAGGCCTTCACAGAGAAGGACATGAGCCTGCTCGAGGTTAATCCGCTGATCGTCATGAAAGAGGGCCGTTTGCGTGTTCTCGATGCCAAGGTGTCGTTCGACGGCAACGCCCTGTTCCGCCATCCTGACGTTGTCGAACTCCGTGACACGACGGAAGAGGATGCCAAGGAAATCGAGGCTTCGAAATATGACCTCGCCTATGTGGCACTCGACGGCAATATCGGCTGCATGGTTAATGGTGCCGGCCTCGCTATGGCAACGATGGACATCATCAAGCTGTATGGTGCTGAGCCAGCGAACTTCCTCGATGTTGGCGGCGGCGCCAGCAAGGAGAAGGTCACGGCTGCGTTCAAGATCATCACGGCCGATCCAGCGGTCAAAGGCATCCTGATCAACATCTTCGGCGGCATCATGAAATGCGATATCATTGCCGAAGGCGTGATCGCTGCGGTCAAGGAAGTGGGTCTCAAGGTTCCGCTCGTCGTTCGCCTCGAAGGCACCAATGCCGAACTCGGCAAGAAAATCATTAATGAGAGCGGCCTGAATGTCGTCTCTGCGGACGATCTCGATGATGCGGCGCAGAAAATCGTCGCAGCTGTGAAGGGGAACTGAGGCATGTCTATTCTAGTCAACAAAGACACCAAGGTTCTCGTTCAGGGCCTCACCGGCAAGACCGGTACATTCCACACCGAACAGGCTTTGGCGTACTACGGTACTCAGATGGTCGGCGGCATCCATCCGAAAAAGGGCGGCGAGACCTGGGAAGGCAATCTGCCGACCGGTTCGAGCGCGCAACTGCCGATTTTCGCTACGGTTGCCGAAGGCAAGGATCGTACAGGCGCCAATGCGTCGGTCATCTACGTTCCGCCTGCAGGCGCAGCAGAAGCAATTCTGGAAGCCATCGAGGCAGAGATTCCTCTGATCATCTGCATCACCGAAGGTATTCCTGTCATGGACATGGTTCGGGTCAAGGCGCGCCTCGACCGTTCCACCTCCCGTCTCATCGGCCCGAACTGCCCTGGCGTCCTGACGCCGGAAGAATGCAAGATCGGCATTATGCCGGGTAACATCTTCAAGAAGGGTTCCGTGGGTGTTGTATCGCGCTCCGGAACACTTACCTATGAAGCAGTGTTTCAGACGACGAACGAGGGCCTCGGCCAGACGACTGCAGTCGGTATCGGCGGCGATCCTGTAAAGGGTACCGAGTTCATCGACGTCCTGGAAATGTTCCTTGCCGACGAAGCGACCAAATCGATCATCATGATCGGTGAAATCGGTGGCTCGGCTGAAGAAGATGCAGCGCAGTTCATTGCCGACGAAGCAAAGCGTGGTCGCAAGAAGCCCATGGCTGGTTTCATTGCCGGGCGTACGGCTCCTCCCGGACGCACGATGGGCCATGCCGGCGCCGTCATCTCCGGCGGCAAGGGCGGCGCGGAAGACAAGATTGCAGCGATGGAAGCCGCGGGTATCCGCGTTTCGCCTTCACCAGCGCAGCTCGGCAAGACATTGGTCGAAGTCCTCAAGGGCTGAGACATTAGTATAACGAGAATGGATCGGGACGGTAGGCGCCCCGGTCAACCACCAGAAAAGGAGACGGAGCAGGGCTCCGGTCACGAACATGGCACGTCAAGAACAGGCCAACGATCTTTTCGCTCTCACCTCATTTCTCTATGGCGGCAATGCCAATTATATCGAGGAATTGCACGCGCGTTACGAGCAGGATCCGGCATCGGTGGATGCCGAATGGCAGGAATTCTTCGCCAACCTCAACGACAGCAAGGCTGACGTTATCGCCAATGCCAAGGGCGCTTCCTGGGAAAAGCCGAATTGGCCGATCACCAGCAATGGCGAGCTCGTTTCAGCGCTCGACGGCAATTGGGGCGAAGTTGAAAAGCACATCACCGACAAGTTGAAGGCCAAGAGTGCCAATGGCGTAGCAGCTACCAATGGCGCTGCCGTTGCCGTTCAGGTGCCAGCGTCAGATTCGGATATCATCCATGCTGCCCGCGATTCCGTGCGCGCGATCATGATGATCCGTGCCTATCGCATGCGCGGTCATCTGCATGCCAAACTTGACCCGCTCGGCCTTGCCGAGGTCAAGGAAGATTATAACGAGCTGTCGCCCGAGAGCTATGGTTTCTCGCCGGCCGACTACGACCGCAAGATCTTCATCGACAATGTGCTGGGTCTCGAATATGCGACGATCCCGCAGATGCTCGACATCCTGCAGCGCACCTATTGTTCGACCATCGGCGTAGAGTTCATGCATATTTCCGATCCGGTGGAAAAGGCCTGGATTCAGGAACGCATCGAAGGTCCGGACAAGGGCGTCGCTTTCACGGCGGAAGGCAAGAAGGCCATCCTGTCGAAGCTGATCGAGGCGGAAGGCTTCGAGCAGTTCATTGATGTCAAATACAAAGGCACCAAGCGTTTCGGCCTCGATGGTGCCGAGTCGCTCATCCCGGCGCTGGAGCAGATCGTCAAGCGCGGCGGTTCCATGGGCCTGAAGGAGATCGTTCTCGGCATGGCGCATCGCGGCCGGCTCAACGTTCTCAGCCAGTTCATGCGCAAGCCGCACCGCGCGATTTTCCATGAGTTCAAGGGCGGTTCCTATACGCCGGATGACGTTGAAGGTTCTGGTGACGTGAAGTACCACCTTGGTGCATCGTCGGATCGCGAGTTCGACGGCAACAAGGTCCACCTCTCGCTGACAGCCAATCCCTCGCACCTTGAGATCGTCAATCCGGTCGTCATGGGCAAGGCGCGCGCCAAGCAGGATCTTATTGTCGGGCGCGACCGCGATGAGATTGTACCCCTGTCCGAGCGTGCCAAGATCATGCCTCTGCTTCTGCATGGCGATGCGGCGTTCGCCGGTCAGGGCGTTGTCGCCGAATGTCTCGGGCTGTCCGGTCTGCGCGGCCACCGCGTTGCCGGTACGGTGCATTTCATCATCAACAACCAGATCGGCTTCACCACCAATCCGCGCTTCTCGCGTTCCTCGCCCTATCCGTCGGATGTGGCGAAAATGATTGAAGCGCCGATTTTCCACGTCAATGGTGACGATCCGGAAGCCGTTGTTTATGTGGCGAAGATTGCCACCGAATATCGCATGACGTTCCATAAGCCAGTCGTCATCGACATGTTCTGCTATCGCCGGTTCGGCCACAATGAAGGTGATGAACCCGCGTTCACGCAGCCGATCATGTACAAGACGATCCGCAGTCAAAAGACGACGGTCCAGGTCTATTCGCAGAAGCTGATCGACGAAGGGCTCATCACCGACGCTGACCTCGAAAAGCTGCGGGCCGCATGGCGCGAAAATCTCGAACAGGAATTCGAAGCGGGCCAGCATTACAAGCCAAACAAGGCTGACTGGCTTGACGGTGCGTGGAGCGGTCTTCGGACTGCCGACAACGCCGATGAGCAGCGGCGCGGCAAGACCGGGCTGCCGGTGAAGACCTTGAAGGAAATCGGCAGGAAGCTCGCCGAAGTTCCCCCTGGGCTCAATGTGCACAGGACAATTCAGCGTTTCCAGGATAACCGCGCCAAGATGATCGAGACAGGCGAGGGCTTCGATTGGGCGACTGCCGAGGCTTTGGCATTCGGCTCGCTGGTCACGGAAGGCCATCCGGTGCGCCTGTCCGGCCAGGATGTCGAGCGCGGCACGTTCAGTCAGCGTCATTCGGTGCTTTATGATCAGGATACCGAAAAGCGCTACATCCCGCTCAATAATCTGCAGAAGGGCCAGGCCATTTACGAAGTCATCAATTCGATGCTTTCGGAAGAGGCTGTGCTCGGCTTCGAATATGGTTATTCGCTGTCCGATCCGCGCGCGCTGACCCTGTGGGAAGCGCAGTTCGGCGATTTCGCCAACGGCGCGCAGGTCATCTTCGACCAGTTTATCTCGTCGGGCGAGCGCAAATGGCTGCGTATGTCGGGTCTCGTCTGCCTTCTGCCGCATGGCTATGAAGGTCAGGGGCCGGAACATTCCTCGGCCCGGCTCGAGCGTTATCTGCAGCTTTGCGCCGAAGACAATATGCAGGTCGCGAACTGTACGACGCCGGCTAATTACTTCCATATCCTGCGCCGTCAGATGAAACGCGATTTCCGCAAGCCGCTTATCCTGATGACGCCCAAATCCCTGCTGCGTCACAAGCGTGCCGTCTCCTCGATTGGTGATTTCACGGGCGATTCATCGTTCCACCGCTTGCTGTGGGATGATGCGCAGCTCCTCAAGGATCAGCCTATCAAGCTGCAGAAGGACTCGAAGATCCGCCGCGTGGTGTTGTGCTCCGGCAAGGTCTATTACGACCTTTACGAGGAGCGCGAAAAGCGCGGCATCGACGATGTCTATCTCCTGCGTGTCGAGCAGCTCTATCCGTTCCCGGCAAAGGCCCTGATCACTGAACTTTCCCGCTTCCGCAACGCGGAAATGGTCTGGTGTCAGGAAGAGCCGAAAAACATGGGCGCCTGGGCCTTCATCGATCCCTATCTGGAATGGGTCCTCGCGCATATCGATGCCAAGCATCAGCGCGTCCGTTACACCGGACGTCCTGCGGCAGCCTCGACGGCAACAGGCCTGATGTCCAAACACCTTGCACAGCTTGAAGCATTCCTCGAAGATGCTTTGGGTTCTTAATTAGACAGATCACGATCAACGGAAGAACGAGAACATGGCCACCGAAATCCGCGTCCCAACGCTGGGCGAATCCGTTTCCGAAGCGACAATTGGCAAATGGTTCAAAAATGTCGGCGATGCGATTGCCGTTGATGAGCCTTTGGTCGAACTCGAAACCGACAAGGTGACGATCGAGGTGCCGGCATCTTCTGCCGGCTCGCTCGCTGAAATCACTGCGAAGGAGGGCGATACGGTCGAGGTCGGTGCCCTGCTCGGTATGATCGGTTCCGGCGATGGTGCTGTAGCTGCTCCCGCCAAGAAGGCGGAGGCAAAGCCGGAAGCTACCGCGCAGGCTGGGGGCAGCGCTGCTGCTGCTACAACCAAGGAAGCAGAAGCAAAGACCGCCGAAGTCGCCGGTGAGCCGGCCATTACAGAACGCAAACCAAGCGAGATGCCGGCTTCCCCTGCTGCATCCAAGATCCTTGCCGAGAAAGGTGTTTCCCTCTCTCAGGTCGAAGGGTCCGGCAAGCGCGGACAGGTGCTAAAGGGTGATGTGCTTGATGCCGTTGCCAAAGGCATCACGGCCCAGCCCGCCGCGGCGGAAGCACCCAAGCCTGTTGCGGCTCGTCCGGCATCGTCCGCCGACGACGCATCGCGTGAAGAGCGGGTGAAGATGACCCGCCTGCGCCAGACGATTGCGCGCCGGTTGAAGGACGCACAGAATACGGCCGCCATGCTCACCACCTATAATGAGGTGGACATGTCAGCGGTCATGGATCTGCGCAATCGCTACAAGGAAATTTTCGAGAAGAAGCATGGCGTCAAGCTCGGCTTCATGGGCTTTTTCACCAAGGCCGTAACGCATGCGCTGAAGGAAGTACCTTCGGTCAACGCGGAAATCGACGGCAACGATATCATCTACAAGAACTTCGCCCACGTTGGCGTTGCTGTCGGCACGGATAGGGGCCTTGTCGTTCCGGTCGTGCGCAATGCCGACCAGATGTCGATCGCCGAGATCGAAAAGGAAATCGGCCGTCTCGGCAAGGCTGCGCGCGACGGCGCGCTGTCGATGGCTGACATGCAGGGCGGTACGTTCACCATTTCCAATGGCGGCGTCTACGGTTCCCTGATGTCCTCGCCCATCCTCAATGCGCCCCAGTCGGGTATTCTCGGCATGCACAAGATCCAGGATCGCCCGGTGGTCGTTGGCGGGCAGATCGTCATTCGCCCGATGATGTATCTGGCGCTGAGTTACGATCATCGCATCGTCGATGGCAAGGAAGCAGTGACCTTCCTTGTTCGCGTCAAGGAGAGCCTGGAGGATCCGGAGCGTCTTGTTCTTGATCTTTAACAAACGTGACGGTGCTGGCTTTTGCTCCCGTAAGGGGAGGTTAGTCGGCGCCGTCGTGTCCACACCCGAGAGTTAGAATATTGATGGATTCGAACGTTCATTCCCGTTCTGCACTTATTCTGGCCGCTCTCTTGGGGACAGCTCTAACTACTGCTCCTGCTTTTGCCGCCTGTACGCAGGATCGTGCGATCTACACCGACAGGGATGATGCTTATACACTGAGGTTCAAGCATGTTCCGGAAGATCAGCCTGTCATGACATCGAATGAATTCTCAATCGAGATGAACGACAGCGATCTGAAACTCGATGGCGTGGTCATGTGGAATGAGGGCATTGCAAGACCCAACGGCATCATCATGTACAAGTGCCCCACTGGCGATGTTACCGGTGACGAACTGCAGGCATGCACCGTTTGGCGTGGCGTCATCTATGCCTTGAAGGAGGGAGCCGACGCCGACCTCCTGCCGCAAGCCAAGGAACCGGCTGCGCAGGCTTTGCTCCTGCCCGATTTCTCCAGCTCCATGAGCAGTTTCAATTTCAAACTTGAAAAACCCATCGAGACTTTTCCCTGGGAAGTCTTCCGCTTTAAAGAATGCGTGCCTGAACAGTAATTTGTTGGGCAACGTCGCAAGAGAAGGAATCAATCATGGTATATGATGTCGTCGTCATCGGAACAGGTCCGGGTGGCTACGTATGCGCGATCAAGGCCGCGCAACTTGGCCTCAAGACCGCGGTGATCGAGAAGCGCGCTACTTTCGGCGGAACCTGCCTCAATATCGGTTGTATCCCGTCAAAGGCACTGCTGCATGCCTCGGAAGTGTTCCATGAGGCGGGTCATTCCCATGCCACTTTGGGTGTCGATGTCGGCACACCAAAGCTCAACCTTCCTGCGATGCTTGCCCATAAGGATGCAACTGTCGAGGCCAACGTCAATGGCGTTGCTTTCCTCTTCAAGAAGAACAAGATCGACACGTTCATGGGCACAGGCAAGATTTTGGCGGCCGGCAAGGTTTCCGTGACTGCCGAAGACGGTACGGTTCAGGAGATCGAAACAAAGAACATTGTCATCGCCACCGGTTCGGATGTCGCCGGCATTCCTGGCGTCAATGTCGAATTCGACGAGAAAGTCATCATATCGTCGACCGGCGCCCTGGAGCTCGAAAAAGTACCGGAGCGCCTCGTCGTGGTTGGTGGCGGCGTGATCGGGCTTGAGCTTGGTTCGGTTTGGGCGCGCCTAGGATCGAAGGTCACGGTCGTGGAATACCTCGACAAGATTCTCGGACCGATGGACGGCGAAGTCTCGCGCCAATTCCAGCGCATGCTGGAAAAGCAGGGCATTGAGTTCAAGATGAGTGCCAAGGTGACCGGCATCGAAAAGTCCGGTGAGGGCGCAAAGATTACGTTCGAGCCGGTCAAGGGCGGCGAAGCTCAAACCATCGACGCCGACGTGGTGCTCGTCTCGACGGGCCGCAAACCATATACGGACGGTGTGGGCCTGAAGGACGCCGGCGTTGCGGTCGATGATCGCGGACGTGTCGCTATCAATGATCATTGGCAGACGAATGTCCCGGGGATCTATGCCATTGGCGATGTCGTCGAGGGGGCGATGCTGGCGCACAAGGCGGAGGATGAGGGCATTGCCGTTGCCGAGATCCTTGCGGGGCAGGTGGGCCACGTCAATTACGACGCAATCCCGAGCGTGGTCTACACGCAGCCTGAAGTGGCATCTGTCGGCAAGACGGAGGAAGAGCTGAAGGCGGCCGGTATCGAATACAAACCTGGCAAATTTCCGTTTACGGCCAACGGCCGTGCCCGTGCCATGCTGCACACCGATGGTTTTGTGAAAATTCTGGCGGACAAGGCGAGCGACCGGGTGCTTGGTGTTCATATTCTGGGTTACGGCGCTGGTGAAATGATCCACGAGGCAACTGTTCTGATGGAATTTGGTGGTTCTTCAGAGGATTTGGCGCGCACGACGCACGCTCATCCGACCATGTCGGAAGCCGTGCGCGAAGCTGCTCTGGCGACTTTCTTCAAGCCGATCCACATGTAATCATACTTTTCAACCGTATCGAAAAGGCCCGGATATCCGGGCCTTTTTTGTATGCTCTCGCTAATTATTGAGCCGGGGCTGGCGCTGCTGGTGCCGGAGCAGGTTCGGCAGGAGCCGGAGCTGTCGGTGCAGGTGCAGTTGCTGCCGGCGGCTCAGGTGTAGCCGGTGCCGGTGCCGGTGTCGTCGTGTCAGTCGCAGCAGGCGGTGTTGGAGCGGTCGGGCTCATACCAACGTCGCTACGGTTGAGGAAGTAATAGCCGCCAATAACCAAGGCGGCGATGATGATACCAGCTATAAGGAAACCGCTCCCTCCGCTCTTGTTCGTCACAACCGTAGAATTGGGACGTGCCGGATCCAGAGGATCAGTAGTCACCGGCCGCTGCAGGTTTGGATCGTATGTCATTTCGTGTCCTCCATGACTTTTCAGTACCATTCCGAGGAGAACAACGACTATCGGTCCAGAAAGTTCCGGAATTGCCAGATCATCGATCAGCGACGTTTTGGATTGATGCCGGATATATGCGTCAATACTTGGTCGAATTATTGCTCGGCAGTGATTGTATAGCCTCTGCTTTTCAGCAGGGAAACAAGACCTTGCTCTCCGGGCAGGTGTAGCGCGCCGACGGCAATGAAGGCATTGCCCTTGTCAATGATCGGCAACGCGCGCTCCGCCATGGTCCGGTTGCGCGCATTGACCATCTTCTCCTCGAATTCCGCATAATTCTGGCCGCTTTCGGTGCCATCGGGAGATACCGAGCGCATCAGAGGGAATATCATGCCGATATCGCCTTGTGTATAAAGCACGGTCATCGTTTCGAAGACATCCGGTAGTTTCGACCCGAGCGTCAGCGTTTCGATTAATCCGTCGATGTGAAACTGTGTTGGCAGCGACGCCATGGCGCCGAGTTGATCCTTGATAGTCTCGAGCCCGGCAATCTGCTTGCCTTGCGCCTTGGCATCTTCCGCCAGCTTGATATCGAGAAAGGCTGCACCTTCCTTTTTGCGAGCGAATTCGCATGCCGGCATGGCGAGCATGCTGGTCAGCATCCAGGGCTGCATGCGATTGACGGCAGCGAGCGAGATACCCCGCTCAGAAAGCGCAGTTTTCACCGTCTCAAGCTTGTTGTGGGGGATGACCTTGTCCAGCGTATTGCCGTCCATGAACATCATCAGTTCCGGCGTTTCGGCCATGACCTTCATTGGAGCATTCGGGTCGAGGACTTCATCTGTTTCAATCACGACGGTATCGGCACCCCGATAGGCGGTCTCCGCCGCGTCGGAAAGCTTGAGAACGCGCGGATCGGTCAGATGCATCGTGCCGTAGAGATAGGATGGCCGTGTTCCAGGCTTTTCGATCTTCCACAGCAGACCCTTGCCGTTTACGGTATCCGCGGCCTCCTTGCGCAAGGCATCAAGCTTTGCCGGATCGGTCCTTGCCATTTCCGCGATCAGATCATGGCCGCCGCACGAGACCTCTTCGGCTCTGGCGCGTGTCACACTGAAAGACACCACGAAGAGCGAAGCCAACAGCAGCCAGCTCAATATCAGGCACAGCCGCAACAGCCTGTCTGCGACATGATCAAGCGAGGTGAGATTATCGGTGTCGTTCATGCCTGGTATCTATCCGTAAGCCTGCGGAGAAAGCGTTAATCTCCGCCGGTAAATTGTCCGTATTCAGGCGCGGGGATGCGCTTTGGCGTAAATCTCCATCAATCGCTCCGTATCGACGCCGGTATAGACCTGCGTCGTCGACAGGCTGGCGTGGCCGAGCAACTCCTGGATCGTGCGCAGATCGCCGCCGCGTCCCAGCAGATGCGTGGCAAATGAATGGCGCAAGGCGTGCGGTGTCGCCGTGTCCGGCAGGCCGAGCGCGCCACGCATCTTCTGCATGTCACGCTGGATAATGGCTGAGTGCAGTTTGCCGCCACGCGCGCCACGAAACAGCGGCTTGCCCTCTTCGAGATCGTAGGGACAGAGCGCGCGATATTCGGCAACGGCCCGGTGCACAATTGGTAGCAATGGCACCATGCGGGTCTTGCCGCCCTTGCCGGTAATCAGGATCGAACGCGCATCCGGATCGGTCAATGCGTCGCCATCGAGGCCGAGCGCCTCGGAAATGCGCAATCCGCAGCCGTAAAGCAGCGTCAGAACCGCGGCGTTGCGCGCGGCGATCCACGGCAATTCGTTCAGCTGTTCGCTCTTCTCGACGACACGCCGTGCATCCACCATCGTCAGCGGCTTGGGCAGCGATTTCGGCTGTCGCGGCGCCCGCATGGCGATCGAAGCAGCAGCGTTGGCCATGCCCTGCTTTTCGAGAAAGCGCAGGAACGAGCGTATGCCCGCAAGCCCGCGACCGAGCGTACGCGCACCGGCACCATCATTGCGCCGCCGTGCAAGAAATGAACGCAAATCGGCGACCCGCAGTGTCGCTACGTCCTTGAGTGCTGGAGGCTCGCCGAGATGCCCGGTAAGAAACTGGAAGAACTGGCGCGTGTCGCGTTCATAGGCCTCCAATGTGTTCGCTGCCAGCCGCCGCGTGTTCTTCAGCGATTTCAGCCAGTTTTCTCGCGCATCGATCAGATCCGGTCGGGCAGAAACAAGAAACGGCTCGGTTTGTGGTTGGACGCCCATGGCATCGCTCCTCGGCTAATACGCCGGGACAATGCCACATGACTTCTTACAGAGTCGTTTCGCCTTGGATTTATTGGCCGTTTGCTCTAATTCGAGGCTGAACGCGTAAAGGTGGAAGAAACTGATGGCGAAGTTGAACGATCCGGTGCAGTTGGCGGTGATCGGTGCGGCGCATGGCACGCGCGGAGAACTCAGGGTGAAAACCTTCACCGGCGATCCGATGGCGCTGGCGGACTACGGTCCGCTTTATGACGTGACCGGCAGGCCGTTCGAGGTCCTTGATATCCGACCGGCGAAGACGGTGGTGGTCGTGCGCTTTCGCGGGGTGAACGATCGGAACATGGCCGAGGCGCTGAACGGCACGACTTTGTTCATAGACCGCTCGCAACTGCCGCAGGATCTGGACGAGGACGAATATTACCACTCGGACCTGATCGGGCTCGACGCGATCGACGCCGAAGGCAACAAGCATGGCAAAGTATCGGCGATGTTCGATTTCGGCGGTGGCGATCTGCTTGAGCTGACCATACCGGGAAAGCGTCCGATGCTGATCCCTTTCACGATGCTCGCGGTGCCGCATGTGGATATCAAGGCCGGTCATATCATTATCGATCCTGCCGCCGCGGGTCTCATTCCCGACGAGAACGAAGATGAGGAACGCCGTCGGCAACTCGGCGGCGAGGATGGCGGGAAAAAGCAGCCATGACCACGGTTGACGGCGGTTTTCGCGCCACTGTGCTGACGCTTTATCCGGAAATGTTTCCGGGACCACTTGGCGTGTCACTTGCCGGCAAAGCCTTGCAGGATGGCGCATGGTCGCTGGAAACGGTGCAGATACGCGATTTCACTACCGACAAACACCGCATGGTCGATGACACGCCAGCCGGCGGCGGCGCTGGCATGGTCATGAAAGCGGATGTTCTCGCCCGCGCGGTCGATCATGTGGCTGACGGGCGTCCGAAACTTTACATGAGCCCGCGCGGCAAACCTTTGACCCAGGCCCGTGTACGGGAACTCGCTGCGGGGCCGGGCGCGATCATGCTCTGCGGACGTTTCGAGGGAGTGGACGAACGGCTGATCGAGGCCCGGAATTTCGAAGAAATTTCGATCGGCGATTACATACTTTCCGGGGGCGAGACTGCCGCAATCGTCGTCCTCGATGCGATCGTCAGGCTCCTGCCAGGTGTGATGGGCAATGTCATGTCCGGCGAAACCGAGAGTTTCGAGACCGGCCTTCTTGAACATCCGCACTATACCAAGCCGCAGGAATGGGAAGGGCGGCGCATTCCAGATGTGCTCCTGTCCGGTAATCACGGTGCTATCGATAAGTGGCGGCGTTCAGAAGCGGAACGGTTGACGAAGGAGCGCCGGCCGGATCTTTGGGAGGCGCATAGAGCGTCACTAAAGAAATAGCCAAGCAAAAAGAATCGCCTGTGTACGTGACAAACCGGGTTTTATGGTGTATCAGCCCGCCAACTCGGGATATACCCGGTCCATTAATCAATGAATGGTGAATTCGCTCCTGCTTCGTCGGAGGCATAGAAATGTGGCCATGTTGCTATGTTTCAAGTGTCGAGCGCTCTGACTGTTTGAAAAACAAAGGATGAAGACGATGACCGTCGATATTATTCGTCAGCTCGATCTCGAACAGAGAGCAAAAATCGAAGCCAAGCGCGTGCTCCCGGATTTCCGCCCAGGCGACACTGTTCGTGTAAATGTCCGCGTGACGGAAGGTACCCGTACCCGCGTTCAGGCCTATGAAGGCGTTTGCATCGCCCGCAACGGCGCTGGCATCAATGAGAACTTCACGGTTCGCAAGATTTCCTATGGCGAAGGCGTCGAGCGCGTATTCCCGGTCATTTCTCCGCTGGTTGAAGGCGTCGATATCGTTCGTCGCGGTAAGGTACGTCGTGCCAAGCTGTACTATCTGCGTGGCCTCACCGGTAAGGCGGCTCGCATCGTCGAGAAGAAAGACAACCGCAAGAACAAGACAACTGTTCCTGCAACCGGTGCAGCCGAGACAGTCTCGGAAGCAACTGTTGCCAAGGCACCTGCCGCTGAATAAGCGCGGTCCCTATCATTTTGAAAAAGGCGGTCTTCGGGCCGCCTTTTTTGTTTGTCGCGCAAAATATCATCTACCTTCACGGCGCAGAAGGAACAGACGTGCTTGCGGGGATTGACGAGCCGGTGGCAAGGTGAAATCTGTTGCCGACGCAAACACGTGACAGGGGTTTGAGATGAACTTGCGATCCGTTCTTTTGGCAGGGCTGATACTCGCCCTGACGCCGTTTTCTGCCTTGGCCGCGGAGCTGCCCGATCTTGGCGGCAGGAAAGTCGCGGTCGTCACGGAAAATGCCTATCCGCCCCTGCAATTCGTCGACCCGAAGACCGGCAGGGCTGTCGGCTGGGAGTACGATGCAATGAACGAGATTGCCAAACGCCTCAATTTCAAAGTCGAATATCTCAACACCAGCTGGGACGCGATGATCCAGGCCGTTGCGGACAATCAGTACCAGATCGGCATGACCGGCATCACCATCAATGACGAGCGCAAGCAGAAGGTGGATTTCTCAGAACCCTATATGCGTTCGGAGCAGTTCATGCTGGTACGCGGCGACGAGAATCGCTTCACCGATCCGAAAAGCTTCGCCGACGCCAAGGATACGCTCGTCGGGGCGCAGCCAGGTACCAGCAATTTCTATGTCGCCGTCTATAACGTGTTGGACGGCAATGAGCAGAACCCGCGCATCAAACTTTTCGAGACATTCGGCGCGACCATCCAGGCGCTGAAGACCGGCGATGTCGACCTTGTCCTCACAGATAGTACGGCCGGCAAGGGCTATGTCGATGCGTCCGGTGGTGCCTTGAAGCTGATCGGCGGGCCGCTCGGCGCCGAGGATTTCGGTTTCATCTTTCCGAAGGGTTCTGATCTCGTCGCGCCAGTCAATGCAGCCATTTCTGCACTGAAAGCGGATGGCACATTCGATGCGCTCAACAAGAAATGGTTCCTCGACTACAAGCTCGGGCAGTAATCCCGACAGTGCCAGACAACACGAAGAGCAGGGGGCCTTCCGAGAAGAGTGATTTCCCGTGGTGGCTGCTTGTGGCGGGGATGATTGCCGTTGCACTCGGCATCGCCATTCTCATCAGCCCGATCTACGGGCAGGTCTTTACGACGGTCTCGCAGGGTATCTGGATTACCGTGTGGGTTTCGCTGCTGGCCTTCTTCCTCGCGTCGGCGTTCGGTCTTCTCCTTGCGGTGATGAGCCTTTCAGAACATGTCGCTGTCAGGCAGATCGCGCGATTCTATGTCGAGATTGTTCGCGGCATCCCCTTGCTGGTGCTGCTGTTCTATATCGCTTTTGTCGGCGCTACGGCTGTGGTCTGGCTATGGAATTTCATGACGCAGCCACTGCAGGCGGCGGGGCTTCTCGATCCACTGCAAGTTCGCGATTTCTCGCTCCTCTGGCGCGCAATCATCGCGTTGATGCTAGCCTACGCGGCCTTTCTCGCCGAGATTTTCCGGGCGGGCATCCAGGCCGTGGACAAGGGGCAGATCGAAGCCGCGAAAGCGTTGGGCCTCAAGCGGTTTCAACGGTTCCGGCTGATCGTCATGCCGCAGGCGATCCGCACCATCCTGCCGCCTTACGGCAATGATTTTATCTCGATGGTGAAGGATTCTTCGCTTGTCTCTGTGCTGGGCGTCGTCGACGTCACGCAGATGGGCAAGGTCTATGCCTCAGGTTCCTTCCGCTTCTTTGAAACCTACTCTGTCGTCGCCTATATATACCTCGTTCTGACAATCAGCCTGTCACTCGGGCTGCGCTGGCTGGAACGCCGTTTGAATCGCCGTTAATCCAGGAAACAGCGGCGCTTTGTCGCCGGATTATTACTTTTTTCGCTTGTTTCTTGACGTAACTGGACCTCGAGTGCATATGTCCACGAAATAATTGGAAAGTCTGAGGATATCGCAATGTCTGCGCCACGCACACTTTATGACAAGATATGGGATGACCATCTGGTCGATAGTCAGGAGGATGGCACATGCCTTCTCTACATCGATCGCCATCTTGTCCATGAAGTGACCAGCCCGCAGGCTTTCGAAGGCCTTCGCCTCACTGGCCGCAAGGTTCGCCATCCGGAAAAGACACTCGCCGTCGTCGACCACAACATACCGACCTCGCCGGACCGGACCAAGCGTATCGAAAACAATGAAAGCCGTATCCAGGTCGAAGCCCTTGCCAAGAATGCGCTGGATTTCGGCGTTGAATACTATTCGGAGAAGGATATCCGTCAGGGTATCGTGCACATCATCGGGCCGGAGCAGGGTTTTACCCTGCCGGGCATGACGATCGTCTGCGGTGACAGCCACACCTCGACGCATGGCGCTTTCGGCGCGTTGGCGCATGGTATCGGCACATCGGAAGTCGAGCACGTTCTCGCGACCCAGACGCTGATCCAGTCGAAAGCCAAGAACATGCTGGTGCGTGTCGATGGCGTGCTGCCGGCTGGCGTGACCGCCAAGGACATCATCCTTGCCATCATCGGCGAAATCGGCACTGCGGGCGGTACCGGTTATGTTATCGAATATGCCGGCGAAGCCATTCGTGCGCTGTCGATGGAAGGCCGCATGACTATCTGCAATATGTCGATCGAAGGCGGCGCTCGCGCGGGCCTGATCGCACCGGACGAAACGACTTTCGCCTACGTCAAGGACAAGCCCCGCGCGCCAAAGGGCGCAGCGTTCGAACAGGCGGTCGAATACTGGAAAACCCTCCAGAGCGATGAGGGTGCGCATTTCGACAAGGTCGTTGTTCTGAATGCAGCCGATCTGCCGCCTATCGTTTCCTGGGGTTCTTCGCCGGAAGACGTCATTGCCGTAACTGGCGCCGTGCCGAACCCGGACGAGATTCCGGATGAGACCAAGCGCTCATCGAAGTGGCGGGCTCTCGACTATATGGGCCTGAAGCCCGGTACACCGATCACGGATATCAAGCTTGATCGTGTGTTCATCGGTTCTTGCACCAATGGCCGTATCGAAGATCTTCGTGCTGTCGCCAAGGTCGTCGAGGGCCGCACGGTTGCTGCGACCGTCGATGCGATGATCGTGCCCGGGTCTGGACTCGTCAAGGAACAGGCGGAAGCGGAAGGGCTCGACAAGATTTTCAAGGCTGCTGGTTTTGACTGGCGCGAGCCGGGCTGCTCCATGTGCCTTGCGATGAACGATGACCGTCTGAAGCCCGGCGAGCGTTGCGCCTCGACGTCGAACCGTAACTTCGAAGGTCGTCAGGGCTTCAAGGGCCGCACGCATCTTGTCTCGCCTGCCATGGCAGCAGCCGCTGCGATTGCCGGACATTTTGTCGATATTCGCGAGTGGAAATAATACTGTTGGCATCGCTGCTGTGCGTGGTTCGACAAGCTCACCATGAGGGACGTTGGACTGATTGCAGACGACAAACACCAAGCTTGGCGACTGTCATTGCAATCCACCAATCTCCCTCATGGTGAGCTTGTCGAACCACGCACGGCGGCGATGCCATCCGTTTAAAGCGAATCACCGTCCCCGATAGGCCGGGACACCCTGGTCTGGTAGCCACAGGCCTTCCGGTACCGGACCGGTCTGCCAGAACACATCGATCGGAATACCGCCGCGTGGATACCAATAGCCGCCGATGCGTAGCCACAGCGGCTTGACCGCTTCGACGATGCGCTTGCCGATCCCGACGGTACAGTCTTCGTGAAATGCCCCGTGATTGCGGAAACTGCCGAGAAACAACTTCAGCGATTTGGACTCCACCAGCGTCTGGTTCGGCGCATAGTCGATCACAAGGTGGCCGAAGTCTGGCTGGCCGGTAACTGGACATAGCGAGGTGAATTCCGGGCAGGCGAAGCGTGCCAGGAAAAGCGTTCCCGCCTGGGGGTTCGGGACGGCATCAAGGATCGCCTCATCCGGATGCTGCGGGATTTTGACATCCTTGCCGAGCATCGTCGCCTGTTCTGCATAATGACTCATGCTGCTTTCCTTTCCATCTCGAATTCGCCCCGATACTCGCAGCCCTCGCCGCAGGTGTCCCTGTAGACGCCGACCTCGGCCAAACCGGGCAAAGACGATGCAAAGTGCCGCCACAGCCACATCGCGATGTTTTCAAGCGTTGGCGTTTCAAGCCCTTCGATTTCGTTGAGATAGCGATGATCGAGTTTCTCCTGCGCGCTGTCGAAGGCGCTTTTGACAGAGCCAAGATCGGAGATAAGGCCGGTCTGGCTATCTGGTTTTCCTTCCAGCGTCACGCGAACCCGAAAGCTGTGTCCGTGCAGACGCGTATTGATGTGTCCGTCGGGAAATATGTGCGGCAAATGATGTGCCGCTTCAAACGTAAATTCGTTGAAGATTCTCATGGTTGTCCTCGTTCGCATTGGCGCAATACAGGCGCCCGCAAAAACAATTCCAGCAAAAGTGTCTAACGCTTTTGCGTCCGGAATTGCGGTAAACAAAGGGCTTACCTCAAGGCAAACCCAGTATCTTATGTGTCTGCGTGCTCAGCCGCCAAAGCGGGTGGGCGAGACAATAGGCCGCTGCAGATGCCACATGCGCGGCGGTTTGCGCCGGATCGCCGATGACGTCAAGAGGCTGCAAATAGAAATGCTCGAAAGAGAGCTGCTCAAAGCGTGATGGATGCGTCTCGGCTTCCTTCTGCGGATAGACCAGTTTGAGCTCGTTGCCGCTGGTCTGAACGAGGGGTGCGGTCGCCTTGGGCGAGACGCAGATCCAGTCAATTTCTGCCGGCGCCGCGATGGTGCCATTGGTCTCGATACCCACTTCGAAACCGCGCGCGTGAAAGGCGTTGATCAGCGGAGTGTCGAGTTGCAGCAGCGGCTCGCCGCCGGTGCAGATGACATAGGGCTTTCCGCCAGCATTTTGTGGCCAGGCTGCTGCCACCGCGTCGGCCAGAGCGTTGGCAGTCTTGAACTTGCCGCCGCCCGGACCATTCACGCCGATAAAATCCGTATCGCAGAACTTGCAGATCGCTTCTTCGCGGTCGCGCTCAAGCCCGGACCACAGGTTACAGCCGGCAAAACGCATGAAAACGGCAGCGCGGCCCGTATGATTGCCCTCGCCCTGCAGGGTCAGGTAGATTTCTTTGACGGCGTAGGTCATGCGGCTTCTGCCTTGAACTTCTGCCACCCTTTCGAACGCAGTTCGCAGGCTGGACAGCTGTTACAGCCATAGCCCCACTCATGCCGCTGCGAACGATCGCCGAGATAGCAGGTATGGGTGTGCTCGACGATCAGATCCAGCAAAGCTTCGCCGCCGAGGTCTTGCGCCAGTGCAAAGGTCTCGGCCTTGTCGAGCCACATCAGGGGCGTTTCAATCGTGATACGGCGGTCCAGCCCGAGTGACAGCGCTACCTGCTGAGCTTTCAACGTGTCGTCGCGGCAGTCGGGGTAACCGGAGTAGTCGGTCTCGCACATGCCGCCTACGATTACCCGCAGGCCACGGCGATAGGCCAGCGCACCGGCGAGCGTGAAGAACAGCAGATTACGGCCGGGCACAAACGTATTCGGCAAGCCGTTTTCTTCCATCTCGATCGCGATATCCTGGGTCATGGCTGTCGATCCAAGCTCGCCGATGATGCTTGCATCAAGCATATGGTCGTCGCCAAGCCGCGCTGCCCATTGCGGAAATTTCCCGGCAAGGGCACTGCGGAATTGCCCGCTCACCTCGAGTTCGATCCGGTGCCGCTGGCCGTAGTCGAAACCGACCGTTTCAACACGGTCGAAGCGCGATAGTGCCCATGCGAGGCAAGTCGCCGAATCCTGCCCGCCGGAAAACAGGACGAGTGCGCCGTCGGAGCTGCGAGCCATATCTTGTTACCTCTTGAAAGCGGCACCCTTTACAGGGCGCTCGCTAGCGAGGCAAATCAAATCGCAGCGGTGGATCGTTGTTCAGCAGCCGGGATGGGCAAGAATGATCGTCGAGTTACGATCTATACCGTACTGGTAGCCGAGACCCTTGACCATGATCGGACTGTCGCAGCTTGTGTTGGGCGGCGGAATTACACCGATCACTATCGGATCGGCTGGCGGAGAGATGATCGCCGGCTGCTTTCCACCACGCCGGTAGACGGGGACCGCGCGCCGGATCTGTTTGCCGATCACATCCGATTTCGCAGCCGCGCCGCCGACAAAGATGATCTTCGACCCGCCCGATTCGTAATAGACGATGTTGCCGTACTCATCCCCATAAGAGTTGCTGGCATTGATTCTGTTTTCTGCAAAAGCCGGGGCAGCCAATCCGATCGAGAGCGCCGCCGAAGCGAGCAGAGGCCACTTGGAGAAGGAAGTTTTCTTAGCCAGCATGACACATTCCCTTAACGATCGAACTGCTCTGCAGCCAGATTAACCTTTTATTAACAATTGTCATCCGCTCAAAACCTAATCAAATCGATTTTCATCACCGGCGCAGGTTGACGTGCTGGCTGCAATCAACCAATCCTCCGATGTATAAGAACACCCTGCTCAGGCAGCCACAAAGGGACGGATGTGACCATGACCAAGAAAAGCGCGGACGAGCACGCCATCGACATTTCCTTGCTGCATCTCAGCCATGCCCATGAGTTCGCGCCGCTCCTCGCCAGTTATGCCCAGGCGTTGAAGCGGGGCGCACCGCGCCGTCCGGATGATTACTACGCCGAGAACCTGTTGCGGGATCGCACGGCGGAAATCGCGGGCGCCCGGCTTGATGGTATTCTTGTCGGTTTCGTCATTTTCTACGATCTGCCGGAGCCCGTGTCCGGCATGCGCGCCGGTCAGGTCGATCATATCTATGTGCACCATGATCATCGCGGCAAAGGTATCGCCAAGGCACTGATTGACGTGCTCGCGGACAAGGCGGAAGAACGCGGCTGGACCAAGCTCTCGCTCAATGCGCCGCGCGTGCCGGAAGATGGCCGCAAGCTCTACGAACAGGTCGCGGCGCCTGCCGACTGGACCAGTTTCATCATCCGCTTCGGCAATCAATAATCCGGATCAACTCCGGATTGTTGCCGCACAATGAATATCCTGCAAACGACCCGCCCCGTCGCGTACGACTATCGTATAAATGCCTGTCTTGAACCTCGCTATTCGAGACTCATGCGATTTATTTTTGCATGGCACACGTGCCAGATTTGACCTCTGAAACAGGCGTTTTTACCGCTTTAAACGATTGAATTTTAAGCAAAAACCTTATTGACTTGCTATTCAAGCCAATTCGCCGCATGAGGGTGCGGAATGGGGCTTTGACGCAGTGCAAAAACCGGATTAAAACCCCTCTAAATTGCCTTTATCCAGCCTTTCGGCCCTGCCCGTCTAACCAGATGTGGCGCTACCCTCGGGGACGCTATGAGCAAGACAAATCTACATGCAAACCGGCCGCTGTCGCCGCATTTGCAAATCTACAAACCAATTCCAACCATGGTCATGTCGATCGTCCACCGCATCACCGGCTCGGCGCTCTATGTCGGCACGCTGCTGGTCGCCTGGTGGCTGATCGCAACAGCGACAAGCGAGCGGCAGTTCGACATCGTCAACATGGTCTATGGTTCATGGATCGGCCTTCTGGTTCTGCTTGGTTACACCTGGGCGCTTATTCATCACATGATCGGCGGCATACGCCATCTGATCTGGGATACCGGCCGCGGCCTTGAAAAGGAGACGACCACGAAGATGGCCTGGGGTTCGCTCGTTCTTTCAGTCGCATTGACGATCCTGGTCTGGATCGCCGCATTCACGATAGCTTGAGGAGGCGGATATGAGCGATATGCGCACGCCGCTTAAAAAAGTTCGCGGACTTGGTTCTGCGAAAGAAGGCACGGAACATTTCTGGCGTCAGCGCCTGACTGCGATGTCGAATATTCCGCTGATCCTGTTTTTCATCGGCCTGATCCTGTCCCTGCATGGCGCAGGCTATGTCGAGACAAAGGCCGCCCTGTCCCACCCGCTTACTGCCATTGTGCTGTTGATGGTGCTCGTCTCCGGTCTCTATCACATGCGCCTCGGCATGCAGGTCATCATTGAAGATTATGTACACGGTGAAGGCGCGAAGGTCGTGCTTTTGATGCTCAATACGTTCTTCGCTCTTGGCGTCGGTATTGTCTGCATCTTTGCGATCCTCAAGCTGAGCTTTGGAGTTTAAACTCTACTATGGCACCAACAGATAAAGCCTATAAGTTCGTCGACCATAAATTCGATGTGGTCGTCGTCGGCGCAGGTGGCGCGGGCCTGCGCGCCACGCTCGGCATGGCGGAGCAAGGCCTGAAGACAGCCTGCATCACCAAGGTTTTCCCCACCCGTTCGCATACGGTTGCGGCGCAGGGCGGCATCGCCGCCTCGCTCAGCAATATGGGCGCCGATTCCTGGCAGTGGCACATGTATGACACGGTCAAGGGTTCGGACTGGCTCGGCGATACGGACGCCATGGAATATCTCGTGCGTGAAGCGCCGGCCGCCGTCTACGAGCTCGAACATTACGGCGTGCCGTTCTCGCGCACCGAAGAGGGCAAAATCTACCAGCGCCCCTTCGGCGGTCACATGATGAACTACGGCGATGGGCCGCCCGTGCAGCGCACCTGCGCGGCGGCCGATCGCACAGGCCACGCCATACTGCACACGCTCTATGGTCAGAGCCTACGCCACAATGCGCAGTTCTTCATCGAGTATTTCGCGCTCGATCTCATCCAGGATGAGGAGGGTACCATCACCGGCGTTGTCGCCTGGAACCTCGACGACGGCACGATCCATCGCTTTGCCGCCAAGATGGTGGTCATGGCAACGGGCGGCTACGGCCGCTCCTATTTCTCCGCAACGTCGGCGCATACCTGCACGGGCGATGGCGGCGGCATGGTCGCGCGCACGGGCTTGCCTTTGCAGGATATGGAATTCGTCCAGTTCCACCCGACCGGTATTTATGGTGCCGGCTGTCTGATCACGGAGGGTGCGCGCGGCGAGGGCGGTTACCTCGTCAATTCCGAAGGCGAGCGCTTCATGGAGCGCTATGCACCTTCCGCCAAGGATCTGGCATCGCGCGACGTGGTTTCACGCTGCATGACGCTGGAGATCCGCGAAGGGCGCGGCGTCGGCAAGAACAAGGATCACATCTTCCTGCATCTGGATCACCTCGATCCGGCTGTCCTGCACGAGCGCCTGCCCGGCATTTCGGAATCGGCCAAGATTTTTGCCGGCGTCGATCTCACCAAGGAGCCGATCCCGGTCATTCCGACGGTTCACTACAATATGGGCGGCATCCCGACCAATTATTGGGGTGAAGCGCTCAATCCGACTGCAGAAGATCCGGACCGCATCCAGCCCGGTCTGATGGCGGTGGGCGAAGCGGGCTGTGCCTCGGTGCATGGCGCCAATCGTCTCGGCTCCAATTCGCTGATCGACCTTGTGGTGTTCGGTCGCGCCGCTGCGATCCGCGCCGGCCAGGTGATCGACCGCAACGCCAAGATCCCCGATATCAATGAGGCTTCGGTCACGAAGATCATGGACCGCTTCGACCGCCTGCGTCATGCCAATGGCGGCATTCCGACCGCTGAGTTGCGCGAAAAGATGCAAAAGACCATGCAGGAGGATGCGGCAGTGTTCCGCACTTCGGAATCACTGAAGTCGGGCGTAAGCCGCATGGAGCAGATCTGGAGCGAACTGCCGGATGTGAAGGTCACCGATCGCTCGATGATCTGGAATTCCGATCTCATGGAAACGCTCGAACTCGAAAACCTCATGGCCAATGCCATCACCACGGTCGTTGCCGCCGAAGCGCGCAAGGAAAGCCGCGGCGCCCATGCGCATGAGGATTTCCCCAATCGCGATGATGTCAACTGGCGCAAGCACAGCCTTGCCTGGCTGGCGCCGGATGGCAAGGTCACGCTGGGTTATCGTCCTGTTCACCTCGAGCCGTTGCTCAAGGAAGAGGATGGCGGCATCAGCCTCGCCAAGATCGCGCCGAAAGCGCGTGTGTACTAAAAGCAATCCCAGGAAAAGTGGGTACCGGTTTTCCGTCCGGGATTGCGAAAGAACAAATAGAGAGACCAAAATATTATGGTTGAACTTGCACTTCCCAAGAACTCGCAGATGCGTCCCGGCAAGACCTGGGATCGTCCGCAGGGCGCAAACAATCTGCGCGAGTACCGGATTTACCGCTGGTCGCCGGATGACGGCGAGAACCCGCGCATCGATACCTATTATGTCGATCTCGACGATTGCGGCCCGATGGTTCTCGACGGTCTGTTGTGGATCAAGAACAAGATTGATCCGACACTGACATTGCGCCGGTCATGCCGTGAGGGTATCTGCGGCTCCTGTGCCATGAACATCGATGGCACCAATACGCTCGCTTGCACCAAGGGCATGGACGAGATCAAGGGCGCTGTGAAGATCTATCCATTGCCGCATCTGCCCGTCGTCAAGGATCTGGTGCCGGACCTCTCCAATTTCTACGCGCAGCATCGTTCGATCGAGCCGTGGCTGAAGACGGTCTCACCAGAGCCGGCCAAGGAATGGCTGCAGAGCCACGAAGATCGCGCCAAGCTTGACGGCCTTTACGAGTGCATCCTGTGTGCCTGTTGCTCGACCTCATGCCCGAGCTACTGGTGGAATGGCGATCGCTATCTCGGCCCGGCTGTGCTGCTCCAAGCCTATCGCTGGCTGATCGACAGCCGCGACGAAGCAACGGGCGAGCGTCTGGACAATCTGGAAGACCCGTTCCGGCTCTACCGCTGCCACACAATCATGAACTGTGCGCAGGCTTGCCCCAAGGGTCTAAACCCCGCCAAGGCAATTGCTGAAATCAAGAAGATGATGGTGGAGCGTCGGGTTTGATACCGTCTCAGCCGAAGGAAGCTAAGCAGAATTCGGCCAGAAAACCCACAGCAAAGCGATAGCCGCAAGCGTCCAGACTAGCACAATAAAGGCAAACCCCGTCTTGCTCACTGGTTTGGCGCGGCGCGTGGCCTCGTCCCGGAGTTCCTGCATGAGATCGTCAGGCACAAGTTTGACCGCCAGCATGATGCCAAGCGGCACTATGATGAGATCGTCCAGATAGCCGATGATCGGGATAAAGTCCGGTATCAGATCAATAGGGCTTAAAGCGTAGGCGGCAACGCCCCCGGCAACTGCTTTCGCATACCAGGGAACACGCGGATCGCGCGCGGCCATCCAGAGCGCAACGACATCGCGCTTGATGGTTCGCGCCCACTGTTCCAGCGATGCAATCATAAGCCAAGTGATTCCGGTCCATCGCCACGCAATAAGGGATGAGTCCTGGTTGTGCCAGTTATTGGGTCAATAGCAACGGGCGCCAGAGCGCCCGCAGATCATTCGGTCGGTTGCCTGACAATCAAGCCAGCCTGGCATCCAGAGTAAGTTCGATCGCACCGAGCGCCTTTGACACCGGGCAATTGGCCTTGGCTTTGTTGGCAAGCTCGCTGAAAGTTGCAGCGTCGATACCCGGAACATTGCCGACCAGGGTCAGTGCGCTCTTGGTGATCGCGCCTTTGGCCGGGTCAAGCGTCACGACCGCCTTGGCTTCGAGCTTTTCAGCTGGGGTGCCGTTTTCCGCGAGGAAATGTGAAAGCTGCATGGCGAAGCAACCCGCATGGGCCGCGCCCAGCAGTTCCTCAGGGTTGGTACCGGAAGTGCCGCTTGCATCCTCGAAACGGGCCTTGAAATTGTAGGGAAGACCTTTCAGCGCGCCGCTTTGGGTGTCGAGCGTGCCTTGACCATCTTTCAGCGCGCCTTTCCAGATTGCTGTTGCTTGTCTGTCCATTTTTCGTCTCCCTCGTGGTTGAAGTATCGAGCCGGCTGGTCTTCGATAAAAGCATAACGCGCCGAGCATAGTGCAGTTCCGAGACAGATGCATGTCGGGAATTCGCTCGACCTTTGGTCGCAAGAAGAGAATCCCATATTGATGAAATGCTGTCATCAGGCTAAAAAACAATTCCCTTATGGAACGGTCTCACAAGCTTCCGTTCAGACTATTCAATTCTCATCGCCAGAACTGGAATCATCCCGTGAAACTGAAGAAACTCGGCAGGACCGATATCGACGTCACTGAAATTTGCCTCGGCACCATGACCTGGGGCGTACAGAACACCGAAGCCGATGCACACAGCCAGATCGACTATGCGTTGGATGCGGGTATCAATTTCATGGATACGGCGGAAGTCTATGCAATTCCGTCGAGCGCGGACACCTACGGGAAAACCGAAAGTTATATCGGCACGTGGTTCAAGAAAACCGGCAAGCGCGACAAGTTCGTATTGGCGTCGAAGATTTCCGGCGGCGGCAATAGCTGGATCCGCAATGGAACCCCACCTGATCGCCAGACCGTGCGTGAAGCGGTGGAAGGTAGTTTGAAGCGTTTGCAGACCGACTATATCGATCTCTATCAGGTCCACTATGCCGCCCGCGGTCATTATCATTTCGGTACCGCATGGCAGTATGCGCCGCAGAACCAGGACAAGTCGCAGGTCGTGGGGCAGATCGAAGAGACCCTGCACGGGCTTGGCGATATGGTCAAGGAAGGCAAGATCCGTCACATCGGACTTTCCAACGAAACGGCCTGGGGCATCGGTCAATGGCTCAAGCTTTCCGAGCGTCAAGATCTGCCCCGTGTTGCCACCGTGCAGAACGAATACAGCCTTATCCAGCGCGTCTTCGATCTCGATCTTGCCGAGCTTAGCCATCACGAGGATGTCGGCCTTCTCGCCTATTCGTCGCTGGCTTCCGGTGTACTGACCGGCAAATATCTCGATGGGAAGATGCCGGCGGGTACCCGTGGCTCGATTCAGCCGGGCGGTCTGTGGCGTAACAATGAACACTCCGCGCCTGCAGTTCGCGCGTATATTGAGCTTGCCCGCAAGCACAATCTCGATGTGGCGCAGATGGCGATTGCTTTCGCCCTGACGCGGCCGTTCATGACCTCGGTCATTATCGGCGCAACGTCGATGGAACAGCTGAAGACAGATATCTGGGCAAGCCAGATCACGCTGCCGCCGGAACTCCTCAGGGAGATAAACGCGATCTACCGCAAATATCCGCGGCCGCTCTAGGGCAAGTCTAGATCGGCTGGCCCTGCAGCAGTTTCGGCGCCGTCGTCGACAATCCCGCGGCCTGGCGGATGAAAAATCCCTTGAGCCGCGGCATCCGTTCGACAAGGCCGAGACCAAAATCGCGCAGCGCCCTGACAGGTACGTTGTCGTTGGAAAACAGCCGGTTCAAAACGTCCGTGGTGACGCCCATCTGCACCGTGTCGAAGCGGCGCCAGGTCTGGTAGCGTTCGAGCACCGCGACCGAACCGATGTCGAGCCCGAGCCGATCGGCATCGACGATGGTTTCCGCCAGCGCTGCCGCATCCTTGAAGCCGAGATTGAGACCTTGCCCGGCAATCGGGTGGATACCATGCGCTGCATCGCCCACCAGCGCGAAGCGCGGCTTGACGAAATCCCGAGCAAGGGTAAGACCGAGCGGAAAGGCTTTACGCGAGCCTTCCACGTGTACTTCACCAAGTTTCAGGCCAAAGCGTTGTTCGAGCTCGGCTTCAAAAACGAAATCATCTTCGTTGATCAGGCGCTCTGCATCGGCGGTCCGTTCGGTCCAGACCAGCGAAGAGCGGTTGCCTTTGAGCGGCAGCACCGCAAAGGGTCCTGCCGGCAAGAAATGTTCCTCGGCCCGGCCATGGTGCGGGCGCTCGTGCGCGACGGTGCAGACGATGCCTGACTGGCCGTATTCCCAGTTCACGACCTTGATGCCGGCCATCTCGCGCAGGCGGGATTTGACTCCGTCGGCAGCGATCAGCAGCCGGGTGCGCAAGCTCTTCTTGTCGGAATAACGGACCGTCAGATGTGCCTCGCCATGTTCGAAACCGTTTACCGGCGCGCCTTCGATGAAGGTTACGCCAAGCTCTTCTGCCTTCTTGCGCAGCGATGCGTTGAGGACGCGGTTCTCCACCATATGTGCGAATGGCTCGCCCGGTTCGACTTCGCCGTTGAAGGTCAAGAACACGGGCCGTACCGGATCGGACGTGCGCGAATCGGTGACGATCATCTCGGTGATGGGTTGCGCTTCTGGCAGGATCGCCTCCCAGCATCCGAGGCGGTCCAGCATGCGGCTTGCGGCGGCGGCGATAGCCGAGGCGCGGGTATCGTTGCGCCATACGCCGGCGGGCGCGGCGTCGATAACCGTGACGGCAAGGTGCGGCGCCGATGATTTCAGCGCGACCGCTGTCGCGAGGCCGACATAGCCTGCGCCGGCGATGGTGATGTCTTGCGGGGAGCTTCGTTCAACCATGATTTGCCTCCGGGTTGCAATTATGCGGCGCTTGACTTGTGCTCCTGTTCCTGTTGCAAGCGTTGGACGCGCGAACGGGAGACTTCGATCATGTCTGACGCCATGAATGAGCTTTTGTCCATACTCGACCTTGAGATGCTTGAACACAACCTGTTTCGAGGTCGCAGCCCGCAGTCCGGCTGGCAACGCGTCTTCGGCGGGCAGGTGATCGGCCAGGCGCTGGTTGCGGCGCAGCGCACCGTCGATCCTCTGCGTCATGTGCACTCGCTGCACGGCTATTTCATGCGCGCCGGCGACCCGAAAGTGCCGATTATCTACGAGGTCGATCGTATTCGCGACGGTTCGAGTTTCACCACCCGGCGGGTCGTCGGCATCCAGCATGGCCACGCGATCTTTTCGCTCGAAGCCTCCTTCCAGATCGAGGAGGAGGGGCTCGAACATCAAAAGCCTAAACCGCTTGATGTCACCGAACCGGAAAATCTCATCAGCGACCGCGACCTGAAAGAGCAATATCTGCAGAATGCGCCTGCCGCTATCCGCAAGTACTGGGAGCAAGACAGGCCCATCGAGATGAAGCCCTTGTCGCTTGCCCACTATTTTTCGCGCGAGAAGCTGCCGCCCGAGCAGAACGTATGGATCAAGACCACAGGTCCCGTGCCGGATGATCGCGCCGTGCAGGCGGCAGTTCTCGCCTATCTGTCGGACATGACGCTGCTCGATACCTCGCTTTATGCGCATGGAAGATCGATTTTCGATCGCGACTTGCAGGTCGCCAGCCTCGACCACGCCATGTGGTTTCATCGTCCCTGCCGTTTCGACGATTGGCTGCTTTATACGGCAGATAGCCCCAGTACATCCGGTGCGCGTGGCTTTAATCGTGGTGCAATCTATAGCCGTGATGGCGCATTGATTGCCTCGACAGCACAGGAAGGCCTAATTCGTGTGCATTCCGAAGCGTGACGTTTTCAAAGTCCTTTGAGTTTGCCTAAATTTTAGGCATGTTGCTTAGCGTCACGCAGGCATGCCATCAATCGTTAAAAATATCCATTTGTAATCAATAACTTGGCGTTATATTTCGAGTCTGGCACAGAACTTGAATACTCCTTAGCAGTCACCGATTGCCACAAGCGGCTTTAGGCGATGGGTTCAACGCGGATGTGAAGCCTTTCGAGTAATTCCACCTGAAAGGCGCCGCGCAAGCGCAGGGGTATATTCAATGAAAATTGTGATGGCCATCATCAAGCCGTTCAAGCTGGACGAAGTGCGCGAAGCACTCACCGCTGTCGGCATCCAGGGCCTGACCGTCACCGAGGTGAAAGGTTATGGCCGCCAGAAAGGGCACACCGAAATTTATCGCGGGGCGGAATATGCCGTCAGCTTCCTTCCGAAGCTGAAGGTGGAAGTCGCGGTCGCATCCGAGCTCGTCGACACCGCCGTTGAAGCCATCACCACGGCTGCCAAGACCGGTCAGATCGGTGACGGAAAGATATTCGTTCTCAGCATCGAGCAGGCCGTCCGTATCCGCACGGGCGAAACCGACACCGACGCGCTGTGATTTATTTGGGGTTCAAGGAGACAATAATGAAAATTCCAACCAGTCTGACATCTGCGGCGCGCAGCACCCTTCTCGGGTCGCTGGCACTGGTCGCTATCGGTACGCTGGCCGCATTCGCTCAGGAGGCCGCGCCAGCAGCTCCCGCCGCCGCAGCGCCAGCCTTCACGGTCGACAAGGGCGACACCACCTGGATGATGATCTCGACAGTGCTTGTGCTGTTGATGACCATCCCCGGCCTCGCGCTTTTCTATGGCGGCCTTGTCCGCTCGAAGAACATGCTCTCGGTTCTCATGCAGGTCTTCACCATCACCGCTGTGGTGATGCTGATCTGGGTGTTCTACGGCTATAGCCTGGCCTTCACACCCGGCAATTCGTTCGTCGGCGGCCTTTCGAAGGCGTTCTTGCACGGTGTCGACGTGACGACGATGTCCGAAACCTTCACCAAAGGCGTCGCTATCCCCGAGCTGGTCTATGTCGTCTTCCAGATGACCTTTGCCTGCATTACGCCGGCGCTTATCGTCGGTGCATTCGCTGAACGTGTGAAGTTCTCGGCGGTTATCCTGTTCGTCATCCTCTGGGTTACCTTCGTCTACTTCCCGATCGCTCACATGGTCTGGTTCTGGGGCGGTCCAAGTGCCTATTCCGATCCGTCGGGCCTGATCTTCGGCTTCGGCGCAATCGACTTTGCCGGTGGTACCGTCGTTCACATCAATGCGGGTATTGCCGGTCTCGTCGGCGCTCTGATGATCGGCAAGCGTACCGGCTACAAGAAAGACATCATGGCACCGCACTCCATGACGATGACGATGATCGGTGCGTCATTGCTGTGGGTTGGCTGGTTCGGCTTCAATGCCGGTTCCAACCTCGAAGCCAATGCCTATGCAGGTCTTGCCATGATCAACACCTTCGTCGCGACAGCTGCTGCTGCGGTGATGTGGATCATCCTCGAATCCTTCCTGCGTGGTAAGGCTTCGATGCTCGGTGCCGTATCGGGTGCCGTCGCCGGCCTGGTTGCCGTTACCCCGGCTGCCGGCTTCGTCGGTCCGATGGGAGCCATCGTGCTCGGTGCGGTCGTCACCGTCGTCTGCTACTTCTTCGTCGCAGTGGTGAAGAACACGTTCGACTATGATGACAGCCTCGATGTCTTCGGCATCCATTGCGTCGGTGGCATCATCGGTGCTCTTGGCACCGGCATCCTCGTCAATCCGGCACTCGGTGGCGCTGGTATCGTCGATTATTCGACTGCCGATTTCGCCGCCAGCTATGCAGGTACCGCGACTCAGGTCTGGGCGCAGTTCAAGGGTGTTCTCGTGACACTGCTCTGGTCAGGTATCGGCAGCGCGATCCTTTACAAGATCGTCGATCTGATCGTCGGTCTGCGTGCATCGCCCGAATCCGAGCGTGAAGGTCTTGACCTCACCTCGCACGGGGAAGCTGCCTATCACAGCTGATAGGAGTACCTTGAAAAGAACCAGAAGGGCCCGGTTTCCGGGCCCTTTTCTTTCTGAGCATGGCGTCCTGGCCGCTGCCTTAACTTGCGAGCGCTTTTTCAGGCTGATAACGATCGGCAGCGTGGACCTGCGCGTAATTCGGAATCATTAACTGTCGAGCTGCGTCGAAAGCCTTCCATTGATCGGCATCCGGAAGTGGCGGAATAGTCACGGACTCGCGACGATCGAAGCCCACTAGCGCTGCGTCGACCAGTTCGTCTACTTCCATCACAGCCGGAAGTGTATTCACATCCCGACCCGAACGCTCCCAGATTTCTGTTCGCGTTGCCGCTGGCAGTACCACCTGGACATACACTCCCTTTGGGCCAAGTTCGAGCTGGAGCCCCTGGCTGAGGAACAGCACAAATGCTTTTGTCGCTCCGTAGACGGTCAGACCAAATTCAGGAGCCAATCCAACAACCGAGGCGATATTGATGATCGACCCTTCCCCAGCCTCGACGAAACGTGGCGTAACAGCGCTGACCAGCCGGGTCAGCGCTGTCGTGTTGAGGCTTATGAGCTTGGCCACATCGTCAGGCGTTTGATCGGCGAACCCGCCAGCTGCGCTGGCGCCGGCGTTGTTGATCAGTATGCCAATGCGCGTATCGTCACGCACCCGCGACTCCACCCTGGCGAGCTCAACCTCATCGGTGAGATCGGCTTGAAGGATATCGACATTGGCTCCGGTTTCACGGCGTAGCCGCTCGCTCAGCGTTTCCAATCGAGCCAGGTCGCGAGCTACCAATACCAGATCGTGCCCCCGTTTTGCGAAACGGTCGGCATAAACAGCACCGATGCCCGTGGAGGCTCCGGTAATAAGGACGGTGGATTTGGCGTTCATTTGATTTTTCCCTGCGTTTCGAATACTAATCATGATCATCATCATGTTTAGCGTATTCATGATCGCTATCATGATTAATGTCAAGAGACGAAATCGAGGACAAAAATGAAAATCAGCCGCGAGCAAGTGGCCGAAAACCGGCGAAGGATCCTGGAGGCAGCTGGCAGGCTTTTCAGGGCCAAAGGGTTCGAGGCGGTGACAGTGGCGGATGTCATGAAGGCGGCGTCTCTCACCCACGGCGCTTTTTATGGGCATTTCAATTCGAAAGATGACCTGATCGTTCAAACCCTGGCCCACATTGTTTCAGCCGGGATACCGGAGGACCTCGATCTGACGCGGTACGCGACGACGTACCTTTCGGAAAGTCACCGAGATGATATCGCAGGCGGATGTCCAACGGCGGGGCTGGCCGGCCAAACCATCCATCAATCGCCAGAGGCCCGCGCAGCTATGACGGCAGGCTTGCGAGAGCACATCGAGCGCTTGAGCCGCTCAGCTCCTGGGGCAACCGCAGAAAACAAACGGCGGGCTGCTATTGGGAGCTGGGCGGCGATGGTGGGTGCAGTCATCTTGGCCCGGATGAGCGATGACCCGAATTTGTCTGATGAACTGCTGGCGCAGACGCGTGAGTGGATTAGCCCGAAGTGAAGCCGCGTATCACAGCTGATAGAACAATCTTGAAAAGAAGCAGAAGGGCCCGGTTTTCCGGGCCCCTTTTTTGTTCGGACATGGCTCACCAGCGGCAACCTTGTGCCAACAGCGACGCCTGCGATTTGCGGGAACCCTCAGCTCCCGAACAATGCAAGCATTCCTTTATGGATAGTGAGTATTGTTTCGCCGGAGAGGTAACATGACGCTAACCGCTGAAGAACAAGACAAACTTGCGTTTCAAATTTGTTCCGAGCTGTCCCCAACGCTTCGAAAACCGCTAAGGCCTTGGTTGGATTGCTGGCAATTCGGCAAAAACCACTGGCTTGGTACCATAAAACGGCAAAGGCACTTCTCGTTGTTGTGAAGAGTAGAACAGCTCGAAAAGTTTGGAAGATATACGATCGCCACATCGCTCGCACACCCGGGCTCATGGCGGGTGTCAGTTATGGCGACAGGTATGTCATATCTTTGTTCGACATTGTGGGGGCAGTCAGCTGGATCCTATTTTCTTCTGGAGCCGAATTCGCTGAGAATCTCGCCAAGCGACTGTTAGAAGTAGATCAAGAAGCACATCCCTGACGATCACGAAGTCACCGCAGCCGCTACAACATTTCAATTTCGTTTTCGGTAAATACCTCGGCTTCCCTTCCATGGTTAATGGCCCCTTAACCATCCGCACCGTAACGTCAGAATCAACTCTTGGATTGGCGGCTGCTCGCAGCTGCTCTGTATGCGTTCACGCGGGGCCGGATTTCATGCGTCAAGGATACCCTTCCTCCTATGCCATTGATGATCAGCGAACCGGGTTATCCAGCCTGTTTCGCAGGCAGATTCATATCCTGTGGGGGCTGGGACTTATCGGCTTCGTGGCCTTTGCCATCGGCAGCCTCGCCACGTGGAACGTGCTCGATCCAAGCTTCAGTCATGCGACGTCGAATCCGACTCGCAACGCGCTCGGTTATCCCGGTGCGGTCTTTGCCGATCTCGGCATGCAGTTTTTTGGTCTTTCCATGGTTGTGGCACTGATGCCGGCTCTTTTCTGGGGCGGGCTCTTTCTCACCGGCCGCGGTGTCGACCGTATGCCGCGCCGGGCCATTGCCTGGCTTTGCGCCTCGCTTCTGGCCGCGGCGATAGCCGGCTGCTTCGCTATACCTGAAAGCTGGCCGATGCCTATCGGTCTCGGCGGTGTCTTTGGTGATATGGTCCTCAAGATACCCGGCATCTTTATCGGCACTTTCCCCCGTGGCGGTTTGGCCATGATCATGGTTGCCATTCTTGCCATCCCGACCCTTTGGATCTTTGGCTTTGCCAGTGGCATCACCTATCGCGACAGCGAGCCGGTGGTCACCAAGAAGTCCACGCGCCACGTGGCCGAAGATGATGATTACGACGACGAGGATGATGATGATCGCGAAGGTGGCGGCCTGCTCGCTCTCGGCGCCTTGACCCATTGGTTCCTGAGCACGAAAGCCCTGTTCCGCCGGGTTTCAGGTCGTAGCGCCGGGCTCTACAACAGTGCACGCAGTATCGGCACGCGTCATGACGGCGATTTCCCTGACATTGCGGTTTCGCGTCAGAAAAACGGCCAGACCGGTGGACGGCGCGAGCCCGGCTTCTACGACGAAGCACCACAAATTGAGGCGCCTGCTATAGATATCGGCAATGATGAGTTCGACGGCCGCTTCGATCCGGTCGCCTTCAGCGATGAAGAGGACGTTGACGATTGGGCACTGCAATCAGCTCCGGCAAGACCGACGGCGATTCCGAACAGGCCAGTTGCCGCGCGCATTGATACACCGGCGCCTGCGCCGCGGGCCGGCGCGCGCGTTCAGCGCGAGGCACAGGCATCGTTGATTGCGTCTGACGAGTACGAGATGCCGTCGCTGCATTTCCTGAGCGAACCGAAGAACGTCGTGCGCAATCCGGGCCTTTCCAAGGAGGCTTTGGAACAGAACGCGCGGCTGCTGGAAGGCGTGCTCGAGGATTTTGGGGTGCGCGGTGAAATCATCCATGTGCGTCCGGGCCCGGTGGTGACGCTCTACGAACTGGAACCGGCGCCGGGTATCAAATCGTCGCGGGTCATCACCCTCGCCGACGATATCGCCCGCTCCATGAGCGCGATTGCCGCGCGTGTCGCCGTGGTGCCCGGTCGCAATGCCATCGGTATCGAGCTTCCGAACCAGACCCGCGAGATGGTCTATCTGCGTGAACTTCTGGCAAGCCGTGACTTTGAACAGACAAAGACCAAGTTGGCGCTCGCGCTCGGTAAGACCATCAACGGCGAGGCCGTTATCGCCGACCTTGCGAAAATGCCCCATCTCTTGGTCGCCGGAACGACGGGCTCGGGTAAGTCCGTTGCGATCAATACGATGATCCTCTCCTTGCTCTACCGGATGACGCCGGAGCAGTGCCGCCTGATCATGATCGACCCGAAGATGCTGGAACTGTCGATCTATGATGGCATTCCGCATCTGTTGACGCCCGTCGTCACCGATCCGAAAAAGGCCGTCGTCGCGCTGAAGTGGACGGTCAAGGAGATGGAAGACCGCTACCGCAAGATGTCGAAAGTCGGCGTGCGCAATATTGACGGTTTCAATCAGCGGGTCGAGCAGGCCCACAAGAAGGGCGAGCGTATTGCCCGGACGGTACAGACCGGCTTTGATCGCGCGACGGGCGAGGCCGTCTATGAGACTGAAGAGCTCGACCTGAAGCCGATGCCCTATATCGTCGTCATCATCGACGAAATGGCCGACCTGATGATGGTCGCCGGCAAGGATATTGAAGGTGCGGTGCAGCGGCTGGCGCAGATGGCGCGCGCCGCCGGTATACATGTGATCATGGCGACGCAGCGTCCGTCGGTCGATGTCATCACCGGCACAATCAAGGCGAATTTCCCGACACGTATTTCGTTCCAGGTTACATCGAAGATCGATTCGCGAACGATCCTTGGCGAGCAGGGCGGCGAGCAGCTGCTCGGCATGGGCGACATGCTCTATATGGCCGGCGGCGGACGCATCCAGCGCGTGCATGGACCATTTGTCGGGGACGATGAAGTGGAGAAGATCGTCCAGCATCTGAAACTGCAAGGCGTTCCGGAATATCTCGATTCGATTACAGAGGAAGACGACGAAGACGAAGGTGGCGGCCCAGCGGGAACGTCCAATCTCGAAGATTCGGACGATCCCTATGATCAGGCAGTTGCCGTCGTGCTTCGCGACAAGAAGGCATCAACGAGCTATATCCAGCGCCGGCTCGGCATTGGTTACAACCGCGCTGCTTCGATCATCGAGCGCATGGAACAGGAAGGGCTTGTCGGCCCTGCCAATCACGCAGGCAAACGCGAGATTCTCGTGCCGACAGAGGACGATGAGTTCTAGGCGCGAGTTCTTACCCTACCCCTTGTGGGGAGGGACGGAGCGAAGCGACGGGGAGGGGTCTTTATGGCCCAAAATGTGTACTGACGATGCAGGCGAGATGAATCGAAAACCCCTCCCTGCTGCTGCGCAGCCTCCCTCCCCACAAGGGGGAGGGTAAGAAGCGGAAACGTCGGTACTTGAACGAGTAACGTAAGGATTTTGTAGGCCGTTATGGAACAATAGGCAGCGGCGCATTACATAACGATTCAAGCTCAGGTTACGTAACGGCGCAAGGGAACAAGAAACGATATCCTGCCGTTTATTGGCCATAGTGCAGCCCAACTGGCTTCGTACGAAGAGAGACGACAGGAGATATGATCATGATACTGACAAAAGCACCGTTTCGCGCCCTTGGCTCAGTGGCAAAGAGCTCTGCGGTTGCTTCCATCGTCGGCATGGGTCTCCTGTTTGGCGCTGCGAATATAGTGCTGCCGACCCCGGCCTTGGCACAAGCCGCACCCGCCGGCATTAACGCAGCGCAGGACATAGCCAACAAGTTCTCCAGCGTCAAAACGCTGACGGGCAGTTTTGTCCAGTTCGGCCCGCGTGGAGATCAGACCGGGGGCACGTTCTATATCGAACGTCCCGGTAAAATCCGCTTCAACTACAACAAGCCGTCGCCCATTCGCGTTATCTCCGACGGCAAGTCCGTGGTGATCAACAATCGCAAGCTCGACACCTGGGATCTCTATCCGCTGTCGAAAACGCCGCTGAAGCTGCTCCTGAGCGATCAGATCGATCTGTCCGCAAGGTCGGTCAAATCGGTGAAGCAGGAGCCGGACATGACGACGATCGTGCTTGGCGACAAGTCGATCTTCGGCAACTCGACCATTTCGATGATGTTCGATCCGAAAACATCCGACCTGCGCCAGTGGACCATCACCGATGCCCAAGGTCTCGATACAACGGTGATGATCACCGATGTGCGGACCGGCGTGCGCTTTGCCGATGATATGTTCAAGATCGACTACACCCGCATCGCGATGAAGCGGTAGCCAGGTCATGACCTTGGCCTTGCGGTTTGCCAAATCTTTTGGCATGACCGGATGAACCACGCACTACAGAGAGTGCCGCCCATCCATCTTGCGAGTCTTCATGCCCTTTGCCGTTGCCACCTGGAACATCAATTCGGTGCGCCTGCGCTTGCCGCTGGTCCTGCAATTCCTGCGCGACTATCAACCCGACGTGCTGTGCCTGCAGGAAACCAAATGCCCGGATGATCTTTTCCCGCGCGAGGCATTTCACATGGCCGGGTATGAGCATATCGAGATCAGCGGTCAGAAGGGTTATCATGGCGTCGCCACCCTGTCGCGACGCCCTCTGACCGAACCGGCGCGTGTCGGGTTTTGCGATATCGCCGATTGCCGGCATTTGAGCACGATCGTCAATGCCGGGTCGAAGCGGCTGCGTATCCACAATTTCTACGTTCCAGCCGGAGGCGATGAGCCGGATCCGGAAATCAATCCAAAATTCAAGCATAAGCTCGGGTTCCTAGACGAGATGCGCGCGATGAATGCTGTTCACGGCGATGGTCATGCGTCTCTGCTGGTTGGCGATCTCAACATTGCCCCGCTTGAAACCGATGTCTGGTCGCACAAACAACTTTTGAAAGTCGTCAGCCATACGCCGGTCGAAACAGAAGGCCTCGAAAATCTGCGGAAGGATGGCGGGTGGAGCGATCTGATGCGTCATCATATCCCGCCGAGCGAGAAGATCTATACCTGGTGGAGCTATCGCGCCGCTGATTGGGCGGCCGCCGATCGCGGACGGCGGCTGGATCACATATGGGGGTCGCCGGACCTGGAAACCGATCTGACCGACATCACGATCCTTCGCGAGGCACGCGGATGGGAGCGCCCGTCGGACCATGTTCCGGTCATTGCACGTTTTAATCTGGACTGAGTTTGATCCGAAACAAGAATTGTACAAGAATAGTCGAATCCTGTTCGAACTTTCTCGAATCTGATGCAAGAATCCTCGATTCTGCTGCAAGAATTTCAATCTGCGCGGGAAATTTGGTTGTGGCCGGTTTAGTCAGCGCTCATTGAACAGGTGTTCGTACCTGGTAATGGCCTCGATCATTTCGCTGAGGTCGGCCGATATCTGGTCATGCAAAGCTGCGGCGATTTCGGGATATTCCTCGAGAATCCGCCGGAAAAGCGAGCGATTGAGCCGGATGACCTCAGTTTCGGATTCGGCCATAGCGCTGGTCAGGCGCTTGGTCTGGGCGATGATCGCCATCTCGCCGAGGACAGCACCAGGACCCACCGTTTTCAGGATTATGCGACCTGTCGGCCCTTCTCGGAACAGGGAAATGTCACCGCGATCAATGACATAGGCACAATCTGCCGCTTGACCCTCGCGGTAGAGTTCGCGGCCTTCGCGCAAAACAAGACGTTCGGTGCCGAAGGCGAGCAGGCGCAACTGGTCGCGCGTAAACGTCTCGAACAGCCCCACCGTCTCCAGAATGCGAATATCATCTTCAATTGCCATGCAATAACAGACATATACCTAGATTGGCGCCGCGCATAACCCCAAAAAATCATCTTCAGGATTACGCGCAAATCATTCGTGTGCTGCGTCCTTTATGCCTCAAAAAAGAGGTATGGCGTAGCAATCGGCATCAAGGAATGAGTTTGTATCCCCCGCTTTCGGTGACAAGTATGGTCGAATTGGATGGATCATGTTCTATTTTCTGCCGCAACCGGTACACATGCGTCTCCAGCGTGTGTGTCGTCACCCCAGAGTTGTATCCCCACACCTCTTCAAGCAAGATATCCCTTGTGATGACCTTGCCGCCCGCACGGTAAAGATATTTGATTATTGCGACTTCCTTCTCGGTCAGCCGTATCTTGCTGCCTTTGGCGTCGATCAGCATCTTTTGCCCGGGCTTGAACGTATAGGGCCCGACAATGAAAGTCGCGTCCTCGCTCTGTTCATGCTGGCGGAGTTGTGCCCGAATGCGCGCCAGCAGGACCGCAAAGCGAAAAGGCTTGGTCACATAGTCGTTTGCGCCCGATTCGAGGCCAAGAATGGTATCCGAATCGGTATCGTGCCCCGTCAGCATGATGACCGGGGCTTTGAAGCCGCCCTTGCGCAAAAGCTTGATCGCCTCGCGCCCATCCATGTCCGGCAGCCCGACATCCATGATCAGGAGATCGACAACGCCGTTTCTCGCCGTCTGAACGGCTTTGGTCGCATTATCTTCCTCGATGATCTGGAATTCTTCATAGAGGCTCAGTTGTTCAACCAGGATGGCTCGCAAGTCTGCATCGTCATCGACGATAAGAATGGTACGCGCTGTCATCGGATCTCCCGCAGATGGAAAGAAGTCATTGGAATTTAAGTCGAATAGTACAGGAAAGAAAGGGGATCGACTTGATATTGGTTATGCGGCGCATCAGTCTGACAAAAAAATGCTTTTTATGAGGCAAGCATGAGTCGCAGGTCCTTGAAATTGATCGATGTTCGTCCGAGACCTGGCCATACGAGCCAAGGGCAGTTGATCGCGGGCAATATGATCCTGCGCTGTGCGCTGGGCAAAGGCGGAATCACGGCCTTCAAGCGCGAAGGTGACGGTGGAACGCCGCTCACGCGCATGCGGTTGCTCTACGGCTTCAAGCGTCCTGACAAGAAAGTGAGGGGAACGCGGGCCCTGTTGCTCAAGGTACTCCGCCGCGACGATGGCTGGTGCGAGGTTAGTAATGATCGCAATTACAACCGGAAGGTGCGCATTCCCTATGGTGCCAGCCACGAAACCATGTGGCGCAAGGATGATCTATACGATGTCTGCATCGTCATGGACTGGAACATCAGACCGCGACATCGTGCCAAGGGAAGTGCGATCTTCTTTCATCTGGCAAGACCGGGCTATACACCAACGGAAGGCTGCATTGCCTTGAGTAGGGCCGATATGAACCGGCTTTTACCTTATCTTTCGAACCAGACCGTCGTTCGCGTGCTGCGTTAGCGCTTGAAACGCCAAACTGTCGTCTGCTTCACGTCGGCGTCTTCGAGAATTCTTGTCACCGGTACCGAGTAAACTGCCAATGGATCCAGCAGGTTCTTGGGAAAATAGGAGCGGCCGGGATCGCCAACGATGATGTCCGCACCGCGGGCAGCCAGTCCGGTGAACCAAGGTACAAGTCTGTCGGCCAATGGCTTGTCATAAAAAACGTCACCGGCCAGAACGACATCCCAACCGTCGTCGCTGCCAATCAGATCATCGACTCGAATCTCGACTGTCGCATGATTTGCTTCAGCGTTCAGAGCGATCGCTGGGCGCGCGAACGGGTCGATGTCGCAAGAGATAACATGCTTCGCTCCGGCTTGAGCAGCAGCAATACCGACGAGACCGGAGCCCGAGGCGAAATCGAGGACAACGGCGTTTGCAACCGTTGCGGGATGATCGAGCACGTAGCGCGCAACTCCTTGCCCGCCCGCCCAGGCAAATGCCCAGAAAGGTGGCGGCAGGCCGATTGTTGTCAGTTCGTCTTCTGTACGGTGCCAGAGGTCATGCGCGTCATCGGCAAGATAGAGCTTAGTCTCCGGTACATGCGGGGGCGATTGGAGATTGGTATTCGCTAGAACGAACCGGCGATAGTGATCGCTTTCAGGATCGAGAGCAGGCTCAACCACGGGATGAATTCATTCCGGTGCCGGAACCAGTCCGCCCATGCGGCAAACCTCTTTCCATTCGTCCGGTTGCACTGGCTGCACCGATAGCCGCATGGACGTAACCAGCGCCATCTTTTCCAGTTTCGGATTGGCTTTGACATCTTTCAAGGTCACAGAATTTGGCACATCCTTGACCGCGCGGATATCAACGCATTCCCAGCGGGGATCTTCGGTGCTCGAATCATGATGCGCAAGCGCACAAACCTCGACGATACCGACGACGTCCAGCCCTTCATTGGAATGGTAGAAGAAGCCTTTATCACCGATTTTCATGGCACGCATATTGTTGCGTGCCTGATAGTTGCGCACGCCGGTCCACTCTGTACCTTTGGCCCCGGCGGCTTTTTGATTGTCCCACGACCATGAATCAGGTTCTGATTTGAATAGCCAAAATGCCATGATAGCACCTATTTGTTGTCAGGATTCTTGATTGCCCAGTTCCACGGGCGGATGTCGACCGAGGCGAAAAGCCCAGCCTTGGCATAGGGGTCATTCGCTGCAATCTTCTTTGCTGCAGCAAGGTCAGGCGCCTCGACAACCACCAGGCTGCCGTTTGGCTTGGCGTCATCGCCAAGGAACGGCCCAGCAAATTTCAGGCGATCACCTAGGCTGTTCAAATAATCGAGATGAGAGGCGCGTGTGTCGAGGCGCAGTTGCAGATGATCAGGCTTGTCGTTGCACAGAAGGGCATAGAGCATTCATTGTCTCCCGGTTTAACTCTCGTTCTTTAGCGGCCGCGCCAGTAGCGCCTCCATGGCCTCGTCGATGGTGATGTAGCGGTCGAGTATTTGCGCTACAGTCGCAATGATCGGCGCTTCGATATTGTTGCGGGCAGCAAGTTCGGCAGCGATTGCAGCCGTGGCCACGCCTTCGGCCAATGGTCGGCCAGTCAAGTCTTCCCCACGCCCGAGCGCAAGCCCGTACGAGTAATTACGCGATTGCGGCGTAGAGCAAGTAAGCATGAGATCGCCAAGTCCCGAAAGACCCATGATCGTCTCCGGCCTTGCGCCCATAGCCTCGCCAATCCGCCGCAATTCGACAAACCCGCGGGTGACAAGCGCCGCTTGGGCGCTGGCGCCAAAACCGCGGCCTATGGCGGCCCCGGCGGCAATGGCGAGCACATTCTTGAGTGCGCCGCCAATTTCCACACCGATCAAATCATCCGTTGAATAACAGCGGAAAGTCGGGCCGGACAGCATCAGGGCAATGCGGTCGGCAAGCGCCTGACTACGAGCGGCGACTGTTACGGCAGTCGGCAATCCCCTCGCCACATCGGTTGCAAAACTTGGCCCCGAAAGGGCCCCAAGGGTCTGGTCGGGCATAATCCCGGCGACCAGTTCGGACATCAGCTGGCCACTGTGACGCTCTATGCCCTTGGCGCAAATCACTAGCGGTGCGGTGACCGGAATGAGGTCTTTCAGTTCCTGTAGGGCACTGGAAAGCGCTTGCGCTGGAATGACGCAAAGGATCAGGTCAACTCCGGCGAGAACTTCCCGGGCGTCGATACTTGCCGTGAGTGCTGGATGCAAGTCAATTCCGGGCAGATAAGTCTCGTTACGATGCGCCTGGTTGACGGAATCGACGGTTGTGGCGCTGCGTGCATACAGTCGGACTGCATTGCCGTTACGGGCGGCCATGGTACCAAGCGCAGTACCCCAGGCACCTCCTCCAACTATGGCAATCGAAGGCTGGCTCATGCCTTGGCTCCGCGCCGGCCTGCGCCGATCAAAGGTGTTGAATGCATGTCCAGTGGCCAGCGCGAGCGCGGGGCAACATCGAGCGAATCGGCAGGTGTGAGACCAGCCCGTTCGGCACCCGCCCACGCAATCATTGCGGCATTGTCTGTGCAAAGGGCCATGGGTGGTGCAATGAAGCGGAAGCCATTATCCGAGCATAGACGCTGCAGACCGTCACGCAGAACCTTGTTTGCGGCAACACCACCGGCAACAACCAATGCCGGCTTCTTGACATCCGGGAAACTCGCGCGAAACCGCTGCAGTGAGCGCGAAACCCGGTCGTCGAGTGTGTCGGCGACGGCGGTTTGAAAAGCGGCGCAAATGTCATTGACGTCGATTTGCGATAACGGTTCCAACGCTGTCGCCAGTTGCCGCACCGCCGTTTTTAAACCTGAAAAGGAGAAATCCAGTCTCTCCTCGCCTTTCAGCGGACGCGGTAGGGTGAATCGGCTGGGATCGCCGAGCAGAGCTGCCTTCTCCACTTCAGGCCCTCCCGGATAGGGCAGGCCGAGTAGTTTGGCGGTCTTGTCGAATGCTTCGCCGAGGGCATCGTCTATGGTCGTGCCCAACCGCTCATAATCGCCAAGACCTTTGACCAGAACCATCTGCGTGTGGCCGCCGGAGACGAGCAGCAGCAGATAAGGAAAATCAATGCGATCGGTCAGGCGCGGGGTCAGCGCATGGCCCTCGAGATGATTGATGGCGTAAAAAGGCTTCTGACTGGCCATCGCTATCGCCTTTCCGGTCATCAAACCGACAATCAATCCGCCGATCAAGCCCGGACCGGCGGTGGCAGCCACAGCATCGACATCGTCCAGAGTTATCTGCGCTTCGTGCAATGCCTGGCCAATCAACCGATCGAGTACTTCGACATGGGCGCGCGCAGCAATTTCAGGCACCACGCCGCCATAGGGCGCGTGTTCGTCGATCTGGCTCAGGACGACGTTCGAAAGGATGTGCCCGTGGCCTTGGTCGTCGCGCTCGACTACCGCCGCCGCCGTTTCGTCACAGCTTGTCTCAATACCTAGTACCCGCATCGGTAAACCTGATATCCTTCGCCGCATTGTCGACCTGCGAAAAGGTCGTTAGTAGAACGCTCAACTCGAATTCGCGTAACACGGACAGCCGCCAATGCAAACAAAAACGCTCAAGATTGGTACACGTGGGAGTGCACTGGCGCTCGCACAAGCCCATGAGACGCGTGACCTTCTGATAAAGGCCCACGGACTTCGCGATGAAGACATAGAAATCGTGGCCATTTCCACCAGTGGTGACCGGATACAGGATCGACCCTTGGCTGAAGTTGGCGGAAAAGGCTTGTTCACACTGGAAATCGAGGAACAGCTTGCCGACGGGCGCCTCGATCTTGCCGTGCATTCATCAAAGGATATGCCAACCGTTCTGCCACAAGGGCTGCATCTGTCGGTCTTCCTCGAACGCGAAGATCCTCGTGACGCCTTTATTGGTCGTGAGGTAAAGTCCCTCCTGGATCTGCCGAAAGGGGCTGTAGTCGGCTCCGCATCGTTGCGGCGGCGGGCGCTGATACATCGTGCACGCCCCGATCTCAAGGTCATCAATTTTCGCGGGAACGTCGAGACGCGGCTGCGCAAGCTTGCTGACGGCGAGGTGGATGCAACATTCCTTGCTTATGCTGGTTTGAAACGTCTCGGCCTTGGACATGTTGTTACCGAGCTTATGGATGCAAAAGCTTTTCCACCAGCCCCTGGACAAGGCGCAATCACGATAGAGAGCCGCATTGGTGATAATCGCGTCGATGCGCTATTAGCACCGCTCAACCACTTGCCGACCTCGACGGCGCTGGCATGCGAGCGTGCGTTCCTTGGTTCGCTCGATGGTTCCTGCCGTACGCCAATCGCCGGTCTGGCGATCGTATCGGAAGGGAGGCTTCAGTTCCATGGCATGATACTCTTGCCAGATGGCAGCGAGGTACACGAGGTTACAGGTGACGGCGCACTCTCTGACGCTGTCGAGATCGGCCAGGATGCGGCGCTGCGGGTGCGTAAACTCGCCGGACCACACTTCTTCACGGACTGGTTCTGATGATGAAAACCGTTTTGGTCACACGGCCTCGGCCGGGCGCGACCAAAACTGCCGAGCGTTTGCTTGGCAATGGCTTCCTGCCTTTGGTTTTGCCCCTGACCAAGATTGTTCAGCTTCCGGTAAAAACGCCCAGGGGAAAATTCGACGCGGTCGCGGTGACAAGTGCGAATGCGTTGCGGCAGGCACCGGACAAGATGTTGCAACCGTTCCTTTTATTGCCCTGTTTTGTTGTAGGAGAAGCGACCGCAGCTGCGGCGCGCGCCCGCGGGTTTGAAACGGTGACAACGGGAGACAGGGATGGTGCGTCGCTTGCTCAAACCATAGGTGAGGAGTTATGTGCCGGCGCCCGCGTTCTTTATGTGACAGGGCGCGTTCGCGCGTCGGATTTTGAGCATGCTCTCCGTACATTAGGTATGCATTTTAAGCCAGTGATGACCTACGATACTGTTTTAGTCAGTTATACGACTGAGTTTCTGCTAGAATTTTTCGGCAAGGGTAAGATCGATTATTGCCTCCTGTATTCTCGTTGGGGCGCTGAAGAGTTCTTGCGTCTGATAAGCCAGATGGAAATCGCCCATCATTTTGATAACACATCGATTTTCTGCCTCTCCCCTCGTGTTGCGAACGCTCTGGCTGCAGTGAACAAGGCATTAATCCATGTAGCAAACAGGCCGGATGAGGATGCTCTCTTCGACCTTCTGCAGCAGGCACAGGATTCTCCCCGCTTACCGCAATGAATACGTGTGGTTTCGCAACCGCAACTTCCTTGCTAACTTCGGGTCACGAGAAGTCTGAGAGCGAGATTCAATATGATCGAATCTCGCTCTAAGTTCAGGAAAGTCTGCCCATGGCCAAATCATCCGTTCCGCGTCATTCGAAGTCTGCTCGCAAACCTGTGACAATCGAACTGGCACCATTGGCAGTCAACAAGACTGCGTCCAGCGCAGGTGGCGTACCGCAGCCCGAACCGGTCGGCTTCGACCCAACCGCTAACGCGAAGGTAAATGCGGCGGAAAAGTCAAAGGAAACGCCGGGCGTTGAGCCGCGCGGATATGCGCCACCGAGTTCGGGCTTTTCGGACACCGGGCAGTCATTTGGGCGAACGAATTCTCAATCGACCGCTTCGCGACCAACGGTGTCGTCCTCCCGATCAAAGCCAAATGACCCATTGGGCCGCTTTGTAGCAGGAATCATTGGGGGCATTGTCGCTCTTGTCGGTGCTGCGACCCTGCAATGGGCAGGTGTCCTGCCATCGCCAAAGGCGGATACTTCGGCGATCGAGCAGCAAGTACCTGAATTACGAAATGCGCGACCAGCGGCTCAGACGCTGGATGAAGGTGCGCAGGTGGCGCTTAACGGCGCGGTAGAGAACGCCAAACAGGCTGCAAGCCAGGTCTCTGGTCTTTCCGCGGAGCTTGTCGCAATCAAGCAAAGTATTGCGGATATTCAGAAAAATGCTGGCTCCGGCTCAGTCGTCGATACGAGTGGCATTGACACGCGTCTTGCTGCTCTGGAGACCCGGCTGAGTAACAGCCAGCAGCAGGTGGAGCAGGCTGGTGGGGCCGCTGCGGGCGCTACAGAACGGTTGAATGCTTTGGAGGCGAAAGTCAACGACCCCACGGGGCAGGCCAATATGGCGCTTGCCATGGCAGCAACGGGGATGAAAGCCGCTATCGATCGCGGCGAACCGTTCGCGGCCGAATTGGATACTTACGTCGCGGTTGCGCCTGCAGCGGGAGAGGTCGAGAGCCTCCGCGAGTTTGCTGCGAAAGGCATTCCGACGCTCAACGCGCTGGTCAGCCAATTCGCGGACGTCGCTCCCAAAATCATTGCAAGCGCTCATACGGTCGATCCCAATGCCGGGGTGGTCGATCGCTTGTGGGCAAGCGCGAGCAGCTTGGTGCAGGCGCGTCCGGTCGGGATGGTGGAGGGCGAGGGCGTCGATGCAATCACGGCACGGATCGAAGCGCATTTGAATGCAGGCGACCTTGGTGCCGCCATTGCCGAATGGGAGAAACTGCCGGAGAATGCCAAGGCTGTTTCCATGGATTTCGCCAATGCGATGAAGGCCCGGCAAAAGGCCGGGGACGTCGTGTCGAAGGCCTTGTCCGATGCCTTGACCGGCATCAAGTCACCAGCAGCGGCTAACTAGGAGCAAGATCATGATTCGTATTCTGTTCTTCCTTCTTGTCGTTCTATTGCTCGGTGTCGGTTTCGCGTGGCTTGCAGATCGGCCCGGCGATCTGGTCGTTACCCTTGCCGGCATGCAGTACAAAGTCACGCTGATGGTGGCAGCTTCTGCGATCGTCGCGATCGTCGCCGCAGTCATGCTGACCTGGTGGATTGTCAAAAGCCTCGTTACGTCGCCATACGCGCTGCGCCGTCATTTCCGTGCGCGCAAACGCGATCGGGGCTACCAGTCGCTGTCGACCGGACTGATCGCAGCAGGTGCTGGTGATGGCGAGACCGCACGCAGGATGATCAAACAGGCAGAAAAGCTGCTGAACGTCGATCAGGAGCCGCTGATCAAACTGCTTGATGCCCAGTCCGCCATGCTCGAAGGGCGCGCCGAGGATGCGCGGGCAAAATTCGAAGCCATGCTCGAAGATCCAGAAACGAAGCTCCTCGGGTTGCGGGGGCTTTACCTTGAAGCGCAGCGCCTTGGCGCACGCGATGCTTCAAGGCACTACGCGGAAGAAGCCGCTTTGCTGGCCCCTAATGTCGAATGGGCAGCGTCGGCGGCTCTTGGCCAGAAAACCACCCATGGCGACTGGGACGGAGCGCTCCTGCTGCTCGAAAAGCAAAAAGCGACCAAGCGGGTCGACAAGGAGAAGGCCAAGCGCGAGCGCGCGGTGCTCTTGACAGCGAAGGCAATCGAAACCTTCGAAAGTGACCCGGCAAGCGCCAAATCGACCGCCATAGAGGCGAACAAGTTGGCGCCTGATCTCATACCAGCTGCGATCATCGCCGCAAAAACGTTGTTCAGCCAAGGCGACTTGCGCAAAGGATCGAAAGTTTTGGAATATAGCTGGAAGAAGCAACCTCATCCGGAAGTTGCTGAAACCTATGTGCACGCGCGGCTTGGCGATTCGGTGTTGGATCGCCTCAAGCGCGCCCGTCATCTGGCGTCGCTCTATCCGCATCACCCTGAGTCGAGCCTCGCCATCGCCCAGGCCGCGCTGGCTGCAGGCGAATTAAGGGAGGCGAGAGAAGCAGCGGAAGCGGTGCTCCGCAGCGCACCGCGCGAGAGCGCATATCTACTGCTTGCCGACATCGAAGAAGCGCAAACCGGCGATCAAGGCCGCGTCCGGCAGTGGCTGTCGCGTGCTGTCAAGGCGCCGCGCGATCCCGCCTGGACAGCCGATGGCTACGTTTCGGAACGCTGGGCGCCGGCATCTCCCGTGACTGGCAGGCTCGACGTCTTCGAATGGAAGGTTCCTGTTGAACAACTTGGCCCGGTGATCGATTCCGGCGATGATTTCGACAGGGCGTTGGCAACAGAACCAGTGCGACCACGCGACGAAGTGAAGCCGCTCATACCGGTCAGGCCGGTCGTTCTGGAAGCGGAGCAGCCAGTTTTGAAGGAAGATCGCGGCCAAGCGGATGTTGTGGATGCTGAAATCGTGCAACTTGAGCCACCGGAAAAGCCTACGGAACGGCCGGTCTCAAAGCTCACAGAAACGGTCAATCCGGAGAGAATAGCTTCCGTTTTGCCTGCATTTCCGGAAAAGTCACTGAAATCCAAGGAAAAGGATGAGGAATTCGTTTTTCCTGTGCCGGATGACCCAGGCGTGCGGCCTGAAGATGGAGCGGAGCGAAACAAGAAGTTCAGGCTTTTCTAATCATCGAAACGTGATGGCTGCGGCCGTCTTTGCGGCAAGATGTACAGTGGTTTAGGTGTATGAACAGCGATATGGGTGGATGAGTACCATCTTGATAGACGCGAAAGATCTCCCTTTATGCTCGATAGTCTTGTGACGTTTTTCAAATCCTTGCCGTCGGGTGACAACAGCAAGGAGCATTTTTCAAAAAAAGATCCGCGTCTTGCGGCAGCCGCCTTGCTGTTCCATGTGATGGATGCAGACGGTGACCGCGGCAAGGTGGAACGCAAGCGCGTTTCACAGCTGATTTCCGAGGCCTATGGCTTGAAAGGCGAGGCGCTGAAGCGCTTGCTTGACGAGGGCGAACAGGCGGATCAGGAGGCAGTTGACCTTTACAGTTTCACCAGCATCATCAAGCGCAATCTTGACGAAGAGGCGCGCATCAGATTCATTGAGCTGATGTGGGATGTCGTTTTTGCCGATGGTAGCGCGCATGAGCTGGAAGATAATGTCGTCTGGCGTGTCGCGGAACTGATCGGCGTATCGACACGCGACCGGGTGACCATGAAACGACAGGCGGCGGTTCGCGCAAAACAGACGGTACAAGAGGAATAGGCCGAGCGAATGTACCAAACTGGATGGATGGAAAGCGGACAGTCGCATCGTCCCAAGATCCTGACGGTGCTGCACCAGGAGCGTTCCAGTCCCGGCCGGGTCGGCCATCTACTGCTCGAAGCCGGGTTTGCTCTCGACATTCGCCGGCCGCCCCTTGGAGATACATTGCCCGAAACGCTGGAAGACCATGCAGGAGCCGTCATTTTTGGCGGCCCGATGAGCGCCAATGATTCGGAAGACTTTGTACGTGCAGAAACCGATTGGCTGGCTATACCACTCGCAGAAGACAAGCCCTTTCTCGGCATTTGCCTGGGCGCGCAGATGCTTGCCAACCATTTGGGCGGTCGTGTCGCGCCCCATCCGGACGGCCTTGTCGAAATCGGCTGGTATCCGCTTGAGCCGACGGAAGCCGGTCGCGCTTTGATGGACTGGCCGTCAATGGTTTATCATTTCCATCGCGAAGGTTTTGAATTGCCGCAGACTGCAACCTTACTGGCGACGGGCAGCTCCTACCCCAACCAGGCGTTCCGGTATGGCAAGAATGCCTGGGGCGTCCAGTTCCATGCGGAGCTGACACGGGCGATGATGCATCGTTGGGTTGTACGAGGTGCGGAACGCTTCACCTTATGTGGCGCCCAGCAGGGCCGCGATCACCTCGATGGGCGGATGATCTATGATGCAGTGCTCAGGGCCTGGTTGCACCGCTTCCTTGCGACGATTTTTGGGGCACCTGTATCGGCTTGAGCTAATTAGGTCCTGCCCTGCAAATTCCGCGCTTTGCGCAATTGCGGGAACCAATAGGCCCAAAGGCCGGCAACGGCCACTGTTCCAAGGCCACCAAAGACAACGGCGGGCACCGTACCAATCAGCGAAGCCATGACGCCAGCTCGGAATTCGCCCAGTTCATTGGATGCGCCGACAAAAACCATGTTGACGGCATTGACCCTGCCTCGCACATGATCCGGCGTCCACAATTGCAACAGCGTCTCGCGGATATAGACGCTGATCATGTCAGCCGCACCCATCAAGGCAAGCACTACGATCGACAACCATGCAATGTCGGAAATGCCAAACATGACCGTAAGCAATCCGAAGAGCGCGACGAATGCGAACATGATCATTCCAGCATGATCGCGAATGGGATGCCCGGTCAACCAGACCGCCGTCACAATGGCACCGATACCCGGTGCAGCCCTCAGCATGCCAAGGCCCCACGGGCCGAGCTGCAAGATGTCGCGCGCATAAACCGGCAGAAGCGCCACGGCTCCGCCGAGCAGCACAGCAAACAGATCAAGCGAAATCGCGCCAAGAACCACCTTCTCTTTCCAGATGTAGTGGAAGCCGGCCAGTAAAGTTTGAAGCGATCTTGTTTCGTGCAGGGTATGCTGGGCGGGTTTTGCGATGGAGAAAGTGCTCAGGGTCGCGATGACAAGCATCGCGGAGGCGACGCCGTAGGCCGCGACAGGAGAAAGACCATAGAGCAGACCCCCGGCGACCGGTCCGACGATCGTTGCAATTTGCCATGCCGAGGAGTTCCAGGACACAGCGTTGGAAAACGTCTCCGCCGGCACAAGATTAACGACCAGCGATGAGGAAGCAGGTCCGAGGAAGGCTCTGCCAACACCAAATCCCGCGAGGATGATGAACACCAATGCCGGCGTAAACAGGTGGGTTATCGTCAACAGCAGCAGCAGAGCCGCGCAGATTACCTCGACGCACAACGAAAGCCCCATAATCAATCGTCGCCCGAACCGGTCGGAAGCTGCGCCGGTAATGAGCACGAGCAGCAGCGATGGCGCGAATTGCACAAGCCCAACGATGCCCAGATAAAAGGGGTCGCGTGTCAGATCATAGATCTGCCAGCCGACGGATACGCTGATGATCTGGATGGCAAATGAGCCAAAGAAGCGTGCCAGCCAATAGCGGGTAAAGGACGAATGGCGAAACGCGGCATAACGATCATGCGCAGCATTCGTTTCGGAGATGGTCATTTCGTTGAAAGGCTCCGGAATCGGGAGCTTTCTTCTAGACCAGTTTAGGGTGAATGGGGATAAGGAAAATCAGAAATATTATGAGAGAGGGAAAGCAAATGGGCCGGCCCGAACCGGCCCATTTTGGTTTAAGCCGCGTTTACAGCTGCAGTAACAGAAGCGTCTGAATCTTTGCTGAGCAAGGATTTCCAGATGATTGCGCCGAGTACCGCGCCAATGAGCGGGGCGACCCAGAACAGCCAGAGTTGGCCAAGCGCGGCGGTTTCTGCGAAAAGGGCGACGCCGGTGGAACGAGCCGGATTGACGGAGGTATTTGTCACCGGAATCGAAACTAGATGGATCAGCGTCAGGCCGAGACCAATGGGGATTGGTGCAAACCCAGCCGGAACGGAAGCCGAGGTTGCACCAAGAATGATCATGATGAAGAAGGCAGTGAACACGATTTCTGTGACAAGTGCGGCGACCAAGCCATACTTGCCGGGCGAAAGATCACCATAACCGTTGGAAGCGAAGCCGCCGGCGGTGAAGTCGGCCTTGCCGGATGCAATCAGATAAAGGACGGCAGCTGCAACAATCGCACCAACAACTTGCGCGATCCAGTAGGGAATGAGATCCTTGAAGTCGAAACGTCCCGCAACGGCGAGACCGAGCGAAACAGCGGGATTGAAATGGCCGCCGGAAATTCCGCCGACCGCATAGGCCATGGTTAGAACCGTAAGACCAAACGCAAAGGCAACACCAAGCAAACCAATACCGACATCGGGAAATGCAGCGGCAATAACGGCACTGCCGCAACCGCCGAGGACAAGCCAGAATGTGCCGAAGAACTCGGCCGACAGTTTATTGAGCATGGAAACCCCCTTGGATGAAAAGCGGGCCGGGATAGCCCGAATCACGACGCAAATTTATTCCGGTTTTTTAAATTCAACAATATCGGTCAAGATCAAGCCATCGTAATACCTTAGGTGCATGCGACGCCTTGAATAGTCGGGCCATGAATACTGTCACAATAATATTTGGAGAGGGGCTGTCCTGTGTCTGCTCCATCGCAACCTCTTGCTCGCGGGCCAGCCAATCGCTACATGTCGTGGAAATCTTAGGAGACCTGTATGCTCGCCCTTATCCGCACCATCGATCTGGCTCTCGACATTTACACGTGGATTCTCATTGCCAGTGCGATCTTCTCATGGCTCTATGCCTTCAACGTAATCAATTCGAGTAACCGGTTCGTCGCCTCGATAGGAGATTTTCTCTATCGCGTCACCGAGCCTGCGCTGCGACCCATTCGCCGCTTTCTTCCTGACCTCGGCGGCATCGATATTTCCCCGATCGTACTTTTGTTGATCATATTCTTCATTCGCCAGTTTCTCTGGACCACGATCGCACCGATTCTGGTTTGACCAGAAAGCCATCGCATTTCCGTACGGAGCGTAACGGCGTCACTCTCTTTGTGCGGCTGACGCCGAAATCGGCAAGGGACGCGATTGAAGGTGTGGAAGAGACTGATGACGGGCGCTTCCACCTGAAAGCACGGGTGCGCGCGGTTCCTGAAGACGGAAAGGCCAATGCAGCGCTGGTAAACTTGCTGGCAAAGCAGTTGGGTCTTGCAGCGCGAGATGTAACGATTGCTGCAGGAGCAACGTCGCGGCTGAAGCAGGTAAGAATTTCGGGCGATCCTGACGAACTGGCTTTGAAGCTTGCCGTTCTCGAACCGCCCAAATATTGATCGATCAGGCCTTCTTGGCGTTATGGCGTTCGATTGCTTCGGTGATGAGCTGGCGGGCGGCATCTTCATCGCCCCAATCTCCTATCTTCACCCATTTGCCGGGTTCCAGATCCTTGTAGTGCTCGAAGAAATGCTGGATCTGTTTGAGCGTGATGTCGGGAAGATCGGTGTAGTTGTGCACCTTCTCGTACCGTAGCGTCAGGTGAGGCGAGGGAACGGCAATGATCTTTTCGTCCTGTCCCTTATTGTCTTCCATGACGAGGACACCGATCGGACGGACATTGATCACACTTGTAGGCATCAATGCGCGCGTATTGCAGATCAATACATCGATGGGGTCGCCATCATCCGACAACGTATGCGGCACGAAACCGTAATTGCCCGGATAGGTCATGGGCGTGTGCAGGAAGCGATCGACGAACAACGCGCCCGAATCCTTATCAAGCTCGTATTTGATCGGTTGACCGCCGACCGGGACCTCGATGATAACGTTTACATCTTCAGGGGGATTGTTGCCGACGGCAATGGCATCGATGCGCATATTTTCAGAGTCCTTATGAGTATGGAAATCCTGTACTGATTTTTATACCGCGGCGCAACAATGCCGTCGCCCTTACGTAAGGAAAACGATTGATAGGCTTATTGAGCGCGAATGGCAAAACACAACTCTGCATTTGAGCCGCGAAGGAATATCCTGGTCTAGACCAGGATCAATTCCAGACAAAAGCAACCTTCTTGAGGGTCTTGCCATCGAAACACTCGACACCCTCGGCGACATCGCGGCCGCCGGCGCTCTGGTAGAATGAAATCGCGAGATCATTGTCCTCGAGCGCCCAGATCACCATACCCTTCAGGCCTTGATCGGCGAGACTGCGGCGAGCGGCGCCCAGGAGGCGAGTACCCAGACCGAAGCCCTGATATTCCGGCCTGACGTAGAGTTCGTAAATTTCACCCCTTTGCTGTAACTGGCGGGCGCGGTTTGGCCCAAGCGTCGCGTAACCGGCAACGATGCCGCCAACATCGGCTACAAGGATCTGTGTCGAGCGCTGGATTGCCTTTGCCCACCAATTGGCGCCGCGTCGCTCCAACATGTTGTTGAGCGCGCGGTGGGGTATGATACCTGCATATGCGCCTTTCCAGGCAGCCAGATGAATGGCTGAAATCGCCACTGCATCGGCCATATGCGCCCGTCTTATCTCGATCACATGGGTGTTCATGGTCCTTTAACCATAGACCCGCAACGCGCGAGTTCGCAACATCCAAAAAAGCGTTTTGGGCATGCATGAAAACAAAAGCGGCGAAGATCGCCGCTTTTGTCTCACGCAGAACATCGATGGTTAGGCAGCGCCTGCAGTCTTGCTGCTCTTTTCGAAACGTTTGCGTTCGTTTGGATCGAGGTAAAGCTTGCGCAGACGAATTGATTTCGGAGTTACTTCCATCAGCTCGTCGTCCTGAATCCAGGCAAGAGCACGTTCCAGTGTCATCCGGATCGGCGGGGTCAACTTGACAGCTTCATCCTTGCCTGCAGCACGAATGTTGGTCAGCTTTTTACCTTTGAGGATGTTCACTTCAAGATCGTTGTCGCGCGAATGGATGCCGATGATCATGCCGGCATAGACCTTTATGCCAGCCTCGATAATCATTGCGCCGCGATCTTCAAGGTTCCACATGGCGAAAGCTACGGACTCTCCCTGATCGTTGGAGATCAAAACGCCATTGGTACGGCCGGCGATTTCACCCTTGAAAGGCTCGTAGGCACGGAAAAGGCGATTCATGATCGCGGTGCCGCGCGTATCGGTCAAAAGCTCCGACTGGTAGCCGATAAGTCCGCGTGTCGGCGCATAGAATACCATGCGAACGCGATTACCACCGGATGGACGAAGCTCGACCATTTCAGCCTTACGTTCGGACATCTTCTGGACAACGGTGCCGGAATATTCCTCGTCGACGTCAATCAGCACTTCTTCGATGGGCTCGAGCAAAGTGCCGGAGTCGTCTCTTTTCAAAACGACGCGAGGGCGCGATATGCTAAGTTCAAAACCCTCACGGCGCATGTTTTCAATGAGAACCGCGAGTTGTAATTCGCCGCGACCCGAAACGAAGAACGAATCCTTGTCGTCGGATTCCTCGACCTTCAGCGCAACATTGCCTTCAGCTTCCTTCATCAGGCGGTCGCGAATGACGCGACTTGTAACCTTGTCGCCCTCAGTGCCAGCCAGCGGACTGTCGTTGACAATGAAGGACATGGTAACAGTCGGAGGGTCGATCGGCTGTGCATGCAGGGCTTCGGTCACTTCGAGCGCGCAGAATGTGTCGGCGACGGTGCCTTTCTGCAGGCCTGCGATAGCGACGATGTCACCGGCGTGTGCTTCTTCGATCGGCTGTCGCTCAAGACCGCGGAACGCCAGGATCTTCGAGATACGGCCCGTCTCAAGCTGGGTGCCATCGCCATGCAAGACTTTGACCTGCTGGTTCGACTTGACGGTACCAGAATGAATGCGGCCGGTGATGATGCGGCCAAGGAATGGATCGGCTTCAAGGATGGTGCCGATCATCTTGAATGGACCTTCACCGACGGTGGGCGCTGGGACGTGATCAAGAACCATGTCAAACAGCGCTGCCAGGCCCTGATCCTTCGGACCTTCCGGGCTCGTCGCCATCCAGCCGTTACGGCCGGAGCCGTAAAGAATTGGAAAATCAAGCTGTTCGTCCGTAGCGTCAAGAGCGGCGAAGAGGTCGAAAACTTCGTTCACGACTTCTTCGTGGCGGGCGTCGGGACGATCGATCTTGTTGATCGCTACGATTGGACGAAGGCCAACTTTCAAAGCTTTACCAACGACGAACTTCGTCTGCGGCATGGGGCCTTCGGCAGCATCGACGAGAACGATAGCGCCGTCCACCATCGACAGAATACGTTCGACTTCGCCGCCGAAATCAGCGTGGCCTGGGGTATCGACAATATTGATACGTGTATCTTTCCAGATGACTGAGGTCGCTTTGGCAAGGATGGTGATCCCGCGCTCGCGCTCTATGTCATTGGAATCCATCATCCTTTCGCCGACCCGCTGATTGTCGCGGAAATTGCCCGACTGTTTCAAAAGTTCGTCAACGAGCGTGGTTTTGCCATGGTCAACGTGTGCGATGATCGCGATGTTGCGCAGTTTCATAAGGTTCTCTTTTGGAGGATTGTGGACGCCATCTGAGCTGCGCCGCTTTACATTTGCGCGCTCCATACATGTTTTTTCGCAAATGCGAAAGGGGGCAAAGCGTTTTGGCCTGCATGGCTGCCATGCAGGCCAAAAGTTTTAAAGCAATGTTCCCGACAGGATTATCAAGGCGATACTGAAGTAAATCACCAATCCGGTAACATCGACGAGCGTTGCCACGAACGGCGCCGAGGCGCTCGCGGGATCGAAGCCGAGCTTTTGCATGGCGAACGGCAGCATGGATCCGGCCAGCGAGCCGAATGTCACAATTCCGATCAACGCCGTGCCGACGGTTGCAGCGACAAGCGGCCAGTGCGGACCATAATCATAGAGACCCAACATTTGCCACGTCGCAATCCGAACCACCCCGATCAGCCCGAGGAACGAGCCGAGCACGAGGCCCGTCGGAATTTCGCGCAACGCAACCCGCCACCAATCCTTCAACCGCAATTCCTGCAACGCCAGGGCGCGGATCAGCAAAGACGTGGCTTGAGAGCCGGAATTGCCGCCGGAACTCATGATAAGCGGGATAAAAAGGGTCAAAACGACTGCTTTCTCCAATTCCCCTTCAAAATGCTGCATGGCGCTGGCGGTCAGCATTTCGCTCAAGAACAGCACGCCGAGCCAACCGGCGCGTTTGCGCAGCATCTGAACGAAACCGATTTGCATGTAGGGCTTGTTCAAAGCCTCCATGCCGCCGAACTTCAGCGTATCCTCGGTCATCTCCTGGGTCATGGCGTCGATCACGTCATCGACGGTGACAATACCGATGATCTGGTCGCCGTCATTTACCACCGGGACCGCAAGGAGATCATGCTTGCGAAAGAGCCGTGCCACGTCTTCCTGATCGGTTAGCGGGGCAACGGTCACGGGGGCGACGTCGCGACCAACACTCATGATCGAAGCGTCCGGTTCGCTGGTGATCAGGCGGCGCAGGGTTACGACCCGCAACAGATTTTTTGCTGCGGGATCAGTAACATAGATGGCATAAATGGTCTCCCTGGACCGCTCCACTTCGCGAATATGCTGCAGCGTTTGCGCGGCGGTCCAGTTAGACGGAACGCTGACGAATTCGGTCGTCATCAGGCTGCCCGCCGTATGCGGCGGATAGCGCAGGAGCTTGCGCAATGCGGCCGTCGTTTCGGGCCCGAGGCCGACAACAAGTCGGGCCCGGCTCTCCGTATCGAACTCATGAAAGATGTCGGTGACACGGTCGATGGACATTGCGTCAAGGAGTTGCCGTGCGGTCTCGGCCGGCAATCCCTTTATGATACCGGCCGCGTCATGCAACTCCGGCTGATCCAGGATCAGGACGGCGTGCTCGTGCGGCATGTCGGCAAGAATCTCAATAGATTCAGATAGTTCGAGCTCATTAAGAAGCTCGATCGCATCCGCAGCATGCATGGTTGCAAGCTGTTCTGCGAGGGTCAGCACGGGTGCCAGCTCGGCATTGTCCGCACCTGTGGGAAAGCGAAGATCGTTCATTTTAGCTCGCCTTTCTGTCGATCCGCCGTCACAGGGGATCGAGGCGAGCTGATCTCAGATCAGGCCACGATCGCCGTTGACGGCGCAAACAATCGACTACTACTGTCGTCGCTGGGCATGAGAGATTTAACTCCGGTTGAAGATATACAGACTTGTGGACACAGGTCCGCACGATCTGCATTTGGTCCTGTCGAAGGCCAAAGTCAAGTCTTTTGATTTGCTGCAAAAAACACAACTTCGTGCAACTAAATTTCGCGCTCCGATTGATAAACATGCGCCGGAATCGGCGATTGTTGTGTGGGTTTTGCTAACTCTTATGCAAGATTCGACTCATCTTGCGCCAAAAGCGCAGCGGTATCGCGATCGTGGGTTCAAAGTCTCACGATGAAGGGCATCATTCCGGTTACAGCTCCTTCACCCGCGCATTTTCCGGGTCATACAGTGGCTCCAGATGGACTTCAGCAGCGTAACGTTCATTGGCGACGATGAGCTCGTATTTGCCCTCGGTGAGGAAAGCATCGCTGAGATCATCGGCGTTGCGCACATAGCCCAGACCGATCGGACTATCGACCGTGTAGCCATAGCCGCCGCTGGTGAGATAGCCGACCGGCTCGCCATTGCGCAGGATGGTTTCACGGCCGAGCAGCACGACATCCTTGTCCACGACTGTGAACGTTACGAGGCGCTTTTTGAGCGAAGCGGCATGGATGGCCTCGCTCGCCTGCCGTCCGACGAATTGGGTGTCTTTGCGCAGTTTCACCGCCCAGCCGAGCCCAGCCTCGAAAGGTGAGTCATTCGGGGTGATGTCGGAACCCCAGGCGCGGTAGCCCTTCTCCAGACGCAGGGATTCGAGTGCCCGATAGCCGACCGGCCTGATGCCAAATTCTTTGCCGGCTAGCATCAGGGCATCAAAGGCCTCGCCGGTTGCGGCAATCGGTACATGCAACTCCCAGCCGAGTTCGCCGACATAGGTGATACGCAGGGCGCGAACGGTTGTCCCTGCGATCTCGATCTCGCGAACATGGCCAAAAGGGAAGGTGTTGTTGCTGACGTCGGCGTTGGTGACCTCGGCTAGCACGTCGCGTGCCTTCGGCCCCATCAGCGAAAGGGTACCGAAGTCCTCGGTTACGTCGGTGAGTTTCACATCGAGGTCTTTGCCGATGTGATCCCGGATCCAGGCGAAGTCATGGGTGCGAAAGCCGGTGCCGGTGACAATGTAGAAGCGGTCGTCGGACAGCCGCGCAACGGTCAGGTCGCACTCAATGCCTCCGCGCGTATTCAGGAGCTGCGTATAGGTCAGGCGGCCTGATGGTTTTGACACATCATTGGCGCAGATGGCGTCGAGCGCCGTTGCGGCGTCCCTGCCGGTCAGTTCGAACTTGGCGAAGGAAGATTGATCGAAGATGCCGACCTTGTCGCGCACGTGCCGGTGTTCTTCCCCAACCGCATTGAACCAGTTCTGGCGGCCCATGGAATAGACGTCTTCCGCGGGCATCCCTTCGGGTGCAAACCAGTTCGGCCGCTCCCATCCAAGCTTGGAGCCGAACATGGCGCGATGTTGCTTCAAGCGCTCATAGAGCGGCGAGACGATGGCGGGGCGCCCGGACAGATATTCCTCGTGCGGAAAGCCGACCGTGTAGTGCTTGCCATAGGCCTCGAGGGTCCTGTCACGCACCCAATCCCGATTGCGGTGGAGATTGGAGAAGCGCCTGATATCGACGGTCCAGAGGTCGAGCGGTGCTTCTCCATCGATGGCCCATTGTGCCAATACCCAGCCCGCGCCGCCGCCGGAGGCGATGCCAAACGCGTTGAAGCCGGCTCCAACGAACATGTTGGAACATTCCGGCGCGACGCCGAGGATGAAATTGCCGTCGGGCGTAAAGCTCTCCGGGCCATTGATCATCTGCTTGACGCCAACGGTTTCCAGCGCGGGGACACGTTCGATCGCAGCGAGCATATGCTGCTCGAAATGATCAAAATCATCATCGAACAGGCGGAATTGCCAGTCATTCGGCACATCGCCAGTCATCCAACTCTGTGGATTGGGCTCGTAGCCGCCCATGACCAGCCCGCCGACTTCTTCCTTAAAGTAAGTGCGGCGGTCCGGATCGCGGATCGTCGGCGCATTGGATGAAAGCCCGTCGATCTTTTCGGTGATGATGTATTGATGCTTCACCGGCTGCAGCGGCACATTGATGCCCGCCATCTCACCCACCTGCCGCGCCCATTGGCCGGCGCAATTGACGACTTTTTCGCAGGCAATGTCGCCCTGATCGGTCTTGACCTTGACGATCCGGTCGCCATTCATCTCGAAGCCGGTGACGCGTACGTTCTCGATCAGTTTTGCGCCATGCATGCGGGCGCCGCGCGCCAGTGATTGGGTGATGTCAGAAGGGCTGGCCTGCCCGTCGGTTGGCAACCAGCTCGCGCCAACGAGATCATCGACACGCATCAGCGGGAACATGGCCTTGACCTCCTGCGGGGAGAGGAGCTGCATTTCCATGCCGAAACTTCCCGCAGTGGTTGCGAGGCGGCGGAACTCGGTCCAGCGGTCCTGATTGGTGGCAAGGCGCAGACAGCCGGTCATTTTCCAGCCCGTCGCAAGGCCGGTTTCCTCATCGAGACGTTTGTAGAGATCGACGGAATATTTGAGGATGCGGGTAATCGACGCGGAGGAACGCAATTGCCCGACCAGCCCCGCCGCGTGCCATGTCGAGCCGGAGGTCAATTGCCCCATCTCCAGCAATACCACGTCGGCCTTGTGATCCTTGGCCAGATGATAGGCCGTCGAGCAGCCGATGATCCCGCCGCCAATGACGACGATCTGGGCATGGGAGGGGAGGGTCATAATAATATCGTCTCTCTATGAAAGGCAGTTTTTCCTGACACTTGTTGGCAGAAGGCACCGCCTCCTACCCTCCCCCTTGTGGGGAGGGAGGCTGCGCAGCAGCAGGGAGGGGCTTTTTGATCCGAGCCTGTGCGTGCCGCGAATAAGGTTTTGTTAGTCAAGAAAGAACCCCTCCCCGTCGCTTTGCTCCTACCCTCCCCACAAGGGGGAGGGTAGGAGGCGGTGCCTTCTGCACGAGCGGATAAACTTGCCCTATTTTCCATAGCTTGACCTATATTGATCGAGCGCCTGATCAAGCTTCGATAAATTCTCGGTAGTATAAGCGACGTAGTCAACGCCCGGTGCGTCGAGGTAGAGCTCGGAAACCATGCTCCACATGGCTTCGCGTAGCAGTGAGGCACATTGCATGGCGGCATGGGCGCGCTTGAGTTCGCGGTCAGGGGCACCTTGAAAATAGGCGGCAAGCAGGGCTTCGGATTCGTCTTCGCTTAATCCCGCATTGGAGGCAAGGCCCGCAAGATCGAACATCGAAGTCGAAAATCCCGCATATTCGAAATCGATCAGCCAGAGGCGGTTGCCATCATCGAGTATATTGGCGGGCAAGAGATCGTTGTGGCTGAAGATGATTGGCAACGGCCGTTGCGCGGCTTCCATTTCCACCGCGATGGCAAGATAGGTGGCAAGGTGCGGTACCATGCGGCTGTTGCCCGCCTTCAGCGTGCGGGCATAATCGCGGATGACATGGAACACCCAGAACATGAAACCGGGCCCGAGAATATGTTCGGGCATCGTCGTGTGGAATTGCCGGATCATATGCGCGACGCGTGAAATATTGGCGCGAACATCGCTTGCGGAGTAGGTGTGCGCTCCGAGGAACGCGGTGACCATGACGCCGTCGCCCGCGTGGAACAGTTCGGGAGCAAAACCGGCGCGATGGGCCGCCTCGGCGGTCATCGCCTCGCGGTCGCGAAACACATGGTGAAATGGATAGTCCCTGCCGAAGCGAACGACATATTTGCGACTGTCATCCTCGACGACATAGCTCTCGTTGCTAATGCCGCCCTTCAAAAGAGCAATATGAATATCGCCCTGCCAGAGTGGCAGAGCGGCAATGCGTTCTTTGACTGCGGAAGAGATTGCAGAAGTTGCTGTCATCGGCTGACAAATACGTGGTTCGACAGACTCACCATGACGGAGTTGGTCTGCTGAAGGAGGGTTGTGGGCTCTCCAAGAACAGGAATCCGTCTGTGGCAAAGACTTCTGTTTCGCACCCCCATAACTGCTTTTTGATTATTTGCAGGGATACTACCCCTCATGATGAGCCTGTCGAACCACGTATTTATCTAATAATGTGACTTTCCACCTTTATTTCACCTATGTCAACACGTTTTTGTGGTGATTTGTGGCTTTGATGACAAATTTGTGGGAATCGTGTGGTAATCTTGCGGATAATTTACTCTTGGCTAGGGTTTCGGGCATGAATTCCAAACGACACGGCGAAATAAAACGGCTGCTGCAGGACGAGGGAACCATTTCAATCGCCGATCTGGCGCAAAAACTTGGCGTATCCCTGGAAACGATCCGGCGCGACGTAAAGCCCATGACCGATGAGGGTATAATCGTCAAAATCCATGGTGCCATTGGGCTGCCGCAGCATCTGGGTGAGGCGCCTTTCGAGATACGCATGCGCGAAAACGCTCCAGCCAAGCGCATGATTGCGCAATGGGTGGCGCGGACGATCCAGGACGGCGAATCCATCATGCTGGACACTGGTACGACCACGAGTTTTCTCGCCCGCGAGTTGCTGCAGCACCGGAACCTGACGGTTATAACCAATTCATCCGATATTGCCCGAACGTTGGCAACCGTGAATGGCAACAGGGTTTTCATGGCGGGCGGTGAGTTGCGCCGGGATAGCGGAGCGGCCTTCGGCGTCTCGGCCATCGAATATGTCAATCGCTTCAGTGTCGCCCATTCTGTTATTTCCGTTGGTGCGATGGATGCGATTGGCGGCCTTACCGACTACGACCTGGAAGAGGCGGAATTTGCCCGTACGGTATTGTCGCGCGGTACACGTTCGATCGCCATCACAGACGCGGCGAAATTCGGCAAGCGTGGCCTGGTTCAGGTCTGTGGTTTTGGCGGGTTCGGTGAACTGGTGACCGACCACGAACCGCCGGCCGACATCATGCAGGCGCTGCATGCGGCGGGTACGGTTGTGAATATTGCCGGCAGGAACGCATGAATCGGGTGGGCGTCGCACGCTGAGATGCTAGAATCACGCGCGAACCGGAGATTGATGTGATGAAGACCTTGGTACGAAAGTCCATTCAGACGCCTCTTGGACCCATGATTGCGATGGCGGGCGACGACGGGTTGTCATTGCTGGAGTTTCACGATCGGCCAGCCTTGCCGGTGGAGGTCGAGGAGCTCGAAAAACGCTATGGCTATTCCATAGAACCTGGCCACAATGCCGTGCTTGAGCAGATCGAGGCCGAGCTCGCTGATTATTTTGCCGGCAAGCTCACCGGGTTCGAAACACCGCTCGTGCTGCCGGGGATGGCATTTCAGCGGCAGATATGGTCGACCCTCCATGCTATCCCTTATGGGGAAACACGCACATATGGCGGCATAGCCCGGGATCTCGGCAAGCCGGGTTCGAGCCGTGCCGTGGGTGCAGCCAATGGGCAAAACAGGGTTGCAATCGTCGTACCGTGCCACCGCGTCATTGGCGCGGATGGCTCGCTGACCGGTTATGGCGGCGGGCAGCGGCGCAAGCGCTTCCTGCTCGACCTTGAACACCGGATATTCGCCGGCATGGCCGGGCGGCCGGTGTTCCATCCGGTCACCGCGCAGGGAAGCTTTCTCTAGCTCTTCGTTTTTGCACAATTCCGGACGGAAAACCGCTTCACACTTTTCCTGGAATTGCTCTAAACAATCAACCCTGTGCTGAACTGCGGTTCATGCAAAAGCCTGTCCAGCAGCAGCAATCCCTGTTCGAGACGCGGACGATCCGGCGCGGCGCCAAGTGAGACGCGAACCGCCTCGTCGGACGAGGTTCCAACGCTGAAGGCGGGTGCCGCCACGATGCCAAGTCCGGAACGGCGGGCAAGTGCGGCGAATCCGGGGGCATTCCAGTGCTTGGGAAGGGTCAGCCAAAGATGATGGCCTGCCGGCTCGGCGGCGTATTTCCAATCCTTGAGAATGACTGCAGCAAGTGATTGCCGCGCGCGGCTTTCTTCCCGTATGGCGGATGCGATCTGCCGCAGCGTGCCGTTTTCGATCCAGCTTGTCGTCAGGGCCGCCAATAGCGGCGACGCACCGGGATTGCTGGCGCGCAGGGAAGATGTGAGCTTCAACACATCCAGCGCTGAGGGACAGGCCACAAAGGCGACACGCAGGGCCGGCGTTGCGCATTTCGACAGAGTTGCGATGTGCCAGGTAATCTCCGGCGCCAAGGACGCAAGAGCCGGCAGCGGCTCGTCCAGAAGTTCCGCATAGGGATCGTCTTCGATAATTGCGACTCTGTATCGGCGGGCGATTTCGGCGATCTCCTGCCGGCGTTTCAGCGGCATGGTGGCCGTGGTCGGATTGTCGATGGATGGAACGATGTAAAGCGCCTTGGGTGCATGGTCCCGGCAGCATTGTTCGAACGCCTGAGGCAATATGCCGAACTGATCCATGGCAAGCGGATAAAGTGCGATCCCGAGAGTCGCGGCGATGGATTTGAGACCCGGATAGGTGTGGGCGCCGGCGCAAATGGCACCATTGGCGGCCACGAGACTGCAAATGGCGAAGAGCGCACTTTGCGCACCGCCAGCAACGAGGACGCTGTCGGGTGAAAGCGCATGGCCAAAACGCAACGTCAGCCATTGCGCGGCGGCATGCCGCGCGGCTTCGGTCCCGGTAATCTCCTGATAGGAAAGAAACCGGCTGGAGGGTCCGGCCAGCAACGCGCTGATACCTTCGGCGATCCGCTCCGGCAAACGGGCCTCGGCCGGTTGCGGCGGGATATTCATGCTGAGGTCGAGTTCGGCTGCCGGGGGGGCCGCTCTCACTACAGCTTGTTGCTTCACGAATGTACCCAAACCGGTTCTGGCCTCGATCAGATCGAGACGACGCGCCTCGTTCAGCGCACGCGTAACTGTGGTAAGATCGACGCCAAGCTGGCGCGCGATCTCCCGTTGCGGCGGCAGCGCATCGCCTGAGGTCAGCAGGCGAGCGGCGATATCGGCATTCAAGGCATCGACGATACCTTGATGCTTGTATCTCGACGTGGCAGCGATGCGGGGCTTCCAGAGGGTCATGGGGCGACTCATTGTATGGGCATTGATCCATACAATTACAGGCGTAATCGAGCGATAGCAAGCCGAATTGTCGCTGGTAGGACGAATTCTCTTTTATTGTTTCCCTACAAGGAGTATGTATTTGGCGTAAAATTTCCGGTTGTATGGATGTTGGTTTCAAAGGCCATACAGTTGCAATCGGGTCGAAAGGCAAGATCATGGCACATGTTCACTATCATCCTACTGAAAACCCGATGAAAACCGGGATTCTGGGACGCTGTCCGCGATGCCAGCAGGGGCACCTGTTCAATGGCTTTCTTAAACTGGCGCCATCCTGCGAGGTTTGCGAGCTGGACTATTCCTTTGCCGATCCGGCGGACGGGCCGGCTTTCTTCGCCATGACGATCGTTGCTGTCCCAGCTCTGGTATTCGCACTGTGGCTGCAGACGACGTATGAAGTGCCGATCTGGGTGCATCTCATCACGACGCTGCCGTTGACGCTTGTGGGTAGTCTGCTGCTTCTGCGGCCTCTGAAGGGCTGGCTGGTCTGCTCGCAATATTTCCACAAGGCCGAAGAAGGCAAGCTTGTGCGCAAGGGCGATATCTGAGGGATTGCCCCTGCGCAATCTCGATCAGGCGTTGGCGCCGCCATCGATGGTGAGCGATGCGCCTGTGATAAAGCGGCCTTCGTCGCCCGCAAGGAACGCTACCAGACCGGCGATATCGCTCGCCTCTCCGAACTTCGGAATCGCCATACGGGCGCGCTGGCCATCAGCATGATCGCCATTGGCGGGATTCATGTCCGTATCGGTCGAGCCGGGGTGGACGATGTTGGCTGTGATTTCGCTCGGGCCTAGATCACGTGCCAGCGCCTTGGTCAGCCCTATCAGGGCGGCCTTGCTGGTTGAATAGGCGATGAGGCCGGGGAACGGCACGATCTCGGCGAGATTGCTGCCGATGTTGATGATACGCCCGCCCGCGCCCATCAGCGCCGCTGCTGCCTTCGCGGCGACGAAACTCGCGCGGACGTGGATGGACATGACGCGGTCGAACTCCTCGAGCGCCAATGTATCGACAGTATCCATCGAGTAGACGCCGGCGTTGTTGACGAGAATATCCAGCCTGCCAAACCTGGCGTGGGTCTCGCTGACTGCCGCTTCGATGGCAGCTGCATCGAGATTGTCGGCCTGAAACGCGATGGCGCGACGGCCCAGCTTCTCGATTGCCTTGACGGTGTCCCCAGCCTTCAAAGCGGCACTCGTATAGGTAATGGCGATATCAGCGCCATCCTCGGCCAATTTCAGTGCAATCGCTGCGCCCATGCCGCGGCTTCCGCCGGTGATGAAGGCAACTCTATTTTCAAGACGTGACATCATATTTCCTTTTTGTAGTGATCGATACATAACGCAATGTCACGCTTGCGAACCGGCGTCAAGTGATTTATGTATTAATCGATACAGAAAGGAATTCGTGATGTCTCCGAAGGGTCGTCCCCGTGCATTCGACCGCGATGCAGCGCTTGAACGCGCCATGCGGGTCTTTTGGCAGAAAGGCTATGACACTGCGTCCATGGCGGATCTGACGCAAGCGATGCACATCAATGCGCCCAGCCTCTACGCCGCATTTGGCAGCAAGGCGGAGTTGTTCAGGGAGGCGGTTGAACTCTATACGAACAAGATTGGCCAGCGCATCAAACATTCATTGCCGACAGCAACGACTGCAAAGGAGGGCGTCGCGGATTTTCTCATGCAGACGGCCATCTCCCATACTGATCCAGGCCAGCCGCATGGTTGCATGGTGGTGATGGGCGCGCTGCATGGCGATGAGGGTCCCGGTACGCCGTCATCGCTGCTGAAGGAGCGCCGCCTCGACAACGTGACACAGTTACGCCAACGGCTGGCGCGCGCCGTGCGAGAAGGAGAACTTTCAGAGACTGTCGATATCCAGCAGGTGGCGGAATTCTACGCGACTGTACAACACGGCATGTCGATCACAGCGCGCGATGGCGCCACACTCGAGCAATTGAAGAAGACCGCCGATGCTGCCATGGCGGCCTGGGGCGGGTTGACTTCACCCTGATGGGCATCTGCCTCATCAGGCTGAAATTTACATGCACACTCGCCGATCACCGCATCAGATCGAACGAACAGGATCGAGCGTTACCTTGTAAAGTTCGGCATCGTCGCGATCCATCAGCCTTACGGTCATCTGTTCGCTTGCCGCATCGATATCGACGAGACCGAAGAATTGCAGGCCGGCCGAGGGTGGCAGGTTCTGACCTTGCTCGGGCGTTGGCGCCTTGATGAACTTGAGTTCCGGCCCGAAGGTCTGATCGAGATCATTGGGGCCGAAGGTGCCGGCATGAATGGGGCCCGAAACGAATTCCCAAAACGGCTCGAAATCCTGGAACTGCGCCTTGTCCGGATTGTAATAGTGCGCTGCCGTGTAATGCACATCTGCTGTGAACCAGACGGTATTCCGGATACCGGCGGATTTGATGAAGCGCAGCAGATCGGCAATCTCGAGCTCCCGGCCCTTCGCTGGGCCGTTGTCGCCATTGGCAACAGCTTCCGCGCCCTTCTTTGCGGTCGCATTGTCCCACACCACCAGACCGAGCGGCATGTCCGCAGCAATGACCTTCCAGGTCGCGCGGGAATTCAACAGTTCGCGCTTCAGCCAGCGCACCTGGTTCGCGCCAAGAATGGACGATTCCGGCGTGATCGTATCTTCCATATCCGGACCATTCGGACCGCGATAGGAACGCAAGTCGAGGAAGAAGACATCAAGCAGCGGGCCATAGGCGATCTTGCGATAAACGCGTCCAGGTTCAGCAGGCGTGTAGCGGATCGGGGTCATTTCGTGAAAGGCCCGCGCGGCCCGGGCCGACAGGAGCGCGATGGACTTTTCTGTGTAGCGATCGTCGGCGGTGAGGTCCTTGGAGGAAGACCAGTTGTTGAGCACTTCGTGGTCGTCCCACTGGAGGAAAGTCGGGCAGATTGCATTCAGGGCGCGGACGTGATCGTCGAGCATGTTGTATTTCCACTGGCCGCGATATTCGTCCAGCGTCTCTGCCACCTTGCGCTTTTCATCGGTGATGATGCGGTTTTTCCACTTGCTCCCGTCCTTCAACGTCGTTTCTTCCACCAGAGGACCGTCAGCATAGATCGTATCGCCCGAGTGCAGGAAGAAATCGGGGGTGTGGCTGGCGATAGTCGCGTAGGTCTTCATGCCGGTCTCGTCGATACCCCAGCCTTGACCCACCGTATCGCCCGACCAGGCAAAACGGATATTGCGCTTTGCCGTCGGGGCGGTTTTGAAATGGCCGACAATCGGTTCTGAAACAGCATTGAGGTCGCTGAGATCAACTGCAGTCAGGCGGTAAAAAATATCCTGATCCGAGACGAGATCGGTGAGCAACTGCTTTACTGCAAGGTCGCTGTCCGGGAAGGCATTGAGCGGCGGTAACGAATAGGCGTTGGCAAAGCTCTCCGTGGTGGAAACTTCGATATTGACCCGCGCTGGCCTGTCGGTTCGCGTCCAGATCATGCCCGTCGTCGCGTCGACGTCACCCGACTGAACGCCATGCGTGAAAACGGGTCGCGCATTCGCGCGTGAATAGGATGGGAGGGCAAGACCTGCCGCTGCGGTCAGTGCAACGGCTCCCGATGAAGCGAGGAAGTTGCGGCGCGTGAACGAAGCCGATCTGCTCATAGTGGTCTCTCCGGGCTGGCTGACGCATGACCCCAAACCGCAAAGGGTCCGGGAGGATTATGCGCCAATTCAAAGTGGCTGGCTGCGTCTTCTTTGCGCGGAGAACGTTTCAGTTTTTTTGCAGTTCTGTGAAGTTTGCTCAAAAACAAAAACGGGCGGCAAAAGCCACCCGTTTCGTCGTCAACAGCAGAAGCTGATGATCAGCTTGCAGTTTCTTCGGCCGCAGCTTCTTCGGCAGGGGCAGCAGCTGCTTCAGCGGCGGCAGCCTTTTCAGCCTCAGCGGCGGCGGCAGCAGCTTCCGCATCAGCAATGACCTTGGCCTTTGCATCTTCTTCAGCCTGCTTGGCCATGGCAACGCGTTCCTGTGCCTTCTTGCCCGGCAATGCCTTTTCAGGATTGCTGCGGGTGTCGCGCTTGGCGATACCGGCCTGATCGAGGAAGCGAAGAACGCGGTCCGTTGGCTGTGCGCCGTGACCGATCCAGTAATTGATGCGGTCGGCATCGAGCTTGACGCGCTCGCCATCCTTGGGAAGCATCGGATTCCACGAACCGACGTTTTCGATGAAACGGCCATCGCGCGGCGAACGCACGTCAGCAATGACGACGTGGTAATAAGGGCGCTTCTTCGACCCTGCACGGGCCAGACGGATTTTCAGTGACATTGGTATTCTCCTTGGTAGTTGGGTTAGGCGCCGTTTTCCTTGGCGGCTGTTGTTTCGTGATGCCTGATCACTTCCTTGACGATGAAGTTCAGGAACTTCTCGGCAAAATCGGGGTCCAGATCTGAATCCAGCGCGAGTGAGCGCAGACGTTCGACCTGTAGTTTTTCACGGCCCGGGTCAGCGGGTGCGAGGCCATTCTTCGCCTTCAAAACGCCCACTGCCTTGGTGCAGCGGAAACGTTCGGCGAGCATGTGGATCAACGCTGCATCGATGTTGTCGATGGAAGCGCGCAATTGAAGTAGTTCCTTGGGGAGCGAGGAGGACGACATATTCACCCTTTCTTTTTCGGCAGCCCTGGAAGACCGCCACCAAGGCCGGGCAGACGCGGCATGCCGCCGCCCAGGCCACCTAAACCGCCCGGAAGACCACCAAGCCCACCAGGCAAGCCGCCACCCTTGCCGAAACCAGCGGCTTCCGCCTGCTTCTGCAAGGCTTCAAGTTGCTTCGGGTCCATTTTGGACAGGTCAGGCATGCCCCCCATGCCGCCTAGCCCACCGAGACCCATTTTCGCGCCAAGGCCGCCCATCATCTGTTTCATCATGCCGCCTTTACCCTTGCCGCCCATCGCCTTCATCATGTCCGCCATCTGGCGGTGCATCTTGAGAAGCTTGTTGATGTCGGCGGCATTGGTGCCGGAACCCTTGGCGATACGCTGCTTGCGCGAATGCTTGAGCAAATCGGGATTGCCACGCTCGGCCTTGGTCATCGAAGAGATAATCGCGAGCTGGCGCTTGAAGATCGAATCGTCAAGACCGGCCGCAGCCATCTGATCCTTCATCTTGCCCATGCCGGGCATCATGCCCATGATGCCGCCCATGCCGCCCATCTTCTGCATCTGTCCGATCTGGTCAGCGAGATCGTTGAGATCGAACTTGCCGGACTGCATCTTCTTGGCCATCGCCGCGGCTTTTTCCGCGTCGATGTTTTCAGCGGCCTTTTCGACCAGCGAAACGATGTCGCCCATGCCGAGAATGCGATCGGCGATACGGCGGGGGTAGAACTCCTCCAGCGCATCCATCTTTTCGCCGGTGGCGATCAACTTGATCGGCTTGCCGGTGACAGCGCGCATGGAAAGGGCGGCGCCGCCGCGGCCGTCGCCATCCATCCGGGTAAGAACGAGACCGGTGATGCCAACGCGCTCATCGAAGGACCGCGCAAGATTGACGGCGTCCTGGCCGGTCAGCGCATCGGCAACCAGCAGGATTTCATGCGGATTGGCCTTTTTCTTGATGTCGGCCATTTCGATCATCAATGGCTCGTCGATATGGGTACGGCCCGCTGTGTCGAGAATGACAACATCATGGCCACCGAGCTTGGCCGCCTGAACGGCGCGTGCGGCGATCTCGACGGGTGTCTGGCCAGCAATGATTGGCAGCGTGTCGACGCCGGTCTGAACGCCGAGCTGGCGCAACTGTTCCTGCGCGGCCGGACGGCGTGTATCGAGAGAGGCGAGAAGCACCTTCTTCCTCGACCGCTCGGTGAGGCGCTTGCCAATCTTGCCGGTGGTGGTCGTTTTGCCGGAACCCTGCAGGCCGACCATCATGATGACGACCGGCGCCGGCGCGTTCAGATCTATCGTGACACCCTCGGCGCCGAGCATGTCGATCAGCTCGTCATGGACGATCTTGACGACCATCTGGCCGGGCTTGATGCTCTTGACGATATCAGCGCCAACTGCCTTGGCACGAACCTTGTCGGTAAACGAACGGACGACATCGAGCGCGACGTCAGCTTCAATCAGGGCGCGGCGCACTTCGCGCAAGGCCGCCGCGACATCGGCATCCGACAGCGCGCCACGGCCTGTGAGGCCGTTCAAAATCGCACCAAGTCGTTCCTGTAAGCTCTCGAACATCCAGTTTTCCTTTATTCCTTCAGAGACCCGCTCCCCAAAAGATAAGTACCAACCGCGCCAGGGCAAAGAGCTCAAAGCAAAATGACACCCGAGGGCGCATCGCGCTGTCGGGTGTTGACCTCCGGGATCGTCTAGACCCTTGCGGGGCCCCGGTTGGCTGCTCGGAGTTTCAAAGCTCGTCGCGGATTGATGGGCGGCTTAAACAGGAAATGCCGCGCGGAGTCAAGACGTGCGGGGTCAGGCGCGCTTTTTCCGGCTTGTCGCCGCGGCAGGCCGTTCATCCTGGGTTTCAAGTAGCATGAGCTTGCGCAATGCCTCGTCGATGCGACCCTGCCAGCCACGCCCGCTTGAGCGATAATGATCGAGGACATCCGGGCTAAGGCGGATGGAGACCGGGATTTTTGGCGTATCGGCAACCGGACGACCGGGGCGGCGCTTTGTCAATTCGGTAACGAGGACGGTGTCCGGGTCGTCTAATACTGCTTTTGAAATTGCGGCATCTTCCGCGGGGGTGATGCTGTCGAGCGCCGCCCTGATCCGTGCCCGATGAGCCAAGAGCTGCTGATCATTCATAGTATTTCGCATATTTTCTGATCTCAATCGTTTTTGATTTTCGCAAAGAGATGACCCTGATTTTATCGCGCCGTTCCGTGTAAACAAGAGTGAAGAGTGAAGGCCCGATAAACCCTATAGCCACAATCCTTTCCTCTTCATAATTATGCCTGTCGTCCAGTTGCTCTAGAGCAGTGTTGAATTCAAACTTCTCAGCCGCGCCAAAATCGACGCCATGCTTGCGCAAATTCGCTTTTGCGCTTTCCAGGTCCCACTCAAATCTACTCATGAAAACTGCTTTGGTCAATAATTATTGTATATACAAAAAATATATGCGAGCGTAGCTGAAACTGTGAAAGGCCTCCAGCGGAATCCTATCAAAACGTCTCATCAATTAGTTCAAGGGCAAGTGTGGTGGCGCAATTGGTGAGTAACAACCCTAGATTGTATTGGTGCCGGTCGTGAAATTGGCTGGTCACACATACGATTTGCCGCCTGGTCAGGCTCGTAGCAAGCGTGAAAGGCCGAGAATGGGTGCTGTTTCACCCCATATAGCCCGATTCTTGCAGATGACAGCACGACAGAAAAATGGCAGATAGGAGCACGACGATTCAACCTTTGAGGAGATTTTCATGGCATTCGTTGCCAAAGGCAGATTTTTTGCGGCTGTAGCGACAGCGCTTCTTATGACAGCAGGCATGGCGCAGGCTGCCACTCAATGCGGCAATAATTCCGCCGGATTCGAGTCATGGGTTCAGGCCTACCAGCAGCAAGCCGGCGCGCAAGGTATTGGCAGCAGAGGCATCAACGCACTGGGCAACGTCAAATATGCTACCAAGACGATCAATGCCGACCGCAACCAGAAGAGTTTCAAATATTCACTCGACAAGTTCATGCAGGTTCGCGGCGCCCAGACGATCATTGCGCGGGGACGCGCGCAAAAAGCGCAGAATGCAGCACTCTTTAACCGGATCGAGCAGCGTTACGGCGTTCCCGCTGGGCCATTGATCGCCATCTGGGGCATGGAGACCGGTTTCGGCAGTTATATGGGCAATCAGCATACGCTTTCGGCGGTCGCGACCCTTGCCTATGACTGCCGTCGTACGGAGTATTTCCGCGAACAACTCAATGCTGCATTGAAGCTTGTCGACAACGGCACGCTTGCTCCCAATGCTGTGGGCGCCATGCACGGTGAGATCGGTCAGACGCAGTTCCTTCCGCTCAATGTCCTTCGCTATGGCGCGGACGGCGATGGCAATGGCCGCATCGACATGGTCCGCTCCAAGGCCGACGCGCTGGCATCGACAGCGAATTTTCTGGTCGGACATGGCTGGCGCGCAGGTGGAGGCTATCAACCGGGACAAGCCAACTACGGCGCCATTGCCGGCTGGAACGCTGCCACCGTCTATCAGCAGGCGATTGCCATTATCGGCGCGAAGATTGACGGCGAATAATCGGTTCGTCGATGACGATGTTTCCTGGCCGGCGCTCGCGCCGGCCTTTCCATTTCAAAAACCCTCGCAGGCCTCACCCAGTGAACTCTGGGCGCTCTCTATGATCCTGCCGCTGCGAAAATTGAAGATTTCGCGCGTATAGGTAGTGTTCGCCGGGAATTGATAGCAGACGAAAACGGTCGTTGTATCGCCTTCGACGCCACCGATACGATGGCGCACTTTGGCGCCACGCACAGCGCTCTTCCATTCATCGAGGCTGGCCAGAAATTCATCCTTGGTCTGGATCGTATCGATGTCTTCGAGAATGACCGTTGCGTCGTCGGCGAGGATTTTGTCGAAAACCGCGCGGTCGGCGGTACCGAGCGCGGAATACCAGCTTTCGATGGTGGCGTTGTGCGCATCGTCCGCCGTGGCAGGACACATCGCTAGGAGAATGACGGCGATCATGGATATCAATCGCGCCATTCTCTTGTATCCCTCTATTCCAGCGCGGTGGCTTCGCCGACCTCTTCGGGGTCGGGGCGAAGGAAGTCACCAGTTTCCGGATTCATGATCCATAGTTCACCGGTCGAAATGTCGAACCAGGCGCCATGCAGGGTGAGGCGGCCTTTCTTTTCAAGGATATCGACACAGGGAAAGCTGCGCAGGTTTTTCAGCGAATAGCGAATGGATATGCGCTCCAGCGCAGTCTGGCGCTCAAATGGGGTCATCAGTTCGTTGGCGGAAACCGCTTCCGCTGCGGGGCCGACGAGGCTCATCCACTTGCCGATGAAGTCGCCAGGGGACAACGGCTCACTCGTAGTGTCGAGCGCCGCCTTTATGCCGCCGCAGCGGCCGTGACCGAGGACGACGATATTCTTGACTTTCAGGCTCTGCACCGCAAATTCGAGGGCTGCGGAGGTGGAATGATATTCGCCGTCCGGCGCGTAGGGCGGTACGAGGTTGGCGACGTTGCGCAGAACAAAGATCTCGCCGGGTGCCGTATCGAAGATGATCTCGGGCGCGGAACGGGAGTCGCAGCAGGCGATGACCAGTGTTTCGGGCGTCTGCCCCTGGTCCGCAAGCTGCTTGTAGCGCATCGTTTCGTTGGCATAACGATGCGCCATGAAGTTGCGATAGCCGGTGAGAAGTTTCTCGGGAAGCAAGGTCATTCTTTTCCTCTAATCCTGAACCGGGACAAGATCAATTGGTCTAATGTGCTATGCTCTGATGCCCTTGCTTGGATGAACCAGCCGCCGCATCTGAGTCATCGCCATAGGGGTGGAAAGGCTGGATGCGTCGGCTTCGAGCATCAGTTCATCGGCGCCGCGCTTGGCAGAGCGGGCCATGATCTCGAAAACCGAGGCTGTGGTGCGTTGCAGCGCCTGTTCGAGATCAAGACCGGCAAGCATGCGTGCAAGGAACAATGCGGACGTAAGGTCACCAAGGCCATTGGTCGGGCCGACGACGAGCCGGTGTTCGGCGAGCAGCGCCAGAGAGTGCGTCACCAGCAGATTGCCGGTGCCGCCAGCAATCATCGGGTGCGCGGAGGTCACAAGCATCGTACCCGGCCCTGCGTGCAACGCGGCCTGCATGACCGCCTTGTTGTCCGGCAATTCTGCGCCGGTCAGCCATGCAAGCTCGAAGCGATTGGGCGTTGAAACGTCGGCGAGCGGCATCAATTCGTCGCGTATGGCATTTGCAGTCGCCTCCGGAACGTAAAGCCCTTTTTCATCGCCGATGACAGGATCGCAGAGATAAAGCACGCCCTTGTTGCGGGTTTTTGCGGTTTCTACCAGACGGGCGACGCTGGCGGCCTGCGCAGCATTGCCGAGGTAACCACTCATAATGCCGCGGACCTCGCCAAGCCAGGGAGCGCGCTCCAGATCGGCGATCAGGTCGTCGAATTGCTGCGGTTCCGGCACGATGCGCTTGGCCGGTCCATGACCGGGATGCCAGGGCAAGATGACGGTTGGCACGGCCCAGACCGGATGGCCGAGCGTTTCAAGCGCGAATACGGCGGCACGATTGCCGACCGAACCACGCACGACATGGCTGGAAATGACGATGACAGCATTGGATGAAGGAGCAACGGAACTGGTCATTGGAAATACTCATGCGAGAGTTCGGGCGAGCGAGCGCGACTCAACCCTTGCCGACTATAGAACTGATCACCCAGATAATCATGGCGATCAAGACAAGCAATCCCAGAAACCTGCCGATGCGTGTGCCCCAGACTTCTATGGGGTCGGTGGGATCCGTATCGCCGGCCGAAAAGTGGCCCTTGGTCCGTTCGACGATAGATATGCCTCCCGAAGCGGATTCGCGATCGATCCGTTCGATTATCCGCCTAGATTCCGCATCGGGCTGATGCTTTCCATCGTGTTCAGGCATGAAGACACCTTGTTTGGGTTCAATGGTTTAGCATAGCGCTTTGGCTGTTCCTTTTGCAGAAAAAAATGGCTAGGTTTGTGCTGCTTCGGTCTGGAGCGGTGAATCTGTACCCGGGGAGAGGATTCCAATGCAACATGCGACTTGCTTGCCGGCGCCGCGCCGCGCCCTTTCTATCATTGCCCTGTTTCTTCTCGTACCGCTGCTTTCAGCCTGCGGCTTCAACACGATTCCGACCAATGAGGAAAAGGCCAAGGCCGCATGGAGCGAGGTGTTGAACCAGTATCAGCGACGGGCGGATCTCATTCCCAACCTCGTCGAGACCGTCAAAGGTTATGCCGCACAGGAAAAGGATGTGCTGACATCGGTGGTTGAGGCGCGGGCCAAGGCGACCTCCATTCAGGTGACGCCGGAAACCCTTACCGATCCCAATGCAATGAAGGTGTTCCAGGAGAACCAGGCACAGTTGACCGGGGCACTGTCGCGGCTGATGGCTGTCGTCGAAAACTACCCTGACCTGAAATCCAACCAGAACTTCCTCGCACTGCAATCGCAGCTCGAAGGCACGGAAAACCGTATCGCCGTGTCACGCCGGGATTATATCGAGTCGGTGCGGGTCTATAACACCTCGCTGAGAACGATGCCGACCATGATCTGGAAGTGGATCTGGTACACGGGAAATGAACCCTACCAAACCTTCAACATTGAAGACTCAGCCAAGCAAACGCCTCAGGTCAAGTTCTAGGCTCCAGACATGAGCGCATTGCGCCAGAATGCGGTTGGGTTGAATCGCCTACTATTGGCTATTGCGCTGCTGGCATTGCTGTCAGTCAGCGCATTTGCCGCAGAACTCCCTGCTCTGACAGGTCGTGTGGTCGATGACGCAAACGTCATCGATGCGGCAACGCGCGAGCAGATAACCCAGAAATTGGCGGCGTTCGAAGCAAAATCCTCCGATCAGGTGGTTGTGGTGACGGTGCCGAGCCTCGATGGCGAGGAGATCGAGCCCTATTCCAACCGGCTCTACCGCTCCTGGGCGCTCGGACAAAAACAGGAAAATAATGGCGTTCTTCTCGTCGTCGCACCAAACGACCGCAAGGTGCGCATCGAGGTCGGCTATGGCCTCGAAGGCACGCTGACCGACCTTCTGTCCAAGCTCATAATCGAAAATGCCGTCATACCAGGGTTTCGCTCGGGGGATTATTCGGGTGGAATCTCGAAAGGTGTCGATGGCATTCTTGCTGTCCTTTCCGGTGATGCCGCCGAACTCGAGGCGCGCGCCAAACGCAATGTTCAGGAGCCGACCTCCGACGTCGATTGGGTAATGCTCATCTTCGTCATGATCTTTCTGTTCATGTTCTTCAGCGGGATCATACTTCCAGCCGTCGTTACCTCCTTCGGGCGCAAGATCGCTCCTGGCCGCTATGAGTGGCTGGGCATGATCTTTGACATTGGCTCGAGAGGCGGTGGCGGCGGTGGCGGATGGTCCTCGGGCGGTGGCGGTTGGTCCTCCGGTGGGGGTGGCTGGTCTTCGGGTGGCGGGGGCGGGGGCTTTTCCGGCGGTGGTGGTTCGTCTGGCGGCGGCGGCGCATCGGGGAGTTGGTAGGCCATGAGTTCAGGGTCCATGAATGAAACCGATCACGCACGCATTGCCGAGGCGATACGTGCAGCCGAAAGCCGCACAAGCGGCGAAATCTATGCGGTGCTCGCGCGGCGCAGCGACAGCTATTTCTCCGTGGCAGGATTTACCGCGGCTTGCGGCATACTTTTCGCTGCCGTCGTGGTTGCGGTGGCGGCGCACTGGTACTGGTTCACCTTGCCCCTGCCGGTCTTCGGTCTCGCTATCCTTGCCGCTTTTCTTGCCGCAGTGCTAGTCCTGTGGCTCTTGCCCGGCATGACCATGTGGCTTGTGCCACGACGCATCCGCTACAAGCGTGCGCATCTCAATGCGATCCAGCAGTTTCTGGCACGAAATGTCCATCTCACGACGCAACGTACCGGTGTCCTCCTTTTCGTATCGCTAGCGGAGCGATACGCAGAGGTGGTTGCGGATGCGGGCATCAATGCAAAGGTCCATCAGGACGAGTGGAACGGAATCGTCGCGATTCTGACCGAACATGCGGACAGAGATGAATTGGCCGACGGTTTTCTAAAAGCCATTGGAAAAGCGGGCCAATTGCTGGAAGAACATTTCCCCAGAGGGGTCGATGACGTCAATGAGCTCGACGATCATTTGGTCGAATTGTAACATTCTTGCGTGTCACACGATTTTCACCGCGACCGTGCAGTTTAGGCTCGAAAAAGCCTTTTGAAAGGCTATGATCGCGCCAAATACATAATCCAGGGGGAAATATTTGATGGCTTCCAAAAATAAAGCGGACGTAAAAGTCGCCACGAAGTCAAAACCACCGAAAGCCCCGAAAGAGAAGCCACAAGCAGGGCTGTTTGAAGATCTTTTGTTTGCGCGGGCACCGGAAGAAGACCTTGCCGACTACGATGCGGGTGCGCTGACCGCCTCGGCGAAGCTTGCGGAAAATGCGCTGGCGCAATTCAAGTCGGGACGGCCCGTCATCGATGTCAGCGAAGGCCACATCGTCTCCCGCGATGGCCGTCCGGTGACGGTGATTACACTGATCAACGACAACATGCCCTTCCTGCTCGACTCGGTGCTTGGCGAAATCAGTGAGCGCGTTACGTCGGTTTATCTCGTGTTGCATCCGGTCATGGATATCGACAGAAACACGAACAGCGTTCTCGGTACAGCGGGTCCGGACAAGCCGGGCAAAGACGTGGCGCGGGTCAGTGTTATGCAAATTCATGTACCCGCACTCGATGAGCCATCGCGTGAGATCATGACCGCGGCACTAGAGCTTGTGCTGAAGCAGGTACGCGAAGCCGTTAGTGATCGCGGAGCCATGGTCGCACGTCTGGGCGAGGCGATCGAAGCCTACAAGACCGGCAAAACGCCGATGAAAAAAGCTGCGGCAGAAGAAGCTGCAGAGTTTCTCGAATGGTTGCGCGACAATAATTTCACCTTTCTCGGCGTTCGTGAGTACGACTATCAGGGCGACAACAGTCAAGGTGAGCTGGAGCGCTCCGGCAAGCGCGGTCTTGGCATATTGAGCGATCCCGATGTGCGCGTGTTGAAACGCGGCAACCAGGGTGTGACGACAACCCCCCAGATCATCGCCTTTCTCACTGGTCCCGAGCCTCTGATCGTCACCAAGGCCAATACAAAATCGCTGGTGCACCGTCGCGGCTATATGGATTACATCGGTGTGAAGACGTTCGATCCAGAGGGCAGGGTTACGGGCGAGTTGCGTTTCGTCGGGTTGTTCACGTCCGGTGCCTATACGCGTTCTGTGCTTAAAATCCCCTATCTGCGCTCGAAAACCGAGGCTGTGATCCACCGGCTTGGATTCAATCTCGAAGATCATTCCGGAAAGCAACTCATCAAGGTACTCGAGGGTTACCCGCGCGATGATCTTTTCCAGATCGACGTCAAGACGCTGACCCGGTATGCCGAGATCATATTGGCGCTCGGCGAGCGGCCGCGTGTGCGTGTCCTGCCGCGGATCGATCCCTTCGGCCGTTTCGCTTCGATTATCGTCTTCGTGCCGCGCGAGCGCTATGACTCAATCGTGCGCGAGAAAATCGGCTCGCACCTTGCCAAAGTGTATGAGGGGCATGTGTCGGCTTACTATCCGGCATTTCCCGAGGGCGGGCTTGCCCGCGTGCATTTTATCATCGGCCATGCCGAGGACCAATTTCCCAAGGTCAAACGTGAGGCGCTGGAAGAAACCGTCCGTTCCATCGTCCGGACCTGGGAAGATGCTGTTGCCGAGGTCGGAGATCGTCGTGGAACCGCCGAATTCACTGCTCTTGCTGCTGTCTTTCCGGATTCCTATCGCGAAAACTTTTCTCCCGACGAGGCGCTGGTCGATGCCAGTCGCATTGCCGGTCTTTCACGCAACAATCCGCTCTATGTCGATTTCTATCGGCATCGCACCGACGGTCCCAATGCCGCTTCGTTGAAGATCTATCACTACGGCTCGGCGGTGGCCCTTTCACAGCGTGTTCCCTTGCTGGAGAACATGGGCTTTCGTGTCATAAGCGAACAGACATTCCAGCTGCCTGCCGCCGACGGCAGCCCGCTTTTTGTGCATGACATGGAGCTTACAAGCGCCTCGGATTCGGGGATCGACCTCGCCGATGATGGCGCTCTTTTCGAACACGTCTTCCGCTCCATCTGGAATGGTGCGTCGGACAATGATGGCTACAATGCGCTTGCCCTTACCGGGCAGCTGACCGCACGGCAAATCATTATCCTGCGCGCTTACGGCCGTTATCTTCAGCAGGCAGGCATTCCCTATTCGCAGGATTTCATCGCGGCGACGCTGAATCGTTATCCGGCGATCGCCAGACAGATATTCGATCTGTTCGATCAGCGGCTCAATCCTGCGAAAACCGGTGCGCAATCGGAACGCAAGCAGTCGACGCTGCGCTCCCAAATCGAGGAAGCGCTGCAGGACGTTCCGAGCCTCGACGATGACCGCATCCTGCGCCGTTTTCTCAATCTCATCGAGTCGACCCTGCGCACCAACGCCTTTGCGCCGGAAGAAGGCGTCGGCGAACGCGTGACGCTGGCCTTCAAGCTCGATCCACGATCGCTGGATGAGCTGCCGGAGCCACGGCCTTACCGCGAAATTTTCGTCTATGGGCCGGAGGTCGAGGGTGTGCATCTGCGCTTTGGTCCAGTCGCCCGTGGCGGCTTGCGCTGGTCGGACCGTGCGCAGGACTACCGTACGGAAGTGCTGGGTCTGGTGAAAGCGCAGCAGGTGAAGAACGCGGTCATCGTTCCCGTTGGCGCCAAGGGCGGTTTCTTCCCGAAACACCTTCCGACCGGCACGGATCGCAACGCCATCTTCGAGGCGGGCCGCGCAGCCTATATCACCTTCATCGCGACGCTGCTTTCGGTGACCGACAATCTGGAAGGCGAGACGGTTGTTCCACCTCAAAATGTGATCCGCCTCGATGGCGACGATCCTTATTTCGTTGTCGCCGCGGACAAGGGCACGGCGACGTTTTCCGACACAGCCAATGCGATCAGCCAGGCACATGATTTCTGGCTGGACGATGCCTTCGCTTCGGGCGGTTCGGCGGGCTACGATCACAAGAAAATGGGTATTACCGCGCGCGGCGCATGGGAAGCGGTGAAGCGCCATTTCCGCGAAATCGGCACAGATATCCAGAAAATGCCATTCACCGTCGTCGGCGTCGGCGATATGTCGGGCGACGTCTTCGGTAATGGCATGTTGCTGTCGCCGCAAACGAAGCTGATCGCAGCCTTCGACCACCGCGATATTTTCATCGATCCTGAACCGGATGTGAAAGCGACGTTGAAGGAACGCCAGCGGCTGTTCAACCTGCCGCGCTCCAGCTGGCAGGATTTCGACAAGAGCAAGATTTCGGCAGGTGGCGGCGTGTTCTCGCGCTCGCAGAAGTCGATCACCCTGTCGAAGGAAGCTGCAAGAGCTATCGGCCTCGCCAAGACTACGGCAACACCGTACGAGATCATGACAGCGATCCTGAAAGCGCCGGTCGACCTCCTGTGGTTCGGCGGCATCGGCACCTACGTCCGTTCGTCGCTGGAGAGCGACGCGGAGGCGGGTGACCGCGCCAATGATGCCATCCGCATCACCGGCAGCGATGTGCGGGCGAAAGTCATCGGCGAAGGCGCCAATCTTGGCGTCACACAGAAGGCGCGCATAGAGTTCGGCCTGCTCGGCGGACGCTGCAATTCCGATGCGATCGACAATTCGGCCGGCGTCAACACGTCCGACGTCGAGGTCAATATCAAGATCGCCCTGGCACAGGCCATGCGCGCTGGCAAATTGCAGCGTGACAAGCGCAACACGCTGCTTGAATCGATGACCGAGGAAGTCGGTGATCTGGTGCTGCGCAACAATTATCTGCAGACACTGGCGTTATCGCTGGCACAGCGGCGCGGCCTTGCCGACCTCGCCTATCAGGCACGCTTCATCAATGATCTCGAGACAAGGAAACTCCTTAACCGCAAGGTGGAGACGCTGCCTGATGACAAGGCGATGGCAGAGCGGCAAGTCGAAGGCATTCCATTGACGCGGGCCGAGCTCGGCGTGCTCCTTGCCTATTCCAAGATTGTCCTTTTGGACCAGCTTCTGGCCAGCGATTTGCCTGACGATCCCTATCTTGAACGCGAATTGATGGACTATTTCCCGAGTCAGATGAAGGAGGGCTTCGGCGACGAGATCCGCACGCATCGCCTGCGCCGGGAAATCATCGCGACGCAGCTTGCCAACGATGTCATCAATCGTGGCGGGCCGACTTTCGTGAGCCGGCTGGCGGACCTTACCGGCCAATCCGGCCCGGAGATCGTTCGCGCCTATGTGATCGTGCGAGACGGCTTTGAACTGGACGAGGTGTTCGCGGGGATCGACGCGCTGGACAATGCAGTACCAGGTGGAACCCAAAACGGTTTCTATGCCAACGTCGCCCAGATGCTGAACTGGACGACAGCCTGGGTGCTGCGTAACCACACCGGCGCCGTTGGCCTCGGCGCTGCAATCGCGGAGATCAAAACGGCGCGCGATGCGCTGCAGCCACGCCTCGACAAGCTGCTGCCTGCATCGATGATCGGGCTGATCCGCGAAGATACCGCCAGCAATGCTGCTCTCGGTGCGCCTCCGGCACTTGCCGCGCAGTTGGCGCGGCTGGAGATAGCGCCGATCATTCCGGATATCGCCGCCGTGGCCCAGCAGGCCAATATCGACATTGCCAGCGCAGCACGAGCCTATTTCGACATATCCGAAGCCTTCCGCATCGGGCGTATCGAGGATGCGGCGCGCGGTGTTTCCATCGCCGATTATTATGACGGACTGGCGCTTGCCCGTGCTACCGACCTGATCAGTCAGGCGCGGCGCGGTATCGCCGTGGCGGCACTGAGCAAATATGGCAAGCAGGCCGATCCGGCAAAGGACTGGCTGGTAAGCCGGGGTGCACGCGTCGACGAGGTGCGCCAGCGCATGGCGAATATTGTGGAAACGGGCGATTTGACCGTCTCCCGGCTTGCGGTGGCCGCCGGATTGCTTTCCGATCTGTCATAGACAGTTGGGCTTGATGGGCAAGGGATAGCGTAATGGCTGCATCGAGAAGGGGCATCTGGGGGTGGATGCTCTTCGACTGGGCGGCGCAGCCATTCTTCACGGTTGTCACGACGTTTATCTTCGGACCGTATTTCGTTTCGCGCATGGCGAGCGATCCGGCCATCGGCCAGGCGGCGTGGGGTTATGGCATTGCCGTTTCGGGGCTCTTCATCGCCGTGCTTTCACCGGTGCTCGGATCGATCGCCGACCAGACGGGACGGCGCAAACCGTGGATCGGTTTCTTTGCCATCATCAAGATATTCTCGCTGATCATGCTGTGGTTTGCGGCGCCTGGCTCAGGCCTGATTGTCCCGTTGATGTTCTTTTCGCTGGCGTCGATAGCGGCGGAGTTTTCCATCGTCTTCAACGATTCGATGATGCCGCGGCTGGTGGCACCAAAGGATATCGGCCGCATATCCAACATGGCCTGGGGCCTCGGTTACCTTGGCGGCATGATCGTGTTGATCTTCGTCGTGGCATTTATGGCCGCGTCGCCGCAGACCGGCAAGACCATGCTCGGCCTTGCGCCGATCTTCGGGCTCGATCCGGCGACGGGCGAGGGTGATCGCGCAACGGCGCCATTGTCGGCGCTGTGGTATCTCGTCTTCATCCTGCCGATGTTCTTTTTCACGCCGGATGGCGCGAGGGGCCTCGCCGCCGGCAAGGCAGTGCGGGTCGGGCTTGCGGAACTCAAGTCTACCTTGAGCGAGGTGCGGCAGCGGCCGGGGCTTTTCCGCTTTCTCGTCGGCCGTATGATTTATCAGGACGGCGTGAATGCGTTGATTGCGCTGGGTGGAGCCTTCGCGGCAACGATGTTCGGCTGGGCCACGGCGGAGATCGGGATTTTCGGCATCATACTGAACGTGGTCGCCATCTTTGGCTGTCTTGCTGCCAGCAAGCTCGACACGATGCTCGGGTCAAAGGTCGTGGTGGTGATCTCGCTGGTCTTGCTGACCATCGCGACGATTGGCATCGTCTCGACCGGTCCAGGTTTCACCTTGTTCGGTGTCGTGCAATTGCCGGGTGCCGACAGCGGCGGCCTGTTCGGAACGCCCGCGGAAAAAGCCTACATCGGCTTCGGACTGCTCATCGGCATTGCGTTTGGACCGGTGCAGGCTTCGTCGCGTTCCTACATGGCGCGTAGCATTTCGGCCGATGAGGCCGGGCGCTATTTCGGCATCTATGCGCTGTCCGGACGCGCGACGAGCTTCCTTGCGCCTTTCCTGGTGGCAACGGTGACAGCGTTGAGCGGATCGCCGCGCCTCGGCATGGCGATGATCATATTCTTCTTGCTGGCCGGACTGGCTATCCTCATGAGGACGCCCTATCCGGCTGCAAAAATCAGTGCCTGAAATGGCGCATGCCGGTAAAGACCATGGCGATGCCATGCTCGTCGGCGGCGGCAATCACTTCGTCATCGCGCATCGACCCGCCCGGCTGGATCACGGCGGTGGCGCCAGCGGCGACAGCTGACAGCAGGCCATCGGCGAAGGGGAAGAATGCGTCGGAGGCGACGACGGAGCCCTTGGTCAACGGTGTCGCACTTCCTGCTGCTTCGGCGGCATCCTCGGCCTTGCGCGCCGCAATGCGAGCGCTGTCGACCCGGCTCATCTGCCCGGCACCGATGCCAACAGCTGCGCCGTCCTTGACGTAGACGATGGCATTGGACTTCACGTGCTTGGCGATGCGGAAAGCCAGCTTGAGATCGGACATTTCCGCTTCGGTTGGAGCGCGCTTTGTGACGACCTCCAATTCGAGATCGTCGACAACGCCGCTGTCGCGCGACTGGACGAGGATTCCCCCGGCAACGGTCTTGGCGCTGATGCCGCCGGCGCGCGGATCGGGTAGGCCGCCGGTGACCAGCAGCCGCAGGTTCTTCTTTGCGGCAACGATTGCCTGCGCTTCCGGTGTCGCGTCGGGCGCAATGATGACTTCTGTAAAGGTCTTGACGATTTCCGCCGCGGCTTCGGCGTCGAGCGTCTTGTTGAGTGCGACGATGCCGCCAAAAGCCGAAACCGGGTCGCAGGCGAGCGCCTTCAGATAGGCTTCCTTCAAGGTAGTGCCTTCGGCGACGCCGCAAGGATTGGCGTGCTTGATGATGGCGACAGCGGATGTACGCGCCGGGTCGAATTCGGCAACGAGCTCGAAGGCGGCGTCCGTGTCGTTGATGTTGTTGTAGGAGAGCTGCTTGCCCTGCAGCTGCGTAGCCGTGGCGACGCCTGGACGCTTCTCACCGGTAAGGTAGAACCCGGCCGACTGGTGCGGATTTTCCCCATAGCGCATGACCGAATGCAGATGACCGCCGATAGCGCGGCGCGATGGCGTCTCGGTCATCAAGGCTTCGGCGAACCAGCCGGAAATCGCCGCGTCATAGGTGGCCGTGCGGGCATAGGCCTTTGCGGCAAGGCTCTGGCGGAACGAATAGGGCAATGAGCCTTCATGTTTGTCGAGCATGGCAATGACCATGTCGTAGTCGCCCGTCTCGGTAACAACACCGACATATGCGTGGTTCTTGGCTGCTGCGCGGATCATGGCCGGACCGCCAATGTCGATATTCTCGACGATATTCGCGTAATCGGCGCCGGAATGACGGACCTCTTCAAATGGATAGAGGTTGATGACGACGAGATCGATGGCGCCAATATCATGCGCCTTCATCGCCGCTTCATGTTCCGGATCGTCTCGCACGGCCAACAGCCCGCCATGCACTTTCGGATGCAAGGTCTTGACGCGGCCGTCCATGATTTCCGGAAAGCCGGTGATGTCGGCGACGTCGCGGACTGGAATGCCCTCTGCGGCTATCGTCTTCGAGGTGCCACCGGTGGAGAGGATTTCGACGCCATGGCGGTGCAGCGCATGAGCCAGCGCGGTAAGGCCGGCCTTGTCCGAAACGGAAAGCAGGGCCCTCTTCACGGGAAAAAGGTTTGGAGCGGGAAAGGATTTGGCGGCGACGGCCATGGATGTACGTCCTCAAACTTTGACTGGAAGATTCACGCCATGGCGGCCTGCAAATGGCGTTTTTCTGACCTCCGGTGCTCACGTACCATAATGTACGCTGCGCTCCGGTGCTCGGGAAACCACCATTTTCGCCTCGCCCTGACCTGAATCTCAAGGGGCCCTAGCACAGGGAGGCAGGAAATCCTACTTTTTTGAGCGCCCTGCGGCGATTCACGACCGGGAGCGTGGCTCTGTGGTGAACGCCAACAGGACCGCAACACCCATCATGGCCCCCGCCAGCGAAGTAACCCACCAGCCACCATAGTAATAGGTGGCGGCGGCAAGCGCCGACCCGGCCGAACCAAGCAGGAAAACGATGGTCATATAGATCGCATTGAGGCGGCCGCGCGCCTGGTCATTGAGCGAGAAGATAATGCGCTGGCTAAGTATCTGGTTGGTTTGAACGGCGCTATCGATGAAGATCGCCGCAAGGACGAGCGCGGTGATGGAGATGGCAGTTCCGGCCCAACCGGCAATCAGAAACCAGATCGTAAGCGTGATCATGGCGGTGGCAGTGCCCTGTCTTGTATAGCCACGGTCTGCGAGCCGGCCAGCGACGGGAGCCGCGAGCGCACCGGCAGCACCGGCCAGGGCAAACAGAGCGATCTGGCGTTGGCTGTAGCCAAAAATGTCGGTCAAAAGCAGCGGTATGCCGGTCCAGAACAGATTGAAACTGGCGAAGATGATGCCCTGATAGAAAGCGCGGCGCTGCAGAGCCGGTGTGGTGACAAGCAGATGCCACATCGATTTGAGGATGGCCCCATAGCGCATGGTGCCATGCGGCTGGCGTTGTGGCAGCGCGGCACGCAAGAGTACAAGTACAGCGAGCATTGCCGCTGCCGAAATCCAGAAGATCGCCCGCCATCCGAACTCGGAAGCGACCAGGTTGGCCAGCGGTCGCGCCAACATGATGCCGGTCAATAGCCCCGCCATGACATTGCCGATCGTGCGGCCGCGTGAGGCGGCGGGAACCAGATGGGAAGCGAAAGGCACGAGTACCTGAGCACCACAGGCGAAGAAACCAATGATGAAGGAGGACAGGAGAAAGGTCATTGCCGAGCCGGACAGGGCTGCTCCGGCGAGACCAAGTGCGGTGCCAGCGAGCGTCAGAAGAACCAGGCGACGATTTTCGACCAGATCGGCCAATGAAACCAGGAACAGCAGTCCCGCGCCATAGCCGAGTTGCGTCACGGTAACGATAAAACCGGCCATGCCGCCATGCATATCGAGATCGGTGCTGATGAGACCGATAAGCGCTTGCGCATAGTAAATATTACCGACCATCGCCCCGCAGGCGAACGCGAACAAAAAGGTCAATGCCGGGGAAAGCCCCGGCATTTCGGCTGCGATCTCTGCAGCTTCCGGTTGTGGTAGTACGGTATCTCGGGAATAGGCCATCAGGTTCTCGCTGCCGGCGGTCCTCCCACCCCCGGCTTTTCGCTATTTCAGATGAGGTTGGATAAGGGAAAGATCGGCGGCCGAAAGCCGGTCAGACGCGGTCCGGGCCTGATGCCAGTAGGGATAAATCAGCGGCAACTGGCTGACGTTATCGAGGCTGGCGCGTTCTTCGTCGCTCAGAATCACATCGGCAGCCTTGAGATTATCGGCAAGCTGGGCGTCCGTACGAACGCCAACGATGATGGACGTCACGCCCTTGCGCCCGAGCAACCAGGAAAGCGCAATTTGCGCCGCAGAAATATTGCGCGCTTCGGCAATGCCGACCAAAACTTCAATGATGTCGTAAAGCCGCTCCTGATCCCGGATCGGCGGCTCGCCCCAATTGGCAAGCTGGCGCGTACCTTCCGGCGTTGCCTTGTTGCGGCGGTATTTACCGGACAGGAGTCCCCCAGCCAGGGGGCTCCACACCAAGACGCCAAGGCCTTGGTCGAGGGTCGCAGGGATCAGCTCATATTCGGCTTCCCGCGCCTCGAGGCTGTAATGGATCTGCTGGCTGACAGGCGCGATAAACTTTTCCAGTGCCGCAACGCCCATGGCCTTCATCAGGTGCCATCCCGAGAAATTTGAAACGCCGACGTAACGCACCTTCCCGGAGCGCACGAGCGTATCGAGCGCTTCCAGCGTTTCGTCGAGCGGTGTCAGTCCGTCCCACTGATGCAACTGGTAGAGGTCGATGTGATCGGTGCCAAGGCGTTTCAGGCTGGCCTCTGCAGCACGGATCAAATGGTAGCGCGACAGGCCGGCGTCGTTGATTTCCTCGCCCATGCGGAACCTGGCCTTGGTGGCGACGAGGACGCTGTCGCGCTTGCCTTTGAGGGCCTGTCCGACGATCTCCTCGGAAGCACCGGTCGAATAGATGTCCGCGGTGTCGATAAGATTGATCCCGGCATCGAGAGCCATGCCGATCTGGCGCTTTGCGCCTTCCAGGTCAGTGTCACCGGTCTTGGCGAAATTGCCTTTGCCGCCAAAGGTCATCGTGCCGAGGCTGAGCGCGGATACTTTGAGGCCGGAGCGGCCGAGTTGACGATACTCCATGGTGAAGACTCCTGGTGACTATAATGATGACAGAGGTGCAAAGCCCGGCGAGCGAGCGCAACGGTGCAACTCTATACAAGCCATACGGCCAGATGTCGCCCCCGAAGCTTAGACACAGATTAGTGATCGGGTAGAATGTTATCCATAAACCCCGAGGGTCGTGCGGGTGAACTGCCATTCGACTTCCGGGCGCTGGGCGGCATTGATCGAAAGCGTGATCTGGCGGGTTTTGACCGGCCCCCGGAACCCGGCGAAGAACAGCGAGTCCTCGACAAAGGGCTGGACCGTCGCCGAAAACATCCAGATGTCATCATTTTCCGCTTGCAGGATGATCAGGCCATGTTCGTCGACCGTGATGTTGACTGACGGGTGTAGGTGGAAACGGATGACAACGTCCTCTGCACCCGTGTCGCGGAGTGGATTACGCCCGGAAGCAAAGAAACTGTCTATGCCCTCGATGACGCTGCCATTGTGCGAAAGGACAATCTGGCGTTCGTGATAGATGCCAAAGGGCCGGACATAACCATTGTGATTGGCGACGAATCCGACTGCGCCTTCGCGTTCGATCCGCTCAATATTGACCTTCGTCGGACCAGCGATAATCGGAGTACCGATCATCGTCGACAGTCCCGACGTGGAACTGAACCGGCAGGAGGACGTGTCGTTGATTGTGGCTGTGGAATGGGCGGCGGTAGAACGCGCCAGGGGGCGAAATTCCGGCGGGCCATAGCGATCGACGCCGGCGTTGACGATATAACGATTGCGCCCGGAGGACATCTCAAAAGAAAGGCAGCCGGCATGGGCATCGCGAGAGGCCGTCACAGGCGGCGCGAGACCCGTATCGGCGATGATCGTTGTGGAATCCATGGATAGCCGTTCATAGCCCGAATGCGGCGCATGGGTCAGCGGCAGGCCGCCGATATCGTCATGGCGCAGCACTGCGATTACCCGTTCCGGCATGGTCGCGCCGACACCGTTGAACAAGGCAAGACTGCCGTCGTGGTGACGAAAGAATCGCAGCGCGGGCAGCATGCGTTCGATGGCTTCGATCAATGCCTTGGGCGGCGCTTCCTGGCCGCTCGCATAGGTCTGGCGCAAGGGTAGAAGATCGGCGAGCAGTTCAAGGATCGTCAGCGGGTTGCGAGAGATGTGGCCGCCATCCGGCAGGATCTGCCGTACGAGTTCGAATTCGAGGTTGCGCCGGGCCGACCGGCTGGTACTGGACGTTACGGGCAAGGCCAATACAGCGAGCGCGAGGGCGATGCGCGCGCGCAGCTTTTCCTCGCCATCATCCATGACGGCGGCCATGGTTCGCAAATAGCGCACCTGCATGGCGAGCGAGCGCATGAACTGGCGGTACGAGCGAAGATCCGTGCCGGCGAGGATGAGGCTCGAATGCTGCAGCCAGGCGATAATCCGCTGGGCAGTGACTTCGGGCAGCCAGGCGGGTCCTGAAATCGACCGGCCGTGAGTAGTGATCCAGTCGCCGAGCAGCGCCCGCGCGTTGGCGGTGGCAAGATCTGTGCCGGCGGCGCGCAGATGGCGTAGCCAGCCAAAATTATGCAGGGCCGCCTGCCACGCGGCATTGGGCGGTTCGATCAGGAATGGTGAGCGCCCGCCCGTCTCGACGACCCTGCCGGCAAGGGCGAAACGGCCATGGTAGAACTCTTCCGCCAGTTGCGGATCTGCAGGACGAAGATCTTGCGGGGCAATGAGAACGCGTTCGGGCGTAAAACCGGTGAACCGCCAGCGATAGAGCGGCCCCATTCGCACGCGCCTGCGGAAACGGCGCCAAAGTTGCGCTGTTGCCAGTCCCCACAGTTGCGGTGTTTCGCTCAGCGCGACCATATTATTATTGCTTCGAATCGCCTCGACAAACGCCGACTATGGAGCAGAAACCGTTAAAACTTTAGTATTTCCGTTTGAAGCGTGCTGCGAAGAAGCCATCCATGCCGGAAAGCGCGGGATTTTCGTGGGCAAGGTCGGCCGGTGTGGAGCGAACGAAGCCTTCCGCGGTGATGAGTTCAGCGAGGCCACAGACCTCATCCTTGGTCACCGGCAGGAGCTCTATGCCCGGGTTCCTTGCAAGCAAATCATTGGCAACTTTCTCGCCTTCGAGTGGATCGAGCGAGCAGTTGGAAAAGACCACAATACCACCGGGGCGAACGATAGTAACGGCATGATCAAGGAGTTTGGCCTGGAGTTGTGCCAGCTTCGCTACGTCTTCGGGCGTCTTGGTCCAGGGCACGTCCGGGTGCCGCCGCACAGTGCCCGTTGAAGAACACGGCGCGTCGAGCAGGATCGCATCGAATAGCTCTGCTGGCTGGTAAGCGGAAAGATTGGCTTCAACCGTCTCGGCGGAAAGCTTGAGACGTTCGAGATTGGAGCGCAGGCGCTTCAGCCGGTTGGCCGAAAGGTCGAGTGCCGTGACATTGGCGCCCGCCAGTGCAAGCTGAGCAGTCTTGCCGCCCGGCGCAGCGCAAAGATCGGCGACGCGCTTGCCCTCGATGTCTCCGAAGAGCTTCGCTGGCAGGCTTGCAGCGGTGTCCTGCACCCACCATTCGCCTTCCGCGAACCCCGGAAGAGACGTCAGCGCGCCTTCGACCGTGGCAAGACGTACCGAACCCGTTGGCAATGCGATGCCGCCAAGCTTTTCCGCCCACATCTGCGGATCGCCTTTCACGGTCAGGTCGATTGGTGGTTCCTTGCTCTGGATGTCGAGAATGGCTTTGGTCTTGTCCTTGCCATAAGCAGCAATAAGGCAGTTCTCGAACCAGGCTGGAACATTGCTGGCGTGCGAATGGACCTCGCTCTTGAACGTTTCCTTTTCGCGTGACAGCCGGCGAAGGACAGCATTTACCATCGAGGCGAAGCGGCGATTGCGCGGATCATTATTGGCGGCGGTGACCGCAAGGTCGACCGCGGCACGGTCGGGCAGGTCAAGATAAAGGATCTGCGCGGCGGCTACTGCCAGAAGATGGCGCAGCGCAACGGCATTTTCCGGCAATGGCCGGTCGATCAACTGGCCGATGGCGGCTTCGATGCTGCCGCGATTGCGCAGTGCGGCGCCGAGAATGGCGCGGACCAGTGAGCGATCGCGGTCGTCGAGTGCCATATATTGCGGATGGCCGTTGCTGTTGTCGGTCAGGCCGTCGAGCGAGGTGTGCTTCTCGATGACGGCGCCAAGCAGGCGCGTCGCCACTTGACGCGCTGCGAGACCGGGACGGTCTTCCGCATCGATGTAATCCGCCGGTTTCTTGCCTAAAGGTCGTTTGGCTGGTCGTCTGGTGCCGGGTTCCGCGCTCATGCCCAAGGGCCTTTACGGCCGCCGCCATCGCGGCCCCACGGGGACGGTCGGTCATCCAACTGTTCGTCATCGATTGGTGCCTGCGATGCGCGGTTGGGGCGGGAGGCGGCGGGTGCTTGGCTAAACTCGCTTGCCATCGCCTCGAGCGCGGCGATGCGGTTTTCCGTGCTCGGATGGGTGGAGAACAGATTGTCGGCGCCTTGGCCGCTCAACGGATTGATTATGAAAAGCGGAGCGGAGGCGGGGTTGCGTTCGGCATCCTCGTTGACGATCTGCTTTGCGCCGCGGGCGATCTTGTCGAGAGCCGATGCCAGCCACAGCGGATTGCCGCAGATCTGTGCACCGCGCCGGTCGGCGGCATACTCACGGGTGCGGCTGATTGCCATCTGCACGATCATGGCGGCAAATGGCGCGACAATCATGGCGATCAGAACGCCGATGAAGCCGAGCGGATTATGGTTTTCACGGCTGCCGCCGCCAAAAAACATCGCGAAATTGCCAAGCATGGAAATGGCGCCGGCAAGGGTGGCAGTGACAGTCATGGTCAGTGTATCGCGATGTTCGACATGGGCAAGTTCATGCGCCATGACGGCTGCGACTTCCTGGGGTGAAAGGCGCTGCAGCAGGCCCGTACTGGCGGCGACGGCGGCATTTTGCGGATTGCGCCCCGTCGCGAAGGCATTGGGCTGATCGTTCTGGATGAGATAGACCTTCGGCATGGGAAGATTTGCATTTGCGGCCAGATCGCGAACGATGGAGTAATATTCCGGTGCGTTCGCCTCATCGACCTCGACCGCGTGGTGCATGTTCAGCACCATCTTGTCGGAATTCCAGTAGCTGAACAGATTCATGCCCGCGGCTATGACAAGGGCGATCATCATGCCGCCGGTTCCGCCGATGAGAAAACCGACGCCCATGAACAGGGCAGTCATAAAGGCAAGCAGCATTCCGGTGCGCATCACATTCATGGCATCAGTCCTCCCGCATTGGAAAAATCTATCAAGTTCATTCCTTTTATTGGTCGTCTTCCGCTATATGATGGTGTTTTATACAGCAAGCTTCAATGACGAGTATCAGCGTTATGAACGACGACCATACGACAATGACGCCGCACGCGGATAATGACGACAGCCGGCCACGTCCGACATTCGAGCAGCTGCCGCCAGCCGCGCAGCGGGCATTGAAAGAGGCGGAAGCACGCCGCAAGGCCGAGAAGGAAAAGGCCGATCAGCCGCGCGAAATCGGCGGGCGCGGCGGCAAGGATCCTGCGCGCTTCGGTGATTGGGAGATCAAGGGGCGGACGATCGATTTCTAGAGCAATTCCGCTTTTCTTCGAATCACGGAGTTGCTCCAGCTCTTTGGTTACGCAATTCCGGACGGAAAACCGGTTCCCACTTTTCCTGGAATTGCTCTAGCGGATAATCTCGATTCCAAGTTTTTCGCGCCGTAGCCAGCGGCTGATCAGCAGAAGAGCGGCCGTTGCGAGACCGCACAGCAACCCAAGCCAGATGCCTGCTCCTTCCAAGCCGAGCCAGAAGCCGAGGCCGACAGACAGTGGCAGACCGACACCCCAATAGGCGATAGCTGCATAGATCATCGGTATGGTGGTATCGTGCAAGCCGCGCAGCATGCCGCTCGCGACGGCCTGACCACCATCGAATATCTGGAACAAGGCGGCGAAGGCCAGAAATGTAACAGCGAGCGAAATCACCTTGGCGTTGGCAGGGTCGTTGACGTCGATGAAAGCACTTATGAGAGCGTGGGGTGCCAATAGCATCAGCATTGCGGTGAGGACCATGAAGCCGGTGCCAGCCGTGAACGCGACCCAGCCGGCGCGCTTGATGCCTTCAGGATCCTGCGCGCCGTAGGCCCGCCCAACGCGCACCGTTGCCGCCTGACCAAAACCCATCGGCACCATGAAGGCGATCGAGGCGATCTGGATGGCGATGGCATGCGCGGCGAGCGAATCAGCCCCTATCAGTCCCATCAGGAAGGCAGCAGCATTGAAGATCGTTACTTCGAAGCTGAGGATCGCAGCAATTGGCAGGCCAAGGCGCAATAGTTCGCGATAGCGTGGCCAGTCCGCACGCCAGAAACGTCCGAACAGGCGGTAGCGCCGGAACTGCTTGTCGAAAGAAATGACGATGACGAAGCCGGCAAACATCAAGGCTGAAGATAGCGACGTTGCGATGCCAGACCCAACAATGCCGAGCCTCGGAAAGCCAAAATGACCGAAGATCAACAACCAGTTCGCCAACGCATTGAAGGCGACGGCAAAAAGAGCGATGACAAGCGCCCAGCCGGGGCGTTCCAGAGCAGCGATGAAAGAACGCACCACGATATAGCAATAGAAGGGCAGCACCGCCCATTGCAGCGCACGCACATAATTGCCAGCCTCGGCAGCGAGCGCGGGATCCTGCCCCATGGCGATGAGGATCGTTTTGGTGTTCCACAATATAAGCCAAATCGGAATCGAAATGGTGACTGCGATCCACAGCCCCTGACGTACCGTGCGGCGTATTTCGCGGACGGTGAATTTGTTGCGTCCGAGTTCGCGCGCCATCATCGGCGAGGTTGCCGTCATCAAGCCGAGGCCGAAAATCATCGGAACATAATAGAGATTGGTGCCCAGCGCACCGGCCGCCAGCGTACTTGCTCCGACCCAGCCCATCATCATGACATCGGTCGCTGTCATCGCCGTCTGCGCAAGATTGGTGAGAATCATCGGCCAGCTCAGCGAGAGCATCGCAACGATTTCATCACGCCATGCACGCTTTGACGCGTTTTGGACTATAGCAGCCGACATTGTTCAAAACTTTCAGAGGGATCTTGCCTTGGGATTAGGCAGAATGCACCGTTTTCAGGCAAATCTTGGTATCATCAATTTGGCGAAGAGCAAAGAGCTGCCCTATGCAATCTGGCGTTGGTGTCACATGTTTTGACCGTCATATACCATTCGGAATTCAATTGACGAAATGTGATTTATAAAATACGTTTTTATGATAAAACTCACTCAAACAGCTACTTACCGAAGATGGGAACGAAATCTGAAGGACCAAAGAGCGAGAGCCGCTATCGCGGCCCGTCTTTTTCGTCTGGAGAATGGTTTGCCCGGCGATGTAGTGTCAGTAGGGGATGGTTTAGCGAGCTGCGTATTCATTACGGACCCGGGTATCGCATCTATTTCAAGCAGCGCGGGCAAGAGATTGTGATTTTGCTCTGTGGTGGAAACAAGAACACGCAGAATCGGGATATTCGCCACGCCAAGCAACTGGCTAAGGATTGGATGGAACACGATGACTGAGAAATTATATGACTACGATCCTGCCGACGCGCTGAAATCCGACGAGGCGATAGAAATATTTCTCTCCGATGCCTTCGAAACCGGGGATGCAGCATATATTGCGAGGGCATTGGGTGTAGTGGCAAGAGCGAAGGGTATGACCAAGATCGCTCGAAAAACGGGTCTGGCTCGAGAGCAGCTCTATCGTTCGCTAAGCGAAAACGGGAATCCCACTCTCGAAACGACAATGGCCGTCATGAAGGCGATCGGATTTCAGATTACCGGCAAGCGCGCGGCATAAACGGAAAGGGCCACCCCGAAGGGTGGCCCCGCAATTCCGTCTGGCACAAAGCTGTCGTTTGGCCTTCTTCCCTGGACTAAGCCAGGGCGCTTATTCAACGGAGAGACGATCCCCGATGGAAAGCATCAGACGCCTTGTGGCAGTTTTCGAAATCACGAGACATCGGATCACCTCCTTTACATTCGTTGAACACAAAACAAGAATGGGGTGTCTTTGCCCGCGTTTCAAGTGAAAAATTTGTCGAGACTTTCTGATGGCTTGCAAATAGCGGTTTGCGGCCATAAGCCAAGAAAATGTTTTTTCGCGAAGCACCCGCTGCCCAATCAGCGGCAGCGCGGTGTTTTTAGGGGTGCAGGATGGCAGCTGAAGATAGAGCGGCGCGGATTATCCGCACGGTAATCGATGTACTAGAGCCGCAATTTGCCGTCGAATTATGGGATGGCACCAGAATTGGCGAAGCCGATGGCCCAATTCTTGCGATCAACGATCCCATGGTTGTGCGCCAGCTTGCCCTGAAGCCGAACATTGGCTCGATCGTCGAATTATGGGTTTCCGGACAAATCGATGTGAAGAATGGTACGCTGTTCGACCTCGTCGAGCGTGGCCCCAAGGGCAAATTCAAGCAGAAGCTAAAGAGCCTGCCGAAATGGCAATTGCTGAAAGATGTTCCTTCGCTGCTGCTTGGCCGCGGCAAGGCCAGCAATTCCGGGTTGGGCGGCAAGGACCCCTACGTCAGCGGCTCCAACAAGGAAGCCATCACCCATCACTACGATGTGTCGAACGCTTTCTATCAGCTCTTTCTCGACGATCGCATGGTCTACACCTGCGCCTATTTCACTGATTGGGCCAATACGATCGATCAGGCGCAGGCGGATAAACTGGAGCTAATCTGCCGCAAGCTGCGGTTGCAACCCGGCGACCGGCTTTTGGACATCGGCTGCGGCTGGGGCGCGATGTTGATCTATGCGGCGAAGCATTATGGCGTGACCGGGACGGGTGTTTCACTGTCCGAGGCGCAGACTGCACTGGCGCGAGAGCGGATCAAGGCTGAGGGCCTCGAAGACAAGATAACCATCCACGTCAAATCCTACGAACACCTCGAGGGTCAGTTCGACAAGATCTCGTCAATCGGCATGTTCGAAGCGGTAGGCATAGCGCACTACGATACCTATTATTCCAGCGTGCGCCGCCTGCTGCGGCCGGGCGGGCTTTATCTGCATCATGCGATCACGCGGCGCATGAAACGCAACAAGAAGACCTTCGGGCGAAAAAGCGCCGAGCACCTGGCGTTGGTGAAGTATATTTTCCCCGGTGGTGAGCTTGATCACCTCGGCATGACGGTGGAAAATCTCGAGGGCCACGGCTTCGAAGTGCATGATGTCGAGAATCTTCGCGAGCATTACGGCAAGACCTGCCGGATGTGGGCGGACCGGCTGCACGCCCGATTTGACGAAGCGATCGCCGAAGTCGGCGCGCCCAAGGCACGGCTTTGGCTACTCTATCTGACCGGTTGCGCGCTGGCGTTCGAGCGCGGCACCGTGCAGATCAACCAGACGCTGGCATCCAAGCGCAAACGGGGTTTATCTGCCGTGCCGCAGACGCGGGCTGATTTGTACAGGTAAATTCTAGTCAGCTTGCATTATCTTGTGTGCGTGGTTCGACGGGGCTTACCATGAGGGAGATTGGTTGATTGCAAGGATAATCACCAACGTTGCAGAACTTGACTCCCTGCAACCCACCCATCTCCCTCATGGTGAGCCCCGTCGAACCACGCACAGTGGACGTGCCGCCCTCAACCCTTCTTATTTTGCCTGTTGGCGATCAGATCGTCGACGACAGCTGGATCGGCAAGCGTCGATGTATCGCCGAGCGCGCCGAAGTCGTCCTCGGCAATCTTGCGCAGGATGCGGCGCATGATCTTGCCCGAGCGGGTCTTGGGCAGACCCGGCGCGAACTGTATCTTGTCGGGCGAAGCAATCGGTCCGATTTCCTTGCGCACATGTGCAACGAGATCCTTGCGCAGCGCATCAGTGCCCTCAAGGCCGGCCATCAGCGTGACATAGCAATAAATGCCTTGGCCCTTCAGGTCGTGCGGGTAACCAACGACGGCGGCTTCCGAGACCGTATCGTGCGAGACAAGCGCGGATTCCACTTCTGCCGTGCCCATGCGATGACCCGAAACATTGAGCACGTCATCGACGCGTCCGGTGATCCAGTAATAGCCGTCCTTGTCACGGCGGCAGCCATCGCCGGTAAAGTACTTGCCTTTGTAGGTGGAAAAATAGGTCTCGATGAAACGCTTGTGATCGCCATAGACCGTACGCATCTGGCCGGGCCATGAATCGGTGATGCACAGATTGCCGTCAGCGGCTCCTTCAAGCACATTGCCTTCATTGTCGACCAGCTGTGGCTGCACCCCGAAGAAAGGCCGCGTTGCCGAACCCGGCTTCAGCGCGGTTGCGCCGGGTAGCGGCGTAATCAGTATGCCGCCGGTTTCGGTCTGCCACCATGTATCGACGATGGGCGAGCGTTTTTCGCCGACGACCTGATAATACCATTCCCAGGCTTCCGGATTGATCGGCTCGCCGACCGAGCCAAGGATGCGCAGCGACTTGCGCGAGGTCTTCGCGACAGGGTCATTACCGGCGCTCATCAGCGCGCGAATGGCGGTAGGGGCGGTGTAGAAGATGTTGACTTTGTGCTTGTCGATGACTTCCCAGAAGCGCGAAACCGACGGGTAGTTGGGAACGCCCTCGAACATCAGCGTGGTCGCGCCATTGGCGAGCGGCCCATAAACAATATAGGAGTGGCCAGTGACCCAGCCGACATCGGCGGTGCACCAATAGATATCGCCATCATGGTAATCGAAGACGTATTGATGCGTCATCGCCGCATAGACCAGATAACCGCCGGTGGTGTGGAGAACACCCTTTGGTTTCCCCGTCGAGCCTGATGTGTAGAGGATGAACAGCGGATCTTCCGCCTTCATCCTCTCCGGCTTGCATTCCGGCTTAACGCTCTGCGTTTCCTCGTGGTACCAGAGATCCCGGCCCGGCGCCCAGCCTGTCTTAGCACCGGTGCGGCGTACAACCAGCACGTTCTTTACCCTGACGTGATGCCTGGCGGCGATATCAATCGCCTTGTCGGTATTATCCTTGAGCGGGATAGGCTTGCCGCCCCGCATACCTTCATCCGCGGTGATAACGAAGGTGGATTCGCAGTCGACGATGCGGCCCGCAAGCGCGTCGGGAGAGAAGCCGCCGAAAACCACGGAATGAACGGCGCCGATGCGTGTGCACGCCAGCATCGCGTAGGAGGCTTCCGGGATCATCGGCATATAGATGGTGACGCGGTCGCCTTTCTTGACCCCGTGCTTCTTCAACACGTTGGCGAGACGGCATACCTGCTCATAGAGCTCGTTATAGGTGATCTTCTTGTCGAGATAGGGATTGTCGCCTTCCCAGATGATAGCAACCTGATCGCCGCGCTTTTTCAGATGGCGATCGATGCAGTTGTAGGAGACGTTGGTGACGCCATCCTCGAACCATTTGATCGCGACCTTTCCCTGGAACGACGTGTTTTTCACCTTGGTAAAAGGTTTGAACCAATCAATGCGCTTTCCGTGCTTGGCCCAGAACTTCTCCGGATCCTTGATGCTCTGCTTGTACCAGTTCTGATAGGTATCATCGTCGATGAGCGCGCTTTTCTTCGCGCTTGCCAGCACGGGATAAACCTTCTCGGACATCAATTTCCTCCAGAACCTGAGATGACGGGCCTCCACCCGCGGCCCCTTGATCGAGGGGCGAAGTGCTTTCCATAGCATCATGCAAATCATGGCGTAAATATCTCAAATGGCTGATCGTGGAGGTGTTGCGCCGTCACCTACAACCGGGCGTTGTAATATACCGTTACATTTTGTCATGGAACGCGGTCCATTTTGAACACATTTCGGCTTGATCGGTCGCTGCCTTGACTTGGGAGGACAAATGAGGCGCGCCGCACAATCATAAAAGCCTGCGCCACACCAAGGATCCAAGAATGATAATTCAACCCTTGCGCAGTGTTGTGTTCCGCGCGAAATTCACGATGCTTTTTCTGACCGTGCTCGTACTGGCAATCCCCGCGGATGCCGGAACGTTTCCTGAGCCGTCGAATCCCCAGGAGCGGATTGGCGCTCATCTGTTCGGTGATGAGCACGCGCATCTGTTGAAAGATTCCGTCTTCGACAAGATTAGCCCTCTGGTGCTCGCCGCCATGCCTCGCGGCAAGGCCTATATCGATTACAAGGCCCCGTCGAAGTGTGTCCCGGAACGTTTAAGGAATGTGCTCAACCGCGTATCGGCCAAATATGGTCCGATTACTGTCAACTCCACCGTTCGTTCGCGATCACGCAATCGTAGTGTTGGCGGACGTGATCAGTCCTATCACCTTAACTGTCAGGCGGTGGACTTCCGCGTGCATGGCGGCGCGTCCGGATTGGTCAATTTTCTTTCTTCCACGAAAGACGTGGGTGGGTTGAAGCGCTACCCGGCGGGTTACTATCACATCGACACCGGGCCGCGCCGTAGCTGGTAGGCCAATTTACGACCTAACGAGCGCCGAAAATCGCCGAGCCGACGCGCACCGACGTTGCGCCGAAACCTATGGCGATCCGGTAATCGCCCGACATGCCCATGGAAAGCTTCTCCACGCCGGCTTCGTCAGCAATTTTGCGCAAAAGGGCAAAATGTGGCCCAGGATTTTCATCGGCTGGCGGGATGCACATAAGGCCCTCGATCATGAGGCCATGCACGTTGCGGCAACGGGTTATGAAGGCCAATGCTTCCGTAGGTTCGATGCCCGCTTTTTGGGGTTCCGAGCCGGTATTGACTTGAACGAAGAGCTTCGGAAAGCGGTTTTGCTTCTTCATCTCCAAGGCGAGAGTTGAGGCAATCTTCTCGCGATCGACAGTTTCGATCACATCAAAAAGAGCGACAGCTTCCTGCGTTTTGTTGGACTGTAGCGGGCCGATCAGGTGCAATTCGATATCCGGAAAATCGGTACGCAGGTACGGCCACTTCGCCAAAGCTTCCTGTACGCGATTTTCACCGAAAACGCGCTGCCCGGCTTCGATAACCGGGCGAATCGCGTCGGCATCAAAAGTCTTGGAAACCGCTACCAATGTTACCGAGCCCTCTGAGCGGTTGGCCTCGACCTCGGCCTTGCGGATTTCGCTCTGAACGGCAAAAAGTTGTTCAACGGCATTGGGCATGGCGCGGTTGAGTCCTATTTATGATACACGAGCCCGGTTTTCGCGGGTTCCTTCAGCTTCAAATGGTTGACGGTCCCGCCATTCCATGGTGAAGGTCCCCGCAACTATTATCCTTTGCAAGAGAATCCCGTTCATGGCAACCGAACGATACAATCCCCGTGTAGCCGAAAAGCATTGGCAGAAGGTTTGGGACGACGCCAAACTTTTCGAAACGCCGAATGACGATCCGCGTGACCCGTACTACGTGCTCGAGATGTTCCCCTACCCTTCGGGCCGCATCCATATGGGACATGTGCGCAATTATGCGATGGGCGATGTCGTTGCACGCTACAAGCGCGCCAAGGGATTTAATGTACTGCACCCGATGGGCTGGGATGCATTCGGCATGCCGGCGGAAAACGCTGCGATGCAGAACAAGGTTCACCCGAAGACCTGGACTTATCAAAACATCGAAACCATGCGCAGCCAGCTGAAGTCCATGGGGCTGTCCCTCGACTGGTCGCGCGAGTTCGCAACCTGCGATGTCGAATATTATCATCGCCAGCAGATGCTGTTCCTCGACTTCGTCGAAAAGGGGCTGGTGACGCGCAAATCCTCCAAGGTCAACTGGGATCCGGAGGACATGACGGTTCTTGCCAATGAACAGGTGATCGATGGCCGCGGCTGGCGCTCCGGCGCGCTGGTCGAACAGCGTGAGCTAACGCAATGGTTCTTCAAGATCACCGATTTCAATGAGGAATTGCTGAGCGCGCTGGACGATCTCGACCAATGGCCTGACAAGGTGCGGCTGATGCAGCGCAACTGGATCGGCAAGTCCGAAGGCATGCTGATCCGCTGGGCGCTGGATGATAAGTCTCACGCCGGAGGAGAAAGCGAGATCGAGGTTTATACGACACGTCCCGATACGCTGTTCGGTGCGTCGTTTATAGCGATCGCGGCAGACCATCCGTTGGCGAAGAAGGCCGCGGAAACCAATCCGGCCCTGGCGGAGTTCAACGACGAATGCCGCCGTGCGGGCACGTCCGTTGTTGCGCTGGAGACGGCGGAGAAGAAGGGCTTTGACACCGGCCTGCGCGTGGCGCATCCGTTCGATCCGAACTGGAAGCTGCCGGTTTATGTCGCAAATTTCGTGCTAATGGACTACGGCACGGGCGCGATCTTCGGCTGCCCATCCGGCGATCAGCGCGATTTGGACTTTGCCAACAAATATGGCTTGCCCGTAGTCCCTGTGGTCATGCCGAAGGACGCGGATGCGGCAACGTTCCAGATCACTGAAACGGCCTATGTCGATGACGGGGTGATGATCAATTCGCAATTCCTTGACGGACTGACGCCTGCTGCGGCCTTCGATGATGTGGCGAACCGGCTGGAAAAGCAGACGATTGGCAACCAGCCGCAAGGTGAGCGGAAGGTCAACTTCCGTCTGCGCGACTGGGGCATTTCGCGCCAACGCTACTGGGGTTGTCCGATCCCGATGATCCATTGTGACGATTGCGGTGTCGTTCCTGTGCCGAAGGCCGATCTGCCAGTCAAGCTGCCGGACGATGTCGAGTTCGACCGTCCGGGCAATCCACTTGACCGTCATCCGACCTGGCGACATGTGAACTGTCCGCAGTGCGGCAAGGCTGCGCGCCGTGAAACCGACACGATGGACACTTTCGTCGATTCGTCCTGGTACTTTGCGCGATTCACGGCGCCTTGGGAGAACGAACCCACAGATCCGAAGATCGCCAATCACTGGCTGCCGGTCGATCAATATATCGGTGGCATCGAGCATGCGATCCTGCATTTGCTGTACTCGCGGTTTTTCACGCGGGCAATGAAGGTCGCGGGCCATCTGGACATCAGCGAGCCGTTCAAGGGCCTGTTCACGCAAGGCATGGTCGTGCACGAGACCTACAAGGGCAAGGATGGCTGGGTTATGCCAGCGGAGGTCAAGGTCGAAGAGAGTGACGGCAAGCGCCGCGCGATCCTGATCGAGACCGGAGAAGAGATCGAGATCGGCTCTATCGAGAAGATGTCGAAGTCCAAAAAGAACGTGGTCGATCCGGACGATATTATCGCTTCGTATGGTGCCGATACCGCGCGCTGGTTCATGCTGTCGGATTCGCCGCCTGAGCGCGATGTAATCTGGACGGAGGCGGGCGCGGAAGGTGCGCACCGCTTCGTGCAGCGCGTGTGGCGATTAATCTCGGAGGTAGCGGGAGTATTGCAGGCCGTCGAGCCTGCATCCGCTCTCGAAGGTGAAGCACTGCAAATTTCCAAGGCTGCACACCGGACAGTCAAGCTGGTCGGCGAGGATATCGAAAAGCTCGCTTTCAACAAAGCGGTCGCCCGGCTGTACGAACTGGTGAATGTGCTTTCAGGACCTCTGCAGAAAATCGCCGCCGGGGAAGCTGACATGGCGATGATCGCCGCGAGCCGCGAAGCGACCAATATGCTGTTGGCGATGGTCGGACCGATGATGCCGCATCTGGCTGAAGAGTGCTGGAAAGTGCTGAATGGCAAGGATCTTATAGCACATCAGCCATGGCCAACCTATGATGAGGCGCTCATCGTCGAGAACGATGTGACATTGCCGGTGCAGATCAACGGCAAGAAGCGTGGTGATTTGACAATTGCCCGAGATGCAGATCAATTGGCGGTCGAAAAAGCCGCCCTCGCGCTTGATTTCGTCAGGGCCGCGTTGAATGGTAATCCGCCAAAGAAAGTCATTATTGTACCGCAGAGGATCATCAATGTCGTTGCCTGATCGTTTTCAACCGGGATCGCGTGCCGGGCGTCTGTTGTTATCGGTCTGCGTTCTTGGAATGGCCCTCATTGCCGGAGGATGCCAAGTGAGGCCGCTGTATTCGACTCCGAGCCCTACGGTGACTGGAAGCGTTAACGACAATATACGCTCGAAGCTTGCCAGCATCTCGATCAACCAGCCCGGCGACCGCGTGACCCAAGAAGTGCGCAACAATCTGATTTTCCTGTTCGGGGGTGGAGCGGGAGAACCCACCAGCCCGGTCTACTCGCTTCAGCTTGGCATCTCGTCGAGGGATCTGTCTTTGCTACTCGTGCAGAACGCCACCAATGACAAATCCGGCCAGCCAACAGCTGGTTCAATGCGCATGACGGGCAACTACACCTTGACGCGCCTGTCCGACGGAAAGGTTGTCGGGAACGGAACACGCATAGTCACCGCGGATTATGATGCGCCTAGACAGCGCTATGCCGTGCTTCGAGCCCAGCGCGACGCGAACATTCGCGCTGCACGAGAGGTTGCCGAAGCAATCAATCTCAGCATCGCGCAGGATCTCTCAAAGCTCTGAGTTCGTGAATTTGGACGGGGCTGCAGTCGATGCGTCTGACCTCGCTTTCAGCTACCGGTTACCGATCGTTGCGTTCGATACGGCTCGATATCGGTCCGCTCTCACTGTTTGTCGGCGAGAACGGCGTCGGCAAATCCAATCTCTATCGGGCAATGCAACTGGTCAAGGCTTCGGCTGAAGGGACGCTTTCTTACGAGATTGCGCGCGAAGGTGGCATGCAGTCGGCCCTGTGGACCGGCAAGCGCCGATCCGGTCCGGTACGCATGGTTTTCAATGCCGAATTTGATGACCATGACAGCGCAATCCGATCCGGTTATTCTGTCGAAACCGGACTGGCGCCAAGTTACCAGGTGGAGGTCGGGCTGAGACCGCCGGCCGCCGCGGGTTTTGCCTTCGAACCGCAGATTAAAGAAGAAACGCTGAGCATCGACAGTGGCCGCAGACCTGTCGAGATGATGGGCCGCAAGGGACCGGCGGTGTTTGCAAGGGATGATTCCGGCAGGCGCGTCGAGCATCCAGTCAAGCTTCTCGATTCCGAAACAGGGTTGGCGATTCTCGGTAGTTCGGGGCGGTACCCCGAGATCGGCGATCTGCGTGCCACGCTGTTTGGTTGGCGTTTTTATCACGGCTTTCGCACCGACCGCGATTCGCCTGTTCGACGGCCGACATTGGCAATCACTGCACCGATGCTGGACGAAGACGGGGGCAATCTTGCTGCTGTCTTTGCGACGCTGGTGCATATTCGCGAGGACACAGTTGATCTCGATCGCTGCATCGCCGAAGCACTAGGGGGTGCCACCCTCGATGTGCCGGTTCCGGGAGAGACTGCAACTTTCGGTCTGCGCCTTCCCGAATTTCCACAGCGCCTGTTCCGTCCGGAAGAACTGTCGGATGGCCAGATAAGGTTTCTTGCGCTCGCGGGTGCGCTTCTTTCTTATCGGCTGCCGCGGCTGATTGCGCTGAATGAGCCGGAGACCAGCCTGCATCCGTCGATGCTGCCGGCTCTTGCCGACATGATCAGCCAGGCTGCGGAGCGCACGCAGTTGTGGATCGTCACGCATTCGCGTGCGCTGGCGGATGAGATTACCGCCCGGACCGGCGTGCGTGCCATGACCGTAGTCCGCCAGGACGGCGCAACCTCCATCGAGGGATTGAGACTAGACGGCCGTTTCGGTGATGACGAGTAGTGAGGCGTCGCATCGGATGCAATCTCTGGCTCCTCACTATTCGAGCTGAGGGAAAACTAATCCTTTTGCACCAGATTCTACAGAATTTCTTTTCTCTATTAGATTGGTCGAGTTAACTAGCATTGGACCAATTCCCGGTCGGGCGGGAAGGCTTCGTCAACAAAGCCCGCATCCGCAGAGGGATCAATGTCCAGATTGACACGCAGAGCATTTGGCGCGGCCCTTTTGGCTGCGGCTGTATTTGCCACCACATTCGCACAGGCCGCTGAGCCTCTAAAAGAGCTGAAAATCGGGTATCAGAAAACAGGTCTGCCTGTGATCGCCCGCCAGCAGCAGGTGATCGAAAAAGCACTTGAACCGAAGGGTATTGCGGTTAAATGGGTCGAGTTCACCGCAGGTCCGCCACTCGTTGAAGCGCTGAATGTCGGCAGCATAGATGTTGGCTGGGTCGGTGATGCGCCGCCGATTTTCGGACAATCCGCGGGTTCCGCGATTGCCTATGCCGCAGCTCTTGCGCCCAATGGCAAGGGCGAGGCCATCATCGTCAAGCCCGGCTCGTCCATCCAGTCGCTTGCCGACCTCAAGGGCAAGAAAGTAGGTGTTGGTAAAGGGACAAGCGCGCACAATCTTCTTATTGCGGCATTGGAAAAAGCCAAGTTGGGCTACGATGAAATTACACCGGTTTACCTGAGCCCGGCCGATGCCGCTGCTGCCTTCGCCAGCGATAAAATCGATGCCTGGGCAATCTGGGATCCATTCTTCGCTATTGCCGAGACGCGATACAATCCGCGCATTCTCGTCCGCACCAGTGACGTTCTCAACGTCAACACCTACCTCATTGCCAATCGCGATTTTGCCAAGGCACATCCGGAAGTCGTGACGGAGACAATCGGTGCGCTGAAGGTCGCTGCGGATTGGGCCAACGCCAACAAGGACAAGGTGGCCGAAGCGTTGCATGAAGTGACCGGCGTGCCTCTCGACGCGCAGACCCTCGCGGCGAACCGTTCCGTTTTCAGCGTCGAACCGATTACACCGGCAATAATCGCGCATCAGCAGGAAACGGCAGATCGCTTTTTCAAGCTGAAGCTCATTCCCAATGCCATCAAGATTTCCGATGCCGTTTGGGCGGCCCCAACCAACTGACTATGGATCGGAGACGCGATATGACGCAGCCAGTAAACAACACCCCGCTTGATTTCTTCTGGTTCATCCCGACGCACGGCGATGGCAGCTATCTTGGTTCGGAACGACAGCAGCGGCCGCCGGAGCATGATTACCTCCGCGAGATCGCGCAGGCGGTGGATCGGCTGGGTTTCCCGGGTGTGTTACTTCCAACGGGACAAAGCTGCGAAGATTCCTGGATCACCGCAGCGGGGCTCGCCGCACATACGGAGCGGTTGAAGTTTTTGGTGGCACTGCGCCCGGGTGTGACGTCGCCGGTTTTCGCTGCGCGGCAGACGGCAGCACTTGACCGCCTGAGCAACGGGCGCCTGCTGCTGAACGTGGTCGTTGGCGGCAATCCCAAGGAACTTGCAGGCGACGGCGTCTTCCTGCCTCATGACCAGCGCTATGAACAGGCTGCGGAATTCCTGAAGATCTGGCGCGATCTTGTCTCCGGCAAAACGGTCGACTTTGACGGCAAACATTATCGGGTAGAAGGGGGCAGGCTTGACCTCCTGCCGGTACAGGAACGCGCGCCGCTCTATTTCGGTGGTTCATCCGATGCGGGACAAGACCTTGCGGCGGAACAGGTCGACATGTACCTGACGTGGGGCGAGCCGGTGGCGCAGGTAGCCGAAAAGATCGAGCGTGCCCGCGCAAAGGCGGCTCAAAAAGGCCGTAAGCTGCGCTTTGGCATTCGCCTGCATTTCATCGTTCGCGAAACTGAAGATGAAGCCTGGGCGGCGGCCGACCGGCTGATCAGCAGGATCACTGATGAACAGATCGAAGTCGCACAGGCGCGTTTCCTCAAGGAAATGGATTCTGTCGGACAGCGCCGGATGGCGGAACTGCATGGCGGGCGCCGCGACAAGCTTGTTGTCGGTCCCAACCTTTGGGCGGGCGTTGGCCTCGTACGTGGCGGTGCAGGCACCGCACTTGTCGGATCGCCGCAAAGCATCGCAACGCGGATTCGCGAATATCAGGCGGTTGGCATCGATACCGTGATCGGTTCGGGCTATCCACATCTGGAAGAAGCCTACCGTGTTGCGGAACTTCTGTTTCCGGAACTTGGTCTTGGCGGAAATGCGCGTGCCCCGCGCCGGTCAATCGAGAACGAGTTTGGCGTTGGCTTTTATGGCGACAAACGCTTGCAGGCCTCTTCGTGAGCCGGGCGCTCCGTTCTATCGGGCGCAGTGCGCTGGGCTGGCTTTTGCCAGCCTTGCTGCTGGCCGGATGGGAAGGCGCGTCGCGAGCGGGGCTTATACCGGCCAACGTCTTGCCAGCACCGTCCGCTGTCGGAGAGGCGTTCTGGAAATTGCTTCTGTCGGGTGAACTCATCGAGAATATCCGCATTTCGACATTACGCGCCCTCAGCGGCTTTCTTGTCGGCGGTAGCATCGGTTTCGCGCTTGGCCTTGCCAATGGACTATCGGCGCTCAGCCGCGAACTGACCGACACAACGCTGCAGATGATCCGTAACATTCCACATCTGGCGCTGATCCCGCTGGTAATCCTGTGGTTCGGGATAGACGAGGAAGCGAAACTGTTTCTCGTTGCGCTCGGCGTGTTCTTTCCAATCTACGTCAATACACTGCTTGGCATTCAGGGTGTCGATCCGCAGCTGGTCGAGATGGGCCGCATCTATGGCATGTCACGCACACAGCTGTTCGTGCGTGTGATCCTGCCGGGGGCGCTGCCCTCGATCTTTGTCGGGTTGCGCTATGCGCTGGGTATCATGTGGCTGACATTGATCGTCGCCGAAACGATTTCCGCGTCCTCGGGTCTTGGTTACATGGCGATGCAGGCGCGCGAATTTCTGCTGATCGACGTCGTTGTTCTATCGATTTTGATCTATGCGCTCCTTGGCAAGCTGGCGGATTCGCTGGCGCGGTTTCTCGAGCGGATATCACTGCAATGGCACCCTGCCTTCCAGACTGTTTGAGGAACCAAGATGACCGCAGCGACCGTAACAGCCCGCAAATCCTACTCCACGACGACGCCAGCCTATACGCCGGCACCGCAAGGCAAGGTCTCGTTCTCGTTTCGTAATGTTGCCAAGCAGTTTGGCGGCAAGGCTGTGCTGCAAGGCATCAACCTTGATGTCTACGAGGGACAATTCGTTGCGGTTATCGGCAAGAGCGGCTGCGGCAAGAGCACCTTGTTGCGATTGCTCGCCGGGCTCGACAAGCCGACATCGGGCGAGATCGTTGCAGGCGTCCTGGAGGATGAGCAGAAACGTACCCGCATCATGTTTCAGGAGCCGCGACTCTTGCCTTGGGCGCGGGTCGCCGCCAATGTCGGTGTAGGGCTGACGGGTATCGAAAAGGGCGAGGCTGCGCGCAAGAAAAGCCTGGAAATTCTGGCCGAAGTCGGTTTGGCCGATCGTGGCGGCGACTGGCCGTCCGTCCTTTCAGGCGGGCAGCGGCAGCGCGTTGCTCTTGCGCGGGCGCTGGTCGGGCACCCATCCATATTGGCACTCGACGAACCGCTGGGCGCATTGGATGCGCTGACGCGGATCGAGATGCAACAATTGCTGGAACGAATCTGGCTGGCGAAGAAATTCACCGCAGTGCTGGTGACGCATGATGTAGCCGAGGCCGTTTCGCTTGCCGACCGGGTCATCGTCATCGATAGCGGACGCATCGCGCTCGACCTGGCGATCCCGGTAGAACGCCCACGCCGTCATGCTTCGCCCGAACTGGCGTTTTTTGAACGGCAGATATTGGATCAGTTGTATAATCGATAAGAAAACACCCGCGGACGATGTCAGCGGGTGTTGAATTCAGATAGTAATACTCAGATCAGGCGATCTTCTGGCCGGTCTTTGCCCAGTCAGCGAGGAAAGTCTCGAGACCCTTGTCGGTCAGCGGATGCTTGACGAGCGCCTTCAGCGTTGCTGGCGGTGCGGTTACGACGTCCGCGCCGATGAGTGCGGCTTCCTTGACATGGTTGACGGTACGGATCGAGGCCGCAAGAATTTCCGTCGGATAGTCGTAGTTGTCGTAGATCGTGCGAATTTCGGAAATCAGCTCAAGGCCATTGATGCCGATGTCGTCGATACGGCCAATGAAAGGCGAGATGAATGTTGCGCCGGCTTTCGCGGCCAGCAGCGCCTGATTGGCGGAGAAGCAAAGTGTGACATTGACGAGGTGTCCATCGGAGCGAAGCGCCTTGCAGGCCCTGAGGCCGTCGAGAGTAAGCGGTACCTTGATGCAGATATTGTCGGCGATCTTGGCAAGCACCGCCGCCTCTTTCATCATCTGCTCATATTCGACCGCTGTCACTTCGGCCGAAACAGGTCCCTTGACGATGCTGCAGATTTCCTTGGTGACCTCGAAGATGCTGCCGCCGGATTTGAGAATCAACGAAGGGTTGGTTGTCACGCCATCGAGTAATCCAAGATCGTTGAGTTCACGGATTTCCTTTACATCGGCGGTATCGGCAAAGAATTTCATCGGAGCAGTCCTTCCTGATATGACAAAGCGTCCAGTGACCTGGCCTATTATCGGAGATGGGCTATATCCCATCGAAAGTGGCTTTTCTTTATCGCAAAGCCGCGTCAAGGTCACGCCCATATGAGCCAGGATTCGTTCATCCCGCAAAAAATAGTTCCCGTGCTTGTGCCGATGCCGGCCGAGCGGCCCTATAGCTATGCCGTGCCGGACGGCATGGCGGTGCAGGCCGGTTCAATCGTTCGTGTGCCACTGGGGCCGCGCGAGGTTGCGGGCATTGTGACGGAAGGCTCGACAGACTCGATTGATGCCAGAAAGCTGCGGCCGATTTCAGAACTCTTCGACTGTCCTCCGGTCGATGATGGCATGATGCGGTTCATGCGCTGGGCTGCTGATTATACGATATCGCCGCCTGGTATGGTGGCGCGGATGGTGCTGCGGGTGCCTGCGGCTTTCGATCCGGAGCCGCCTGTCCCAGGTCTGCGGTTCTCCGGCCGCGAGCCTGACAGGATGACGGGCGCGCGCGCCCGCGTATTGGAACTTGCGGAAGACGGAATGGCGTGGACCCGAACCGGACTTGCTCATGCCGCTGGCGTGTCAGCAACTGTTATTGATGGTCTCGCCGCTCAGGGTGTGTTCGAACAGGTGATGATCCCGGCGCGGCCAATCGTAGCTGCTCCCGATCCGGATTATGCGAAAGCAGCCTTGTCTCCCGATCAGACGCAAGCTGCAGATCAACTGGTCGAAGCGGTATCGACGAATGGCTTTTCGGTGTCCTTGCTCGATGGCGTCACAGGCTCGGGCAAGACCGAGGTCTATTTCGAGGCGGTGGCCAAGGCTATCGAAAAAGGCAAACAGGTGTTGATCCTGCTACCGGAGATTGCGCTGACCCAGCAATTTCTCGATCGGTTCCACGACCGTTTCGGTTCGAAACCTGCGGAGTGGCATTCCGACCTCGCACCGAGATCGCGCGAGCGGGTCTGGCGACAAGTGATGGAGGGCCAGGTCAGAGTTGTCGCGGGCGCGCGCTCGGCATTGTTCCTGCCGTTCAAGGATCTGGGATTGATCATCGTCGATGAAGAGCATGATCCGGCCTACAAGCAGGAAGATCGTGTGTTTTACAATGCGCGCGACATGGCGGTGGTGCGCGGGCATATCGGCAATTTTCCAGTGGTCCTGGCATCGGCAACGCCATCGATCGAAAGCCAGGTGAATGCGAGCCAAGGACGTTATACACGCATTCGCCTGCCGGGCCGCTATGCGGAAGCGGCGATGCCGGACCTCAAATCGATCGACATGCGCAAATCACCGCCGCGACCGGGTGGTTTTCTTTCACCGGCACTGGTCGAGGCGATCAACCAGACCTTGCAACGCAAGGAGCAATCGCTGCTGTTCCTCAATCGCCGTGGCTATGCGCCCTTAACTTTATGCCGGGTATGCGGCCATCGGTTTCAGTGCCCGGACTGTTCAAGCTGGCTTGTGGAGCATCGCTTCCGCGGTCAGCTCGTCTGTCATCAATGCGGGCACCGCGAGGCCAGGCCTGAGGCTTGTCCGTCCTGCGGCACGCTTGACCATCTGGTCGCTTGCGGCCCGGGTGTCGAGCGTATCGCCGAGGAAGCGGAGAAGACATTCCCCGATGCGCGCATTATCGTCCTGTCATCCGATCTCATGGGTGTGAAGCGTCTGCGGCTTGAACTCGATGCAATCGCGCGCGGAGAGGCGGATATCATCATCGGCACGCAACTCGTCGCCAAGGGGCATAATTTTCCAAACATGACTCTCGTCGGGGTTGTCGATGCGGATCTCGGGCTTGCCAATGGCGATCCGCGCGCGGCCGAGCGCACGTTTCAGTTGCTCAACCAGGTAACGGGGCGCGCCGGACGCACCGGCAAAAAGAGCCTTGGACTGTTGCAGACCTATCAACCGGACCATCCTGTCATGCGCGCGATCGTTTCCGGTGACGCACAAGCCTTTTATGAGCGCGAGATAGAGGAGCGAGAACGCTCCGGGCTTCCGCCATTCGGCCGCCTGGCAGCATTGATTATCTCGGCAGCAACACGGCCAGAGGCGGAAAATCATGCCCGGGCTTTGCGGCGTGCCGCGCCCGCCTCGCCGCAGATCAGCGTGCTGGGTCCGGCGGAGGCGCCACTCGCGCTTGTTCGGGGGCGTCACCGCTTCCGGCTCCTGATCCACGGTACCCGCAAAGCGGATATTCAGGGCTTTATCCGCGCCATGCTGGCGGCAGGACCAAAAGAACGGGGATCGGTGCGCGTGCAGGTTGATATTGATCCGCAAAGCTTTTTATAAAACTCGTCACGGGGTGGCGAAATGGCGCTTTTCTGTGCTCCGGTGCTCACGTACCGAAAAGTACGCTCCGCTCCGGTGCTTGAAAACCACCATTTCGCCACCCCATGACGAGTTTTGGGTCGGCGCTATGAAAGCAGGATTACAGGTATTTTGGGGAAGGGATAAGAAATGGAACTTTATTGGCCGGCGACTACAGGCGAATGGCTGGCTTGGCTGTCAGCTGCAATCACAGTCATCTTCGGATTAATTCTGTTTTTTGCGCCTCGCGTCGCACTGAAAATCATGCGCCTGCAGACCAAACCCGAGCGGCCTGAAGCCATATCTGAAGTGCGTGCTACATTTGCCGGATTTTATCTCGGACTTGGGCTAAGCGCGCTGGTTTTTTCCCAGCCCTTTCTCTGGATCGCTCTTGGCGTTTCGTGGGGCTTTACGGTCTTCGGCCGCCTGATCTCCATGATGTCGGATCGAGGCAACACGGTTTATAACTGGATATCGGTGCTTGTCGAAATTGCGCTGGCAGCGGGCCCCTTGCTCTTCGCCTTCGGCTTCATTGCATAAACATGACAGCATTAGTTGAATCAGTTGCTCATAATTATCCAGAGCTGCGGCGATTGGGACGGCCTTTTTAGGGGATTCGCGTGTTGCGAGTCCTGAGTTCCTATGCTAGACGGCATTCAAATCTCGTCGGATACGGCTCTCGGGTTGTGCCTTCGGCGGTAAAAAAATCAATAATGCCAAAGATTTGACCGAAAATCCCTTCCGGTTTCCAGATTTTTGGCTCCAACGCAGAGAGCTTGTCGTTCGTGGCAGAAACTTCGTCGCTCATTACCGGTGTTGCCCAGCGTTACGCGGGTTCGTTGTTCGACCTTGCGTTGGAGACGAAATCCGTTGCCGAGGTGGAGAAGAATCTCGGCGAGTTCCAGGCTCTCATCAATGGTAGTGCTGATTTGAAACGGCTGGTTCTGAGCCCGGTCTTCTCATCTGGCGATCAGGTAAAGGCGATTTCCGCCATTCTCGCAAAGGCCAAGATCGGCGGCCTAGTCGGCAATTTCCTGCGTGTCGTCGCGCAGAACCGGCGCCTGTTCGCGGTACCTGCGATGATCCAGTCATTTCGCCAGATCGCCAGCGCGCAGCGCGGCGAGATTTCGGCGGACGTTACTTCTGCGCATGCCCTGACGGCGGCGCAGCAAACAGAATTGAAGGCCACGCTGAAAAGCGTCGCCGGCAAGGACGTGACAATCAATGTCACTGTTGATCCGTCGATCCTTGGAGGTCTCATCGTCAAGTTGGGTTCCCGCCAGATCGACACTTCACTTCGCACAAAACTTTCTTCGCTTAAGCTTGCACTGAAAGAGGTCGGCTGATGGACATCCGCGCCGCGGAAATTTCCGCAATCCTGAAAGAGCAAATCAAGAATTTCGGTCAGGAGGCAGAAGTCTCCGAGGTCGGTCAGGTTCTGTCCGTCGGTGACGGTATTGCTCGTGTATATGGTCTGGACAATGTTCAGGCCGGTGAAATGGTCGAGTTCCCGGACGGTACCCGCGGCATGGCCCTGAACCTCGAAAGCGACAATGTTGGCGTCGTTATTTTCGGTTCGGACCGCGACATCAAGGAAGGCGACACCGTCAAACGGACCGGCGCCATCGTTGACGTTCCCGTTGGCAAGGAATTGCTTGGCCGTGTTGTCGATGCGCTCGGTAATCCGATTGACGGCAAGGGTCCGATCAAGGCAACGCAACGTTCGCGCGTTGACGTCAAGGCGCCAGGCATCATCCCGCGCAAGTCGGTGCATGAGCCGATGTCGACAGGCCTCAAGGCTATCGATGCGCTGATCCCGGTCGGCCGCGGCCAGCGCGAGCTGGTCATCGGCGATCGCCAGACTGGCAAGACTGCGATTATTCTCGATACTTTCCTTAATCAGAAGCCGGCTCACGATGCAGGCAATGAGAGCGAAAAGTTGTATTGCGTCTACGTCGCTATCGGCCAGAAGCGTTCGACGGTTGCGCAGTTCGTCAAGATACTCGAAGAGCGCGGCGCGCTTGAATACTCGATCATCGTTGCAGCCACAGCTTCCGATCCTGCGCCGATGCAGTATCTGGCGCCGTTTGCCGGTTGCACCATGGGTGAATACTTCCGTGACAACGGCATGCACGCGCTGATCGGCTATGACGATCTGTCCAAGCAGGCCGTGGCTTATCGCCAGATGTCCCTGCTGCTGCGCCGTCCTCCGGGCCGCGAAGCGTATCCGGGCGACGTCTTCTATCTGCACTCCCGTCTGCTTGAGCGCTCCGCCAAACTCAATGAGGACAACGGTGCTGGTTCGCTGACCGCATTGCCTGTCATCGAGACCCAGGCGAACGACGTTTCTGCCTATATCCCGACCAACGTGATTTCGATCACCGATGGCCAGATATTCCTTGAAACCAACCTGTTCTACCAGGGTATCCGTCCGGCTGTTAACGTCGGTCTGTCGGTTTCTCGTGTTGGTTCTGCCGCGCAGATCAAGGCGATGAAACAGGTTGCCGGCTCGATTAAAGGTGAGCTGGCTCAGTACCGCGAAATGGCGGCCTTTGCCCAGTTCGGTTCTGATCTCGATGCCTCGACACAACGCCTGCTCAACCGTGGCGCGCGCCTGACCGAGCTTTTGAAGCAGCCACAGTTCTCGCCGCTGAAGACGGAAGAGCAGGTTGCGGTGATCTACGCCGGCGTCAATGGCTATCTCGACAAACTCGCCGTCAGTCAGGTCAATAATTTCGAGCAAGGTCTGCTCACATGGCTTCGTACGGAACACAAGGATGTTCTCGCGACGATCGCCAAGGAAAAGCAGATCAGCGACGAGACCAAAGGCAAGCTCAAGGCCGCTGTTGACGGCTTTGCCAAGTCCTTCGCTTAACATTACGGACGGGATGAACGGATGCCTTCGTTAAAGGATCTGAGAAACCGGATCGCCTCGGTCAAGGCGACGCAGAAAATCACCAAGGCGATGCAAATGGTCGCCGCGGCGAAGCTGCGTCGTGCGCAGGAGGCTGCGGAAGCCGCTCGTCCCTATTCGCAGCGTATGGCTGCGGTGCTGGCGAACATCGCTTCCAATGTCGATGGCGATGATGCGCCTGTGCTGATGAGCGGGACAGGCAAGGACGATGTGCATCTGCTTGTCGTCTGCACCTCTGAACGTGGCCTTTGCGGCGGGTTCAACGCGCAGATCGCGCGTCTGGCTCGTGACCATACCCGCAGGCTTCTCGCCGATGGCAAGACGGTCAAGATCATTACCGTTGGCAAGAAGGGTGCAGACATCCTGCGCCGTGATCTCGGCAAGAATATCATCGATCATGTCAATTTGCGTGAAGTCAAAACACTTGGCTTTGTCAATGCGGACGAGATCGGTCACAAGATCATTACGCTCTTCAATGAAGGTGCGTTCGACGTTGCCACGCTGTTCTATTCGGAATTCAAGTCGGTGATCGCACAGATACCGACTGCCCAGCAGTTGATTCCAGCCAGTGCAATCGGCGATGTCGAGCCGGAGAGCGCAGGCGATGCAGTTTATGAATATGAGCCGGATCCGGCCGCCATTCTCGGCGATCTGATCCCGCGTAATATTTCCGTCCAGGTGTTCCGCGCTCTCCTTGAAAACGCGGCATCGGAGCAGGGTGCGCGTATGTCCGCCATGGACAATGCAACCCGCAATGCCGGTGACATGATCAACAAGCTGACAATGTCGTACAACCGCCAGCGTCAAGCCCAGATCACCAAAGAACTGATTGAAATTATTTCGGGCGCGGAAGCGCTCTAATCGCGAAGGTAAGGATCGATGGCTAAAGCAGCGACCCCGAAAACACCCGCAGCCGCCAAGGCTGCCCCGGCAGCAAAGACAGCTGCAGCAAAGACACCTGCAGCAAAGGCAACTGCCGAGGCCGTGAAGCCGGTTGCAAAAGCCGCTGCTCCAAAAGCAGCTGCCAAGGCCGCTCCAGCTGCCAAAGCCGCAGCTCCGGCAAAGGTATCAAAATCAGCGACACCCAAGACTGCTCTCAAGGCAACTGGCGTTGCCGGTCGTGTCAGCCAGGTTATCGGCGCTGTTGTCGACGTTGCCTTCGATGGTGGTGTTCTGCCGCAGATTTTGAACGCGCTGGAAACCGACAATCTCGGCAACCGCCTCGTTCTCGAAGTTGCGCAGCATCTCGGTGAGAACACTGTGCGCACGATCGCCATGGACTCGACCGAAGGCCTGATCCGCGGTCAGGTTGTTTACGACACCGGTTCGCCCATCATGGTGCCGGTCGGCGAGGAAACCCTTGGCCGCATCATGAACGTCATCGGCGAGCCGGTCGACGAAGCAGGCCCGATCAAGACAAAGCTTTCCCGCGCCATCCACCAGCCAGCCCCTGCATATGTCGAGCAGTCGACGGAAGCCGAGATCCTTGTCACTGGCATCAAGGTGGTCGACCTCCTCGCGCCTTATGCACGCGGCGGCAAGATCGGTCTCTTCGGTGGTGCAGGCGTCGGCAAGACAGTTCTCATCATGGAACTGATCAACAACGTTGCCAAGGCGCATGGCGGTTATTCGGTATTCGCCGGTGTGGGTGAACGCACACGTGAGGGTAACGATCTTTATCACGAGATGATCGAATCCGGCGTTAACAAGGAAGGCGGCGGCGAAGGCTCCAAGGCCGCACTCGTCTACGGCCAGATGAACGAGCCACCAGGGGCCCGTGCCCGTGTTGCTCTGTCGGGTCTGACCGTTGCCGAGCATTTCCGCGACCAGGGCCAGGACGTTCTGTTCTTCGTGGATAACATCTTCCGCTTTACGCAGGCCGGTTCCGAAGTGTCCGCTTTGCTTGGCCGTATACCGTCCGCCGTGGGCTATCAGCCGACGCTCGCGACCGATATGGGCCAGATGCAGGAGCGCATCACCACGACGCACAAGGGTTCGATCACCTCGGTTCAGGCCATTTACGTGCCGGCCGACGATTTGACCGATCCTGCGCCTGCGACTTCGTTCGCTCACCTTGATGCGACGACGGTTCTCAATCGCGCGATCTCCGAGAAGGGTATTTACCCGGCTGTGGATCCGCTGGACTCGACATCGCGCATGCTCGATCCGCTGATCGTCGGTGACGAGCATTACCAGACGGCCCGTCAGGTTCAGTCGATCCTGCAGCGCTACAAGTCGCTTCAGGACATTATCGCCATCCTTGGCATGGACGAGCTTTCGGAAGAAGACAAGATTGCTGTGGCCCGCGCCCGCAAGATCGAACGCTTCCTGTCGCAGCCATTCTTCGTTGCTGAAATCTTTACCGGTTCGCCGGGCAAGCTGGTCGATCTGGCGGACACCATCAAGGGCTTCAAGGGTCTTTGCAATGGTGACTATGATCACCTGCCGGAAGCTGCGTTCTACATGGTCGGCTCGATCGACGAGGCGATCGAGAAGGCACAGCGTCTGGCTGCGGAAGCAGCTTAATGCATGACTGATGGCGGGCTGCGGCCCGCCTTTTCGCCACAGGATTTGAGTGAATATCATGGCAGAAGCCTTTCAGTTCGAACTCGTCTCACCAGAGCGTCTGCTTCTTTCGGAGCAGATTATCGAGGTCGTCGTTCCAGGTACCGAGGGCTACATGACCGTTATGGCGCACCATGCGCCATTGATGGCAACTGTGAAGCCGGGTGTCGTCGCCGTGAAGACACCGGACGGCAAGCTGGACAGCTATGTGGTTTTCGGCGGCTTTGTTGACATTACGCCTGACGGCTGCACGCTCCTTGCTGAATCGGCAGTACACGTCGCCGATATAAGGGCCGACGAGTTGCAGAACCGCATAAAGGACGCCCAGGAAGACTTCGAAGACGCGACTACCCGCGAAGATCGGGCCAAGGCAGAAGACCTTCTCGGCCAATTGAAGACGCTCGAGGAAGCCATCAAGGCTGCCTGATCGGGCCAAACCGATCGATGATAAATCAAGCGGGCTTCGGCCCGTTTTTTATTACGGCAGTTCCCCCAGTGATCACAGGCGAACGGCCAAGGCGGCGAATAGAAGTCCGGCTTACGATCCTTTATAAGGCCGGGGAAGCCCTAGATATGGTGTAACGGCCGCCCCGACGATCAAGTGCAGTCGAACGACCGGATCATGTTCTTTCCAAAGCTATCGCGCTAAGATCGGTCCGAGAGAATATAGGGGCGGGGGCAAGGTAGAAAATGAGGCGTCTGTTTGTCGGTGCTGCGATCGTCGTTGCCGTTTACCTGTTGCTCGCGTATGTGGCCCTTCCAATGGCCTGGACTCACTATGAACGACAGCCAGGCCTCGCCAATCATCCCATGGTGACGAAGACTGCACGAGGCATTCCGGGCGACCCGCTTAATGTAGGACTCATAGGTGATCGTGAGGACATCATCCGTGCCATGCATGCCGGTGCCTGGTATCCTGCTGATCCTGTGACCTTGCGTTCCAGCATCGATATTATTGGAAGCGTGATGCTCGACCGGCCTTACGACCAGGCTCCGGTCAGCCCGCTATTTTATGACGGCCGCCGCGAGGACCTTGCTTACGAAATGCCCGTTGGCAGCAGCGCAAAGCAGCGACATCATGTTCGTTTGTGGAAGGTGCTGGACACGGGCGTAGAACAACGGCCCGTGTGGCTCGGTTCCGCAACCTTCGATCAACGCGTGGGATTCAGCGAGTATACCGGTCAGGTAACGCATGACATCGCACCGGATATCGATGCCGAGCGTGACTATTTTGCCAATAGTCTTACGCGAGTGGGTATGGTGGAGACGATCTATCAGGTCTCGGGTGTCGGGCCGACGCTGAATGGCCGCAATGGCGAGGGCAGCCCGTATTTTACCGATGGCGAAATTCGCATGCTGACCTTGGTCCATGACGGGCAACGCCGGAGCCAACCCCCCGAAATACTGGCCTCACCGCCGCTCATTCAAGCCAAGGACAATGCCTGGATGACAATCAAGGATGCGTTGGGCAATTAGCCCGGCTACGATCAGGCCTGATATAGGGTAATGGGCTGTCTTTACCGCATCTTTCATTTTTTGAGCCTATAAGAAGCCGACCGCATCTCTGGAAGGCATCTATGAACACTTTCAATCGCTGGATGATGATGTTCGAGGCGTTGTCGCCCGTCAGGCAGATATTGCTGGTGCTCGGTCTCGGCGGTGTCCTCGCAAATGTCCTGGCCGCCCTCTTCTTCAAGCTCGGCGGTTACGACAGCCTCGACAAGACGATCCTTGTGACAACGCTGATCGTTATCGTTGTCGGAGGGCCGCTTGGGGCATTTCTGGTCGGATTGAACTATCGCCTGAAGATTATGGCGCACGAGCTCGACATCGCGTTCCGCAAAGACGGGATGACAGGACTGTCAACGCGTCATGAGTTTTATCTGCGGGTCGAGCAAATGATACTTGGCAACAATCCTGCTCTCAGTGCCGGGGCCGTGCTCTATATAGATGCCGATCACTTCAAGTCGGTCAATGATCGGTTCGGCCACGCCGCTGGAGATGATGCCCTGCAAGAGATAGGAACGCTCATTGGAAAGCGGTTGGGTCGGCGCGATGTCGGCGCGCGCTTTGGGGGCGAAGAATTTGCAGTTTTCCTCGCCGATGCAGACTATGGCAAAGCATCGTGGGTCGCGCATGGCATACTGCTCGATGTTCGAGGCATATCGCGGAAAGTCGCCCGGAGCGAACTGTCATTGACGGTCAGTATCGGTGTTGCGTTTCATGAGCCTGGGCAAACACTTGAACAACTGGTCAATGCCGCGGATGAATGCCTCTACCGGGCCAAGAACCAGGGGCGTGATCGCATCGTTTACGAGATGGCTTCGTAGCACCAGGCTCTCAAATCGGCTGGACTTTGCGCATATCACTCAGTTGCCGCTTCATATTGTGAATCCGCGCTTGATCATCGAGGGGACGGCGCATCGCCACGCTGGTCGAAAGAATATCGATCACGACGAGCGCGGCGATGCGCGAGATCGTCGGTGTATACATATTGGTGTTCTCAAGCGTCTCGACGATCAAAGCCACGTCACAATAACTGGCGAGCGGCGAGTCCGAACCCGTCAGACAAATAACGGCGGCGCCGTTGGCGCGAGCAATACGGGCAATCTCGATGATGGAACGCGTTGTTCCGGTATTGGAAATCACAAAGGCAACATCGCCCTGCTTCATCATTGAGGCGACCATGGTTTGCTGATGTGAATCGAGCTGTGCCCCGCAAGGAACACCAAAGAGTGGAAATTTCTGCTGGGCGTCTCGCGCAACTATGCCCGACGCGCCAAAGCCAAAAAATTCGATGGTCCGGGCTTGAGCGAGAATATCGATAGCTTTGCGCAGAGCGGTCCGGTCAAGGTGTGATCTCGCCCAATCGAGACTGGTCATGGTGTACTCGAAGATCTTCTCAGCCACGGTCTCCGGATCATCGGTATCTAGCAGGACCGAATGGGTCGCCGGTGTGCCGAAAGCCAGACTCTGAGCGAGCCGTATCTTGAAATCCTGGAAACCTTTGCATCCGATCGCCATAGCAAAGCGCAGGACCGTAGGCTGGCTGACCTCGGCAAGCGTGGCTGTCTCACCCACTGTAGCCTTCAGGATTCGCTGGGGATTCATTAGAACCACATCCGCGACCTTACGATCTGATTTGCGCAGCTCGGCGCGCATCGTGCGGATAATTTCTATAATATTCCGACCACCGGCATCCCGGAGATCTGGGCGTGCCTCTCTTTCGTTATCGTCTGCTTCTCTATGCATCGCTATCGTTCCGATGCTTCAAGGGCAATTGCCGAAATCCGATCGAATGACGGCCCTGACACAGGGATTTCAATATTGAAGACTTCAGCGATTACCTGCGTCCAGCCGTGCAGGAAGTAGGTCCAGCCATCCACAACCTGCAGATTGTGGTTCTGTTGCTGGCTGCGTGCCTGGTCGAGAAAAATCAGATCGCCTCGATAGTTCAGATCCCATATCACAGAACGCTCGGGAAACTGGCAGGCGTTGGACAAGGGCGAACCCGGTGCATCCTTGCCGAGGCCCGTGGCATTTATGACGAGGGAGCCCGGCTTGATCTGGCGTAATACATGGTCGTTGGCGTCAGTTTCAGGAGATAGAATGTATTCTATGGGGACGACGCTTTCGACCTGTTCGTGAATGCGGCGGATCTCATCCAGGCGTTCCTGGCTGCGATCGGAAACGAGTATTCGCCGAGGGGCGTCCTCGCCGCGCGAACGGCGCATCAGGTGCCAAGTGATCGCAATCGTAGAGCCGCCTGCGCCCAAGCAGAAGAGGTCAGCTTCACTACCGGAAAAATACTGCTCGCCGAGAAAACCATCAATCGCAAGGCCGGACGAAATGGGATCCTTCGCATGACAGATCAGCTTGCCATCCCGTTTGGAAATGCAGCTGGTTTCACCCATCAATTGTGCAAGCGGATCGATAGTGTCGAACATATCGCGGCAAGCGTGAAAGAGATCAATCTTGTGAGTCGTCACCAGCGCGCCGAGAGAAAGGGGATCGTCCCGGATGAACGCCACAGCTTCGCGGTAGGCGGCAGGATCGTCATGGAGTTTAAAATCGATGCCCTTGATGACAGCGGTTTCAAGTCGTAGATACTTGGCCCATGCGGGAAAGACCTTCATGATGGAGCTTTTGCCGGTTGTGACGCCGATGAAGTAAAGTGTGGGCAGCGTCGCTGGTGTGTAAGCAATCACTTACGATTCTCCAGATGAGGGGCTTTTGATCAAGGATTATTCTTCATGAGTGCAGCAACCTGTTCACCTGTTCGCTGGTTGTAACAGGCGTTGTCCACCAGTTCCCACCCGTCATCACTGCTCATCACACGATGGCGCATTCCGTTTGATTTTTCGATTATACTGTAATCTTGACCACTATCGGAAGGGTAAGCGAAGACCATCACAAGGTCCGTTTCACCGATGTTGATGGAACGGTGAATCCAGTATGGTGGAACGTAGCAGATAGTCTGCGCTGTGATTTCTATGATGCGTGTCTCGCCCTGCGGCGATTCCAATTGCATGAGGCCATGCCCGCTTTGACCATAATAAATCTCCGGCCGATTCGCGTTGGAATGAATGTGACCGCGCGTAAGAAAAAACTCCCTGTCGACGCGCCCGGCATTCATGCGGGTGACGCCGTAAATAAGGTCGCCGCCGTGCGAGCCCGGTCGAAAATCCTCGACACTATAGACGACTGGATCATTCAAGCTTTTTACGAGCGTCGCATGGGCTTGTGTGTTCTCATACACCCCGGCGAGGTCGCTCAAGCGCTTTTCATAGCGACCGGTGTGCCCGCTCATTCCGCCGGCATAAGGGTCTACGAGGCTGGCGACTGGTTCGCGCACAATAGTCAATCTCCATTCTGTAGTAAAATTACATAAAACTACAAAAGTGCGCGCGCAAGCGAATATTTGCAATGCGAGCGGGGCACTCGCTTGCAGGCATTCGGGGTAGAATTGTGTTGACTGAGAAAAATTGCGTAATTACGCTACAAAGAGTTCGGGGGATTCATCAAGGTCAGGTCCTTGGTGGGAGGAGATCTATGTCTGATTTTAAGGTGTCCTGCTTCCGGATCGCAGTTTGCTGCGTCAGCGGTGCGGCATGACTCGAAATGATCCGATCAAGCATTTTTTTATATGGCCAGCGCTACTGATCGTCCTGGTGATTTCCATATTTCCGTTGATCTATTCGCTAACGACCAGCTTCATGAGCTTGCGGCTCGTCCCGCCAATTCCGCCAAGATTCGTCGGATTCGGCAACTATGCCGAGCTTCTGCAGAATCCAAGGTTCTGGCACGTCGCGTGGACGACGACGATCATCGCCTTCATCTCTGTGGCTCTGCAATATGTCATAGGTTTCTCCGTGGCGCTCGCGCTCAACAGAAATGTTCCGGGCGAGGGTCTGTTCCGCGTCAGTTTCTTGCTGCCGATGCTTGTAGCGCCAGTCGCGGTTGCTTTGATCGCGCGGCAAATCCTCAACCCGACCATGGGTCCGCTCAATGAGCTGATGACATTTTTCGGCTTTCCCAACCTGCCTTTCCTGACACAGACGAGATGGGCTATCGGGGCGATCATTTCTGTTGAGGTTTGGCAGTGGACGCCCTTCGTCATGCTGATGTTGCTTGCAGGGCTGCAGACCTTGCCAGATGATGTCTATGAAGCGGCAGCGCTGGAGAATGCCAGCTCATGGCAGCAGTTCTGGGGGATCACCTTCCCGATGATGCTGCCAATTTCTGTGGCGGTGGTGTTTATCCGGCTGATCGAGAGCTACAAGATCATCGACACGGTGTTTGTCATGACCGGTGGAGGCCCGGGAATTTCAACCGAAACCCTGACGCTGTTCGCCTATCAGGAAGGCTTCAAGAAGTTCAATCTTGGTTATACGTCGGCGCTGTCCTTCCTGTTCCTGATCGTCATCACCGTAATCGGCCTTGTCTACCTCGCGATCCTGAAACCCTATCTGGAGAAGCACAAATGAGTGTGAGGGATCTGAAAGGAAATGGACGCTGGTGGGCGCTTGCAGGCTGTCTGCTTTGGCTGGCATTTACCTTCTTCCCGCTCTATTGGGTGACAATAACGTCATTCAAGTCACCATTGGGTGTTGTTGGCGGGCCGACTTACCTGCCGTTTGTCGATTTTGAACCGACATTGACGGCGTGGACCGAGCTTTTGTCGGGCCAGCGCGGACAGTTCTACAATAACTTCATGGCCTCGACGATTATTGGCCTTTCAGCCTCGGTCATCGCAACGGCGGTGGGTTCTATGGCAGCCTATGCCCTGGTGAGATTCACCTTCGAGGTCAAACTTCTGACGGGTGTTATATTCGTCGTGGTGGCTTTCGGTGGATACCTGCTTGGACGACACGTTGCGGGTTTTGGACAAGCAACATCGCTCATTTATGCCTTTGTCGCAGCCCTCGCTCTCGCGATAGGCTCCAGCCGGATACGGCTCCCCGGTCCCGTTCTAGGCAATGACGATATTGTCTTCTGGTTCGTCAGCCAGCGCATGTTTCCGCCGATCGTCGCGGCATTCGCGTTGTTTCTGATGTATACTGAAATGGGAAAGCTCGGATTCAAGCTCGTCGATACCTATACCGGCCTGACCTTCGCCTATGTGGCTTTTTCACTACCGATCGTGATCTGGCTCATGCGCGATTTCTTTGCCGCATTGCCCATCGAAGTGGAGGAAGCGGCGATGGTGGATAATGTTCCTTCGTGGAGAATATTCTTTGGCATCGTGGTACCAATGTCGAAGCCAGGACTGATAGCGACGTTCATGATCACCTTGGCGTTCGTCTGGAACGAGTTTTTGTTTGCGCTGTTTCTGACAAACTCCAGATGGCAGACTCTTCCAATTCTCGTTGCGGGTCAAAATAGTCAGCGCGGTGACGAATGGTGGTCGATTTCCGCGGCCGCCTTGGTTGCCATCATACCCATGGTTATCATGGCTGGAATTCTAAGCAGGCTGATGCGATCCGGCCTGCTTCTGGGAGCAATAAAATAAGCATTTACAATAACTGATCATCGTAAATTCCAGGGAGGAAAACATGAGAAGATTGCTATTGAGTACTACGGCTGCGGGTCTGCTGGCGATGGCGGGCGCGTCATCGGCGCTTGCCTGCGACCCCGACTATACCGGCATCACCCTGACTGCGACGACGCAGACCGGACCATATATCGCTTCCGCGCTGCAGCTTGCCGCCAAAGGCTGGACGGAGAAAACTTGCGGCAAAGTGAATGTCGTTGAATTTCCATGGTCGGAGCTCTATCCAAAGATCGTAACATCGCTGACATCGGGCGAAGACACGTTTGACGTGATTGCCTTCGCGCCAGCCTGGGCGCCGGATTTCACCGACTATCTGTCGGAGATGCCCAAGGCTATGCAGTCCGGCCCAGACTGGGAGGATATCGCTCCCGTTTATCGCGAACAGCTGATGGTCTGGAATGGCAAGGTTCTGTCGCAGACGATGGACGGCGATGCGCATACCTATACCTACCGTATCGATCTGTTTGAGAAGCCGGAAAACCAGACGGCATTCAAGGCCAAGTATGGCTACGATCTGGCGCCGCCAAAGACCTGGAAGCAGTATCTCGATATTGCTGAATTCTTCCAGCAACCGGCGAACGGACTGTGGGGTACGGCAGAGGCTTTCCGCCGCGGCGGACAGCAATTCTGGTTCCTCTTCAGCCATGTTGCCGGATATACAAGCCATCCGGACAATCCGGGCGCCATGTTCTTTGACCCGGACACGATGGATGCCCAGGTTAACAATCCTGGCTGGGTCCGCGGGTTGGAGGAATATATAAAGGCGTCGAAACTCGCGCCGCCCAATGCGCTGAATTTCTCGTTTGGCGAAGTGAATGCAGCGTTTGCCGGTGGTCAGGTGGCGGAGTCGATTGGCTGGGGTGATACCGGTGTTATTGGCGCCGATCCCAAGCAATCCAAGGTTGCGGGCAATGTCGGCTCTGCATCGCTGCCTGGATCGGACGAAATCTGGAACTACAAGACCAAGAAGTGGGACAAGTTCGACCACGTTATCCAGACATCGTTCATGGCGTTCGGCGGGTGGCAGGCGGCTGTTCCCGCTTCATCCAAGAATCAGGATGCAGCTTGGGACTATATCAAGTTTCTGACCAGTCCCGCTGTGTCGGGACAGGCGGCGATCACAGGTGGCACAGGGGTCAACCCGTATCGTATCTCGCATACGACCAACGCCGAACTTTGGTCGAAGATATTCTCGGCACGTGAGGCCAAGGAGTACCTCGGTGCCCAGAAGGATGCCGTTACCGCAAAGAACACCGCGCTTGACATGCGCTTGCCGGGTTATTTTTCCTACACAGAAATTCTGGAGATCGAGCTGTCGAAAGCATTGGCTGGCGAGGTGACGCCCCAGCAGGCGCTTGATACGGTGGCGCAGGGATGGAACAAGCTGACCGACGATTTTGGCCGCGACAAGCAGCTTGCGGCCTATCGATCGTCAATGGGCCTCCCGGCAAAATAATGACGAGTCGCTATCCCGCCCGCCGCTAGTGTTGGCGGGATAGTTCCAGTTGAGAAATGAAGCGTCGGTCGCCGCTGTAGCAGCGCGACGGAGTTCGTATGAAAAGGCACGGCATGTCCCTAGTGCGTTTGCAACAGGTCACCAAATCGTTTGGCAAGGTCGAGGTTATTCCACCACTCGATCTGGTGATCGCTGATAAGGAATTCGTTGTGCTTGTCGGGCCTTCCGGTTGCGGGAAGACGACGACCCTGCGCATGATCGCCGGGCTGGAGCAGGCGACCTCCGGAGAAATCCGCATCGGTGACCGCGATGTCACCAACCTCCGTCCAGGTTTGCGCAACTGTTCGATGGTGTTCCAGAACTATGCGCTTTACCCCCACATGACGGTCGCCGAGAATATTGGCTATGGCATGAAAGTGCGCGGCACATCAAAGACTGATATTGAAACGTCGGTCGCAAATGCAGCGCGCATTCTCAATCTCGGCGCCTATCTTCAACGCAAACCGAGCGCGCTTTCGGGCGGACAACGCCAGCGCGTCGCCATTGGCCGTGCCATTGTGCGTCAGCCCGAAGTTTTCCTGTTCGACGAGCCTCTTTCCAATCTCGATGCCAAGCTGCGCATTGAAATGCGAACCGAGATCAAGCTTCTGCATCGCCGCCTGAAAACCACCATCGTCTATGTCACGCACGATCAGGTAGAGGCTATGACAATGGCTGATCGCGTGGTTGTGATGAACCAGGGACGTATCGAGCAGGCAGCGGACCCGATCACACTTTATGAGTCGCCGAAGAATCTGTTTGTCGCCGCCTTCATCGGGGCTCCGAGCATGAACTTCATCGAAGGCCGGCTCGAGCGGGATGGTAGCGGGCTCTGCTTTCGGGCGGGAAATGATGTGAGGGTGCCAATACCGGCAAATCGAACACAAGCGCTGACGAGCGCGGCCGGCGAAGAGGTCGTGCTTGGCATCAGACCGGAGCACACAATGATTGCGACGGGATCGTTTCCAACGGTGCCGCTAAAGGTGGCTGATATCGAGCCGCTCGGACCACACACGCTTGCCATTGGCAAGACAGGAACTGCGCCATTCACGGCCCAGGTTGCCGCGGGCTCGCCGATCCGTCCAGACGATGTCGTCAACATTCCGATCGATGTGGAAAGGATGCATCTGTTCTTAAAGAGTACGGGCGAAGCACTTGGCAGGTAAGCTCACGCTTGCGATTGATGTAGGCACGGGAAGTGTACGGAGCGCGCTTGTGGATTCCAAGGGCAAAATCCTTGTGATCGCCGCGCAGGAACACGAGCAGATCGTGCCGCAATTCGGCTGGTCGGAGCAGCGGCCCGGCGATTGGTGGCAGGGCGTCGTGGCGACAATCCGCGAGGTGCTTGACAAGGTTCCACACGCACGCTCGAATATCGACGCCATCGCTGCTTGTGGCCAGATGCACGGTACCGTGCTCGTGGACGATGCCGGCAAACTGGTACGTGATACCGCGCCGCTGTGGAACGACAAACGCACAGTCGGGTACGTCGCAGCTTTCGAAAAGTTGCATCGGCCGGAAAGCTACCTCGCTGACTCTGCCAATCCGGCGACGCCAGCCTGGCCGGGTTTCAAGCTGCAGTGGCTGCGCGACAATGACCCTGATGCCTATCGGCGGACAGCGGCAGTCCTTATGCCAAAGGACTATATCAATCTGCGGCTGACCGGAGAGATTGCCATGGATCGCACCGATGGAGGTGCAAGCTTTCTCATGGATCCGATGACTGGAGAATGGTCGGAAAAGATGATCGCACTTCTGGGCCTCGACAGGGCCAAGCTGGCGCCATTGCGTAATCCGCTAGAGATTCTTGGTCACGTTACAGGAAACGCCGCGATCGAAATCGGCTTGCGCGAGGGGACGCCGGTCCTTGTCGGGGCGGGGGACTATCCGGCTGCGCTTCTTGGATCGGGCGTATGCCGTCCGGGCGTCGGATCGGAAGTCATGGGTACTTCCGCGATCATAACTGCCGTCGCGGACCAGCCGCTGCTTGACGCAGCCGTCTGCAATGTCGGGACGGTCGAGGGCAATTGGGGCGCCTTCATGCTGCTGGAATCGGGCGGGGACGCCGTGCGATGGGCTCGCCGGGCTTTCCATGAAAAGCAGCTGTCATATTCCGATATCGTTGGGAGGGCTGAGGAAGCCCCTCCTGGATCGGAAAGGCTGTTCTTTATGCCCTATCTTGCAGGCGAGCGGCTTGGCGAACATCGCAATGCGCGTGCGCAATATTTCGGGATAGGCGCTTCCCATGGCCTTGCGCACATGCACCGCGCAATTCTTGAAGGTGTTGCCTTCGCGGTGAAGCGTCACATCAATGTTCTCGATGCCATCTCCGGAGTGCCCCTTGAACGGATAATCGCTTCGGGCGGCGGCGCGAAGACGAAGCTCTGGATGAGGATAAAAGCCAGCGTCTACAACATACCGATTCTGGTGCCCGTTGAAGCTGAATGCGGCATTGTCGGCTGCGCTATCATGGCTGCAACCGCGACCGGGCGCTTTGCCAATTTGGTAGCGGCCGTGGACGACCATGTTTCCTATGTCGATGAAATAATGCCGGACGCCCGTTGGTCGGATATTTATGCGCCAATGCAGGTATTCTTCGAGAAACTTTATAAACACAGTCAAGCGCTTTACGACGACTTGGACCGCTTGCCCCAGTGACGTTTAGCGGGTGAATGCGGAGAGGCAAGGTGACGGCATGCAAACGAAATTAGTCAAGACAGATGACGTCGAGCTGGCGAGCGAAGCATTCGGCAATCCGAATGATCCGGCAATCCTGCTGATCATGGGCGCCATGGCCTCGATGCTGTGGTGGCCGAAGGAGTTCTGCCAGCGTCTTGCAGACAAAGGCCGCTATGTCATTCGCTATGACAATCGTGATACGGGGCTTTCGACAAACTATCCGGTTGGCAAACCTGAATACAGCTTCGATGACATGGCCGACGATGCGATCCGCGTGCTCGATGGCTACGGCATTTCCTCGGCGCATATTGTTGGTATGTCCATGGGGGGCATGATCGCACAACTTGTGGCGTTGAAATATCCAGAACGATCGCGAACACTGACACTGATAAGCACATCACCTGTCGGCGTTGATACCGCTCACCTACCTGGAATGACTGCCGCCTACACAGAGCATTCCGCCAGTTACGCCGATCTCGATTGGTCAGATCGCACGCAGGTTGTCGAGTTCATGCTTGCCGACGTCCGCGCGATTTCCAGTACAAGACACCCGTTTGACGAGCGACATGCGCGAGACTTCATCGCAATGGACTATGATCGAGCGCGCCGTTTTGAAAGTGCAACCAATCATTTTCTGCTTTCCGGCGGAGATACCCAGAAGGGCAAACTCGCCGGCCTTCAAGTACCGCTTCTTGTTGTCCACGGCACCTCTGATCCCATCTTTCCCGTCGAACATGGCCGCGAATTCATCAAGATCGTACCAGCGTCGAAGCTGGTCGAAATTGAAGGAGGCGGTCATGAACTGCATCCGGACGACTGGGGCACAATGCTCGAGGCGTTGGCCGGGCACACAATGAGTATAGAGAGCATGCGTTAATCGGTGAGATCTGGCAGGTGGCACGAGATAAAATTTAGTCCACTAAATGGCTGAACGCTGCGACCACTTCTTCATAGACCTTGCGCTTGAAGGGAACGATGAGGTCGGGCAATTGTGCCATGGGTTTCCACGCCCATTCGTCGAATTCGGCCGTGTGACCGCCGGGAGGCGGATTGATCGCAATTTCGGTTTCATTGCCCTCGAAGCGATAGGCGAACCATTTTTGCGTCTGGCCGCGATATTTGCCCTTCAGCGCAACCCCAACAAGATGAGGAGGCAAATCGTAGTTGATCCAATTGGGTGCTTCGGCGAGGAGAGATACGGATTTCATACCCGTCTCCTCATAGAGTTCGCGCAAGGCTGCGGGTTCCGGGTTCTCGCCTTGATCAATGCCGCCTTGCGGCATTTGCCACAGCTGCCTTGCACCATCCATTTCGTCATTGGCAATGACGATGCGGTGCCCGGCCCAGACCAGGCCTTGCCGGTCGAGCACCATGATACCAACGCAGGGCCGGTAGGGCAGGGATTCAGGATCGACAGGTTTCTTGTTCTTGCTCATGCAAAAGCTCCAGGCCACCGGTTGCTAACCTTTTTCCGGATCGCGGACAAGGGCGGAGACAGGGACTATCTCTACACCGCGCGCCTTCGCCTCGTTGGCCCATGATGTGACCGCTTCCACTGTTACGTCGAAGGCGGAGCCGGTGGCGATCGCAGTACCCTTGGCACGGGCAATGCGCTCCAGCTCATCAAGCTTCTTCAGAATCGCGCCGCGATCCTGCGAAGCGTCGATCAAAAGATCGGCTGCGGCGAAAGGTGCGCCCTGTTGCGCGGCAACGTTATCGGCCTTGCTGCGCGCCGATGTGCCATCGTCCAGATAGAGCAGGCCCCGCTTGGCGATATCCTGAATGACAGTGGACAGTGCCTCAGGTTCGGCGGTGAAGCGTGCACCCATATAGTTCATGACACCAGTGTAGTTGGTGATGCGGCCCATTGTCCGGTGCAGGTTTTCCAAAGTTCCCGCGGGCGATGCATCCACGGTCAACGTGTTGCGTCCTGGATTGACTCGCGGATAGTCATATGGTTCGAGCGGGATCTGCATCAGCACTTCATGGCCATCCTGACGTGCTGCCTGCATCCAGCGGAGGAGGCTGTTGCCTTCCGGCGAGAACGCCAGTGTCACTTCGGGAGGCAGCGTCTGGATTGCCTGTTGCGACCCGGTTTGCGACAGGCCTAATCCCCCGATGACGATGGCGACGCGAGCACCACGCGCGCCTGACCATGGCCGGGCATAGATATCGAGCGGGCGACGGCCATCGGGCGCAATTATGGGCAATGGCCCCTGCGGGCTTTGCTCCAGCATATCGGGTTCGGGAATATGGGCAGTGCGCGGGTCCTGGGCGCGCCGTGTAGGATCGCCAACGACAATTACCTTGGGGCCGCCTTCAGGCGCCGTGACGATATTGCCCGGCTGGCTTTTAGTGTCATGTGCTGGGACTGGTGGCGGGATAGTGGCCGGTGCGGCCTCCGCAATCTGCGGCTTTGGCGGTTCAGGTACGGGCCTGCGGAAGCCTTGATGGCTGGTGTAAGTGACGAGCGAGGCAAGACCAAGGACACAGACAATCGCAGCCGATGGCAGTAGCCAGCGGACGGCCGGTGTCTTGTCAGATTTTGGGTCTGGCCGTTTGCCGTTTTGTCCCAGCGGCCGGTTGAGATCGGAGTTCACGCGTTTTGGCCGCAGTAGATATCAGGGAAGGAAACATGGTTGGGAAGATGAACCATGGGGACCAGACTATAGGAGAAAAGTCCGGTCCCCATTTTCATGTCAGTTCGGCACACCCTTCTTGGGATCAGCCGGGAAGGCTGCATTTGCCTGTTCGCCGCGCAGAAGCTTCAGTGCCTGGATGAGCTGCAGGTCGTCTTTCGGATCTGGCGGCACATAGGCGATCGACCCAGAACCCTCAGCATCTTCTTGCACGCCTTTGATGTGACCCTTCAGGCTGGATTCACTCATTGGCTCCGCCTTGCCCTGAAGGTCGGCGGGAAGCGGCTGGTCGACAGCTATGTCCGGGACAATACCCTTGCCCTGGATGGATTTGCCAGCAGGTGTGTAGTAGAGCGCCGTCGTCAGACGCAATGCGCCGCTTTCACCGAGCGGTATGATTGTTTGGACCGAACCTTTGCCGAACGAGCGTGTTCCGAGGATCGTTCCGCGGCGATGGTCCTGCAACGCACCGGCGACGATTTCCGAAGCACTGGCCGAGCCGCCATTGATCAGGACGATCAGCGGCTTGCCGTTGGTCAGATCGCCGGGCCTAGCGTCGAACCGGGTGATATCCTGCGGATCGCGGCCACGTGTCGAGACAACTTCGCCCTTGTCGAGGAAAGCATCGGAGACGGCGACGGCCTGGTCCAGCAGACCACCGGGGTTCAAGCGCAGATCGAGGACGAAGCCCTTGAGCTTGTCATCCGGAACCTTGCTCTGGATGTCCTTGATTGCCTTCTGCAGGTCCTCGAAGGTCTGTTCCGTGAAAGAAATGACGCGGACATAACCAACGTCGTTATCGACCCGGGAGCGGACAGCCTTGACCTTGACTACGTCGCGGACAATAGTGAGCTTGATTGGCTTGTCGGCACCCTGACGAATGAGCGTCAGTTCGATAGGCGTGTTCACCTCGCCGCGCATCTTGTCGACGGCGTCGGTCAGCGTCATGCCACGCACCTCAGTGCCATCGATTTGCGAAATATAGTCGCCCGCCAAAACGCCAGCCTTCGATGCCGGCGTGTCCTCGATCGGAGCGATGACCTTCACAAGTTCGTTTTCCATGGTGACTTCGATACCGAGGCCGCCGAATTCACCCTTGGTCTGAACGCGCATGTCCTGCGCCTGTTCGGCATTCATGTAGGATGAGTGTGGATCGAGCGAGGTAAGCATGCCGTTGATGGCGCTCTCGACCAGCTTTTTGTCGTCGGGTGGCGTGACATATTGGGCGCGGACGCGCTCGAATATATCACCAAAAATTGATAGCTGTTTATAGGTATCGGTGCCCGCAGCTTCTGCAGCGGTTGTGGGCAGAGCTCCCTGCACAACGACCATTGCCGTCGCACCCAACAGGGCTCCGGCCATGAGAAGCGTTAGCCTACGTATCATTTGCGGTCCTTCCAGCAAGCCTTTCCGCCCACCAGGGAGCGGGATTAACAGGTTTTGTATCCTTCCGGAACTCAATGTAAAGCATTGGAGCTCCATTTCCCATCGGAACAGGTGCGGTACTCGCAATAAGTTGCTTGTTCATCACACCGACCGGTTCTCCAGCCAGTACAAACTGGTTCTGGGAGACGTTGATTTTATTCATTCCCGCCAAGACAACATGATATCCATTGCCCGCGTCAAGTATCAAGAGTTGACCGTATGACCTGAATGCGCCTGCATAAAGGACTACTGCGTCGACCGGTGAAGTAATTGTGGCGCCTGGAGCGGTCGCGAGCGTATCACCCTGAACCGTGCCGCCCACACCATCATCGTCGCCGAAATGCTTCACAAGCTTACCTGCTGCTGGCATGGAAAGATGGCCTTTCAGCGACGCAAAATTAACCTGTGCCGAAAGACGGCTCTGGTTGGAGGCGAAATCATCGGCACGTTGCTGGCTTGCAGCCATCTTCTGTTGCTCCTGCGCGCTTGCAGCATCGGCGGCCTTCTTGACCTCCTGCATGTCCTTTTCCATGGAGGCAATCAGATCGCGCAGCGACGTGGCCCGCTTGGCGAGGTCCTCGGCACGCTGTTGCTCAGCGAGGCGCGTTTCTTCAGAGGTGGTCTGCATTTTTTGCTTCTCAGCAAGAAGCAGGTCGAGCCGTGTCTTCTCCTCCGCCTGCCCTGAAAGTGCGGCGGTCAGACGGCTCCGTTCCTCGGCAATCGAGGTCTTGACGCGGGTTAGGTCCTTGAGATCTGCAATCAGGGTTTCGGTTTGCTGACGCATTTCGGGAACAACAGCGCCGAGAAGAACCGCGCTTCGCACGGATGCGAGGGCATCATCCGGACGAACGAGAATTGCCGGCGGCGGGTTGAGGCCCATGCGCTGCAAGGCCGCAAGCACTTCGGCGAGCGCGCCACGCCGAGATTTCAGCGACGCCTTTATACTGTCTTCTCGCTCACGCAGACCGGCGAGCTTGTCGCTAAAGCCGGTGATATCCTCACTCAACTTTTTCTCGGTCTTGGCCGACTGGATGAGTGCGGCGGTTATCGTGGTTTGATCCTTTTTCAGCGACGCGATTTCATTGTCCAGCGCCGTGACACGTTCCGAGGACATCGATATCTGCCCGGTCAGGTCTTCGAGTTCCTTGGCAGTTTGTGCGCGCTTTGCATCCAAAGGTTCCGGAGCCGGTTGCAAGCCATGTTCTTGTGCTTGAACGAACGATGGAATGGCTGACATGCCGGCCAAGGCTACAATCAGGAAAACGACATGTGAGAATGTGCGTTTGCCTTTCAGGGTTGCCTTTGATGCCTCAAATTTCATTGCCGGACCGGACTAGAGCGATGGTTTTATCCCGACTTTAGGGAGACTTCGATTAATGAAGTATTAACCATAAACCAGCCGCGCCGAAAGCCTGATGATTTAGCATTGATTGACGTGGCGGAATTGCGGCGCTCCGAACACCGCATTGAACATTGGTCGATGCTTCTTGACGCGGATACTGTCCAAGGGGATGGAATTCGCTCCAACATGTCTATATTTAGGTGGTGGCTGCATCTGCAAAATCACTCAGTGATCTTGGGCATCCGGATGTGGCATCCCCTTCACCAATGGTTCTCAATATGACCGATTTGACGATCGTAATCCCATGTTACAACGAGTCCGGCAACATCGGAAACCTGGTGAGGGAAATCAATACAGCCCTCTTATCCGGCCCATCCTATGAGATCATTGTGGTCGATGACGGGTCCGCTGATGGATCGGCAGAGGAAGCAGCGGCCGCCGGCGACCACACCCGTGTGCTGCGCCACAAAAAACGCACCGGCAAATCACGCGCCTTGATCAGCGGCTTTCGGGCGGCCCAAGGCCGATGGATTGCGACGCTGGATGGCGATGGCCAGAATGACCCTATGGATATTGCGCGATTGTGGCCTCGCCTTGAGCGCGCGTCACCCGCGCTTTTCGCAGGTGTAAGGAAACGGCGCAACGATGGCATCGTCAAACTGTTGACTTCAAGATCCGCAAATTTCGTGCGCAAACGGCTGCTGAAGGATGATTGCCGGGATGCGGGATGCGGTTTCAAGATTCTTCCGGCTGTAGTAGCGCAAAGTCTGCCCTATTTCGACAACATGCATCGGTTCATCCCGGCTTTGTCGCGACGGGCCGGGCTGCCAGTAATCGAGGTCGACGTCGAGGACCGGCCAAGACTGGCCGGCGTATCGAAGTATGGTTTTTTTGACCGCGCCGCGGTGGCGTTTCTTGATACAGTCGGCGTTTTCTGGCTCATCCGCCGCTATTCTGATCCGGTATCGGTAACCGAGATGAATAGCGCTGGAAGCTAAAGGTTCGCAATTCACCATTGAAGTTTCGCACTCGCGCGGTCACCCGCGTTACCGGTCCGATCGGCTGCGCGTCGGCCGGTAATCGCGCTAGCGCTTCTTCGCCAGGATCATCATTGCCCTGCCAGACCAGAACAATATCCGAGGCTTCGCCCCGTTCAGGCGGCCAATGCAAGAGCGCTGCCACATTGCCCGCATCATCCTGACGGTTGGACGCGATCCTCGCAGGCGTGGGGTTCTGTGCGCGAATGGCGTCGGCAACGCCGTCGAAGGGAAAATTGAATCGAGGGGTGCCGAACAGGGCAATCATCGCGACCGCCAACGGGGCAAGGACGTACATGGCGCCTGAGATGACGAGCACATTGCGTGCGCCGAGTGCCTGCGGCAAAGAAAGCGCCAAAAGGATCGCAGTTGGTGCCAGAATCGGGGCCATATAGCGCTCTGCGACGGAATGGTAGTCGGCAATGAAAACCAGCGCGGCGAAGGCGGCAAGGCCAATCAGTACCGTGCGAAGCAGGAGCTTGCGGACATCCGCGCCGCCATCCGGCGGGGGACGTGGATGATCGCGGCTCCGACCAATCCAGAAGATTATGAGGGCAGGGCCGGCCCACAGGAAAGTTGAAATCAAGAGACTAGCAAGCCCGTCGATCCCTACCCGCGGAAGATCGAATGATTCCAGGTAGCCGATGGCCTGCGCAAGCTTATGCATTCTGCCGGCTGTCGCCGCCAAGGGTGCGTTGAGGGAGGCGACAATAACGGGTGTAAAAGCAGCAATGAAAATAGCAATCGAGATCCAGATCCGCCGCTGGAACAATTGACGGCGAATTGGTGCAGTCATCACCGCAGCGATGAGGAAGCTGACCAGAAAAATGAAGAAGTTATATTTGGCCAAGGCCCCGATTGCCGCCCAGATGCCAAACCAGATGTATGCACGCGTACCCTTCCCCTCACGCAACAGGGCAAAGGCATGAACGATGCCGATTGATGCGGAAATAACGAGAATAGTATGTGCTGTAGTCTGGATGGACATCCAGACTATCTGTGGCAGAAACGCCGACGCAGTTAATGCTAGTACGCCTGCGCGGTCACCACCCAGTCGGCGCGCAGTATCGAAACTAAGCCAGTGATAGAGCCCAAGCAGGGAAAGGCGCACCAGAGCGACAGCAAGAACCCAGTTCCAACCAGTCAGTTCGAGCGCGAGTCGCACCAGCCAATTGTACATTGGCGGATGCGAGTTGCCATAGTTCCAAGCGAACGCAACTTCGCCAACGAATTGCGCCTCATCGATTTCCATAAACCGCGAAAGAAAAAGGCGCACTACTAAAATGGCAAGGATGTACAGAACGATTGCACGCGGAGCGAGACGCGCAAGTTTTGACCAATTGATTGGTGGGCCATCAAGTGAGGCCATGCTGAAATTTCGCCAGAACACCCTTGGCTCCCACGCTTCATTCAGCGTGACCTACTACAAAAATTGAGTTTGCCGCAATCCCGGACAGGACTTCTTAAAGATACACAAAAACCGCCGGTACGAGACCGGCGGTTTTTGTGATTTGCTGCGGTTAAGCGCGACGTATGATGCTGGCGATCAATGAGATTAGCAGCAGCGCCAGGAACACGTAGAAAATGATCTGAGCGATGCCGGCCGAGGCGCCGGCAATACCACCAAAACCTAACGCGCCTGCCACAAGTGCTATGATCAGAAAAATTACAGCATAATAAAGCATTTATCATCTCCCTGTCTTGTCGGATTCAAAACGGGCAAGACGCTGTTTTGTTCCCGAGGCAGGAAAGCAACGCGCTCTACGCCTTGGCTTTGCTGCTCTCTTTGAAGAACAGGGCCTGGGTGATTAATGCCTTGACCATATCGGGATTGAACGGTTTGGTAACGAGGAAGGTCGGTTCCGGCCGTTCTCCTGTCAGCAATCTTTCGGGAAAGGCGGTGATGAAAATAACAGGAACCGCATCCTGGCTGAGAATGTTGTTCACCGCGTCGATACCGGAGCTTCCATCCGCAAGCTGGATATCTGCAAGAATCATGCTCGGATGGGTGGCGGAGTAAATCTTGAGCGCCTCGTCGCGCGTCCGTGCAATGCCAACCACGCGGTGCCCGAGGGTCTGGACCATGTGCTCGATATCCATGGCGATCAAAGGTTCGTCCTCAATAATCAGAATGTCGGTTGCGATCTGTTTCGAAATGCCGACGGATGCCTCGTCCAACAGCCCGTAAAGTTCGCCATCCGTGACTTCGAGAATTTCCATCGTCTCGGCTTGGCTGAAACCTTCAAGGCTGATCAGCAGGAAGGCCTGACGGGCTTTCGGCGCGATTGCAGTGAGGTTGGCCGCTGCATGTCTCTCCCAGCCGAACTCGGATTTCAATTCGAGAGGGCGGACATTGACGGAGTTGAAATGTTTGATCAGCAGCTTGTAGAGGCTAGCACGATCGGAGCCTGCTTGAGGGAAAAGGGAAACGTCGGTGATGAGAATTTCAAGCGTCGCCGCAACATAGGCATCGCCAGAAGATTGCGAGCCTGTGATAGCGCGAGCGAAACGGCGAAGATATGGCAGATGAGGGGCTATCCGGGTGGACAATGACATTATAGTGATTTCCCTGTTTCGGGTGGGGTACTGAGGCGTGGTGAGTTCCTTCCTGAAACACTTTCGCAAAAAAAAAGTTCCCTGTAACGGAACTTTCTTCTTTGTCAGGAATTGTCATCATTAATGTGCCTTGGGTACAGGCTCTATTCATACTACAGCGACGAACCACCAGCAAAGATCAGACAATGAACGCCAAAAAGAATTCTATTGACGCTCCTGAAAAGGTGCGAGTTCGCCGCCGCGACATTAAGAACGCTGAAACAGAAATTGGTCTGAAGTTACGCGCGCTTTACGCATCAGTGCAGGAGGAAGAAATACCGGCTCGTTTTCTCGATCTTCTTGAAAAGCTTGATGAGGCTGAACGCAATCATACGCAATCATCCAAATAACAGGCTGTTGAATGGTACATGAATCTGCCGACTTCAAGAGAGATTTGATTGCTGCCTTGCCGAAACTGCGAGCATTTGCAGTGTCACTGATCGGTAATCCGGACAGGGCAGATGACCTTGTGCAGGATACGATTATGAAGGCGTGGGCCAAACAGGATTCGTTCGAGCCCGGCACCAATATCAAGGCTTGGCTGTTTACGATCTTGCGCAACGAATTCTACAGCCAGATGCGCAAGCGCGGGCGCGAGGTTCAGGATTCCGATGGGATATTCACCGAGCAGTTGTCCGTTCATCCAGCACAATATGGCTCGCTGGATTTGCAGGATTTTCGCAAAGCGCTCGAAAAACTGCCCGACGATCAGCGTGAAGCGATCATACTTGTCGGCGCGTCGGGCTTTTCTTATGAAGAGGCTGCCGAAATCTGCGAGTGCGCCGTCGGAACGATCAAAAGCCGTGTGAGCCGTGCCAGAACACGTCTGCAGGAATTGCTCGAGATTCAGGGGGAGGTGGACTACGGTCCTGATTCGATCGCAACGCAGGTCACATCAAACAAGTTCGCCTGAGGAGCCGGTTTCATTGAATCGCTTTTTCGACGGCGATAAGGCGGCTACAGCTTTGATAATTTGACTCTTGCCATAGGGTTTACCGACAACGGTAACTCCTACAAATCCATCTATGCCACCTGCTTCCACATCATAAGCAGTGGTGAAAACGAGCGGCACGCCTCGCGATTGCAATAGGGTAGCCGCCTGCAACGAAGAAACGCCGTGCGCTTCCACCTCGATGATTGCAATGTCGCATTCGGCCCCGCTTTCGATCCAGGCAAGTAGTTCATTAACATTCGAAACCAGATCGACGGATTGCGCCTGGCACTCTTCCGCGATGCGCTCCAGCTCTAGTCCAATCAGATATTCATCTTCGAGGACCAGAAGTCGCATGCCTTTCAATTCCATTTAAGATGCTCCTGTGGGGACTTCTTATGCACAGGACGGAATCGCAATGTCATTTAACTAAGACATGCGGATTGCGAAGAAATGTTAAGCAATTCACAGGCGGCATGATAACTTGTAACCCGACATCAACTGAACGGCCACAATGAAAACCACGAAAACTTCGGCTGCCCGGCAGTACCCCTGTGACAAGTGTCCATTGCAGGAGTTTCCGCATTTTCAACGGCATATCAAAGAAGAAATATCGTTCCTCACGGACTTCAAAACGGGTGAGCTGGTTGCCGACGCCGGTACGACTGTCCTTGTGGAGGGTGCCAACAGTGCGCACCTCTTTACCGTGCTCTCGGGCTGGGGCTTCCGCTACAAGACATTGGAAGACGGTCGCCGGCAGATCCTGAACTATGTTCTTCCTGGTGATCTGATTGGTCTGCAGGGATCTGTGATGCGTGAGATGCAGCATTCGATCGAGGCTTTGTCGCCGATGATACTTTGTGTATTTCAGCGCGATAAACTTGCGAACCTCTTCCGAAACTATCCCGAACTTGCCTATGACATAACCTGGATTGCTTCCCGCGAGGAACAAATGCTCGACGAAATCCTGCTGAGCGTAGGACGGCGCACGGCCTTGGAGAGGGCAGCCTATCTTTTTGCCTTCGTGTTCCAGCGTGCCAAATCAGTGGGGATGGTCAGGAGTAACAAGCTGATGGTGCCGCTGACGCAGCAACATGTGGCTGATACGCTAGGCCTTTCGATTGTTCACACTAACAAGACGTTGAAGAAGCTCGCGGCTCGCAACGCCCTTCGTTGGCTTGATCGCGGGTGCGAGATCCTTGAGGAGGACGTGCTCCTGGACATATCGGGATGGCAGGGTTTGCCGGGCACGCTTCGACCATATATCTAGGATATTCCCATGGAGGGCACATCATTTGTTGTGGTGGCGCAGAGTTGTCATGAGTTTTTCACAGAGGCCGCTAAGGGGCTTGGCGATCGTGCTTTCGCTCGGCATGATTATTGGTTCAGCCGGCTCCACGATTATCCTTGCGCGCAGCGTCAACAATCAGATCGACGATATCCTCGCCACCTATAAGGTGCGCGAACAGGCGTATGGTTCGCTGTCATTGATGACCGAGGCTCACAACAGTCAGCGCGGGTTCATCTTGACGGACAGTACCCCGTTACTCGATCATTATCGGAACGTAACAGCCCGGCTCGACGAGAGCCTCAATACGCTTACGGAAATGACCAAGGGAAATCCGCGGCAGCAAGCTACGGCGACTCGAATCCGCGATCTGGCGAAAGCAAAACAGAGAAACGTGGATGCGGCGATTGCCCAGGCGGTTGCGGGGATGAGTACGGAAGCGCGTGAGTCCCTCGGACCAAATTTCGGCGTTGGTCAACTCGATGAAATCAACAAGACGGTCGACGGCTTTCTCGCAGAAGAAGATCGAAGGTTGATTGAACGAAACATTGCTGTGGATCAAATGAGAAGCTGGCTAACAATAGCTGCGCTCTCTTCCCTCGGGGGTGGTCTCATTCTGGCAGTCATTCTTGCGAACCGGACCAGACGTTATGTACGCAAGCTGACAGAGGGACAAACATTGCTTCTTTCAGAAAAAACAATTCTGGAGAGTATGGTCCAAAACAGGACGGCGGAACTTGAAAAAGCCATGCTCTTGGCAAAGCGGGAGCGGGCTCGCGTGGAAACACTGCTGCAGGATTCCGACCACCGCATAGGAAATTCGCTTGCGACGGTCTCGTCGCTACTCGGTATTCAGATGCGGGACGTATCGTCGGAGGAAATACGCGCCGCACTCGGGGCAGCCCGCGACAGAATTCAAACCATTTCGTCGGCCCACAGACGTCTGCGGCTTGGAAAGGATCATGAGACTGTTCGTGCGGATGAATATTTGCCGGACGTCATCGCTGATATCAAGCAGTCGACCGCCCATGACCGAGATATCAGGATTGTTGCAGAGCTTGCCCCAATAAACCTGAGCTCCCGCGATGCGACGACGCTGGGAATAATCATCGGCGAGTTGACGATGAACGCCATAAAACACGCTTTTCCGGGCAGCAAGGCCGGAGAGATAAGAATCGATCTTGTGCGGGGTGAAGATGACGTTCTGCGGCTGGAGATTGCCGATACCGGCATTGGCATGCAGAAGACATCGAAGAATCGCTCCTCTGGACTTGGGTCGCTTATCGTCAATCAGCTTTGCCAGCAATTCGACGGATCGGTTGTCTACTCTGTCCATCCGGGTGGGGGCACCTCAGTAAAGGTGGCGCTACCCGGCCTCATGGAGATACAGTCAGCGGAGGCCACTCAAAAGGATGAGTGATCGGTCGTCAGAGCGTTGCCGCACCTGTTTCCGGCTTTTCAGCATTCAGATGACCAAGGGCAAGTTCAATGTCCCGCAAATTTCGTGTTACACCATCATCAGGATCCATACCACTTTCTGTGGCCGCTCGCTGTAGTCCCCGAGCCTCGCTCAGCAGTTCTTCCAGTTTGGCAATCTTCTGGACCCTGCTCAGACCCTCGTCAGATAGAATGTCATTCGCTTCAAGCATTTTCGGCCTCCTTCGATCTAACGAAAACGAAGGTGCTGGATAAATGTTCCAAATAAGGAACAAAGCACAAAGGGTTGCGTTCTTGAGGGAGCTATATCGATGGTATGAGTAGGGTGGCGATGCGAGCCATCATGTGGATATGAGATCGGAAAACATTTCAGAAAGCACGTTAGAATTTCTGTCGGGGTCGTCGCGTCGTGATGTTCTTTCGAGTTTGAAGACGCTTGAAATTCGCGAGCATGACAACGAATTCCATTGTTTGGCGGAACTCGCATTGTCGATGTCCAACAGCAGCGGCGCACAGATCACGCTTGTGGATGAGAAACGAAGCCGTATCTTGTCCCATGCAGGGCGTCTTGGGATAGCCAATATCTGGGCTATTGAAGCCAGTTCACTGGCAGCACCTGACAAGAGTTGCCTGATCATTCTGAACGCCGCGGAGGATGTTCGCTATTCCGAAATCGATGCGGTGACCCATGGGCCGAATCTCCGGTTCCTGGCCGTTGCACCGATCTGCGTCTCAAACGAGTGTATTGGAGCTCTCAGCGTCCTGTCCGACGAGCCCCGAACGGAATTTGCTTTAAGCCAGCAGGAGCAACTCATGCTTCTGGCAAGACTTGCCGGTTCGTTTATCTCGCTCAAACGTGAATCCCGCACGGAAACCGACGCCATGGCGAAGTTGCATCAGGATGAAGATCGTAATTCCATGGCACTTGAGGTCGGCAATGTCGGCAGTTGGGTATGGGATCTGCGCACGGGCAAGTTCAGTGGCAACAGGATGGCCTATTCCATGCTTGGTCTTAGTCCCGATCAACCTGTCAGCGGCGAAGACGTCTTCCGGGCAATGCACCCCGACGATTTTCCAATCATGAAATCGGCCTTCACACGCGCGCTGGTCAGTAATCAGGATTATGTCGGAGAATTCCGCGCTGCGTCATCGGGTCAATGGCTTCTAGGACGCGGCCGCATTTTCGAACGCGATGTCCAGGGGAGACCCGTGGTGGCGGTTGGTGTCAATATTGATATTACGGACACAAAGAAAGCTGCCGAAAAAACGCGGCTCCTGCTACGCGAGCTCAATCACCGCGTCAAAAACACCTTGGCAATGTTACAATCGCTGGCACGGCAGACGCTCAATCGAACATCCGATCCAGCCGAGTTCATGGAGGCGTTTTCAGGACGTCTTCGGGCCATTTCGGAAGCACATACATTGCTTTCCGATCGAGAATGGAGCGGCATCAGCCTGATCGATCTGATTGCAAAACAAGTGGAGCCTTACGCGGGTTTTGATCCTCGACAGATCGAGCTCGCAGGGGAGGACATGGTTTTACCGCCGGACCACGCACTCGGGCTTGGCATTGCGCTGCACGAGCTTGCTACCAATGCAGCTAGACATGGCGCCCTTTCTGTCGCCGACGGTCGCGTGCGGGTGTCATGGCAAATAGAACCCGGCCTCGATGAATCCCGCGTTACCATCCACTGGGTAGAATCCAACGGTCCGAAGGTGCTGCCGCCGGAAGCGCGAGGGCTCGGTGAAAGACTGATCGAGCGCAGCCTGGATAAGGTTCTATCGAGCAGCGTCAGATTGAGTTATCCGGAAACTGGCATGGAGGCTTTGATTTCCATGCCCATCCGCGATCACTCAAATATCCTGGCCCGTAGATGAGGTGTCTTCAGGACGCCGTCTTTTCTTCTTCTTTGGTTTTGTCAGAAGCGAAAGCCCACCGAAAGCCACGAGAGGAACTGCAAGCATCATGAGCGCGCGCGACCGCAGAACAACCGGTGCTGCAGCAAGAGCTGCAACTGTAAGAAGAGCGGACGCGTCAACCTTTGCACGTTCGCTCTGGCGATTTCGCGCGGCGCGTTCGACGATCTTCATGATTATGTAAGTAATGATAGCCAAGCCGAATGCGCTACCGGCGAGGATCAACGACGCATGCATTTCGCCGTAGCGCTCGGCAAGGGCGATATAGGCAGCCACAACCAGGAAAATCACGCCGACAATTGCTAGCACAGCGATGATGCCAGCGAAGACCGCGTTGCGCTTCAATCTGCTTATCACGAGGCCAACTTCACCCGCGGCGACGCTGGTTAAAAGTGGAGCTAACAGTTTGAGCATGTCAGCGGCGGGCAATCAGGGCAAGAAGAAAACCGACACCGGCGGCGACGGCAATCGTGGTCAAAGGGTGTTCGCGAACAGTTTCGGTGAGCTGGTCTTCAAGCTCACGAGCTTGCAGGCGAAGGTCCTCCAACGTTTCCTCACCGCGGACTTTTGCGGTTTCGTAGGAACTTGCTGCGCTTCGCGTGGCGTCCTTGGCAGAACTCTTTCCTATCTTGGCAAGGGTTGCTGCAATATTCGCGATGTCCTCCTTCAGGGCCGCAACCTGGGCTTGCAAATCGGGATTGCTATCGGTCGCGTCGTCAACCGCTTTGCGAATTTTTGAAGAAACCGTAGCCATAGAAAACTCCTTGAGAAAACAGGTGGATATCGGTCGAGAACGTTTAGTCTGCAGTATTTGTTCCACGCATTGGGGGCCGCTGCAAGTCTACTAGCGGGCATCCTTTCCAAAGCTCATGAAAGATAGCCCATCAACCACAAAATGAGAATGATCGGAAGGGGCAGACCAATGAGCCAAAGCAAAACACCTCGTAACATTTTAAAACTCCTTTTCAGCTATGTCAGATGATCGTTCGTGATAAGGGTCCAAGAAGCGCGTTAAATTCTCCCCATCAGAAGCAAAATCAACAGAACGACCAAGATTATTCCCACGAGTCCAGAGGGGCCGTAGCCCCAATTCCTGGCGTGAGGCCAGGTTGGAAACACCCCGATAAGTGCCAAGATGAGAATGATGATGAGAATTGTCGTGAGTGGCATTCTTTCCTCCCTCTCCTGGGAAACTTTACAGCTCGGAAACACCCGAACCAGGATTTGGTTCCCACATGACAGGCTCGAGCCAAGAGCCAGAAGTGGAATGCAACCAAATTGAGCCGACTTCGTTTCTGTCGCGGGGTTTCAATGGAGATGGGTTTTTATGGATGTCATGCCGGTAGGTTTTCATGCCTTCTGAAGGGGCCGGGGGGAAGTCGCGTGCCGTCGAACGGGCAGCCCAGCGATCGATCTATACGCCTGTTTCGGCGAATGCGGCGAACCAGTTCCCACCAGTAATTGTCGCGATAGCCGTTGTAGCAGCGCTTTATTTCGCCCGCGAAATTTTCGTGCCATTGGCGCTGGCTCTGCTTTTAACCTTCGCGCTGTCACCGTTGGTCACCCGCTTGCACCGCTCGGGTGTGCCAAAAGGCGTTGCCGTACTAAGTGTTGTGACAACGGCTTTTCTTGTGATTTTCATTTTCGTCAGCATTGTCGCGAGCCAGCTTACTGTGCTCGCGCAAAATCTGCCAAGCTATCAATATAATATCGAGACGAAGATCCGCGCGATCAAGGATGCGCAGTCGGGGAACAGCATTTTTGATCGCGGCGCGCGCATGTTCAAACGCTTCAGCGACGAAATTGGTCGATCGGACGAAGTGGAGCGCTTTGAAAGCGACAACCAAGCAGTGGCCAAACCAGACCCGGCGCGACAACCTCCCCAAAATGTTGCACCGCCTGCCCCTTTACCACCCTTGCGCGGCATAGATCCTAACAAACCCGTACCTGTGGAAATCCGCAATCCACCGCTAGATCCCTTAAGCCTGCTGCAGACCTTTGCCGGTCCGTTGATCCAGCCCCTGGCGACAATCGGCATTGTGATTGTGGTAGTCATATTCATGCTGATGCGGCGTGAAGATTTGCGCGACCGTTTCATAAAGTTGGTGGGAGCCAGCGATATTCACCGAACGACGACTGCCCTGCATGATGCGGGCAAGCGCGTCGGCCAATATTTGCTGATGCAGTTGATCATCAATATCAGCTTCGGTGTGCCAATCGGGATCGGGCTATGGTTCATTGGCATTCCCAACCCGATGCTGTGGGGCATGCTGGCGATAGTTCTCCGTTTTGTGCCCTACATCGGACCAATCATTGCAGCTGCGTTTCCGCTTATTCTTTCGCTCGCAGTCGATCCGGGTTGGATGGTGCTCTTCTGGACCGCTGCCTTGTTCATCGTACTGGAGCTCATCAGCAGCAATATCATGGAGCCGCTTCTCTACGGTTCCAAGACCGGGTTGTCCCCCGTTGCGATTCTGATGGCCGCCATTGTCTGGACCTGGATCTGGGGGCCGATCGGATTGATCCTTTCGACACCGCTCACCGTTTGCCTGGTCGTTCTTGGAAGACACGTTCCAAAGTTCGAATTTTTGGATGTTCTTCTTGGCAACGAGCCGGTGCTCCTTCCGCCGCAACAGCTATATCAACGGCTGTTGTCTGGCGATCCGGATGAAGCAACAGAAAAGGCCGAGGAGTATCTGCAGTCGGCAACCATCATGGATTATTACGCTTCGGTGGCTATTCCCGCATTGCTGCTCGCCGAACACGACAGAGGCCGGGGCGTGCTTGACGAGCCTAGGCGCAATCGTGTGGCGCAAAGCATGATCCTACTCGTCGAGAATCTGTCGGAGTATCATGACGTTGAAGACGAAGAAGAAGGAGCCGAACCTGAAGGGGGCTCCAAGAAGGCTGTGGCTAATAAAGAGAAGGTAAAACCAGAGAAGCCGAGAACAATCGCGTCCGCAGGCGGACGCGGCGACCTCGACGATGCGGCAGCAGTTGTTCTTGGCGATATTCTTGAGCGCAAGGATTTTGATGTTCGCGATATTTCTCACGAGGAGCTCGAGGCGACCAACATCGGCAAGCTTGACCTTACGAGCGTCAGCACAATCTACGTAAGCTACCTCAACACGTCTTCGGTCGCTCATGCACGCTATCTCGTCCGCCGCATAAGACGGCGGAACGCACGCGTAAAGATTGTCATCGGATTCTGGGCGGAAGATGGGAGCGAAGTTGATGGCGAGAAGATCGTTGGATCAACACGCAACTGCTTTTTTGTATCGTCGATAGAAGCGGTGGTTCAAGAGCTTTGCGAGTGAGCCGCTCCCCGAGATTTTTCACCAATCTTAATTTTCGCGGAACCAAGAGCGAGCTGGCTACGTTTCCACCCAGCTGATCGAGCTTCGATCGGTAACTGGAGACCCGGTGCCTGTTCCCCCGTGGGCGCCGGGTCGTTTGCTGCCCATTTGTAAAAACATGCTGAATTTTCAAATGCTTGTGAAACTGTCAACCAACGGAACAAACTCAAAACCCGGCCGTTTAATTTGTGTAGATGAATGCTTCAAGGAGTTCCTTATGGGTAGTACCAGCGACAAACTTTCCGGCGCAGCCAACAAGGCGGCTGGTAATGTGAGGCAGGCCGCCGGCAAGGCGACCGGATCAAAAGAAATGCAGGCGAAGGGCAAAATGCAGGAAATGAAGGGCGAAGCACAGCAAGCCAAGGGAAAAGCCAAGGATGCTGTGAAAAAGGTTGTCGATAAAGCCTGATCGCCTTTAACGCCGCCGAATTCAGCCGGTCCCTTGTCGGGCCGGTTGCTTTTTGTGCGAGAGTCTGTCGTGCTGTCTTTTTTATCGAAATCAGATTTTTTTGTTTTAAAGGAACAACTGATGAGGATTAATGTGGGGTGTGAACTGACGTTCGAGTTTACGCAGGAAACGCCTCTGATTGCCATTTTGAACGTGCATCATTCGCGTTTTGCCGATCTGGAAGGCATCGAGACTTTCCAGACTACATTCGGCGCCAGCGTCGATGGCTATCACGACCAGTTCGGCAACTGGTGTAATCGCATTCTCGCTGCGCCGGGCACCTTTTTTTGCTCCACAAATGCCGTCGTCTACGACAGCGGCATGCCAGATCCTGTGGTTCTCGATGCTGTTCAGCACCGGGTGCAGGATCTTCCGGATGAAACGCTGGTCTATCTTATGGGCAGCCGTTATTGCGAGACCGATTTGTTGAGCGAGGAAGCATGGCGACTGTTCGGCCACGTACCGGAAGGCTGGCAACGCGTTCAGGCGGTGTGCGATTTCGTGCACAACCACATTGTGTTTGGCTATGAGCATTCGAACCCCACTCGCACGGCGTCCACGGGATATTTCGAAGGCCGTGGTGTGTGCCGTGATTTCACGCATCTTGCAGTTGCTTTTTCCCGCTGTCTGAACATTCCGACACGCTATTGCACTGGTTATATCACCGATATCGGCATACCATTGCCCCATGCGGAAATGGACTTTTGTGCGTGGATGGAGGTTTACCTCGGGGGTCAGTGGCACGCTTTTGATCCTCGGAACAACCAGCCCCGAATAGGCCGGATCAAGGTGGCGCATGGGCGCGACGCGGCGGATGTGCCCCTGACGAATATATTCGGGCCCAATGTACTGACGAAATTCAAGGTTTGGGCCGGCGAAGCTGTTTAATCGCGTGTTTTTCGCAACCTTCTGCGCTTCCGGCAGTTTTGTCCGGGAGATTGGCAATGCCAAGGAGGAAAAGTATGAGCCAAAGAGCGATCGATTTCGTTAATAATTGGATCGACACGAATGTCGATGCCAACAAACCGGCGGATATGGCACACCACGATCGTCGGCCAAAACAACTTGCTGCAAAATGTGCTGCAGATGCGGAAGCTGCTGGTATTTCCGAATCAGAGATCAAGGATGGTCTGGGTGATCTGGAAATTTGCATGATCACTGCGATAGACCGGGCAGCATTGGCCAAGGAGAGCAAGCAGGCTTGAACGGTCAGTGAAAATCTCTCGATTTTGGCAAAATACGCACCTTGCGTGGATGACTGGCCCGTGGTTGATCCGGGACCGGATGTATTACCTCGTCGCTATGAGACACAGGTAGGATAGTTCGTTGCTCGGAGAGACGGTAGAGATCTCCGGTACGATCAAACAGTTTTCGGGCGACAATGTGCACAACATTGTCGGCGCTTTGAACCATGCCTTCGATCAGGATAAGGCGTGATCCCATGATTTCCTTGCGATATTTTTCCAATAATTTTGCCCAGACAACGATATTGGCGATGCCAGTTTCATCCTCAATTGTCATAAAGACGACTTTACCATTACCGGGCCTTTGCCGGACTGTAATCACGCCGGCAAGTTTGACCCGCCGATTATTGCTCAGACTGTTTGCCTGCTTGCATGTTACAATGTTTTCCGCAGTCAACATTTCACGCAAGAACTGCATTGGATGGCCTTTGAGCGAAAGCCGTGTCGATTCATAGTCGGCAATGACGTGCTCGGACATTTTCATCTGCGGTAGCCTGGTTTCAGCTTCCCTTGCCAATTCATTCGTTTCAGCAGCCTGGAAGAGTGGCAGGGTTTCATTGTTGGGGAAACGACGGACCGCCCAGAGCGCTTCGCGGCGATCAATTTCCAGCGAACGGAACGCATCGGCATCAGCGAGGAGAACAAAGGCTCGTCTTTCCAGCCGCGTCAGGCGGCGCAGTTCTTCGATGTCACTATAGTGGTGCTTTCGTTTTACGCATATTTCGTCCGCCCAGGCTTCCGAAAAGCCTTCGACCTGTCGAAAACCTAGACGCAAGGCAAGATTATTCTTGTCGACGCGTTCCAGCGTATTGTCCCATTCGCTGAAGTTGATATCGACAGGACGTACCTCGACGCCATGCTCGCGTGCATCGCGGATGATTTGTGCAGGGGCATAAAAACCCATCGGTTGTGAATTCAAAAGTGCTGCCGCGAATGTTGCTGGATGATGGCATTTGATCCAGGAGGAAATATAAACGAGGATCGCAAAACTCGCCGCATGGCTTTCCGGGAAACCGTACTCACCAAAGCCCTTGATCTGGTTGAAGCAGTTTTCGGCAAAGCTCCGCTCATAACCACGGCGGACCATCCCCTCCACCATTTTCCCTTCCATTTCGCTGATTGTGCCGACATTGCGGAATGTGGCCATGGAACGGCGCAATTTATTGGCTTCGTCGGGGGTGAATTTCGCTGCCTCTATGGCAATGCGCATGGCTTGTTCCTGGAATAGAGGAACGCCGAGAGTTTTTTCAAGGACATTACGCAATTCATCCTTGTCGCCCTTGTCCGGGAAAGGAGATGGATAATGGACGTCCTCTATTCCTTTTCGACGGCGCAGATAGGGATGAACCATATCGCCCTGGATTGGACCAGGACGAACGATGGCAACCTCGATTACCAGATCATAGAATTTTCTTGGTCGAAGACGCGGCAGCATGTTCATTTGTGCGCGGCTTTCCACCTGGAACACGCCGAGGGAATCGGCATTGCAGAGCATGTCGTAAACCGCGGGGTCTTCTTGGGGAATCGTTGCCAGTTCGTAACGGTTGCCCCCATGCAGATGAATGAGATCAAAAGCCTTGCGAATGCATGTCAGCATACCAAGTGACAGCACATCCACCTTCATGATGTTGAGTTCGTCGATGTCATCCTTATCCCACTCTATGAATGTACGGTCTTTCATGGCCGCAGGACCGACAGGGACGGTTTCGTCCAAACGCTCCTTCGTCAGTACAAATCCGCCCACATGCTGGGAAAGGTGGCGTGGAAAACCAATCAATTCGGTCGCGAGCCGGACAGCGCGCCGTATCATGACATTATCGGGATCCAGCCCAGCTTGCCGGACCTCGTTCTTTTCAACCGCCGTACCCCAACTGCCCCAGACCATATTGGCCAGCGCAGCAGTAACGTCTTCTGTCAGTCCCAAAGCCTTGCCCACATCACGGATAGCGCTGCGCGGGCGGTAGCTGATGACAGTGGCCACGATGGCCGCTCGATCGCGACCATAGCGCTCATAGACCCATTGCATCACTTCTTCGCGGCGTTCATGCTCGAAATCGACATCGATATCCGGTGGTTCCTTCCGCTCCGCCGAGAGGAACCGTTCGAACAAGACATCCGTGTGTTTTGGATCAACTGCTGTGATAGCAAGACAATAACAGACCGCAGAATTGGCAGCGGAGCCGCGGCCCTGGCAAAGAATATTCTGCGAGCGGGCATATTTGACGATGTCATAAACCGTGAGGAAATAGGGTGCATATTCAAGCCCTTCGATTATCGCCAGCTCCTTCCGCAGAATCGCACATACCTTTTCCGGAATGCCTTCAGGATAGCGCTGTGCAGCACCTTTCCACGTTTCCTCGGATAGATAGTGTTGCGGTGTCTTGCCAGGTGGCACAGGTTCGTCGGGATAGTCATATTTCAGCTGATCGAGCGAAAAGCCGATCGGCTCAACGAAACGCTGCGTTTCCTGAAGTGCTAGAGGGAAATGCCGGAAAAGTCGCTGCATTTCATCAGGCGATTTCAAATGCCGTTCCGCATTCTTTTCCAGCTTGCGTCCGGCCGTATCGATCGTGACATGTTCGCGAATACAGGTCAGCACATCCTGCAACGGCCGCCGCGCAGCGGTGTGATAGAGCACATTATTGATCGCCAGCAAGGGAACGTTGGCCTCAGTTGCAATACGCGCCAGCTTTTCGCCGTACCGCCGGTCTGCACCCTGATGCGGCATTGCCAAAGCAAGCCAGACTGAGCCCGGTGCAGCAATGACAAGTTTTCTGAGGAACGCAGTTAAGATTTTATCTGCCCGTAATGGCGGAACGACCGCGATCTGAAAATCTTTCGCTCGAAAAAGAAAATCTTCGAAAAGGAGGTGGCACTCACCCTTGATTTTCGCCCGATCCTTGCCTTCGCTCAAAAGACGGCAGAGCTGACCATAAGCTGTACGGTCGCGTGGGTAGACGAGCAGATCTGGCGAGTCGTCAATAAAGACCAGCCTGCATCCGATAAAGAGGTTCAGTCGTATTCCCGCTTTTTCCTTGAGCTCATTATGAGCCTTATAGGCCCGCACCACACCTGCCAGTGTGTTGCGGTCAGCGATGCCTATACCATCGAGCCCGAGTATGGCTGCAGCCTGCACCAGTTCATGCGGTTGCGAGGCGCCTTCAAGAAAGGAAAAATTACTAGTGACAGCAAATTCCGTATAAGGCGGCATCAGGCGAAAATCCCGTGCAGAAACCAGCGCGGTGTGGGATCGCCGCGCTCATACAAGCCTTCCCGAAACACCCAGAAACGACGGCCTCTATTGTCTTCGAGACGATAATAATCCCGCGTCAGCACGCCTGCATGTTCGCGCCACCACTCGGGGGCGATGCGTTCAGGTCCCTCTGCCAAGGTGATAATATGCTGAACCCGGCGCCAGGTGAATCGTGCCGGCGCGGCATCCGGGACTTCAAACGTTGCATCAATTCTCTCGGGCGGCTGAAACAATCGGATCGGCCGCTCCGGAGGATTGCCAGGATTATGTTCTGGTGTCCTTTCAAACACTATGTCCTGTTTTGCTGTGGCGGCAGGTTCAAGTGAAACCGCGCGTTCGGGAATATGTGTGTCGACTGGTAGCGGGCGCAGCACACGGGAATTGCCAAGACGGATGGAAAGCCGGTCGACAAGCGTTTTGATCTCCTCTGTCTCTTGTGCCCTGTCGTCGAGGCTTTTCTGGATCGCTTGGCTCTGCTCCACACGAATAGCGGCAAGCCGGATAATATCAAAACCATAACCGGCATCGAGCGGATCGCTAAGTGTGGAAAGCCGCTCTTTCAATAGTCGAAACATGGGTTTTGTTTCGGTAACGGGACGTCCGGTCTGAATGCTGATGCGACGTACATTACCATCGGCGCGAAAGAAGCTGGCTTCGATCTCGCGGGCACCCTCAACTCTTTGTTGCAGGCGACGGAAAAGTTCGTCGCTCAAGGACATAAGAACGTGTTCCACGGATTCCATGGCGATGAGCGGTTCTGCCATACGCCGCTCAACCATGCAGACAGGGACGATACGGCGAGGGGTAATAGGTTCGTCCTGACGACCAAACAATGCATCGAGGCGGTTAACAAGATTTGTGCCAAAACGCGCCGTGAGTGCAGCTCGGGGCAAGACATCGATATCACCAACGCTGCGTAAGCCTGCCCGCTTGAGACCGGCGAGATGGGTCTCTTCGATATCGAGACTGATAAGCGGCAAGGCGTATAATCTGCGCGTCTCGTCATTCCGGTCGATGATGCCACCGGGCGAGTGTCGAGCAAGGGCGCGTGCTGCAGCGGGATTGCTTGCAAGAGCGGTCCGGACGATCATGCCATAGCGATGAAGACGCTTATGAATATCTTCGATAAGCTGGGTTTCATCACCAAAAAGATGAATACAACCTGTCAGGTCGAGAATGAGGCCATGAGGCTCATCAAGTGCTACAAGCGGTGTATAGCGGTCACACCAATCGGCCAGCTTTTCGAGCAGGACCGCATCCTTGCGCGGTGAGGCGAAAGCGATATCCAGCTTTTCAAATTGCGCGCGTGCATCTGTCAGAGCCATGCCCTTATAGAGCCCTGCCTTGGCTGCCTTTTCATCGACAGCCGTCAGCCGCAAGGCATTGGCAAGTTTGTCCACCACGATCAGGTGTTGATCAGTATGGGCGCGTCCCGGATTTTCGCGTTTGAGGCGGTCGGTAGGAAGGTGCGGAAACCATAGTGCCAGAAACCGGCTCGATCTGTCTGAAAACATGATCATCACTTTCCCATTGCAGGATCCAATGGCCTGTCATTCCCTGTCTGTTGCGTATGAGAGTGGCGTCGAAAACCGGATGTCCGGGTGCATTGGCGCCACTCGATTGCGAAGGTGCGGCACGGATCAACCAGCGGGTGACGGCGGCATTTTCGCTGGGATATGCCCCCAATCGCAGAAGAAAAGCTGGCACATCGGTTTGTTGCGCCGTCAGCAGCAATTTGCGCGAGGCGGTCAGGTCCAGACATTTCGGGTTGCTCCGCGGCGCGATGACGACGGCGCCCGTGCCACGAATACCGAGACTGTCCGAAGCAGCTTTCAAAACATCCTGCGGTGAGGCGCATCGCACGATGATGAGGCGTTGCGGATCAAGTCCGATATTTTGCAAGCCGGGAGCATATGGGAAGCCATTTTCCTGCGCTGCAAAATCTTCTTCCAACCACAGAACAGGGCTTTGATCCGGAGATGCGCGCAGGACAAGGGCAATAGCGAAACCGGTCGCCGCACCTGCGTCGCCTGCTTCTTCTGCGAAGATTTCATGCACGGCACCACGCTGCATCCCCTCGCGGAAGACGCGGTCGATATCATTGTCGCCGAAGTCAAAGGCGGAGCGCTGCGCAGCACGCGCATTCCTCTCTCCAAGAGATGCGATGTCGCGTCTCAACGCCGCAAGATCGACGGTTGTCACTACGGTAGCCTTTCAATGTTCATGATATGTTCTATTATGGAATCCGATGACAGCAAGAGTCAAGCGGCATATATGCAGGTTGTTGGATGCGCCATTATCGATCGATACGGGTGGAGAGAATAATCGACGACATGGTGCGTTCGACACCTTCAAGAGCGCCAATCTCGTCGAGCAATTTGTCGAGTTCCTGTATCGAAGGTGCTTCAACGATAACGATCATATCGAATTGACCACTAACAGAATGAAGCGTTCTGACCCAAGCGATCTTCCGCAAGGTAGCCTCAACCTTCATTGCCAGTTTCGGCAAGGCCGTCACCAGCACATGCGCCTTGACCAGGTTCTGTTCGTATTCGGGGGAAAGCTGAACGCTATACCCCCTTATCATACCGCGTTTTTCCAGCCGCTCGATGCGGCTTTGCACAGTGGTGCGTGATACGCGCAGCTTGCGGGCAAGCTCGGCAGTCGAGGCTCTCGCATTCTCGCGCAACAATGAAAGCAGGGCATGATCGGCTTCTGACAGCATATTGACAAATCCCATCGGCATATCGCCAAAATTATAGCGTTGTTTCGTCAGTTTATAGACTTCATTTCGCCGAGCAATATGCGAAATTCATATAAAGTTTTTATATGCGAGGGGAATCACATGAAAGAGATCGTTGTCGTTGGAGCAGGGAAAATTGGCGGGACCATCGCTAATCTTCTGGCTGGTACGGGAGATTATCGCGTAACGGTCGTCGACCGGTCACAAGCCCAGCTTGATGCTTTAGATGTATCGCCGCTCGTTGAAACCGCTTGTATCGAGATTTCCGAAGTCGGAGCGCTTGAAAGCGTTCTCAATGGCAAATTCGCCGTGCTGAGTGCAGCCCCGTTCCATCTGACCACGCGCATAGCTGAAGCTGCCGCCAAATCGGGCGTTCATTATCTCGATCTGACAGAAGACGTGGCCAGCACGCGCATCGTCAAGCAGCTGGCAATGACTGCCAAGACGGCTTTCATACCCCAATGCGGCCTTGCTCCGGGTTTCATCTCGATTGTAGCTAACGATCTGGCCAAGCGCTTCGACACGCTGGAAAGCGTGCGCATGCGCGTTGGCGCACTGCCGCAATATCCTTCGAACGCGCTGAACTACAATCTGACATGGAGCACGGATGGGGTCATCAACGAATATTGCGAGCCCTGCGAAGCAATCGTCGATGGCGAATTGACGGAGGTGCCGCCGCTTGAAGAGCGCGAGGAATTCTCGCTCGATGGAGTGACCTATGAGGCATTCAATACGTCAGGCGGTCTTGGCACATTGTGCGAAACACTCCTCGGCAAGGTTCGCACGCTCAACTATCGCACCATTCGCTATCCTGGCCACGCGGCTATCATGAAGGCGCTGCTCAACGACCTTGGACTGCGTGATCGCCGCGATGTGTTCAAGGATATTCTCGAAAACGCCTTGCCATCGACCTTGCAGGATGTCGTCGTGATTTTCGTTACGGTCAGCGGCCGCAAGAAGGGCCGTCTTCTTCAGGAAACCTATGCCAACAAGGTCTACAGCGGCCATATCGGATCGCAACTTTATAGCGGGATCCAGATCACGACGGCGTCGGCCATCTGTGCCGTGCTTGACATGCTTGCGAACGGTGCCTTGCCGCAGCAAGGCTTTCTCAAGCAGGAAGATATTGCGCTTGACGCGTTTCTCGCCAATCGTTTCGGCAAGGCCTATGCGCAAGCGGAATCAGCTGGGCGGCTGGTTGCCTAACCCATAGCACTGAACAAAAAGGCCACCCTTGGGGTGGCCTTTTTGCTACTATGAACTCAATGATCAGACCCATTCGCCCTTGCGCATCACGGGGATAGCCGAACCGTCCTTGTTGATGCCGTCCACATCGATCTCGCCAGAGCCGATCATCCAGTCGATGTGAATGAGGCTCTTGTTGCCGCCACGTGCTGCAACTTCATCGGGCGTCAGCTCGCCACCATTGATAAAGCATTTCGAATAGCATTGGCCGAGCGCGATGTGGCTTGCAGCGTTTTCGTCGAAAAGCGTGTTGAAGAACAACAGGCCCGATGCTGAAATCGGGGAGGAGTTTGGAACAAGCGCCACTTCGCCGAGACGGCGCGCGCCCTCGTCAGTGCCAAGCACCTTGTTGAAGACTTCTTCCCCCCGCGTCGCCTTGGCTTCGACAATCCTGCCACCTTCGAAGCGAACCTGGATATTTTCGATGAGCGTGCCTTGGTGGGAAAGTGGCTTGGTGCTCGAAACATGGCCATCGACCCGCAGTGCGTGGGGTGTCGTAAAAACTTCTTCGGTGGGAATATTCGGGTTACAGGTAATGCCATTCTTCGCAACCGAAGCACCACCGTGCCATTCATGTTCATCGGCCAGGCCGACAGTGAGGTCGGTGCCCGGTCCCTTGAAATGCAAAGCCGAGAAAGTGTGCTCGTTCAGCCATTTTGTCCGTTTGTGCAAGGCGGCATTGTGATCACGCCAGGCGCTGACAGGATCGTCCAGATCGACACGCGACGCCGCAAAAATTGCATCAGCGAGCATGGTTATAGCCACTTCGGGATCCTGATCGGGAAATACTTGCTTCGCCCAAGATGGATTCGGGTACGAAACGATGTTCCAGTTGACTTCGAAATTGGTGATTTTTTCCAACGCAGGCTGATAGGCGCGTGACTGGGCCCGGTTTGCGCGGGAGACCTTCTCCGGGTCCTCCGATGAGAGCAGCATCGGATTGTCACCGGCGACTGCAAGCCGAGCTGTATTGGCAGAAAAGGCTTTCGCCATGCCCTCAAACAGCCAGCCTGTGGCGCGATCGAAACTTTCGTCTGGCGCGTTGCGATAGCGCATAAGAGTGGCTTCTTCGTCGCTGTATAGCGAGGTCACGAGACCCGCTCCTGCCTTGTAGGCATGTTCTGTGATCCGCCGCACCAGAGGCACTGCGGCAAGCGGGGCGGTGATCAGGAGATCTTGTCCAGGCTGCAGCTGCAAGCCAATTTTGATGGCTACTTCCGCCAGACGATCAAGCTTGACGGGATCGACAGCGGGGATTTGGGGAGATGAGGTCATTGTGCATCCAACTTGGTCAATGAAGGGTTTTCCTCAGCATAGAACCGGATCAGTCCCGGTATCAAGCGACTGATCCGGAAATCGCTCTCGCAATTTGATTGGTTCACAATGTCCAAGATTGTGTCTCGGAATTTTGCAGGTCAGATGTCCTGATTAACGAAATCAGCGAATTCGCTCTGATATTCCGGATGCCAGCGCGACAAAGGCGGACGATTCCTAATAATGTCGTTGGCTGCCCAGAGGATGCGGCGCTCATCGAGGCTGCGGGCTACATCGTTGTCCGGGCAAAGGATATAAAAATCACCGGCTGATACACGCTCCAGCATAAAATCGACCGTTTGTTCCGGCGTCCACGCGCCAGCTGGCTTTTCCGTGCGATCTCCTGCAGTCAAGGGCGTATAGACAAAACCAGGAATGAACAGATGAGCCGTTACGTGACAGTCCTTTGTGTTACGTAATTCATGCTGCAAGGCTTCAGTGAAGGTCTTCACGCCCGATTTAGAGACATTGTAAGCAGGATCGCCAGGCGGAGTGGTTATGCCCTGCTTGGAGCCCGTGTTGATGATGAGGCCGGGCTTGCCTCGCCGGATCATGTCCGGGCCAAAAACCTGGCAGCCGCGGATTATACCGAACATGTTTACGGCGATGATCTTGTCCCAGTGATCTGCATCGAAAACGCTGCTGCCAGGCTGGATGCCTGCATTGTTCATGAGCACGGCAACGCCGCCAAATCTATCATTGACCGTCTGCTGCAGTTTGCGCAGATCTTCGACGTTGGTTACGTCTGTGGCAATAGCGATGACGTCACCAGTGTTGGCGAGTTCAGATGCCGCCGCATAAGCCCGGTCGAGTTTTTCACCGGCAAGATCAGCAATAGCAACCTTTAAACCCATGGAGGCGAAGCGCTTTGCAGCCGCAAGGCCGATGCCGGATGCGCCTCCTGTGACTACGGCCACATGGGAAGGTGAAAAGGCAGGATGTGCCATGGAATTCGTCCTTTGTCGTTACGAGCACTAGCGCGGCAAGCTAACGGAACATGAGAACAAAAGTATAACAATTAGCCGAAATTCGGAACACGCAAATAATGCGCAAGCGGTGTCACTTGTTCCTTCGAGTCGCGTAAGTCAGACTTTCGCTCGGCGAATGCATCCTTTTGCCGGCGCGCGTCGAGTATCTCCTTTTCCGAGCTTTCGCCCATACTGAGAGCTCTGAGCAAAACCATTCGCGCGCTGTCGGCGATACCCGAGCGATTTTCGTTGAGAGCAATGTCGAGAATAACCCTGCGGAAATCCGTCGGTCCAACAAGTGTTACGGCACGTTCGCGCCGCGAATTTTCAGCGTCGATAAGCGCATATAGTTTGTCACGCAAATCAGCACCGACATTCTCGTACTGCATAGAGAGATCCGGTGCAGCCGCGGCAAGCTTTTGCTTCTGCCGCTCGCGGTGCCGTCTCTGCCTCTCTGCATTACTGAGTGCCATGGGTTAATGCCGTAACGAATGCGAATCACTTTACATGAACCTGAATAAGCATGCGTGCCGTAGCGGGCAACATTGTGGTTTCGTTACACACAATCTGTTCGCTGGCTTTTTACATAACTTGTTACCTAACCAATCATAGCGTTCCACGCGGCACGACGGGGCATAGCTGAACACATTGTTAGGAACCTTCGCCTTATCGTTGGGCGAATCAATTGTAAGCGCGGCGTTGCCGAACTGGGAAGAGTATGAGTATGTTCGAAGCTGAATCCCCGATCCCATGCCAGATCATTGCGTTCCCACTGACAAAGCGTGTGGCGAAGATTCGCGACGTGGCGGCGAAACTGATGGAAAAGGCTACAGATCGGCAGGCGGAAGCCTATCGTAACCAGATTGCCGATACGCTGTTTCGGCATCTTGAGCGGATTGGGGTCAAAGAGGACGAACAGGATGAACAGGTCGGAGCATTCTTCACCGCAGTCGAGCTGGAACTGTCGCGTCTATATGATCTCACTGAAGACTACGGCGATACATCAGCCTACTAAGCGACCGACTGTCGGCATGGAAAAGCCCGCCACTTGCGGCGACGGGCTTCGTCAGGTTCAGCGCTTATTGCACGGAAAGGACGTCACCAGTACGGCGATCCACACTGACGCGCATATCGTTTCCGCGGCGATCTATACCCTCAACGACGAATCTTGACCTCGTGCGCCTTACGTCGTCAACGTCGCGAAGACCTTCGCTTCTGGCGATACGCACCGCTTCGCGCTCACTGATGTCCGAAAAACGGCGATAATCCCGTTCCGGCCGTGGCTCTTGTAGCCGAACACCGTCAGGGCCAATCTGAATGGACTGAGCAAAGGCTTGGGGAGCCGATGTTATGGCGATTAACGCCGTTGCTCCGACGATAAGGATTTTTTTCAACATAACAGTCTTCCTTTTTTCAAATCAAATATCCCGCCCATTTGATGGAGTTAACGTTCACCAAGGGGCAGGGTTCCAAAGTTTGCGAAAATGATGAATTGCGACACACACGCTGCCCACCAGGCCTATTTGCAGCGTTTCAAGCGGAAGCTGTCGCCGCTTTCGAGCGAATACCAGGTGAGGTTTCTTTTTGTCACATCCCGGAGCTCGAAAGCATAGCCATCGCTCAATTCTAACCGGTAGCTGTTGCCATTTCGTTCGACATTCCTGATAGGCGTTCCGTCATATGTCCTTGTATTGAAATCCCAGAGTCTGCCTCGGCAGCTACCGTCAATCTGATCCCACCTGCCGACGAAAGTCACCTCCTCTGCGGGTTTGACCGCTGGCTTGATGGCAGGCTTTGCCATGTTTGCTGCAACTTCGGCAGCTCTTTTCGCGTCGGCGGCCGCGGCCGTTGCCTTTGCATCGGCGGCTTGCTTCTGCTTCGCATCGTCAGTGGCCTTTTGGTCGGTTCGTAGCTTTTCAATTCGCGTGTCAACCTTGGCAATGTTGTCAACGCCCAGCACGTCGGCACAGTCAAGGAGCGCCATGCGTTTGGAGACCAAGTCCTCGAGGCCAGCAGCGTCGGCGCTCGACTGCAGGTCGTGGCAAGTAGCGGAACGCTTTTCGGCCTGCGCAGCCTTTTCCTCGGCCACCTTCGCATCGGCAAACGTCTGCTTGATGGCCGCCATGTGCTGTTTTGAGTCCTCAATCGTCGCTGCGACACCGTCGACGAAGGTAGCGGCTGGCGCGCAGGCCGATTGATCGACTTTCAAATGTTCCGCTGCGGAACGGTCGGCGTCTGCGATAATGTCCGTAGCTTGTTCGTTCCCATTCATTTCCTGGCGGAATTCCGCTTCTTGCGCGGCGGCATCGGCGAGGGGTTGAGTGGCAAATGGATGATCGGCAAAGCAATACTGGTCGATGGCTTTTGCATACGCGCTTGCCTTCGTAAATTTAAGCGCCTGAATGGCATCCCGCGTTTTGTCATCAACGGCATATGCTGCGCTGGAAAAGGCGGCACAAATAATGGCTGCGATAACGAACTTCTTCATGGTTGCAATCCTTGCTCGACGCCTGTTTCGGCAGGTACGAATTGAAATGCGCTAACCATGAAAATGTTCATGGGTTGAATGATAAAATTCCGCTGAAATATGGTTTGATTTTGTTCGCGCCGCATGAGAGCAGCAAGGATCTCTCAAGGCCCTCGCATTTGCAACGCGTAATCGATTGCTGCGTGGATCAGCTGTGTGATGCTAATCGTGGAAGGGTGCAACGAAGACACGTTTGCCGAGCATGAAAGAGTCGGCGACATGCCGAAGCGGCGCAAGATCGACGTCGGATTCCCTTCTTTTGATCAGACTGGCAAACTGACGGTAAAGAGCTGCGTATTCCGTCTCCGATGAAACCGGAATAACCGTATCGTTGATGGTGAGCTTTGAACCGCCTTCAGCCAGAACCATCTTTCCAGCAGACGTTTCGGCAATAATATCCCACGTTTGCTCGCCTAGTTGCCGCCAATCGAATTCCGCGTGGACAGAAATATTGTCACTGTTCGTGAAATTAAGATCGGCTGCAATTGGTGCATGTTTATTTTCCGGAAATTCCAACGTCGCATTCCTGAGAAAAATGCTGGTCGGCAAGATGTGCGTTATAATCGATAGCGCATTTATGCCGGGGTCGAAGACACCGAGACCGCCGGCTTGCCATATCCAATCCTGATTGGGATGCCAGTGGCGAACATCCTCTTTCCAGACGACGTGAACGCTTTGGATATTTGTTGATACCAAAAACGACTTTGCAGCTTCAACCGCAGCAGCATATCGGGAATGCCAGCTGGCGAAAAGTGAAACACCCTTCTCAATGGCAAGAGCTTCAAGGTCGGCGACCTCGCTCAGCGTTGCTCCAGGTGGCTTCTCAAGAAAGACATGCTTGCCGGCGCATATCGCTTTGTAGGCAGCATCATAACGGAACTGAGGGGGCATGCAGAGGGATACCGCGTCAACGAACGGGACGGCGTCGAGCATCGCCTCTATTGTCGGAAAATTCGGAATGCCCTCGACCGCGCCGTTACGGCTTGCCGCAGCGACAAGCAGCAAGTCGGGATTGCCGGCGATTGAAGGCAGGTGCTGATCGCGGGCAATTTTACCAACGCCGACAATTGCTAGGTTGATTGGTGGCATAGCGAATCCCCTTTTGAAGGGGTTTAGCAATCGAATATGCCCTTAACAAGAGGCACCCGCGACGGAAACCGAATCTCGCGAATGCCGATTATATCCCCAGTCTCGCTACTGCTCACGGAAGGCTCGGTTGAACTGATCGGCGAGCGGCTTGGACAGGAAGGACATTGCTGTACGCTCTTCCGTCGAAACAAAGACTTCCACGGGCATACCTGGTAAAAGCTTGCTGTCGCCGAGCTTTTCGAGCTCGTCCGATGGTACAATGACGTCGGCCAGATAATAGACCTGACCGGTCGAGGGATCGCTGCTGGTCGCCGCAGAAACATAGGCGATACGGCCATGCAGTTCCGGCGTTGTACGCTGGTTGAAGGCCGAAAAGCGCAATTTTGCCGGCTGTCCGACGAAAACCTGGTCGATATCAGTCGGTGACAGTTTCGCCTCTATCTTCAACGCAGCATCTGCGGGGACAAGCGTCACCAGCTTCTCCGCCGGGGTGATAACACCGCCGATGGTGTGGACTGCGAGTTCGTTGACAGTACCCGAGAGCGGTGCGCGGATATCGGCACGCGCCAGCCGGTCCTCGATCGCCACTCGCCGTTCCCTGAGTTCGGAGAGCTTTGGCTCGATTGCGCTCAGTTCACGCTGTGCTTCGGTGCGTGCTGTTTC
>NZ_JACHXN010000006.1 GCF_014192095.1 Phyllobacterium trifolii
GCCAGCAGAAGTCTTCCGGCAAAAACTGCTCGCACAGAGGCGGCGGGCGGGCTAGCCTCTCATTGTCGCAGGTCGCGGTTCGCCATGAACTCACAGACTGGCCGAGTGCGCCATGTCATGCAAATGCCTATTGAGACTGGGTGGCGGCGTGTTGGGCTCGACCAGCCGCCCTGTATTTTTCGAGAATTATCGGATCCAGCGTAAACAATTCCTGCGCTCGACCGACGCCGCGCAACGCGAAGCGGCCAACGGATACCAGTTTTGCGCGCAGTTCTTCAGGCAGAGCTGCGGCGAAACGGTCGGAAAGGAGAACGTCCTGATCGACCGACCGGCACATGGAGGCGATGCGGCTGACTTCGTTGACTGCAGGTCCGACAACAGTGAAGTCCAGCCGCGTATCGCTGCCGATATTGCCATAAAAGACCTCGCCGATATGAACGCCAAGATAAACATCCGTTGCGGGCGCACCGCTGGCTTTGCGCGTCTTGTTGAGTACTACCACGCGCTTGCGCAGGTGCATCTGCGCTTTCAATGCGGCGGTAGCCGCGCTTGCCGAATCCTCTTCGGTGAAAATCGCAAGTATGCCATCCCCGATCAGCTTCAAGACATCACCACCGGCCTCCTGCACCGATGAAATAACGGCTTCAGCGTAGTCGTTCAACATGGGGATGATCGCATCAGGTGCAGCCGCATCGGAGATACGGGTGTAATCCCGCAAGTCGGAATACCATAGCACCGCTTCGATCCGTTCGGCTGAACCACGATTGATCCGCCCCGCAAGCACACGTTTTGCCGCATCACGGCCGAGATAGACATCGGCCAGTGTTCTAACGATGCGCGTGAGCGAAGCGCATTTGATGGCAAGAGCAAGACCCCTCACCAGCCGCCTGAGCACATCTATATCGTTCTCAGAGAAACCTTCTGAATCCGCGGTCGACCAGGACGAGTAGAAGCAATCCATTTCACCGATGCTGCCTTCGTTCGAAAACCGATTCATGAAAGCGAGGTAATCGGTACAACCCTCGCTCTTGAGAGTCGTCAGATGACGGAAGCCGATATTATCAACCTCGGCAAGCCGATGGCGCATCTCGTCCTCGCCGATTTGCAGGAGATGGTAGAAAGTCGAATTCTGCCAGTTGTCAGCGCTTTCGCCTTGCTGTGAGGAGCCATATTCGATGATGGCTTTCTCGACTTCCCCGTCCCGGCGCCACGGGAATGCCCTGCCCTCATATATCGGATGAAGCGTATCGACAAAGGCGCTCGCACGTTCGAGCTGAATGCCTGCAGCGAGGCATCGCGCGCAGAAGCCGTTGAACAGGTCCATCTCTGACATGCCCGACAATCCTTGCAGATCAAGCCAGGTTTCGATTTCGACGATATCGGCTTTGTTCATGGTTTTGGCGCTCGCACTGCTGATGGCCACGGCTTAACACGTTGCGGTTGTTTGAAAAAGATTGTAGCGCCGTATCGTGCCGGAGTTTTTCAATATTTCAACGATAGGTATCTTGGTAAAAATACAACCTAACTCACTGTAAATCGTCTAAAATTTCCAGATTTGGTAGCATAGAACATATCGGTTAGCGTCGTGCTTTTCGCCGCTGCATTGTGCGTGGGGTGCGGGGGCGGCCATAAACTGAAGACGCCTTGCGCCCTGCCCGCCTCGGCCTTGTCCTATGGTGTTCTGGATTGCCGCCCGCTGCGACCGGTCAACGGGGCGTTCGACATTGTTATCCAGCCGCCGTCGCAATCGGGAGTGTCCAGTGGAGGGAGCTAATTCTATCGCCACACTATCGAGTAACATCGACAGCCTGGGTACAAATTTTACGGCGGCGACCTACGGCATCTTCGCCTATTACCTCACACCCGTCATGGCCGCGCTATTTACTCTTTGGGGATCCGGTTCTGGCAAGGACAGGGCGGCAGCATCGTCGGCATGGTGTTCAAGCTCGTCCGCATAGCCATCATCTTCTCGCTCGTGACCGCATGGGGACCTTTTCAGGTCGCGCTCTACGGACTTTTCACCAACGCGCCCTACATGGTGAGTTCCGTCATGCTCAATCATATTGTCAATCCTCGCAGTGGCAAAGCCATGGGATTTAGCACTCTCGCCAACGACCTCAACGCTGTTTACGGCTTCGCGCTAACTGCGTCGGCCAAAATCGAGCAGTCAGCAGTCGCGGCTGCCGCCCCATTGCCTCAACCGGTTCCCGAAGAAGGCAGCCCGCCAAACCCGGCAAAATCAAACCCGATTGCGCAAACAAAAAATCCTGCGGAAAATCCGCTGACAGTTCCATTGAGTTCATCGGTGCAGGCAGCAATCATATGGATCGCCGCAGCGTTGTTCGTTGGCTACGCGGTTGCACTCCTCTTGTTTGCAAAAGTTGCGTTGTGGATCATGCTTGCGCTCGCTCCATTTTTCATCGTGTTGCTGATGTTCCAAATCCCGTCACGGTACTTTGCCGGCTGGCTCACGGGCACGATCCAGATAATCCTGATACCGATCTTTCTGACAACCTTCCTCAGTTTTTACAATATCGGTGTACAGGATGTCGTGAAGGCGCTGGTGTTAAGCCTTGCAAAGGGCAGCATACCTGCCATGAAGGATGCCGGTCCTTTTGTGCTCGTTTGTCTGACGGGATTCTTCTTGCTTACCCAGATCGTGCCGCTCAGCGGCCGAATTGCGACAAGCAGCCAGGAATGGTTCACCAATCTTGCGTCTCACGCGGGCAATGCCAGCAGAAACATCGTCAGTTCCATGGCTGCAGGACGCGGCGTCCGAAATTCCTCTGGAAACACTTCAATCGCTTCTGCGCCCGCACAACTTTCGCACGAACATACGGGCGAAACGAATCTGCGCGAGGTGCAAGACAGAAGTGCGGCGGTCAATCGGCAAAGCAGAAACCGATAGCGAGTCAGGCAGCTTTGACGACCGAATTGATCAGAGATTTCTGCCGCGAAAGACAATCCACCAGTCGAAAGCGATTCTCGATTGTCTTACGGGCGGCGATGCGTAGCGGCAGAAAATCTTCAGGCTTTTGCAGGACTCGAAGGATCGTATCGGCCAAAGCATCGGTATCAAAGAATGGCACGAGGAGGCCATTCGTCCCGGATCGGACAATTTCCTGAACCGGCGGCGTATCGGAGCCGATTATCAAGGCGCCACAAGACATTGCCTCGATCACTGACCACGACAGCACGAAAGGATATGTCAGGTAGATATGGGCAGTTGATATCTGGTAGAGCTGACGCAAGAGATCGTGCGAAATGGCTCCCGGAAACACAATTCTGTCCGGCGGAATATCATGGCTGGCGAGTAACGCATCCTTCCAGGACCCTCCACCAAGTGGCGGTGTTCCATAGCTAACGCCATTGCCGCCGACAAATACGAAGAGCGCTTCTGGATTTTGGCGTATGACCTTTGCCGCCGCCGCGAGTGCTTGCGGAAAACCGCGATAGGGTTCGAGGTCCCGGGCGACAAAAGTGATGATCGGCGGATCGCCCGCTTTCAACAAGCGCCCATCAGGCAGCCGCAGCGACGCGTTGCGGTCAGGGCGGAAAATTTCCGTATCGACGCCCTCATGACAGACAGCGATCCGACTCCGGGCGGATACCGGATAGAGGCTTTTTTGCCAATAGGTGGGACTGATCCCGCCGTCGATCGCTTCCAGTGAGAGAAGTTGCGCGACATTGCGCAGTCTCAATCGTTTGCGGGTTTCGGCATCCGGATTGTCGTCGGGAGCAAAACCGACATCGGCACCTTCCGCCTTATAGAAAAATTCGCAATAGCCGATAGCTGGCACTTTTGGCAGGATGTCCTTGACGAACATCATGCTGCCCCAGCCTATATGACCGATAACGATATCCGGCTTTTCGCCATGGCGCACCATCGCATCGAATGTCTCCGCAACACGGTGACCAATGCGGACATGGTGGTCCGGAATGCCCAGATGCCTGGCCATCCGGGAATCTGCCCGGGGGCCAGGTTCTGCGCGGTGCAAGATCACGCGAACCGACGGGAGGCGTCGGTCCACTGTCTCGCAAACAAGGCTGACATCATGCCCGCTCGTTGCAAGATGTTCAGCCAAAGCTGCGAATTGGCCAAAACCACGCCTGTGAACAAGGGCCACATGCATGAGATCAGCCCCCTCCGGGACTCATCGAAGTTGAGTTAGATGCCATAACGCGCGGCATTGCCCCAAACCAGTTCGAGCCTGTGCAGCGTCTGGAACGCGATTTCGAGATTGCGGAGATCATCGGCATCCCTGGCAAGAACACGATTATATGCCCCGCCAGCATCACGCAGATTGGCGCAAAGCTGCTCTCCCTTTTCCGTCAATCGAATCCTTGCAGACCGCTTGTCCCGTTGGGACGCGACCCTGTCGATGTAACCCCCATCGGCAAGTTGCTTCAGGTAGTAGGAAATGTTCGAGCCGACATAGTGCCCCCGGTCCAACAATTCCCCAACGGAAAGTTCGACATCGCCGATAGCCATCAGGACCATTGCCTGTGCCGGACCGACGTCTTCAATCCCCAGCTTCGTCATTTCTGTTCTGAGCAGACTGGCGAAACGGCGATTTACCCTTTCAATCATTCGAGCTAGCTCGAAGTGTGTAACTACGACCGTGTGAACCGGGTGTCTATGTCCCTGTTTTTCCGCTGTAATTTCGGGGAAATCGGCGGCGTAATATCCATCAATAGATGTTTCGACTTCCACTCCTTCGTGCAGAAGTTTTTGTATCATCTTTGTCTCCATGGTCATTTTACTTCAAATTTTGAAGTAAGTTGCGAGTGTATTTTCGATTCTCCTTCGCTTTTTCCCCCGTCATATGATCTTTTTTCTGTCACATTCTGCACGGTATTACTTTACTAGTCTCTGGTCTTAGACCAAGGTCGTTGGGGCTAACTGGCAGCTGTGTCATTTCCAAGGCAGATTACACATGAATGATACTCGTCAAATCGATGCAAATGGCAAGAGCCACGTGGGAAAAAAAGCGACGACGCCGGGAGTTCCGACGCCCCAAACGCTGATTTTCAAGGCCCGCCGGGTTTTTCTGGCAGGTCTCCTCTACGCCGTATTGCTTAGTTTCTGTATCAGCCTTTTGCAACTTACGGTACCCCTTTACATGTTGCAGGTGCATGACAGGGTGCTGAACAGTCGCAGCACCGACACTCTGCTTATGCTGACGGTCCTGGCAGTGGGCGCTTTGCTGGTTTACGGCATTCTCGAATTTATCCGCGCTTTGTCTTTCCAGGCCATGGGCAGCGCGCTTGTGCGCCGGCTAAATCTGCCGATTCTGACAGCTGCCGTGCAGGCATCGGTGGATCAGGGCCTTCCCAAGGCCACGCAATCCTTGCGCGATCTCACCGAACTGCGTACTTTTTTGACTTCCTCGGCGGTAAGCGCGCCACTGGATGCTGCCTGGTCGCCTATCTTTCTCGCCGTGCTCTTTCTGCTGCACCCGGTTTTCGGGATCATCGGTGTCGTGGGCGTGATCATCCTTGTTTGTTGCGGCGTAGTTACTGATCTCTTAACCCGCAGCCTGCTCAAGGATGCGAATCAGGCCAACATTGAAGCCATTTCAAAAATAGGTGCAACGCTGCGGCACGCCGAGGCGATCGAGGCAATGGGAATGTTGCCCGCTCTGGCAAGACGCTGGCGGGGTTTGCAGATGAACGCGTTGGATCTGCTCGATCTTGGAGGCACCCGCAGTCGTGCGATGGCGTCCATTGCGCGCACATTGCGCTTCATCATCCAGGTCGCGACACTGGGTGCAGGGACCATGCTGGCGATGGAACAGGCGATCTCGCCAGGGGCAATGATCGCGACCAGCATTATCGTGGGCCGTCTGCTGATGCCGTTCGACCATGTCGTCGAAACCTGGCGTCAGTGGGTGAATGCGGTTGGCAACTGGAAGCGCATCCAGGCCCTGCTTGCACAGAATCTTGCCGTGCGTCAGACGATGCCAACGCCCCGGCCGCATGGCGACCTGATCATCGACAAGCTGGTTTATGCGGCTCCGGGTGTCGAGATGCCGATCATCAAGGGTATTTCCTTCAGCCTATCGCCGGGTGAAGTGCTTGGCATTGTCGGCCCTTCCGCTGCCGGCAAATCGACGCTCGCGCGGCTCATGATCGGGATCGTCAAGCCGACATCGGGCGGCGTGTTTCTCGACGGAAACAATGTCTATCTCTGGGAGCGTGGATCCTTCGGAGAGATTGCCGGCTATCTGCCGCAATCGGTGGCGCTGCTTGAAGGCACCATCCAGGATAATATCGCGCGGATGGGCGACGGCGATCCGCATCGGGTGCTCGAGGCGGCGCGGCTCGCTGATGTTCATGAAATGATCGGACGGCTGCCACTTGGGTACGATACGCCGGTGGGCGACGGGAAGTTGACGCTTTCCGGCGGTCAGCGGCAGCGTATCGGCCTTGCCCGGTGCCTCTACAATCGCCCTCGCCTGATCGTGCTTGATGAGCCGAACGCCAATCTCGATGCCGTCGGCGAAAGAGCGCTCATGCGTGCGATCGAACAGGCCCGCGACGATGGAGCAATCGTGGTGATGATTGCCCACCGCCCAACAATTATGCAGGTGGCTGACAAGCTGCTGGTATTGGAGAACGGGCGCATCACACAGTTCGGCCCCCGCACGGACGTCGTGTCGTCCATCACCCCGACCGGTCCTAAAATGGGAGCCACCGCATCATGACGGGCAACACAAACCTGCAGAAACGCGCCCCTCAACTATTGGCACCAAGCACCGTGTCCGGCAGCGAAACCGTCCCCACCAAGTTTGGGTCCGTCCGTCCGGAATGGGTCACCGATCTTGAGCAGGAAGATAGAAAGTCCCCTCTGCGCAAGTTGATCATCGCCGGCACGTCGACGATTTTGATCGCGTTTGGCGGATTTTTCGGATGGGCCTATTCTGCAGAACTTGGCAGCGCTGCCGTTTCGCTCGGTACTGTGATCGTCGATTCGAAGCGAAAGACAGTCAGTCACCTCGAGGGCGGTATCCTCGACCGTCTGCTTGTACAGGAGGGTGATGAGGTGAAAGTAGGTCAGCCACTCGTCCGGCTTGACGACACAAAGGCACGGTCCGAGCTGCAATCGCTGCAGAGCCGCCGGGTGGGGCTTATCGCAAAGTTGGCGCGGCTGCGTGCCGAGCAGGCAGGAGAAACCGAAATCGCATTTCCGAAGAACTTTGGCGAAATGGGCGACATTTCCGCTGAGAGCGCTATGAGAGCTGAGAGGATATACTTTGAGAAACGCTACGCGCAGAAAATGAGCCGCGTGGACATTCAGAAGAAGACTATTGAACAATATACCGAGCAGGCGAAAGCATCGGATGCACAGATAGCAGCGACTGATCGGCAGATCGAGTTGATCACTGAACAGCGGGAGGCGATCGCTGGGCTTGTGAAAAAAGGCTTTGCCCAGAAGTCGAAGTTGACCGAAATCGATACCAGACTGAGCGAGCTCGCGGGAACCCGGGGTGAGTTTGCGGGTGACAAAGCAAAGGCCGAGCAAGCCAAGGCAGGTGCGGAATTTTCCCTCATAGGTATTGAAAGCGATCTACAGTCGGAGATTGCCGGAGAAATCACAACGAGCCAGGTTGATCTCGCCGACACGGAAGAGCGTATCGTGGCGGCCAAAGACGTCATGCGCCGTGTCGAAATACGTTCGCCGCAGGCGGGCATCGTCGCCAATATTCGCTTGCGGACACCTGGCGGCGTGGTGGCCGCTGGCGAAGCCATACTCGATATCGTACCGGAAAATGAACCGCTGGTTGTCGAAATGAAGATCAGCCCACGCGACATCGACAGCGTGATTGTTAGTTCGCCGGTGCAGGTTCGCCTTACGGCCTATAACCAGCGTTCGCTGTCGCCGCTCGATGGCAAGGTCACTTATGTGGCCGCGGATCAGGTTATCGATGAAAAGACCGATACGGCGTACTTCGTGGCACGTGCGGAAATCGCTGCTCAATCGCTGGCGTCCAACCCCACGATCAAACTTTACCCGGGGATGCCGGCCGAGGTGCTGATCGTGCACAAGCCGCGCAAAGCGATCGAGTACATCATTTCCCCAATTTCAGACAGCTTTAACCGTGCCTTCAGAGAGGATTAGTTAGAAGATTCTCACTGCAGCGCACCATATTTAGAGGTATTTCAAATTTCAAATTAAATTACACTTAATACATCGCAATATAATAAGTAGTTTTGCTTTAAACAGGAATTATAGATTTCTAATATAAAAGTGTCATAATACATGGACGTAATAATTTGTTACTATGGATTGCCACATTTATATTCTTAGTCTAGATTGCAATTCGATTTGGTGCAGCGCACAATCGTTTAGGCATCGATCGTCGGAATCTTCCGGCAAGTTGTAGACTCAAAGCAGGACAGAAGGAGAAGCAGATGGCCACTTTAGAAGGCGGCGCCTACGACGACGTTTTGTTTGGCTCGCGTTTTGACGACTTCATCCACGCCAATGGCGGTGACGATGTCGTTTTTGGCTCGAACGGAAATGACTCGATATTCGGTGACGCCGGCGACGATTTGTTGTTTGGCGGCAACGGCAATGACTCGATTTTCGGCGGCGAGGGAACTGATATCCTCTTCGGCGACAATGGTAACGACATACTGAGCGGTAACGAGGGAAATGACGTTCTCTTCGGCGGCCATGGAGATGACGTTCTTACCGGCGGTGCCGGTTCTGATCTCTTGTTCGGCGATGCTGGAAACGATGTTCTTTCCGGCGGTGCCGGCGATGACACTCTCTTCGGCGGCGCAGGCAATGATACACTCATTGGCGGCGCAGGCAGTGATGTATTCCTGTTCACTGGCGGCGGCGGTAACGACGTTGTGCTCGATTTTACCCCTGGTGAAGACGTCCTCCAGATCTCCAGCGGTATCAACGGGCAGGATATTCATTCGGCTGACGATCTTGCCGATCGTGTTACGCAGGTTGGTGGCAATGTTGTCGTCGATCTCGGTCATGGCGATTCCGTCACGCTCGTTGGTGTCAATGCCGACGATGTCACGGAACATCCGGGCGACTACTTCGTCGTTCATTGATAGTGATTACAGCGTGCCCTGCCCTCCGGCCGGGCACGTTTTTTTCTGACGTGAATGAAAGGGCAACGTGTTGAACCTCGACCATTCGACGGATATTGCGGGCGATACCGAGAGCATTTCAATCTCGCGTCTCTGTGCAAATGTGGCCGTCGTGATCTGGGACCTTCCGGCTTCCATACGGGCATCAACGAAATGTACGCTGGAGACGCCGGAACCATTCGTTCCGCTCATCAGCTTGAATATTCCCCTCGAAACGGGCGGTCAGCGTGTTCTCTGGGCCGTGCGCACCAAAGATGAGCCGGTCCGTCTTACCATGTCCGCTGGTACACTCGGGCCGACCGAACAAGCTGTTCTTTATCCGGCAGTCGAGCTTGGTTCTTTCGATGTGGACCGTGCAGTCGACAATCTCGCGGTTGCCGGACATATCAAGCTGCTCAACAATATGCTGAGCACATGGCGAAGTGCCTTTCGCCTGTCGCAGAATCAGATTTTTGCCAGCGTTGTTCGCGAAATTACCTTGGCGTTGACGCCGGAACCGCGGCAAGTGCGCGGTTGTGGTCAGCCGATCGACGGTCATCACCTGCTGGAAACCGCACTGGATCCGGACCTTGGCGATGTTACTGCCATCTATGCTATCAGCGCCAATTCCATAATTGCGCTGCCGACGAAGCTGGGTCTGGGGCGCCAATCCAAAAAAGGCTGGCAATCGTGCCATCTCCTTGTGGAGTCCGCCCAGGCATTGCCGCAATCATTGCACTTTGTGTTTACGGGGAAAAACGGTATTGCTGTCCGCAAGCTATCCGACAGCGATGGCCAGCTTGATTTTTCCAAGTGGTGGCCAAAGCGGCAGAACGATATGGAACTGCGTGAGTTCCTCGTGCGTCAACTGGCAGAAGTCCCCGGTGCTGGCGCTGCCATTGCTATCGATATGCAGATGCGCGCTCCGTTGCCAGTTCGCCAGATCGCAAAGTCAGGGACGCATCCTGCGGCCGAAATCGATCTCGCGATCGCACTTGATGGCGGCTTGCTCGTCGGCGGCTGGACCCACGATCCCGCAGCGATGCTAGCCCGTATCGAATATCTTTCGGAAGATGGAAGTGCTCTGCCGCTCCAGCCCAATTTCTACAAGTTTCCTGGCAAGACTGGCGAACGCGCGGATGGACTTGGCGCAGACGTGACCGGTTTTGTCGCCTGGCTGCCACAAGCCAAAAATCTTGGTCCATTGCTGCAGCCGCGCTTTCAGATGCGGCTCGTCTCGGGTGCAACCGCGATGCTGGTGCCGCCAATACAGCCATCTGAACCATCGGCCCAGCGTAACCGCATCTTGCGGGCGGTACCGCCGCAGCATGCGCGTAGCCAGGTGTTCGAAAGCATTCTTGCGCCAGCCCTGAAAGAGGTCGAACAAAAACTTGGCCAGACGGTGAGGATTGCAGATATCAAGGAATACGGCGTGGGACCGGCAACCCCTCTGATCTCGATCGTAATTCCCCTCTATCGCAATCTCGACTTTTTGCGCTTCCAGCTTTCGGCCATGGCAACCGATCCTTGGCTTGTGGCGAATGCAGAGGTCATTTTTGTGCTCGATTCTCCGGAAATCCAGGACGATACAGAGCACTTGCTTGGCGGACTGCATATCCTGCATGACTTGCCGATGAAGCTCGCCACCATGAATCGCAACAGCGGCTATGCCCGTGCCTGTAACGCCGGTGCGAGTCTTGCGACAGGCACCATGCTGGTAATGTTGAATTCCGACGTTGTCCCCTGCGGTCCGGGCTGGTTGGACACACTCACACGGCCCTTGCTCGAGCAGAAGAAGCTGGGTGCGATCGGACCGAAACTGCTCTTCGAAGATGGCTCCCTGCAGCATGCCGGGTTGTACTTTGCCCGCGACCAGCGCGGCGTCTGGCTCAACCATCATTTCTACAAGGGCATGCCGGGCTATTATTCGCCGGCTCAGATTGCGCGGACAGTGCCGGGCGTGACCGGTGCGTGCCTCGTTACCCGCAAGGATATTTATGATCTGGTCGGCGGGTTCACCGAGGACTACATCATCGGGGACTACGAGGATAGTGACCTATGCCTGAAAATCCGGCAGATCGGTTTTCAAGTGGCATACGAGCCGAATGTTGCGCTCTACCACTTCGAACGCCGATCTATCCGTCGTAGCAGCGACTACATGCGCGGTCTCGCGAGCCAATATAATTCCTGGCTTCATACGCAGCGCTGGGACGACGACATCACTGAATTAATGACGACCTATCTCGATGAAGCGGTACCCGATCAACTGAACGGGGACACCGTCACTTCTTTCGTCAAGGAAAAGTCTGAAAGGAGCGCCGCTTGACTGAGGTTATTGCACTCAAGACAGCTTTTACCGAACCTGCCCCCGCATTCAATTACGATCACGTTGAATGGCTGATGGAAGGCGTCCTGCGCAACCGGTTTCTACCCTGTCCTGACCCGGATAGCATTTTCGTCGGAGACGGCAATTTCCAGGCCGTTGGTGCAGAGTTCCTCGGTCATTTCATCCGCAAGGGTGGTGTGCGGCCTGATAGCCGGGTCCTCGATATCGGTTGTGGTATCGGGCGCATGGCTGTCCCGCTAACCCAGTACCTTGACTTTGCAAAAGGCAGCTATTGCGGCATCGATCCGGTTGCCGGCGGGATCAACTGGTGCCGGCAGATGATCAGTCCGGTCTACTCCAACTTCGAATTCCGCCATCTGGATATCGCACACTCGCTGTATAATCCGAAGGGTGCCATCGATGGGCTCGAACTCGTTCTGCCCTATGAAGACCGGCAGTTCGATTTCATCATCATGACGTCTGTCGTCACCCATCTGCCCGACGAAGAGGTAAGCGCCTATTTGCGCGAGGTGGAACGGGTCCTTGCGCCGGGTGGTCGCCTGTTCATGACATGCTTCGTCGTCGATAAGGTTGCAGCTGAGAATCCCTTGAAAAAGCGTGACGCGCGGCTCGGATTTCAGCGTTACGACGAAGGTCCGTGCTGGTTCGTTCCAGAACTGCCGCCACTGGCTGCTGTGGGTTTCGACGATGGATTTCTGGATGGTGCGCTAACGCGTGCCGGTTTGTCGGTCACAACAAAGTCATTCGGTCACTGGCGCGGCGTTCCTTCGGATCATTATCAGGATCTGTTTGTGGCCGAGCTCGATAGGGGCGATCGATGACCCGTGTACTCGTCGCTGCACACAATCATCCAGCTTTGCACCCAGGCGGCACGGAAATATTCGCCCACGACCTTTTCCGTGCCTATCAGCGGGCCGGATGTGAGGCGCTCTTTCTCGGCGCGACCAATCACATCCATCGCGAGGCACGACCAGGAACGAGCTTCCAGAGCATCGGCACCAACGGCGACGAAATTCTGCTGTGGTCCGGGCACTTCGACCGGTTCTTCATGAGTCAGGTCGATCTCTATGGCATCGTTCCGGACATCGTCGAACTCCTGCGCGATTTCCGGCCAGACGTCGTACATCTGCATCATCTCCTGCTTTTGGGCGCGGAGTTTCCGCATATCGTGCGGCGCACCTTGCCTGAATGCCGGATCGTCATGACGCTGCATGATTATTATCCGATCTGTCACCACGATGGTTTGATGGTGCGCACAACGAGCAAGGAACTATGCCACGGTGCTAGTCCGGACCGGTGCCACAGCTGTTTTAAGGAAATTGCCCTCGACAAGTTCGTTCTGCGTGAGCGTCATCTGAAGTCTCTTTTGAGTGCTGTCGATAGTTTCGTATCGCCGAGCGAATTTCTGAAGCAGCGCTATGTCGACTGGGGCATTTCCGACCATTTGATCAGCGTGATCCCCAATGGCCAGCCCGAACGGGCTGAGGTAAAAAAGCGAGATGTCACGCAGCGTACCAAGCCGGTTTTCGGCTATTTCGGTAACCTCAATCCATGGAAGGGTGCAACTGTCCTGCTCGAAGCAGCAAAGCAGCTGATTTCCGAGGATTTCGAATTCGAGCTGCGTGTCCACGGCGCGGCGCCGTTCCAGAGCGAAAGTTTCGTTGCTGATATAGATCGCCTTTTCGCTGAAACGTCACCCACCGTGCAGCGCCGTGGCGCTTACCGTCGCGAAGATATTGCTGGTCTGATCGCCACAGTCGATTGCGCGATCATGCCTTCGATCTGGTGGGAAAATGCACCGCTGGTGATCCAGGAAGCACAGGGCCAGGATTGCCCGGTTATCACAAGCAATATCGGTGGAATGGCCGAAATGATTGAAAACGGCGTCAACGGGCTGACCGTCCCGCCTAATGACCCTATGGCGCTGGCGGCCGCCATGCGACGAATCGCTGAATATCCTGACTTGCGCCAGAGACTTGTCCTTGGGGCTCGCCACCCCGACACAATCGACATGACGGCTGCGCGCTATCTCGATTTGATCGAGACGTTGCGTCCGGCACATGTCGAAGCAGCCTGAGAGGACCATTATGTCGATAATCACAAATGTGTCGGCACAGGCGCCAATTCAGCCGAGTGCCGTTCCCCAACAGGACAATACGCAGGCCAAAAAAAATGAACCGACAAAGGGACGGGTCGACGCTATCGATGACGGCCGTTTGTTCGGTTGGGCCTTCGATCCAGCAGCGCCGACAAAGAGGCTGACCATTCGCGTGCTTCTGGATGGCAAGCCCATTGCAGAAGCTGTGGCCGACAAGGACCGCCCGGATTTGAAGCGTTCAGGGATTGGCGATGGCGCGCATGCATTCGATGTGATGCTGCCCCAATTCGCTGCGATGCGCGCTGGTGAACTGGTGGTCGTTGCCATAAGTGGCGCAGGGGTCGAACAAGCATTGCGCGTTCCAAAACCTGATGAACAAGCCGCCGAAGCTCTGATCGCCGCGCCGATGACGCGTATTCTCGACAAGCTCGATATGTTGATGGCGGCACAGCGGCAGTTGCAGGTCAACCAGCGCTCATTGCAGCGTATTGCGCCGGTCATTGATGGATCGGGCGGTAGCACTGCAGTCGACGCCGCCGATGTGAGCAATTCGATTGAAAATCTCCGCGGCGACGTCAACCAGCGCCTGACGGAACTCGATGTTCATCTGATGCGAATGGACGGTGTCGTTGCAGGTATGGAAAAGCGCATGGAGTCACTGCAAAAACGCTCCGGTGGCGACGTTAAACCGTTGATTCTGCTTTTGTTCGTTCTCGTAGGCTTTGCTGCCGGGGCTATTCTGTCAATGTCAGTCATGCCTTGATCATGGAGCAGATTTGAATGCTTCGAGACGACAAAAACGTTTTGCCGATAAAGACCGGTAAAGCCCCGGAACGTCTCCCTGTGGTGATGCAAGGCGAGACCGTTGTCGGGTGCCCCATTGACGACACGCTTGTTCTTGTACTCGGCATCGGCAGCCTGACCTCTGAACAGGCTACGGTTTTTCTTAATGGCGATCCCGCCATGAGCGTGAAGGTGACCCTTGTAAACTGGCCGCTGAAAGATGCGTCCCCTGCAGGTACCCACGGGTTTGTGGCGATTGTTCCGACCAATATTCTGCGCCGCGGCGCGTTGAAGACGATTATGTTCCAGCACAAGGCAAACGTGACGCGTTATGCTTTTGCTAGCCGCGCCGCCTCGACTGGCGAGCTGATCGCCATGATTAGCGACCTTGCCGGTTCCAGCTTGCCTTCCGTGATCGACGGACTCGTGGAGGGCCTGATCTCTGGACCGATCGGCCGCAAGAAGCTTTCCGCGATTACCGTCCTTTTGCAGGCAGGTGCACGTTCGGACGGTTGCATCGAACTGATCGGCGGCAGCGATGAGGGTGAGATTTTCGTGCAAGGCTGGGCGCAGGACCTGACGCCTTCCGTCACACGGCTCCTGATCAGTGGCCGGTCGCCATCACTTGCCGAATGTGCAATCAGTGTTTTCGCGCGCCCCGATCTGAACGAGCAATCATCAGGTTTTGCTGGACTGTTGCTCGCCAATGAAATCGTCGAGCCGAATGATATCGAGCGACTGTTGTTTCGGGGGCGTCGCGGCTGGCGCTTCACCGAGGTTTACGACCGCCGTCTGATTGCGGGTGCGCGCGAGACGCCCAGCCATGTGCGAGCGATCTTGCCTCGCGTTCGCAGCTCGACCGAGATTCTCCTTCGTATGCGCTCGGCCGCCAATCGCTTCGATGGAACCGAGACGATCTCCAGCCTGCCCTTCCCGGTACGCATGGGCATCGACCACGTGTTTCGTGTGGAGGGGAGCGGCCTGCTTGTCTCCGGTTGGTTGCTGGATCCGGACAATCATGTGGGGGACGTCAAATTGCGCCGGCATCGCGGCGAAACGCAGCTTGATGCAAACTGGACACGTATCGACAGGCCCGATGTTACCCGGGAATTCGACAACAAACCGCCATTCAACGCCGGGCTTGATCCCAATCGGCACGCGCATGGGTTTGTTGCCTTCGCACCCGAACTCGACGGGGACAGCACAGCACCTTTCTATGTGGAGCTTGGCCTAAGCGATGGGCGGCGCGCGTTCATGCCTCTGACACCGACGCGGATCACGTCGCGCGATGCGGTTGTCCGGCAGATCCGCGCGATTGACCCGAACGCTTGGGCGCTACGGCATATTGTCGATCAACAACTCGTGCCGCTGCTGCGTGGAGTGAACCGCCCTGCTCCTGAAATCTTTGGTGTGGTCGATCTCGGCTCGTTCGAGGACGTTCTTGGACCGGCGCTGATTATTGGCGTTGATGAGCGCGTAGAAGAGATTGCGCCGCTCATTGCCTTGCTCGCCCTTGACCCGGAAACGCGTCGGGCACCAATCGTTATTGCGGCAGCGACTGAGATTGTCGATCGCATTGGGGTCCAGGTGCGGCGGCTCGCGGATTTCTACGGTCTACATCTGCGCCTCGTTTCGGCCAGCGGCTCGGAAGATCTTTACGATGCCCTTGAGGTGGGCGCCCGGGCCGTTTCCACCGAGACGGTTGTTTTTCTCGCCGCCTCACTGCTTCCGCGCAATCCTGGATGGTTCAGCAAATTGCTGGCAGCCTATGAAGCGCGCAAGGAATGCGTCCTCTCCCCCACTCTTGCCTACGAAGATGATTCGATCCGCTGGGCTGGCACATGGGTCGCGGGCGCGCAGTCCGACCGTGCCCTGATCAGCCGTTATGCCGGATATCCCATTGACGCCGTAACAGGAATGGCAACTACGGAGGTAGCGACCGCGACATTCGAATGTTGTGTGATGCCGCGAGAGGCGTTGTTTTCGGTCGATGGGTTTACGCGCGGATATCTTGGCACGCATGAAAAAGGCCTCGACCTCGGTCTGAAGCTCAAGCAATCCGGCCTGAAATCCTACTGGCTGCCATCCGCCCAGATGCTGGGCTCCGACGACATCTCCGTTGCGGACAAGGCGTCGACGATCGCACTTATCGAACGCATCGATCGTCAGGTCTTCGATGCGCGCTGGGCAAACATCCTTACGAAAGATCGTGCAACAACTGTGGAGGCAGCGGTATGACCGAACAACTCCGCGTTCTGGTGATTTCGCATGCGCATCCGAGCATCTCGCTCGGCGGCGGCGAGATCGCATCCTACAATCTGCACAAGGGGCTCAATACGTTGCCAGGCGTGCAATCCGTCTATCTGGCGCGAGCAAGTCATCCAATACCGCGCCATGGCACGACGGCCCTAATGAGTCTACGGCGCAGCAGCGATGAGATCCTTTTTCACGCGGACGAATACGACCATTTTTACCTGTCGAATAACAACACTGACGAAATCCGCCGCGATCTTTTGCGCTTTGTCGGCGATCTCAACCCGCACGTCGTGCATTTTCATCACGTCATGGGACTAGGCCTGGAAACGCTTTACGCCATCCGCGAGGCCCTGCCCGATACGGCGATCCTCGTAACGTTCCATGAATATCTGTCGATCTGCAACAATGACGGTCAGATGGTAAAAGCCGGCTCGTCGAAACTCTGCAACGAGGCCTCACCGATCGACTGCCACGCCTGTTTCCCCGACGTTCCTCCTGCGCGTTTTCTGAAGCGTGAACGATTTGTCCGCGGAATGCTCGAACTTGCCGACGCCTTCGTTGCGCCTAGTGTCTTTCTTGCCCGGAAGTATGCGGAATGGGGTCTCGATGCGGACAAGTTGCATGTGATCGAGAACGGCATCTCCATTGAAAGCGTGACGCCACCAAGGGAGCTGACGGGCCCAAAACCGCGTCGCAACCGTTTTGCCTATTTCGGGCAGATGACACCCTATAAGGGCATAGATGTCCTCGTTGACGCCGTGTCCCGTGTACCGGAAGAGACGTGGGGTGCCGATTCGCGCCTGATGATTTTTGGCGGCAATCTCGAAAAACAGCCACAGGAATTTCAGGACCGTATGGAAAAGCTGATCGGAGAGGCCGGCTCGCGCGTGCGCTTCTACGGTGCCTATCAGAACGCTGAAATGCCACGCCTGATGCAATCGGTCGACTGGGTCGTGATGCCTTCAATCTGGTGGGAGAATTCGCCGATCGTTATTCAGGAAGCATTGCATCATCGCCGGCCGATCATCTGCTCCAATATTGGCGGAATGGCCGAAAAAGTACGCGATGGTGAGGATGGCCTGCATTTCCGCGTTCGCAGCGCCGAAGATCTTGCCGACCGTTTCACGGAGGTATTGTGCGATCCATTGATTTGGGATCGTCTTCATCACAGTGTCCGTCGGCCGACGAATTACATCGACTGTGCCGAAGAACATGTTGCCCTCTATGGCGACCTGCTCAAATCCGGCCGGCAAGAGCCAATCAACATAGCCGCAAGGACCGATGTCGTTCTTTCGCAAGCAAGCTGAATTTTCGCCAGCTTTCAACGCCACGAGAAGGAAACCCCATGGCACGTGTACTGGTAATGATCCCATCGGGCGAGGTCTACGATCACGACAGTGTTCGCTGGTACCAGCACAGCAATGTGCAGCGTAGTATCAATCACTACCATAATATCGGCGACGCTTTTGTCTTCGATTCGTCGTTGAAATTGATGAACTACGAAAAGCAGGCTGAATTGCCGATCATGAATCCGAACATGGATCACATCGATCGCCTGCGGGAGGAATATGACTACGTCATTCTTCGCGGCTCGAACTATGTTCACCAGCACATGGACTGGACTGATGCCATCCCGGTTCTGAAGCGGCTCGGTCTGCCGGTGATTGCCTTTGGAATAGGGGCTCAAGCTCCAGTCGAAGGCCAATTGGAACTCTCCGAGCAAACGAAGACAGTTCTGAAGGTGATAGCGGACTCGACGGCTTCGGTCGGTGTGCGTGGAGCTTATTCTGCACAGGTCATGAGCGATATTGGCATTAAAAACGTTCGCATTATTGGCTGTCCGACCGCATTCCGCCGCAACGATCCTGAGATGAGAATAGAACTGCCGCGGCTTGATGAGGTGCAAAATATCGGGATCACCATCCGGCGTGAGGTCTCGCCGACCTACGCCCAGGATATCGAACGTTACCTGACGTTTCATCGCGATCTCGTCAAGGAAATGGCAGGTCGCTTCGATGCGACCCTGATGGCCCAGGGCGAAGTCGAAGAAAAAAAGCTGGTTTTCGGGACAGATGACCAGAAGGAAGAAGCGATTGCGGCTCTGAAAGCTAACAAATGGGCTTCCGACTGGTATCTGGATGAGACGGTTGAAAAGCTCTACCGCGAACGCATGTTCTACTCCGATGTCGTCGCCGATTATGAGAGCCTCGTCCGGACAAAAGAACTCGTTCTCGGTTATCGGCTGCACGGCAATCTCATGGCCTTGGCCAATGGCGTGCCTTCTATCTACTTCACCTATGACAGCCGCACCGTGGAGTTTGCCGAGACCTATCAAATCCCGAGTTTCGATGTGTTCAGCGGCGGGAAGTTCAGGCTGGAGGATTATTGGGACCAGGCGCTCTTAGATAAATACAATCGGGCTTGGTACCGGACCTATGGCGAAATGTACCGCTTTCTGACGGAAAACGGGGTGGATCACAAAATGGTGGAGACCGATAAGCAGGTGCCGGATTCGGTTCGCCGTGTCGCATGATTCCAGTGCGACTTTCGGGGAGGGAACGCAGCAGGTTGGGGAGGTCTAACCAAAATTCGCTAATTGGCAAAAGCCAGGTGCTTACAAACAATCCCTCAAACAGAATTCCAGGAGTTTCCCCAATGACCGTTCTTGTTACAGGTGGTGCTGGCTATATAGGCAGCCACATGGTGCTCGCGTTGAAAGACGCGGGACGATCCGTTGTCGTGCTCGATGATCTGAGCTGCGGTTTTTCCTGGTTGGTGCCCGAAGACGTCCCGTTCATCGAGGGCGATGTCGGCGATCAGGCGCTCGTGCGCGATGTGATCCGCACGCACGGAGTGACCGCGATCCTGCATTTTGCCGGCTCTATCGTTGTGCCGGATTCCGTGCGCGATCCGCTTTTCTATTACCGCAACAACACGGTGCAGTCGCGCGCGTTGATCGAGGCGGCTATCGCCGAAGGTATCGAGCATTTCATTTTTTCGTCCACGGCCGCCGTCTATGGCGAGCCCGAGAAGACGCCAATTACCGAAGAAATGCCGCATCAACCGATTTCACCTTATGGCACGTCAAAACTGATGACGGAGTGGATGTTGCGCGATGCGGCAGCTGCTCATCCGGATTTCAACTATGTTGCGCTGCGCTATTTCAACGTGGCCGGCGCCGATCCGCAACTGCGTTCCGGACAGTCGTTCCCGCGCGCAACCCATCTGATCAAGATCGCCAGCCGGGCTGCGACGGGCGAACGCTCTCATATTGAGGTTTATGGTACGGACTACCCGACAGCCGACGGAACCTGTATCCGCGATTATATCCATGTCAGCGATCTGGCTCAGGCGCATCTCTGCGCGCTGAACTACCTGGAAGCTGACGGCAAAAGCACTTCCGCCAATTGCGGATATGGTTATGGCTACTCGGTGCTTGAGATCATCGACGCGGTCAAGCGCGTATCGGGCATTGATTTTGCGGTACGCATGGCGCCTCGACGTGCCGGTGATCCCGCTATTCTGGTGGCTGGCAATGATCGGGTCTGCAATGAATTTGGTTTCTCACCCAAGCGCGCCGATCTTGACCTGATCGTTGGGGATGCTCTTGCTTGGGAACGAAAACTGCAATCGATGAGAGCGGATGACGAGCCGGAAAAGCGCATTGCCGTCTAGCCATTTTTATGAGTATGGCAGCGCCGGTGTTCGAACGCCGGCGCCGCTATAGTAACATGCAATAAACCAGCAAATACTTTGAATTTTGAAATAAATTACTTTCACAATGATTGTAAGTTACACGAAGAATAAAAACGCACGTAATCAAATATTTTAGTGTTGCGCTGCAATATATTTATGTGACAAGCTTCATCAATCTGCCATTCTATTTGTATAGAGACACGGTTCGGCGCCTGTGGTTGGTCAAGGATTAGGGACATGACGGTTCAGACTTCGTATAAGCTTTCGCCGGTTGCGAAATCTTTGAGAGAAATAGATTTGCTGAAGGAGCCGATCCTGCTTCGCATGGGCATTGACCATGACGAGCTGCCCGAAGGCCTGTCGAAAGCAATAAAAATTCTGGGTTTCGAAGGTGTCAAGGATGACGCCGCTATGTTGTCGGATTCATCCGGCAGGAAATTCGAGATGCATGAGGCGCCCTTGTGCACTCTGGCTGTTCTCATCAATCCCGTTCATCGGGGCCGGGAAAAGCGATTACTAGACTGGTTGAAAAGCCGTGGCGTAGTCGACGAACCAACTGTTTTTGAATGGCATGCCGGGCGGGAGATTGAGACGGCAGGTTTGATCATCCAGAAGCTCGCGAGCCTAGTGGTGTTCGAAGCGAGGAAAATCACGCAGTCAAATCGCGAATTGCTTGCCTTGCGCACTTTGAATGACAATCTTCAGAATCGGTTTGCTGCTGTCGAGAGTTTTGTCGACAGGCAGGGATTGCAACCCTTCGATCTCGCCTTCTCAAACGAACCGGTCAGCAGTTCCTCGCGCTCCAACGTTCTGGCCGATGCTTCATTCGAAGGGGTATCGCAAATCCTTCCAGTCGCCAGCGCAGGCGTGAGTGCCATTGCCATCCATTTCGAACGTCTGATGCAACGTGACGATACCACTCTGCATGCCCAGTTGGTGACGTTGGAAGACATGTGTGTTGTAGAGAGCTGGGTGGTGCCGCTTTCAAAACTTGGTCAGGGCTGGAACTATCTGGGCCTCTCGCGAACGCTTGCCGGCTTGCGGCGGACGCTGAGCCTGCGCCTTCGTATCGAGGGCATGGATGATGAAATGCCGCTGTTGTCGCTTGGCGGACTTCAACCGCTCGACATGTTTCAGGTTCGAGACGCGGCAAACGACACACCGCTGCTGAAGAACAGCCTTGCGATGCAAATCTGGTGCGGAATGCCCGGCGTTCTGCTTCCGAGTTGGGCAAACTATTTGCCGGCTCAATCCCAGGACACAAGAGACGGCGGCTTTCGGGAAATGCCGATGGCAACCGGCATTCTCGAGCTGGCGGACCTATCCAATACGGACGAGATTTCGTTCGACTTTGCAGCCATACTCCCTCTGCCCGAGGAGAGAGCCATCGGCTGCCATCCGCCATCAAGCGGTATAACGATCGGCCATATACCGGCAGCCTGCCCGCCCAATATCCTGCGCATCTCGTCCAGTGCAGTCATCGATAATGAAGAATCGAAGGATGTCGATTTTGCCCTGGTAATTGCGAGCGACATTCGAACTGCCCGTCAGCTATTCGATGAGCAACGGACACCCGGCGCCGGAGAAGGATTTTCAGGTTGGATTAGTGTTGCACCGGGTGAAGAGCCGCGGCTCAATGCCTTCATTACTGAACAGGTTGGCGTGTGGCAGAACATCTACATTGCAACCCGAATGAAGGACAATCCCGGAGACAACGCTTTCGCTTGGGCGAAATTCCGTAACATCAGCCTCATGGTCAACGGATAATTCTTATGCTGGACCAGATCAAACGTCTCCGAGAACAAATCAGCACGCAATTGCCGTCCGATATCGACCCGGATGGTCCACCGCCCACCAGGGTCGCAGTGCTCATTCCGGCCTACAAGCACTCTGTGCTTCTTGCGGAAGCTGTGGAATCCGTTTTGGCACAAGAAGCGCCTTTCGATATCGCAGCAGTGATCATAGATGACGGCTGTCCCTATCCGGAAACCGGCGAAATCGGACGCACATATGCGCTGGCTCATTCAAACGTCTTTTATCTCCGCAAGGCCAATGGAGGGCTGAGTTCAGCCCGCAATTATGGCATCGAGTTTGCGCTCCGCAATTTCCCGGATCTCGAAGCCGTCTATTTTCTCGACGCCGACAACCGCATTACGCCCACTGCGATCCGCGACATTCTCAATTTCATGAAGTCGGACGACAAGGTCGACTGGATTTATCCGAATATCGACAAGTTCGGCATCGAGTGGAATGGAAACTACACAACGCAGTACTCGCGCCTGCTGCACCTGACCTTTGACAATATTTGCGAAGCCGGCAGTCTGGTTTCGCGGCGTATGCTCGATGCCGGCGTGCGTTTCGATGAGAGCATGAAAGCTGGTTTTGAGGACTGGGACTTCTGGCTGCAGGCTATCGGGCGCGGCTTCCTTGGCGCGAACTATCCCTTCTTCGGCTTCGAATACCGTCAGCGCGCCGAGAGCATGCTGCGCGATTCAAATCGCACGCGAGAAGGCATTTTGACCTACATCCGGCAGAAGCATAAGAAGCTCTTTGCCGCCGAAACCCTGCTTGCCTGGGAACACGAGGAAACGCCGCGCTATGCTGCGATCGGCATGGGCACTTATGCGGTGGATCTGTTCACCGATCCGACAGTCGAGCATGCCAAATGCAGCCTGGAAGATTTTGTCACGCGTTTCTGGGCCGCGAAGGCTGAACCGGAAACCTTCGGTGTTCCACCGTTTCTATTATGGATGACGGCGGCACACAGAGAGGCGCTGACCCGACTCGGCTTGATCCACAACCTGCTGTGGCTGGGCGAGCGGATTGCTCAGAAACACCATTTCGTCGCCATTCGCTTCGAGCGGAACAACGCCAAGGTTGGCATTGACATATGCAAGATCAGCGACGCGGAACCACTTGCCGACAAGCCTTTCGGCTGGATGTGTACATTCGATATTTTCTCGACCTGTGCAGATGATGCATCCGACGATTGGGCGCGCTCACTGCACAAGCCGGTTCCAAGTCCCAATGTGATCGAAATCGTCATCAGCGGGCCATTCACGTCGAGAGAAATGCAAAGTACTGCCTTGTCCCCAACCAATGCCCTTCTGGCTACATTGGGGGCACTGCGCGATTCCGGTTATCGATTGCAGTCCAGAAACCGCTGGCTCTGGCGTTCCGTCTATTTCCCCAATCGCAGCCGCTATTTCGAATTGTTGCGGCATGCTGTGGGCGCAAGGCCGGTAATGCCAAGGCTCGCCCATGCGTCCAATCCACTGCGTGTCGGGTTCCTTTTGCCTATCGGCAGCTTCGGCGGCGTCGAAAAAGTCGCCTATGCTGTGGCGCAGGCGTTGAAGAATGCAGGCTGCGAAGTCCACCTCTTCCTGCTTGGCAAGCCGGTTTATAATCGCATTCCCGAAAACGATGGCGTGTTCAAGACGGTTAACTTCCTCGCAGATGATTACCCGCTCTGGGGCGGTCCCAATCAGTTTGCCGGGCATGATTTGTTGATGGGCCATGATGAGGCCGCGAAAGCCGAGCTGATCATGGGCTTTCTGGCCGGGCTGGATGTGGTGATCAACAATCAGGCAGCTCCGGTCAATTCCATGCTCGGTGAACTTCGCCGCCGCGGCATGAAGGTGCTGAACTATGTTCACGTGCTCGATAAATCGAAAATGGGACGCGATGCAGGCCATCCGTACCTCACGCTCGCCTTCGAACACGTCTATGACACGATCCTGACCTGCTCCAGGGATATGGCGGAGTGGTTGCATGGTATGGGCGTCCCGGATGCCAAACTCATGCACATTCAAAATGCCGCAAGTTACGCACTTTCCTCCAAGGACCAGGAAGCTATCCTCGCAGCGCGCCGCAACAGGCCGCAGCGCGACAGGCTCAATGTTCTTTTCTTGGGACGGCTCGACGCTCAAAAGGGTATCGAGCGATTGTTCGCTTCCGTTCGCGACTTGCGCCAGCACTCAGCCCCGATCGATTGGAAAATCATTGGCAGCGATGTCATGGACGCTGGTGCCGGAGGTTCGTGGAAAGAACGTTTCGCTGAAATAGGCGTTCACGTCGAACCGCCAGTCTTTTCGAGCCGGCACCTGAACAAAGCCTTCGCCTGGGCTGACGTGGTGGTATTGCCGTCGCGCTGGGAAGGTGCACCCTTGACCATTATCGAGGCTCAGCGTCTGGGTTGCGTGCCGATCGCCACTTCAGTCGGCGCGGTCGGCGAACTCATCGACCATGGTATCGATGGTCTGTTGATCGAGTCGACGGACGACAACGTTATCAGCCGGGAACTGACTGAAATCATCATGGCATTGTCAGAGGATCCCGCTGCATTGCGCCGCCTCTCTGAAGCTGCTGCAGAGCGCGGCGGTTCCCTCATGTGGGAACACAGTGTCGAACCGTTGGTGAACCAGTTGAAGTCATGGTTCCCTGACCGGCTTCCCACCCTCCCGGTGGAGACAACCCTGAAGCTTGTCGAACAGACAGTGCCAACCACGCCCGAGCGGATACCATCTTTCGAACGGTTTCCGCGCGAGGCAGCGCCAAAACAGCGTGACGAAATTTCCGAAATCAGGCCGCTGCAGATCGCTGCTGCCGGATCAGCCCACATGCATAATTTGAGGAACTAACGATGAAGAAACTTTTTGTTCTGAATGGTGGCGCCGCGGTCAAGCCTGGCAACAAATCCGCCTATTTGAAGTTTGAGGACCCGCTCGCGGCCTTCAACAAGGGTGGCATCAACACAGGCGACGTTCTCGTCTACGATGCCACACTCAAGGCCCTCGCCTACGACGACATCAAGAACGTGCAGTTCTCCCACGCCGGTAACGAAAAGCTCTGGCCGCAAGACGGAACTTATGATGCTACGGTCGTACGCGGTTCGAACTATCTGACGGAAACCGTCGATCTCGCCCATGTCGTGCCGCTGCTCAAGAAGCTCAAAGGCCCGGTCGTCGCCATCGGTGTCGGTGCACAGGCCGGCAAGTACAAGAAGCTCAACGTGCCAAAAGGCACCGTCGAGGCGTGGAAGATCATCGCCGACAAATGCGAGACGATTGGTGTTCGTGGCTTCTACAGCGCGGAGATATTCAACGATCTCGGCATCAAGAATGTGCGGGTGATCGGCTGCCCGAGCTTTTACCGTTCCTTGCGCCCCTCGATCACGATCAAATCCATCGATCCGGCAACTGCCCGCGTCGGCCTGACACTAAATAAATATCTTTCTGCTGACTATGCCAGCAATGCAACCAAGACCAACCGGATGCAGCGCGCGTTGATCGATGCAGTCGCCAAGCGTCCTTCGAGCAAACTGTACTCACAGGGCGAACGCGAAGAGACACTTGCTATTTTCTCCTCCGGCAAGGAGAAGCAGGACAACATCAAGGCCATCCTCACCAAGTTCAACCTGCTTGGCCACGCCGAGGCGGAAGAGATGCTCAACAATCGCATGAGCGCCTTTTTCGATATCGAGGAATGGGCGGCCGACGCAGCTGCAAATGTGGATGTGATGGTTGGTTTCCGGCTGCACGGCAATGTTATAGCCCTGCATCAGGGAATTCCGGCGGTATTCTTCACCTATGATTCGCGTATACGGGAATTGTCCTCGCTGTTTGCGATTCCATCGATCGAGATCGAGGACTATCTGCCGATCAATCTCGAAAAAATGCTCGAAAAGGCGGACTTCTCCAAGGTTCAGCACGTTTATCGTCTGAACTATGCCGAATATCATCGGTTCCTGACCGAGAACAAGCTGAACCACGTGCTGCCAAAGCCTGTGGCTGCACCTGCAGACAAGCCGCTGTCGGTACCCAATCTTGTGCAGGTTCCGCACAATATCCACGAAGCCGTGGCATGGTTCCGAAGCGAGATCGACTTCATGACCGGAGAGGTGGAAACCTTGCGTAATCGTGCCTGGAATCTCGAAACCAGCCTGCGCAGCCTTAAGGAAGCTCCAGCCAAGGCTGCAGTATGAGGCACGGCCGCGCGCAATTCAGCCGACGTTCCTTCCTGAGCCTTGCGGGCTTGGGGATTGCTTCGGCTGGATTGTTGGCGCGGCCTGCACTTGCTCACGCGCTTTGCTCAGATATTCCCGCGCCACTTCAGCGCGCGGGCGGCAATTGGCAACTCTCGTTCAATGACGATTTCACCGACAATGCCGGCTTCGATCAACGCTGGATCAAGGTTAATGACAGCGGCGGAGAGACAAGGAGCATCCGGATACCTGGGAATGTTGCAATTTCGGGCGCCGGGCTTTCATTGAAACTTGGCCGCAACACGGGCAAGTTGAGTGACAAGCGACCGTTCAGTGGCGGGTATGTGCGAACGCGCGATTTTCGCCAATGCTACGGTTATTTCGAGTGCGAAATGAAGATCGCCAATGAGCCCGGCGTCAACAACGCGTTCTGGCTTACCTCCGTGCGGGAGAGTGAAGGCGATACCCGCTTTGAGCTCGACGTGGCAGAAGCCAAGTATCCCAATCTGGTTCAAGTGACAGCGCGCCGCTGGCTACCTGACAGGCAGGTTTTATCCAAGACCTACCGCCCGCGCTTGAAACTGGCCGATGCTTTCCATCGCTATGGCATGCTGTGGAGCAAGGACCGGTTTCAGTTCTTCTTTGATGACCGGAAAATCTACGAGGCCGGGAACACCTTCGCACACACGCCTGCGCAGCTTCTCTTCAGCAACGCGGTCGCGTCCTTCGCCGGTAAAGATGACGGCGATGTGGATGGCGCGGCAACCTCGGTGAAAAGCATTCGCGTATTCCAAAACAGCGAGTGGCAGGACGTGCCGCTCTGGAGGTGTTCATGAGTGATGATTTCGTTTCCACGTCGCGCGCAGACAAGAGCAAGAAATATCTCCTGGGCAAAAATGGCTGGATTTTTCTCGATCATGATTCAAATCGCGTTATCGACCAGATCACTGGCCGTCATTTGCTGGATCAGCAGGGTGTTGACGCTTGGCGAAAACTGATCCTCGAACGCGATCAATATATAGCTTCGGTCGGTGCTCAACACCTGGTGTTCGTCGCTCCGAACAAGGAGCTCGTCTATTCAGAACAACTTCCGGACTGGGTGGAAATTGCCGAACAACGTCCTATCCACCAGATAATGGCGGCCCTTGGTACGCAACGTTCCCGGAAAATCATTTATCCTCTTGAGGCAATCCGCGCGGGAAAAATGCAAGGCTTGACCTATCCGAAAAGTGATACGCACTGGAGCGGATTTGGGGCCTATATCGGCTATCAAGCCTTTTGCGCAGGCCTTTCGAATAGTGGCATCGAACCGCTGCGGGTGGAAGGGTCGCGGGTGGCGTTTGAAGAGGTTCCCTATATCGGTGATCTGGGTATCAAGTTCGAACCACCTGTCTCGGCGCCCACTTTGTCCGCCCGCATTGAAGGTGCAACTGGCCGCCTCGCCTTCGACAACCGCATTCCGAACCGCGGGCGGATCAGGGTTTTTATCAACAAGGACACAACGCTGCCGCGCTGCGTGATGTTCGGCGATTCCTTTGGCGGCAACCTGTTGCCGTTCCTAAAGGAGAGTTTCAGCACGCTCGTCTATGTCTACGGCAAATCATTTGATCGCGAGTTGGTCGAAGCCTACCAGCCGGATGTTGTCCTGTCGCAATTCGTCGAACGCTTCTTGATCGAGCCACCCGTCGATACGCCGCGCTTCACCTACGCTTCGGTGGTTCGTACCAAGCTGAAGCTTCTGTCGAAGGAAGACTTGGCATTCGCAACACAACAAGCGGCCAGCATCGAACCTGCCATCTTCCCGGTTCGCGCTGTCTACCAGGCCCTGTTGTCCGCACATAGCGGCAAAGCCGTCCCCCCTGATCTTGTTGCGGAGCTGAAAAACCATCACCCGGATAATCCAGAAGCACAGCACATAGTCTCGGTCGAATTGTCTCGCCTTGGTGAGAAGCTCGATGAGGCGCGTATTTACGCCGAGCGCGCAGTCGGCGCTGAGCCCTGGAATGCGCGCTCGCGGCATCAACTGGCCTTGACCCTGATGCGCCTTGAACAACCTGAAGAGGCCGAAGCGCAACTGCGCAAAGCGATCGAACTCGATCGCAGCGTCGATTGGTGGAATTATCAGCTCGCGCAGGTCCTGTTCCGGCAACAGAAATACGAGCCCTGCACTGACGCTTTGCGCGAATACATTGCTCGCCGGCCGGATTCGTCCGATGCTTGGCAGTTGCTCGGGCGCTGCCATGAAGCTTTGAACAATATCGAAGATGCTGCCGAAGCGTTTGTGCGCGCATCCGATGCGAAGCCCGAATGGACCTGGCCGCTGCTGAAGCTTTCCAACCTTCGCGTTCGCAGCAAGACGAATCCGGAGCAAGGTCTGATCGCCACAGATCGCTTGCTCGAAACACTCTTCCATGCACGCGAACGCGCGGAAGTCTACATGCTGAGGTCGCAACTCTACGAGGTGAACGGGCAACGCGACAAGGCTATCGACGCTGCAGTTCGAAGCACCGAACTTGCGCCGGATTGGCAATGGGCCGAGAGGACGCTGGCGCGGCTACGCGCACAAGAAACGCGCCAGGCCGGTACAGCCAAATCGAGATAGCAAACCAGCGGGAATTTTTGTCTGGATTTCGCGAGCGCGCCAAATCGTCCGTTCAAACTCTCTCGAGTGCGACGGCAATCCCTTGCCCAACGCCAATGCACATGGTGGCAAGTGCGCGTTTCGCGCCACGCAGATTGAGTTCCAGCGCAGCGGTGCCTGTGATCCGGGCACCGCTCATGCCAAGTGGATGACCCAGCGCTATAGCGCCGCCATTCGGATTGACGAACTCGGCATCATCGGCAATGCCAAGCGCCCGAAGTGTCGCGAGTCCCTGCGAGGCAAACGCCTCGTTGAGTTCGATGATATCGAAATCTTTCGGCGAAATGCCAAGCCGGGCACAGAGCTTCACGGAGGCTGCGATCGGCCCGATACCCATGATACGGGGCGGTACACCAGCAGTTGCGCCACCGGCGATACGGGCAATCGGGGTCAGGCCATACTTCTTCGCGGCGGCTTCGGAAGCGACGATCAGTGCTGCCGCGCCGTCGTTGACGCCCGATGCATTGCCCGCTGTAACCGACCCGCCTTTACGGAACGGCGTGGGGAGTTTCGCCAGTTGCTCGATTGTGGTTTGGGGACGCGGATGTTCGTCCTGGTCAAGAATGATTGCATCACCCTTGCGCTGCGGAATCGTGACCGGCGTGATTTCGCGGGCAAGGCGTCCGTTCGCTATTGCCGTCCCGGCCTTTTGCTGGGATCGCACGGCAAAAGCATCCTGATCTGCACGCGATACATTGAAGTCCTCGGCAACGTTCTCGCCAGTCTCAGGCATTGAATCGACGCCATATTCTTGCTGCATCAGTGGATTGATGAAACGCCAACCGATCGTTGTGTCGTGAACCTCGGCATGGCGCGAAAATGCACTTTCCGCTTTCGGCATTACGAAAGGGGCGCGAGACATGGATTCGACACCGCCGGCGATCGCAAGTTCGATTTCGCCAGCCTTGATCGCACGGGCGGCAGTGATGACGGCATCCATACCCGAGCCGCACAGGCGGTTCATGGTTGTTCCGGGGACGCTCACTGGAAGCCCGGCGAGCAGCAGCGCCATGCGCGCCACATTGCGATTATCTTCGCCAGCCTGGTTGGCGCAACCGTAAATCACTTCGTCAATAGCTTCCCAATCGATACTTTTATTGCGTTCGATCAGTGCCTTTAACGGAATTGCGCCAAGATCATCGGCGCGAACGGAGGCCAGGGTTCCGCCAAAGCGACCGATGGGCGTGCGTATATAATCGCAGATGTAAACTTCGGTCATCAGGCAGCCTCATGTGCTTTCTTGGTGCGGGCATTGATGTCGCGGAGCACGGAGATTTCGGCTGTCGTCGGCACCGGAGTTTCCGCGACTGTCTCAGCAAAGCGAACCGGCCAGCCGCAATTCTCTTCGATCGTCGCGCGGCTCACACCCGAATGGATCGATACAACCGTCAATTCCTTGGTTGCAGCATCGGGCTCAAATATACAAAGGTCGGTGATAACGCGTGTCGGACCCTTGGTCTTCATCCCAAGCCCCGCCCGATGATCGCCGCCCTCTCCGTGCCCCATCGACGTGATGAAGTCGAGATGGTCGACAAAACCACGCTTGTTGAGCGCCATGGTTATATAGATCTGGCCGCAATTGCCGGCGATTTCGGGTGCGCCGCCGCCACCCGGCAGGCGAACTTTCGGCTTGTCATAGTCACCGACAACGGTCGTGTTCAGATTGGCGAACCGATCGATCTGCGCGCCGCCGAGAAAGCCAGTGGTAATGCGTCCGCCCTGCAACCAGTAGCGGAACATCTCCGGCACGGACACCGTGCACAAGGCGGTATCGCACAGTTCACCATCGCCGATCGAAAGCGGCAGAACGTCAGGTTTGGTTCCGATCGTGCCGCTTTCGTAGATAAGTGTGATATCCGGCGCGTGGGTAAGCCGCGCAACGTTACATGCTGCCGATGGCGCGCCGATGCCGACGAAACACACGTCATCATTGGTCAAAGCGCGGGCTGCAGCGATCGTCATCATCTCTGTTGGTGTAAATTCAATCGACATGACGATACTCCTTACGCTGCTTTTGCCGAACGCTTGCCGACATGGCGTGCGAAATCTTCGGGCTTTCCGCCACGCACGTGCTCCTTGATCCAGGCCGTAAAACTATCGCGGTCACGTGCGATCTTGTCCCAGGCAATGTAAAAAGCGTTGGAGCGTGCATAGTAGCCGTGCGCATACGACGGAAACGCACCGCCAGGTACATGAACAACGGAGCTGACGGCCCATGTCGGCAGAACCACCGCATTGGGTGATGGCGGGTCGAGTTCATCAACGATTTCTTCCACCGTGGCGATCGAGCGTTTGGCCGCAAGCACAGCTTCTTTTTGGACGCCGGAGATGCCTTCGATCAGCACATTGCCTTTGCGGTCTGCGCGCTGGGCGTGGATAATAGAGACGTCGGGGCGAATCGACGGGACAGCAGCAAGGACTTCGCCAGTGAACGGGCAGGTAATCGATTTGATGTTCGGGTTAACCTTTGCAAGATCCGCGCCGATATAGCCGCGGAGCATCGCGAATGGCAGGTTGGCCGCCCCAGCCTCATAGGCGTTTGCCATGGCGGCGTGCGAATGCTCCTCGATTTCGAGCGGGCGTGGCCATTGGTTCTCGACTGCATCGCGAAAACGGTGCAACGAGCCAACGCCCGGATTGCCGCCCCAGGAGAATTTCATACCGCGTGCTGCGCCGACGCCGATCAACTGGTCATAAATCAGGTCTGGTGTCATCCGGATGAGAAAAAGCTCCTTGCGATCCTGCCGGATGATTTCGTGGCCAGCCGCATAGGGGATCAGGTGGGTGAAGCCTTCCATCGCAATGGAATCGCCGTCCCTGACATTCTCTTCAATCGCTTCGGAAAGCGTGCAAATCCGCGCCACATCTCTCTCCCTATCTAGAATTCCTCATCTTTTGATTAGTGCTTCATTGGCCGAAAGGTCAAATCTTTTGTGCGTTATCTGATTTTTGTTCGTATATCGCACAAAGCGTGCTAGAGTTTGGTATGCGAGAAACAGACTTCATCAGTGGTTTTGCCAAGGGCCTCTCGGTAATCGAGGCATTCGATGCAGCGAATCCGCGTCTTTCAATAACGGACATATCGAGAATTACCGGCCTCGAACGCGCAACCGCCCGGCGCTGTCTCTTGACGTTGGCACAACTCGGCTATGCCGACTACGATGGCAAATTCTTCTCGCTGTCACCGCGAATACTGCGTCTTGGCCATTCCTATCTTACGGCGACTCCCTTGCCCCGCCTGCTACAGCCTTTTCTTGATCAACTGTCGGAAAAGACCGGCGAAAGCGCATCGGCTTCCGTCCTCGATGGCAATGAGATCGTTTATATCGCCCGGGCATCTCATAAGCGGGTCATGTCGATCAATCTTAATCCCGGAAGCCGCCTGCCCGCCTATTGCTCGTCCATGGGGCGAGTCTTGCTCGCCGCAATGAATGACGGCGATGCGAAGAGTATTCTGGAGAGTAGCAACCGCAAAGCGAATACGCCGAATACAAAAACGACTATTGCTGAGTTGATGGCTGAGTTGCAACTGATAAGCGAGCAGGGATATGCCGTCATCGATCAGGAATTGGAGATTGGTCTCTGTTCGATTGCCATCCCGGTGCGCAATATGCGAGGTACCACTATTGCGGCACTTAACGTCGGTGCACAGGCACCGAGGGTTACTGTTGATGAAATGGTCACAACCTATCTACCGGTGATGCAATCAACTCGCGATACGCTTGCGGGCCTGCTGGTTTAGTTTGGTGACCCTTCAGTTGCTGCTTCGCGGATAGTCTGCATCAGGATCATCAACGGTAGTGAAGGCGTTATGTCAGCGCGGATCGTGAGGCCAACCGGCCCCCTGGTTTCGCTTGTGTCTATGGGCAAAAGCGCCAAACTCCCATCGTCGACGTCATTGGCAACGACGCCCGATGAAATAATCCAAACCGCGTTACTGGAGCGAACAAAGGCGCGGCCGAACGCGTCGGATACCGTCTCGATTTGCGTAGGCAGGTTTGCTACCCCATTGACGATGAGAAAACGGTCGACGAAGGGCCGGATAATCGATGCCCTGGTTGGCATGAGAATGGGAAAATCGGCAAGAAGCGAAAAGATATCCTGTTGTGAGTTCAGGAGCGGATGACTGGCGCTGACGGCGAAAACCACCTGCTCCGAATAGAGATGTTCGAACGAGAATCCCGTCATTTTCTCAGGAGCTGCAAGGCGGCCAACAACGAGATCGAGATCGCCGAGGCGAAGCTGCTCCAACAGCACTGCGTTTTCGCCCGTAACAATCTTGATGCGACTTTGCGTTCCCTCTTGCAGAAACAAACTGATGGCATGCGGCATCACGCGGGTAGACACTGTCGGTAAAGCGCCAATGCGGATGGGGACGCCCTCCCCCGACCGTTCATTGGAAACCGAATCAATGCCTTGGCGCAATGCCGTGATGGCGGCGCCGGCGTGGCGAAGGAACACCTCGCCATAACGCGTGATCCTGATGCCGCGGCCGTCGCGTTCGAATACGGCAACCCCAAGCTCGTTTTCCATTTCACGGATTGTTTTGGTGACAGCCGGTTGACTGATATGAAGGATTGCTGCTGCCTTCATCACGCTCTTCTGACGTGCGACTTCCAGAAAAGTTTGCAGATGGCGAAACTTGATGCGACTGTCGATCATGGAGTTTCATAACCCATCAGTTAAGAGAATGCGATAGAATATTATTTTACCTAACCAAACGGATAATCCATGATGGCTTATTGAATGGGAGGCTTCTGTGCAATTCGTTTCTAGCAATGGCTTAACACTGCACTATCAATTGATCGGGGCACCGGAAGGCAAGCCCGTGTTGGTCTTTGCAAATTCCCTTGGTACCGACTTGCGTATCTGGCGCGATGTAATCCTTCGCCTTGTCGGCGATTTCGCCATCGTGACATATGACATGCGCGGACATGGTCTTTCGGATATTGGTACGGCGCCCTATTCCATCGATGATCACACCGCTGACCTTGCAGGTCTCCTTGATTATCTTGAGGTCAGGAACGCGGTTATCTGTGGCCTATCGGTTGGCGGACTGGTGGCGCAAGGACTCTATGCGGCGCGGCCGGATCTGGTGCGTGCACTGATCCTTTGCGATACCGCCCATAAGATCGGCTCTGCGGAGATGTGGGTGGCCCGCATCGCGGCGCTTGAGCAAGGCGGCATTGAAGCCATCGCGGATGGTGTGCTCGAAAAATGGTTCACTCCTCCCTTCCACAAGCAGCGTCGTGACGAACTTGCCGGATATCGCAATATGCTGACCCGCCAGGCCATCGGAGGGTATATCGGGACGTGTGCTGCGTTGCGCGATGCCGATTTTACAATCGAAGCATCGCGCATCGCGGTCCCGACCATTTGCATCGTTGGCGATCAGGATGGGTCAACGCCACCGGAAGTTGTGCTTTCGCTGGCGAAGCTCATTCCTCGTTCACGTTACGAGGTGATCAAGGACGCAGGACATATTCCCTGCGTGGAGCAGCCGGAAGCGCTGACGGCGGTGATACGGGCATTTATCGACGAGTTTCAACTTGGAGAAAAAGCATGACGTCTGCAGACGTTCCTTCCCGTCGCTATGCTGAAGGCATGAAAACACGCCGGATTGTCCTCGGCGATGCACATGTCGATCGCGCCGAGGCAAACAAGACGGCCTTTGACGAGCCATTTCAACAGCTTATCACTGAAGCAGCTTGGGGTCATGTCTGGTCGCGGCCGGGCTGGACGAAGCGGCAGCGCTCGATTGTAACCATCGCGCTGTTGGCAGCATTGGGCCAAAACGAGGAACTGGTCATGCATATCAAGGCGACGGCGAACACTGGCGCGACCCAGGACGATATTTGCGAGGCGCTGCTGCACGTTGCAATCTATGCGGGCGTTCCGGCGGCCAACCATGCGATTAAACTGGCGAAGCAGGTCTATAAAGACCTCGCTGCAGCCGAAAAGACAGCCTGACGGGAGGCCCACAATGTCCAACAGGAAGCCGGAGACCGGCGCATTCTTTCAGCGCGACAGGCAGTGGCATCCGCCAGCCTATACGCCAGAGTACAAGACGAGCGTCGTGCGTTCGCCGCAGAGAGCGTTGATTTCATTCGATAATACACTCTCGGAGATCACCGGTCCGGTGTTCGGCCATTCGATGCTGGGCGAACTCGACGCCGATCTTATCTACAATTATGCGAAGCCCGGCGAGAGCGCGATCGGGCAGCGCATTATTGTTCGCGGCAGAGTTGTAGACGAACGCGGCAAGGGTGTTGCGGGTGCACTCCTGGAATTCTGGCAGGCCAATGCAGGTGGACGCTATCGGCACAAGCGCGAGGGATATCTTGCGGCGCTCGATCCCAATTTCGGCGGGTGCGGCCGGACCATCACCGACGACGATGGCTACTACCGATTTCGCACGGTCAAGCCGGGGGCATATCCTTGGCCGAACGGTGTGAATGACTGGCGCCCGGCGCATATTCACTTCTCGGTGTTCGGCCATGGTTTCGCGCAGAGGTTGATTACCCAGATGTATTTCGAGGGCGATCCGATGATCTGGAATTGCCCGATCGTCAAATCCATTCCGGACAAGGCAGCAATAGAACAGCTCATCGCGGCGCTCGATATGAACAACACCATTCCGATGGATGCACGCGCCTATAAATTCGATATCGTGTTGCGTGGCCGCCGCTCGACCCTGTTCGAAAACCGCATGGAGGGCAACTGATGGTGCAACAATTGGGCTACCTGAAGGAAACGCCCTCGCAGACAGCGGGACCATATGTCCATATCGGCTGCACGCCGAATTTCTGTGAGATTACAGGGGTTTACGAGAACGATCTTGGCATCTCTATGGTCAATGACAAGACGTTGGGCGAGCGAATTACTCTCCGCGGGCGGGTTTTCGACGGCACCGGAACGCCATTGCGTGACGCCTTGCTTGAGATCTGGCAGGCCGACAGCAAGGGGCTCTACAACAGTCCATCCGAGTTGCGCGGCACCGCCGATCCCAATTTTACAGGGTGGGGACGCTGTCCGACGGACATGGAGACGGCCGAATATCGCTTCGAAACGGTGAAGCCGGGACAGGTTCCCTTCAAGGACGGGCGTATGATGGCGCCGCATGTCACGGTCTGGATCGTGGCGCGAGGGATCAACATAGGGTTGCAGACGCGGGTCTATTTCGACGACGAGAAAGAGGCGAATGACAAGGACCCGATCCTGCAACGCATCGAGCATCGCAATCGCGTCCCGACGTTGATCGCGAAACGCGATGGGTCGAGCTATGTCTTTGATATCTATCTGCAAGGCGACAAGGAAACCATCTTTTTCGATGTATAGGCGATGAGTATTTCTCCTTTCGATCATCCGTTTTTATCCGGTTTGATCGGCGATGAAGAAGCAGCGCAATGGTTCTCGGCGGAGAGCGATATTGCGGCAATACTTCAGTTCGAAAGCGCTTTGGCCAAGGCGCAAGCTACTGAAAATATTATCGAAAACGCGGCCTCTGAGGCCATTGAAAAGGCGTGCCAGGCTTTTTCACCCGACATGGCCGCACTCAAATCGGCGGTTGCATTGGATGGTGTCGTCATCCCGGAACTTATCCGGCAATTGCGCGAGACGATTCCGTTAGAGCATCGCGCGTCCGTGCATCTCGGAGCGACCAGCCAGGACGTCATCGACACGAGCCTGATGATCCGGCTGAAGGCGGTAATGACACGCCTCGAAACCGGATTGTCCGGTATCATCGCCGATCTGGATCAACTTGAAAAGGCGTTTGGGAACAATGGCTTGATGGGGCATACCCGCATGCAGGCGGCCATCCCGATAACAGTCAGGGACCGTATCGAATCCTGGCGCACACCGCTGCTGCGTCATCGCAAGCGCCTCGATCTATTGAAGCTCGATTTCCCGGTGATCCAATTCGGCGGAGCGGCAGGAACGCTGGAGAAACTGGGGGATAAAGGACCAGCGGTTCGCGAGCGAATGGCCGCCCTACTCGGCCTTCACGATACACCGCAATGGCACAGTCAGCGCGACATCATCGTTGAATTTGCTGACTTTGTATCGCTGATTTCAGGTTCGCTTGGCAAAATCGGCCAGGATATTGCGCTTCTTGCACAAGGCTCGACGGAGCTCAAATTGAGCGGTGGCGGCAAGTCGTCGGCGATGCCGCACAAGCAAAATCCGGTCCTTGCTGAACTTCTGGTTGCGCTCGCCCGTTACAATGCCACGCAAGTTTCCGGCATGCACCACGCCTTGGTTCACGAGCAGGAACGTTCGGGTGCCGCATGGACTTTGGAGTGGATGATATTGCCATCCATGGTTGCAACGACAACGACCGCGCTGCGCTCGGCCAGCACGTTGCTCGGTTCGATTGAGAGCCTTGGCAAGGCGTGATTTCAACCACACGCAACTAAAATGCAATTGCGAGTGGAAAATCTTGCGCCAGAATCCGCATTTCTTGCACCAGAATCGCCAGGTCTTATGTGAGAATCGCATTTTTTCGTTTCATTCCCGCTTCGGAAACCGCTGGTCGTGTGCAATGTTCTGAAAAAGCCATTTTCGATTGAGGGAGGAACCATGAAAAAGCTCATTGTGGCCCTCGCCGCATCAATTTTGATGAGTGCGAGCGCCTATGCCGAAGTCATCAAGATTGGCGTTGTCGGACCCTTCTCGGGACCATTCGCGATACAGGGTAAAAACTTCAAGGCGGGCATCGACGCCTATATAGCAACCCATGGTAACAAGGTCGGCGAGAACACGATTGAAATCCTCTACCGGGATGTGCCGCAGGCCGATCCGGCCCAGTCGAAAGCACTGGCGCAGGAATTGGTGGTCAAGGAAGGCGTGCAATATCTCGCCGGCTTCTATTTCACCCCGGACGCCATGGCGGTCACTCCCCTGCTCAAGCAGGCGAATGTGCCTATGGTCATCATGAACGCGGCGACGTCGGCCATCGTCACCAAGAGCCCGCTGGTTGTCCGCACGTCATTCACCACATGGCAGACCTCTGCGCCGATGGCGAAGATAGCGCGCGAGCGCGGTGTGGAGAAGGCAATTACAGTCGTCAGCGATTACGGCCCGGGTGTCGATGCGGAGAACGCGTTCAAGACGACGTTCGAGAAAGAAGGCGGCAAGGTTGTCGAATCCATCCGCATGCCGCTGTCGACCAATGATTTCAGTCCGGTGATGCAGCGGGTGCGCAATTCCGGGGCACAGGCGGTTTTTGCCTTCCTGCCGTCGGGCCCGACCACGCTCGGTTTCGTCAAGGCCTATAACGAGAACGGCCTGAAGCAGGCGGGCATCCAGTTTCTCGCGCCGGGCGACCTGACGCAGGAATCCGACCTGCCGGTGATTGGCGATGCGGGCCTCGGCATCCTGACGACGTTCCATTATTCACTGGCGCACAATTCACCGGAGAACAAGGCATTTGTCGCCGCGGCCCAAAAGGCGATCGGCAACCCGGCCGAACTCTCCTTCCCTTCGGTCGGCGCCTATGATGGCATGTATGTCATCAGCAAGATGATCGAAGCGACCGGCGGCAAGCAGGATGCGCAGAAGGCAGTCGATGCCGTTAAGGGCCTCACTTGGGAAAGCCCGCGCGGTCCGGTCTCGATCGATCCGGAAACGCGCCACATCACCCAGAACATCTATCTGCGTGAAGTATCGAAGGGTGCCGACGGCGTCTACTTCAACAAGGAAATCAAGACGTTTGAGAAGCAGCCGGATCCGGGATTGGCGGCTGCAAAATAGCCCCGCGCCCGAAGCGCCAACCGGGATGATGTGATGCAGACGTTCTTCAGCATTGGCGTCGATGCCCTGGCCTACGGGATGATCCTGTTCGTCATCTCGATCGGCCTTTCGGTGACCATGGGCCTGATGCGGGTGATCAACCTCGCCCACGGCGCATTCGCCATGATCGGGGGCTATATCGCTTCCTATGCGGCGCGCGATCTCGGGCTTGCCTATGGCCTGGCGATCGTGATTGCCGTGCTTGGCACGATCATCATTGCCGTTCCCCTGGAACGTTTTCTCTATCGGCGGATTTACGGCGCACCGGAGCTGACGCAGGTGCTGATGACCATTGGCATCACCTTTTGCGTCATCGGCCTTGCCAATTACGTGTTCGGTCCGACGCTGAAGACAATCCCCCTCCCCACTGGACTGCAGGGTCCCGTCGATATCGGTTTCCGTACCATCGCGGCGCACAAGCTGTTTGCCATCGGCTGCGGTGTGGTTGTTGCGTTGGGGCTGTGGTATCTGATCGAGCGCACGTCCTTCGGTGTCAAACTGCGCGCCTCGGTGGACAATACGGCGATGGCGGCGGCGCTCGGCGTTCGCACCAAGATCGTCTATGCAGCAAGTTTCGCGCTTGCTGTTGGGCTTGCAGCCTTTGGCGGGGTGATCGGTGCGGAACTGTTGCCGGTCGAACCCTATTACGCCCTGCGCTACATGGTGACGTTTCTTGTCGTCGTTTCGGTTGGCGGTGCGGGCTCCATCCCCGGCGCGCTGATCGCCTGCCTGCTGCTGGGTGCCATCGATACGACCGGGCGCTACCTCGTGCCGGAATATGGCGAGTTCTTCTTCTATCTCGCGGTGATCGCCATCGTCTGGGTGTTTCCGCGTGGTCTGATGGGAAGAGCCAAATGAGCGCCGGGGCATCTGTCACCGCGATGCCTGCCGAAAACAGGGGCTGGCAGCGCGACCTCATTGGCATCGCCGCCATATTGGTTGCGGCCATAGCCGGATACTTCCTGTTTCCCAACAATCTGGCGCTGCTGACACGCATGATCGCGATCATGCTGCTGGTCCTGTCGCTCGATCTGGTGACCGGATATTGCGGCGTTGCGACGCTCGGCCATGCCGCACTCTTCGGCAGCGGCGCCTATGCGGCCGGGATCGCCGCGGCGCATTTCGGGATCACCGAACCGCTCACCATGATCGCCATCGGCGCAGTTGGCGGTGCTTTGGCGGGGCTGATTTCGGGCGTCGTCATCCTGCGCGGACATGGCCTCGCCCAGCTTGTGCTGTCCATCGCCATCATCCACCTCTTTCACGAGGCCGCCAACAAGGCATCGGAATATACCGGAGGCAGCGATGGGCTTTCCGGCATCTCGCCCGATCCCATCCTCGGCGTCTTCGAGTTCGATCTCTGGGGCCGTACCGCCTATGTCTTTGGCATCGTCCTGCTCCTCCTTGTATTCATACTCCTGCGCATTCTGGTCCGGTCACCCTTCGGCATGCTTTGCCGGGGTATCCGGCAGGATCCTGTTCGGGTCAGCGCAATGGGTGCCTCGGTCAAGCTCACCCTGATCAAGATGTATGTGATCTCGGGGTTGGTCGCGGGTGTCGGCGGCGCCTTCAATGCGGTATCGACCCAGGTCGTCGGCCTCGACAGCCTGAGCTTCACCAATTCCGCCGAAGCACTCGTCATGCTGGTTCTGGGTGGAGTAGGCTCGCTCTATGGAGCGCTGATCGGCACGATTGCCTTTGTCTGGATCGAAGACCTTGTCTCTGCCGCCAATCCGTTCCATTGGCTGACGATCGTCGGCGCACTGCTGATTGCCGTGGTGCTGTTTGCGCCCAAGGGGCTTTATGGCACGGCCGCGACCCTCGTCGAGCGATACAGGCGAGGTGGCAAATGAGTGCACTCTTCGAGGTCGATCACCTCCAGAAGGCCTTTGGCGGGCTGAACGTCACGCGCGATGTCTCGCTGGCGCTGTGCAAGGGTGACCGCGTGGCGCTGATCGGCCCGAACGGCGCCGGAAAAACCACCTTCGTCAATCTGGTAACCGGCCATTTGCGTCCGGACTCCGGACAGGTCCTGATGGGCGGCGAAGACATTTCGAATTTCAATCCTATGAAACGCGTGCGAGCCGGGCTGGTTCGCTCGTTTCAGGTAACACGGCTTTTCGCCGAGATGACCCCGGAAGAACATGTCGCGCTGGCGATCCTGCAGCGGCAAGGCAAGTCCGGCCGGATGGCTGGTTCCTTTCAGGCCATGCCGGACGTGATGCGCGAAACATATGAAATTCTCGAGACGCTCAATCTGACGGCACTGGGACGGGTGCCGGTCAGCGAGATCTCTTATGGGCAACAGCGCCTTTTGGAAATTGCGCTGGCGCTGACGCTTCGACCGAAGGTGCTGTTGCTCGACGAACCCGCGGCGGGCGTGCCGCACAGCGATACGTTCCTGATCGAAAACGCATTGGCGCAACTGCCTGCCGATCTCGCGGTGCTGATGATCGAGCATGACATGGATCTGGTTTTTCGTTTTGCCAAGAGGGTGATCGTGCTGGCGGCGGGTGAAATCATCTTCGACGGCCTGCCTGTCGATGCGACGAATGATTTGCGGGTACGCGAAGCCTATCTCGGAGGGTATGCCAATGGCAGCGCGGCTTGAAGTCAAAGGTCTGAGCGCCGGTTACGGCCCAACCCGGGTCCTTGAAAATATTTCCTTCACCGCCGAGGCTGCTTCGCGCATCGCGGTGCTTGGGCGAAACGGCGTCGGCAAGACGACATTGTTTGCAACACTTGCGGGGCAGACACGGCGCTATGACGGCACGATCAAACTGGGCGATGCGGACCTTACCCACATGGAAAGCTCCGCCCGGGCCTGGAGCGGGCTTGGCTTCGTACCGCAATCACGCAGCATCTTTCCATCGCTGACTGTCGAAGAGAACCTCTTCGTCGGGTTGAAGGGAAGGCCGCGCAGTGCGTTGCACGAGGCTTACGACATGTTCCCGCGTCTCTACGAGCGGCGGGCAAATTCCGGGGCAAAACTTTCCGGTGGGGAACAGCAGATGCTCTCGACCGCCCGCACCATTCTCGGCAAGCCGACTGTGCTGCTGCTCGATGAACCGCTGGAAGGGCTGGCGCCGGTCATATGCGAGGAACTGATGGCGGCGTTTTCGCAACTCGCCTCGAGCGGCGAGATGACCATCCTGCTCGTCGAGCAGCGTATCCAGAGCGCTCTCGATTTTGCCGAACGGGTGATCATTCTCGAACGCGGTCGTATTGTATGGGATGGTTCCTCGGAACAACTGGCGGGTGATCGCGACACGGTCGATCAATTGCTTGGCGTGGCGAGCGTTCCGCACTAGCGACCCAATCCTTTGACAAGATGATCCTTGACATAGCGAAGTTCCCCTCACCCTCCCCCTTGTGGGGAGGAGGCTGCGAAGCAGCAGGGAGGGGCTTTGAAACATCGAAATAAGAGAAAGACCCCTCCCCGTCGCTACGCTCCGTCTTCCGGGGCGAGCCACGGGTCTCGCCCGCCATCGGCCCCCGCAAGGGGGAGGGTATCGGCCAGCGCGGTGAGATTGTGGAAAGAATGTGGCGGCGCAGGGGGACATCTCCACGCCGGGTTGCATTCGATTGTGGATTGAAACAATCAACATATTGGAATAATTGACAAATTTCCTCCGGTTATTCCTTAGAATTCTTCTAATAGATTGTTATTGCTTCGTTTTTCGCGACGGTCTATGACTCCCGCGGCGCCAGGCTCGTCTCAAAGAGACGCCAATGGTTGGCCGAGGGTCTGATCTATGCTGGTTCCATTCCTGATAATGCTGCGTGAGGGCATCGAGGCGGCTCTGATCGTGGGCATTGTCGCGAGCTATCTGAAACAGACCGGTCGTGGCGAATGGATGCCGGCGGTTTGGGTCGGGATTCTGCTTGCCATAGCGCTGTCGCTCTTCGTCGGAGCCGGGCTGCAGATGGTCAGCGCCGAGTTCCCCCAGAAGGCGCAGGAATTCTTCGAGGCCATTGTCGGGCTGATTGCCGTCATCGTTTTGTCGTCGATGGTATTCTGGATGCGCAAGGCTGCGCGCTCGATCAAATCCGACCTCCACCATTCGATCGACTCGGCGTTTTCGCATTCGACAGGACAGGCCCCTGCGCTGATTGCCATGGTGTTCTTCGCCGTGGCCCGCGAAGGGCTCGAATCGGTATTCTTCCTGCTCGCCATTTTCCAGCAGAGCACCAACAGCGATGCGCCGCTTGGCGCGCTTCTCGGCATTCTGGTGTCGATCGTGCTTGGCTACGGCATCTATATGGGCGGTATCCGCCTCAATCTGCGCCGGTTCTTCTTCTGGACGGGTCTTTTCATACTGGTGGTCGCTGCCGGGATATTGGCGGGCACGTTGCGGCATTTCCACGAGGCGGGCGTCTGGAACAGCCTCCAGACAGTCGTCATCGACCTGAGCGGGATCCTGCCGGTCAGCAGCCCATTGGGTACGCTGCTCTCCGGAATGTTCGGCTACCAGGACATGCCGACGCTGGGCGAAGTCATCGTCTATGTCGCCTTCCTATCCATCAGCATCTTCATGTTCCTGCGTCCAATGGGCAGTCGTACAGCTGCCGCCCAACCTTCCCATTGATCGCCACCCCGAAAGAAATTTTATATGACGCAAACCGCCGGCTCCAGCTCTCCCCGCCCTTCATCGCAAAAGCTGATGAAGCTGGCGGTTGCTGGGGCCGCCCTTCTCGTCGTCGCAGGCGGCGTGGCCTTCTACTATGCATCGAAAGGTTTGAAATCGGCGGGTTCAAACGGGGCTATCACTGTCACGATCAACGACAGCGCATGTGATCCCAACGAGATTACGGTTCCGGCCGGGCGTTCGACATTCACCATCGTCAACAAATCCAACCGTGCGCTTGAGTGGGAAATCCTCGACGGCGTGATGGTTCTGGAAGAGCGCGAGAATATCGTGCCGGGCTTTACCCAGACGATGCAGGCAAAACTGAAGGCCGGAACCTACGAGATTACCTGCGGCCTGCTCAACAATCCGCGCGGAACCTTGCACGTCACACCCTCGGCCGAGTCCGAAGCCGAGGCTGCGCGGCCGGCGCTGGTATCGTTTATCGGTCCGCTGGCCGAATTCCAGGTGTTCATGGCGATGCAGGCGAATTCGCTGGTGAAGGCGACGAAGGCGCTCGATGACGCGGTCAAGGCCGGCGATCTCGAAAAGGCGCGGGAATCCTATCAGAAGGCGCGTGCTCCCTATAAGCAGATCGAACCGATGGCAGACCTCTTTGCCGATCTGCACAATGCCATCGATCCGGTGGCGGACTACCTCGAAAAGCGCGAGGAGGACGCGGGTTTCACCGGCTTCCATCGCGTGGAATACGGCCTCTACGCCAAGAACAGCCTTGACGGACTGGCGCCAGTCTCAGCGAAGCTGCTGGCCGACGTGACGGCGCTGAAGGACCGGATACGCGGCTTGCGCATTCCGCCCGAGCAGATCGCCAAGGGCGCGGGCCGGCTTGTCGGGCAGATTGCCGATACGAAGATCACCGCCGGTGAAGATCATTACGCGCAGACCGACCTTGCCGATTTCGAAGCCAATATTGCCGGGGTTTCGCGGATGATGGCCTTGCTGAAGCCGGTTGCGGTGCAGGCCGCGCCACAGGTGGTGGCTGATATCGACAGCCGCCTGACAGAGACCACTAGCGCGTTGACTGCACTCAAGGGTCCGGACGGCTATCCAGCCTACGACAAGGTGAACGCGGATAGCCGCAAGGCACTGGCGCAGAAAATGCAAGGGCTGGCCGAGGCGATCGGCAAGCTCAACGCGGCCGTAGGACTGGAGTAACGGCGATGACAACCAACGACAACAAACTGGTGACAACACGGCGCAACGTGCTTTTCGGCGTGGGTGCTGCAGGCAGCGCCTTGGCTACCGGAATGACCACGGCACGCGCGGCGGAAAAGCAAGGCGGACAGGTCACCGATGCGCCGGTCAGCGACAAGACGCAGGAGCGCCAGTCATTTTATGGTCTGCACCAGGCGGGTATTGTCACGCCGCGCCCGGCGGCGGGCATGATCGCCTCGTTTCACGTGCTGGCGGAAACGCCGGCAGACGTGGAGCGGCTGTTCCGGACGCTATCGAGCCGCATCGCCTTCCTCATGCAGGGCGGTACGCCGCCAGAGCTGGACGACAAGCTGCCACCGCCGGATTCGGGACTGCTGGGGCCGGTGGTTCCGCCTGACAATCTGACCATCACGGTTTCGCTCGGTTCTTCGTTCTTCGACGACCGCGATTGGCTGGCGCCGCACAAACCTGCGCGTCTTTCGCGCATGAAGGCCTCCCGCAATGACGCGCTGGATGCCGATCTGTGCCATGGTGACCTGGCGTTGCAGATCAGTTCGAACACGCCCGATACGAACATTCACGCCCTGCGCGACGTCCTGAAAAACCTGCCGGATCTGATGGTGCTTCGCTGGAAACAGGAAGGCTCGGTGCCTGTCCTGCCGCCGAAACCGGACGGAGCCCACGAAAGCGCGCGCAATTTCCTCGGTTTCCGTGACGGTTCGGCCAATCCCGATGCCAACAATAATGCGCTGATGGACAAGATCGTCTGGGTGCCGGAGAACGGGACCGAGCCAGAATGGACGCGCGGCGGATCCTATCAGGCAGTGCGCATCATCCGCAATTTCGTCGAACGTTGGGACCGTACGCCGCTCGGCGAACAGGAACGAATCATTGGCCGCAAGAAGGCGACTGGCGCACCGCATGGCGGCGGAAACACCGAGCATGATGTGCCCGACTATTCCAAGGATCCGGAAGGGACGGTAACGCCGCTCGACGCGCATATAAGGCTTGCCAATTTTCGCACGAAGGCTTCCGAAGCAAACCTCATTCTTCGCCGCCCGTTCAACTATTCGAACGGGGTGAGCAAATCCGGCCAGCTCGAACAGGGGCTCCTGTTCATCTGCTACCAGGCGGATCTGGAGAAGGGCTTCATCACGGTACAGCGTCAGCTCGATGGCGAACCGCTCGAGGAATACATCAAGCCGATTGGCGGCGGCTTTTTCTTCACGCCACCCGGCGCGCAGGACGAAAGCGATTTTGTCGGCCGGACATTATTGGAAGCAGCGGGCCACGACGTGGTCCGCAAATCTTAAGGGGACTAAGGATGAAACTCAAACTTGTACTGTCTGTCAGCCTGTTGACACTTGCAGCTGCAGCTTTGCCGCGGATGGCAAATGCCGAGGTTGCACCGCTCGATCTCGTTCAACCAATCGCCGACTACAAGATCTACGTATCGGAAAACCTTGAAACACTCGTGACCGACACCAAGGCATTCACGGATGCGGTCAAGGCAGGCGATGTGGACAAGGCGAAGTCGCTCTTCGGTTCTACGCGCATGAGCTACGAAGCGATCGAGCCGATCGCAGAGTTGTTCAGCGATCTCGATGGTTCGATCGATTCACGCGCCGACGACCATGAAAAGGCGGAGAAGGATCCGGAATTCACCGGTTTCCACCGTATCGAATATGGCCTCTTCACCGAAAACAGCACCAAGGACCTCGGACCATTTGCTGACAAGCTGATGGCCGACGTGACCGAGCTCAACAAGCGCGTTACCGATTTGACCCTGCCACCCGAGAAGGTTGTCGGCGGTGCGGCGGCGCTAATGGAAGAAGTTGCGGCGACCAAGATTTCCGGTGAAGAAGACCGCTACAGCCATACCGATCTTTGGGACTTCAAGGCCAATTTCGATGGCTCGCGCAAGATTTTCGACCTGGTGCGTCCGCTGGTCGAAAAGGAAGACAGTGCTTTTGTGACCAAGGTATCGGGCAACTTCGACAAGGTTGATACGACATTGGCCAAGTACAAGACGGCTGACGGCTATGAGCTCTATGACAAGCTCACCGAAGATGACCGCGCTGTGCTGGCTGCTGCCGTCAACACGCTTGCCGAAGACCTGTCGACCCTGCGTGGGAAGCTGGGTCTGAACTAAGCCTTTTGATTTCTTCTCCCTGATGGGCATCTGATGCGGTTTTCTACGCTTCCGCTGCTCACGGACCAATAAGTCCGCTGCGCTCCGGTTCTCGAAAAACCACACCAGCTGACTCATCAGGCTGAATTCTCAAAACGCTACTACGCCACCTTTGTAATCCGGCTCGATCCTTCCGATCGGGCCGGGTTTTTTGTTGCGGCGGTCATAGGTTCAAGAGTTGGCATCCAAGGATGCCGCCTCTTACCCTCCCCCCTTGTGGGGAGGGAGGCTGCGCAGCAGCAGGGAGGGGTCTCTTCGAAGCTTGGATGTTAAGCCTGACGGCGACCAGAAAGGTCCCCTCCCCGGACCTGCGGTCCGCCCCCTCCCCACAAGGGGGAGGGTTAAGAAGCTGCGGTCTGCATGACCTCCCCTCGCCTTTCCTGTGCACCCCAAAATCCCCTTGCAAATTTACGATTTGTTAAATATCGTAATTTCAGTAATTACTGAAATAACAGTCGCAACGGGATACACCGATGAACCTACCGCCGCTCGTTCAATCCTTCGTTCTGCACTTTGGCGAAATGGGTAGCCGGTGGGGAATCAACCGCACCGTCGGCCAGATCTATGCACTGCTTTATGTCTCGCCCGATCCGCTCAATGCCGAACAGATCGTCGATGCGCTGGGAATTTCCCGCTCGAACGTGTCGATGAGCTTGCGCGAATTGCAGGCGTGGAACCTTGTCCTGCTCAAACATCTTCCCGATGACCGCCGCGATTTCTTCACGACGCCGGACGATGTCTGGCAGATTTTGCGCACACTTGCAGAGGAGCGAAAGAAACGCGAAGTCGATCCGACATTGTCTGTTTTGCGCGAAATCCTGATGCAGCAACCGGCCAGCGACGCAGAACGCCATGCGCAGGCACGAATGGGTGAGATGCACAGCCTGATCGAGCAACTGACCAATTGGTACGACGACGTCAAGAAGCTTGAGACGGACCGTTTGGCGACCCTATTGACGCTGGGCGCGAAAGTCACAAGACTGCTGGAGGCGAAGGACAAGATCGTATCCCTTGGCAGGTCGAAGCGTTCTCCCGAGAAGGGTTGAAGTGATGGCACCGGCAGCACATTCGTCCTCGATAGCGCTCCGCACGCAAGGTGGTGTTGTGGATGACCGGGAAGCGCTGCGGACCGCGTCATCAAATCTGGCGGAAAAATCCGCGAGTTCTCCCGGCGCTGAACGTGCTGACAGGGTGGCGTCCATCGTTCTGGTTCTCGCCTCTCTTCTGTGGCTATCGCAGGCCTGGCTTCTCGCCATGGGCATGGGCGGGATCGTTGCCGGCGAAGGAATGGCGAATATCCACTGGCTGGTCCTTGGCGTCATTGTGATTGGCGTGTTCCGGGCACTGCTCGATGCGGTTGGAAGCCGGCTTGCTTTTCGCGCCGCCCGCGCTGTGTTGTCCACGAAACGCGACAAGGCTGTGGCCGCGCTGACCCGGCGCTCACCGCTCGATATGAATCGACCCGCTTCCGGTTTCGCGGCGAGTGTGCTCGCCGAGCAGGCAGAGGCCATCGTGCCCTATCTTTCGCGGTTTCGCCCGGCACGGCTGAAGGCCACGATTGTTCCCATTGCTATCATGCTTTGTGTTCTGCCGTTGTCCTGGGCGGTGGCTATAGTCCTGTTAGTTTCCGCTCCTCTGATTCCGGTTTTCATGGCGCTGATTGGCTGGCGTGCCAAGGCGGCGAGCGAGAAGCAGCTTGTCGAAATGGGCGGCATGAATGCGTTCCTGCTCGACCGGCTGCGCGGTTTGGGCACCATCCGTTCACTGGATGCCGTGGATTCGACCGCGCATCGCCTGCGCGACAATGCGCAATCGCTGCGGGTACGTACGATGGCGGTGCTCAAAATAGCATTTCTGTCATCCGCGGTACTCGAGTTGTTTGCGGCACTGGGCGTCGCCATGGTCGCCGTCTATGTTGGTTTCCATCTGCTCGGCCAGTTGAATTTCGGCGCCTGGGGCGGACGTTTGAGCCTGACAGAAGGCCTGTTTATTCTTTTGCTTGCACCGACTTTCTTCGAGCCGCTGCGTGAGTTGTCCTCGGTCTGGCACGACCGGGCTGCGGGCGAGGCCGCTATCGAAGCCTTGGACAGGCTGTCCGATGATGGCGTTGTCCTGCCGGGTGTCGACAAGGGTGCTAGTCATACAACTGCGATCCATGCGGCAGTTCCGGGCGTCCAGGTTGAAGAGATCACATTCCACCACAAGGGTAATAGCTCGGCGGTTTTTGACCAATTCAGCTTCGATGTTTTGCCGGCTGAGCACATTGCGCTGCTGGGTCCAAGCGGCTCGGGAAAATCGACGCTTCTCGCTCTGATCGCCGGACTCGCGCCCTACGCACGCGGGCGGATTGCAATTGGGAACATCCCGCTCACACCGGCCACCGCGACAGAGCTTCGGACAGGCATTGCCTGGGTCGGACAGAAGTCGCATATTTTCGCTGGCACGGTTGCGGAGAATGTCGCACTGGGCCGCCCGGAAATCGGATCCCATGAGATCGGAGCTGCGCTCGGCAAGGCCGCCCTGCAGGACGTGGCCAATGCGCACGCAAACGCGCCGATCGGTGAAGGGGGATCGGGGCTTTCCGGCGGGGAAACCTTAAGGCTTGCTTTGGCGCGCGCGGCGGCCAATCCGGATGCAGGGCTGATCCTCGCGGATGAACCGACCGCACATCTCGATACGATCACCGCCAATGAAATCATGGATAGCCTGCTGAGGATCTCTGCTGGCAAGACGCTCATCGTCGCGACGCATGATCCTGTCCTGGCGAGCCGCATGGACAGGGTAGTGCTCCTGCCGTCGAAAACACCACAGGAGGGCGTGTAATGGCCCTGTGGAGCGCATTCCGACCCATATTGGCGCTATTCCTCACTGAGCGGCGCGCCGCGCTTCTGGCGGGCGCTCTGCTGGCGGCGGCAACAGTGCTCGCCGGTATCGCCCTGCTTGGCCTTTCCGGCTGGTTCATTACCGCCACGGCAATAGCGGGGCTGTCGTCAGCCACTGCATTCGCTTTCGATGTTTTTGCGCCTGCCGCAGCGATCCGTTTTCTGGCTCTTGCCCGTACTGCCGCTCGCTACGGCGAACGCTTGACCACACACGACGCAACACTTGGTGTGCTGGCGGGATTGCGCGTAGAGGTTTTCCGCAATTGGGCTCAACCGCAAGCGGCCCAGAGGCTGTTGAAGCGTCCGGCAAGGCTGCTGTTTCGCCTGACTGCCGATATCGATGCTCTCGATTCGCTTTATCTGCGCATTCTCGTCCCCGCAGCCGTCGCGCTTTGCACCGCGCTGGCCGTTAGTGTCGCTCTCGGGCTCATGCATCCGCTGTTGGGTCTTGCCGCAGGGTCGTGGCTGCTGCTGACCGGGTTCGGCATTCCGCTGATTGCCGCCCGCTTCGCCGCAAAACCATCGCGCCGCCGTGCTCACGCCCTGGAGACCCTGCGCTCACGCACGATCGATCTTGTCGCCGGGCAGATCGACCTGGTCATGGCCGGACGGCAGGACGCCCAGCGGAACGCGGTAATGGCTTCGGATCGCCGCCTGTCGCAAACGGATGATGCACTCAATCGCATCGAGATGTTCGTCACAGCCGGTTTCGGCATAGCCTCGGCAATCCTGCTCGGCGGCACCCTTTATGCGGTGGCTTTGTTGGTCAGTGGCGGGGTGATCGGCGGGCCTGTTGCGGCCCTCGGCCTGCTGATCGCGCTGGCGGCGCTGGAACCCTTCGCGGGGCTGCGTCGCGGTGCGGTTGAACTCGGGCGCACTGTCCTTGCCGCCAAGCGCATCGGGCCGAACATCGCCCCCCTCCCCTCCCCCGAACTACCGGCTTCGCCGCAAAGTGAACTGGCGGTTCAGCTCGAAGATGTTTCGGTCTGCTACGATGGCTCCGCTCTTCCGACGCTTCGGGATATATCGCTGTCGCTTGTTCGCGGTGAACGCGTCGCGCTTGTCGGGGCGAGCGGTGCCGGCAAGTCCACACTGCTGGCACTGATCGCTGGCGAGATCGCAGCTGCAGGAGGCAGCATTGAACGCCTTCCCGCTACCCTTCTGACACAGAGAACAGAGCTCTTTCAGGACAGTCTGCGCGACAATCTCCGGCTTGCCGATCGAGGCGCCGACGATGCGCGGCTTCTCGACGTTCTCGCCACAGCAGGCCTTGGAGAGTTCGTCGCCGTCCTGCCGGCAGGTCTGGATACCATGCTTGGCGAAGGCGGGTTTGGGATTTCCGGCGGTCAGGCCCGCCGTTTGGCGCTGGCGCGGTTGCTTTTGCGCGACACGCCACTCTGGCTGCTGGATGAGCCCACCGAGGGTCTCGATGGAGACAGAGCTCGCGATGTGCTGCAGCGTCTGCAAGCGCAGATGCAAGGCCGTTCCGTCGTTATCGCCACGCATATCAGGCGGGAGGCAATGATCGCCGACCGGCTGCTGGTTCTCGAACGCGGGCGCATTGTCGGCGCGCCGCGACGGGGAGAACAGAAATTCGATGCCGCCCTCGCCGCGCTGCGGCCGGACTAGGACAAGACTGAGGCAGACATTTCATTCGGCATTCACTCCAAGTGAATGCCGCTAACAGGGGGCCGGGGCGACCCGGCAAAGGCAAATGGAACTCGATATCGTCGCGCTGTCGCGCCTGCAATTTGCGATCACAGCTCTCTATCACTTTCTCTTCGTGCCCTTGACGCTTGGACTGTCGGTTCTCCTTGCGATCATGGAGACGGTCTATGTGATGACCGGCCGCGTCATATGGCGACAGATGACCAAATTCTGGGGTACGCTGTTCGGCATCAATTTTGCTCTCGGCGTCGCCACCGGCATTGTCATGGAATTCCAGTTCGGCATGAACTGGAGCTATTACAGCCACTATGTCGGCGACATTTTCGGCGCACCGCTGGCTATCGAAGGACTGATGGCGTTCTTCCTTGAAGCAACGTTCGTCGGGCTGTTTTTCTTCGGTTGGGACAAGCTTTCGAAGGTCGGACATCTGGCGGCGACCTGGGCGGTGGCAGCGGGATCGAATTTCTCGGCGCTGTGGATCCTCATCGCCAACGGATGGATGCAAAACCCGGTGGGTTCTGCCTTCAATCCGCAGACGATGCGCATGGAAGTCGTTGATTTCTATGAGGTTTTGTTCAATCCGGTCGCACAGGCGAAGTTTGTGCACACAGTGTCTGCGGGTTACGTCACGGCATCGATTTTCGTCCTCGGTGTTTCGGCCTGGTATGCTCTCAAGGGCAGGCATATCGATATCGCCAGGCGTTCGATGACTGTCGCAGCGTCGTTCGGCCTCGCCTCCGCGCTTTCCGTTGTCGTCCTTGGCGACGAGAGCGGCTACCTCTCCGGCGAGCACCAGAAGATGAAGCTCGCGGCCATAGAAGCCATGTGGGAGACTGAACCGGCGCCGGCGGCCTTCACGGTCTTTGGCATTCCCGACACCGAGGCGCGCGAGACGCACTATGCCGTGCGCGTGCCCTGGGTCATGGGCCTGATCGGTACGCGGTCGCTGACCACCGAAATTCCGGGCATCAAGGAATTGGTGGATCGCGCCAGAGCCAATATCCGCAGCGGATTGCTCGCGTACGATGCGCTCCAGCGTATTCGCGAAGCGGGCAGTACCACCGCTGTCGGTCAGGAGGTGCGCGACGCCTTTGAGACGAACGGCGGCGACCTTGGCTATGCGCTGCTGTTGAAGCGCTATGTAGACGACCCGCGCCAGGCGACCGATGAACAGATCGAGAAGGCCGCCTGGGACACGGTGCCGAACGTGCCAACGCTGTTCTGGTCGTTCCGCATCATGGTGGGTCTGGGTGTGTTCTTTATCCTGTTGACGGCAACGTTCTTCATCCTCTCGGTAAGGCGCAAGATCGATGCCTATCCCTTCCTGCTACGCATTGCGGTGTTTGCGATCCCCCTCCCCTGGATTGCAGCGGAACTCGGATGGGTCGTTGCCGAATCAGGCCGTCAGCCATGGACGATCGAAGGCATATTGCCGACGGCAGCAGCGGTTTCCAATCTCGGAGCGTCTTCGCTGCTTTTAACCATCGCCGGGTTCGTCGTGATCTACACGACGCTTTTCATCGTCGAGATGGGGCTGATGCTCAAGGCAATCAGGAAGGGCCCCGAACCCGACTTCGAGCCGGAAGCAAAGCTGATTTCCCCCAACATCGTGCCAGCGGAGTAAACGATCATGATCCTGCATCAATTTATCGATTATGAAACCTTGCGCGTGATCTGGTGGCTGCTGATCGGCGTCCTCCTGATCGGCTTCGCCATCACCGACGGCTTCGATCTCGGCACCGGTACGCTGCTGCCGTTTGTTGCAAAAACCGATATGGAACGGCGCATTGTCATCAACACGATAGGACCCGTCTGGGAAGGCAACCAGGTCTGGCTTATCGTTGCTGGCGGAGCGATCTTTGCCGCTTGGCCGCCGCTCTATGCGGTATCCTTCTCGGGCTTCTATCTCGCCATGTTCATCATACTGGCATCGCTTATCCTGCGCCCTGTCGGTTTTAAATACCGGTCGAAGCGGGATAGCGACACGTGGCGCGCTGCCTGGGATTGCGCCTTGTTCATTGGCGGCTTTGTGCCGGCGCTGATCTTCGGTGTGGCTATGGGCAATGTTTTGCAGGGCGTTCCCTTCCGTTTTAACAACGACCTTCGCATCTTCTACGAAGGCTCGTTCTTCGGCCTGTTGAATCCGTTCGCGCTGCTGTGCGGACTCATCTCGGTCGCCATGCTGGTCATGCATGGCGGCGCATGGTTGGCGTTGAAGACGTCGGGACCCGTGGCGGAGCGTGCACGCAGATATGGCATCATTGCCGCGCTGATCACCATCATCCTGTTCGGCCTTGCCGGGCTGTGGGTATGGGCCGGGTTCGGCGGTTACCGCATAACCAGCCCTATCGACCCTACAGGCGCGTCGAACCCCCTTATGAAAACCGTCGTTGAAGAAAGCGGCGCATGGTTTGTCAATTACGGCAGCTATCCGGTGCTACTCCTGGCACCGGTCTTTGGCTTCATTGGTGCGGCTGGCGCGTTTATCGGGCTGAGAGCAAGATGGGAGATCGCGACGATCCTTTTGAGCGCCCTGTCGATCTTCGGCATCATCTCGACAGTGGGCGTTTCGATGTTTCCGTTTATCCTACCGTCCTCGCTCGATCCGAGATCCAGCCTGACGGTGTGGGACGCATCGTCGAGCCATTTGACTCTGTTCATCATGCTGGTTGTCACGGTGATCTTCATCCCGCTGATCGTCGCCTATACGAGCTGGGTCTACCACGTCCTTTGGGGCAAGGTCGACGAGGACACGATCAACGACGAGAGCGGTCACGCTTACTAACGAAAGGACAAGAACATGTGGTATTTCGCCTGGCTTCTCGGACTGCCTTTCGCCGCCGCCTTCGCTGTACTGAATGCGATGTGGTACGAACTGGTGGAAGACGACAAATCCAGAAAGAAAACGGCAGAGAAGGAGTCGTAAGGGTATTCCTCGCCATATGATCCGCTGATATTTACTGCGGTAAAATCAGCGGATTTATCGAGCAAAAACAAATCTGTGTCACTCCGGCGATTACTCTTCGAAATGGAGGATCGTGCAGTAAAGTTGTTAGCTTCACACGCGTTAACCTTTTGTTAACCTAAAAAATCTTGCCGGATCAATCGAATCGGAGCTTAATAGCGGTTCTTAAAAGGATTGCTTTGAAAAAGCGCTATTAGAGGTTTCGATTCCGATGAACATCGCAATGCCTCTGCCAAAGTTCGAGTTCGATGACAAGATCCTCGATCAGGGTGCGGAGATTTCTCGCCGGCTGAATCAGCTTCGGATGGAAAAATTTCCACCGAACGCGAAGAAGACATTGCGGCAGTTCTCCATGGCCGAGGTAGCCCACTATCTTGGCGTGACGCAGAATAATCTCAAGCGCCTGCACCTCGAAGGAAAAGGTCCGGTCCCTGCCCAGGTATCGTCAGGCCGCCGTTCCTATACGGCCGAACAGATGCTGGAGCTGCGTCATTATCTCGACCGCAATGGCCGCACCGAAGTGAAGAAATATGTCCCGCACCGCAAGCAGGGCGACAAGCTGCAGGTTATCGCGGTTGTCAATTTCAAGGGCGGGTCGGGCAAGACGACGACTGCGGCACATCTCTCGCAATATCTGGCGCTGACCGGTCACCGCGTGCTCGCCATCGACCTCGATCCACAAGCCTCGCTGTCGGCGCTGCATGGCTTCCAGCCGGAACTCGACCGGAACCTGTCGCTCTACGAAGCCATCCGTTATGACGACGAGCGCAGGCCCATATCGGAAGTTATTCTCCCGACCAATTTTCCTGGCCTCGACATCATTCCAGCCAATCTCGAATTGCAGGAATATGAATATGACACGCCGCTTGCCATGCAGGACAAAGTTTCGCGCGAGGGCAGGCAGTTCTTCACCCGTATCGCCAGCGCGCTTGAGGAAGTGGACGGCCGCTATGATGTGGTGGTTATCGATTGCCCGCCGCAGCTGGGCTATCTGACATTGACGGCCATGTCGGCTGCGACATCCGTATTGATCACCGTGCATCCGCAGATGCTCGACCTCATGTCGATGTCGCAATTCCTGCTGATGCTTGGCGGCATCCTCAAGACTGTCAAACAAGCCGGAGCACGCGTCGAACTCGATTGGTTCCGCTATCTGATCACACGCTACGAGCCGATGGATATCCCGCAAGCGCAGATGGTCGGGTTCATGCAGTCCATGCTGGCGGAGGAGATTCTCACCAATCCGATGCTGAAATCGACGGCGGTATCGGATGCAGGCCTGACCAAGCAGACACTCTACGAAGTCGAGAAAACGAGTTTCACGCGCACAACCTATGAACGCGCTATTGAATCGCTGGACGCTGTAAACTCAGAAATTACAGCTCTCGTTCATAGAGCGTGGGGGCGATGAGATGACAGGCACGTTTACGGCGGTAAAAACAATGCTTTTTTCTTGTGAAATCAGTTTGTTAATCCGAAACGGGAGCAGATAGATGGCCCGTAAAGACATTTTCAGCAGCGTGATGAGCCCGGCGCCAGCAAGACCTGAGCGCAATGACGCATTGTCCTATGTCGTCAGCGGCGCTTCGCGTTCGATCAAGAGTTCCTTCGAAGAACTCGCCAAAGGCAGTGTTGTCGAACTCGACCCGGAACTCATCGACGGCTCCTTCGTATCGGACCGGATCGATGACGACGACGAGGCTTTTGAGGAACTGCTTGTTGCCGTGAAGGAGAGGGGCCAGGACTCGCCCATACTGGTGCGTCCGCATCCCGCCGTTTCCGGCCGCTATCAGGTTGTTTTCGGACATCGCCGCGTCAAGGTGGCCAGGCAGCTCGGACGACAGGTTCGTGCCGTCGTCAAGCCGATGGCCGACCAGGATCATGTGATTGCTCAGGGCCAGGAGAACGCTGCCCGATCGAACCTGTCGTTCATCGAACGCACATTGTTTGCCAAGCGTCTCGCAGACCTCAGCTACGATCAGTCAGTCATCAAGTCTGCACTTGCCCTGGACGCGACGACATTTTCGAAGATGCAGTCGGTCGCGGCTCATGTTCCCGAGGCGATCATACTTGCGATCGGCTCGGCCAAGGCTACCGGGCGGGACCGTTGGTGGCAGCTGTCAAAGCTGCTGCAGGTGCCGGGCAATGCCGAGAAGGCGGCAGACTTTACAAAGTCGGATGATTTCGCTGCTGAAACCGGCGATGCCCGGTTCACCTTGCTGTCGGATTTCCTGGCAAAATCGAAGCGCTCGGCGAAAGCAGTGGCACCGGCCGCCAAAGCCTGGGCGGCACAGGACAAATCCGTGAAGGTGGAAATCAAGGATAGCGGCAAGGCATTTACACTGGCTTTGAAGGCGAAGAATGCCTCACGCTTTGGCGCATACATTGCAGACAACCTCGACGAGCTCTATCGGGCTTTCCAGGGGTCGCAAGCTTCAACCAAAACAGGAGATTAATCCGCAAAAGAAAAAAGCCCACCTCAACATCGCTGTCTCGGAAGGCTTCTCTCATATCTCTAGCAGGATCGAGAATCGCATTTCCCCGAATCAGTGTCAAGACTTTTTGACGTCGTTTGGCGAGCGGATTTCTTTTGCCTTTAGAAAGGTGAAAGACAATGCAGACGGGGAATGCATTCACGACGCCCTTCGGGCGGCGGTCGCTATCGCTTGGCATGCTGGCAACGCAGGCACAGGCGCAGGAGATCGATCCGGAAGCATCAATTGATAAATGGAAGCTGTTTCGTAGCCTGTGTGAGGCGAGGGCACTGATCGGAATCTCCGATCGGGCGCTTGTTGTTTTGAATGCTCTTTTGACATTCTATCCACAGACGGAGCTTTGTGAGGCCAACGGCCTCGTGGTGTTTCCATCAAATATGCAACTTTCACTGCGCGCGCACGGTATGGCACCGGCGACGCTACGGCGGCATTTGAGCGCGCTGGTGGAAACCGGGCTGATTTTTCGTAAGGACAGCCCCAATGGCAAGCGCTACGCCCGCAAGGCGAGGGCAGGGGAGGGCGGCGAGGCATTCGGCTTCTCATTGGCACCATTGGTCTCGCGTGCGGCTGAATTTGAAGCTTTGGCCGAACAGGTGCGTTCGGAGCGCCTGCAACTGAAGCTGATGAAGGAGCGCGTCACGCTGCTGCGCCGCGATATCGTTAAGCTAATCGAACTTGGCTTTGAGGAACTGCCGCATATCGACTGGAGCGCCCAGTATAAGCGGTTTCGTGCGGTCATTGACGATATTCCGCGTCAGGCAACGATCGGCGATCTGGAGCCAGCTGTAGATGGACTGGAATGTCTCCAGCTGGAGATATCCAATCTATTGGAAGATAAACTTAATTCTCAAAAAACAAGCGCCAAAGAGTCTCATTCCGAGCGCCACAAACATAATTCAAATACCCAATCCACCTCTGATCTTGAACCCGGCTTTAGAAAAATCCAAGGGACAAAAACTGCGCTGGAACCTGAAACAGAAGTGACTATTGAGACACGAGGCAGCGAAGCGATTACAATCCTATTGGAGAGGGGAGGGGGCGATGGTACAGACGCCGGGCTCTCTGATGCCAAACCGGTGCCGCTCGGCCTTGTGCGCCAAGCTTGTCCGCAAATCATAGCCTATGCGAGGAGCGGTATCGCAAATTGGTCGGATCTGATGGCGGCGGCGGTTGTCGTTCGCTCGATGCTTGGCGTCAGCCCCTCAGCATACGAGGAAGCCTGCGAGATCCTGGGACAGGAAAATGCGGCCATCGCCATTGCATGCATCCTTGAAAGAGCGGAGCAGATCAATTCCGCCGGCGGCTATTTGAGAGCGCTCACCGACAAAGCGGGGAGGGGCGAGTTCTCGGTCTGGCCGATGGTGTTGGCGCAACTTAGAGCCAACGGCTCGCACGTCCGATTGGTCACCGCGAAATGAACCAACATCTGCCATCTCGAAGTAGCAACGATAACTTCAAATATCAGGGCTTTGTCGGGCGGTGTATCTCGCAACGAAGGTTAGGCGTCCAAGATGGATGAGGCGAAAAACCAACGGCGAGCGCCATAGCTAAAAAGATTTAGGTGATTAGGAAGTCCAGTGAACGGAACTTAATCGGTAATTAGATGCGGTATGGGGAAAAATATTAACCTAAACAGGATCTTAATGAAAACTCGCTTGCTCTAAGAAAGTGCAGGCGGCGTGCCGATCAAAGTCGGAGATAGATTAGCCGCTTTGCAGCACCAAGGATGTTTCGTTCTATTTTTTCCTGGATCATACGTAGCGCAAACAATCGTGTTGGCGGCCGCTCGATAAGAGCGGGCCGCTCTAAAAGAAGACCTTGAAGCGCCGACGGTTTTAACCGACAAACATCTCGCGCAACCGAGCCAACATGCCTCGCCTTGTCCCTGTGGGCACGAGCCGACGGATGTAATAGGCCGCCGTCGCGGCGTTTACTGTCGCGCCGAAATGGCAATAGCAAATGACATTGTGCAACTGGCGGTCACTCAGTTGGAAGAACCGTTTGGCTTCCCCATAACTGTCGTTTTCCAACCCGGCAGCGCGCAGGACAGGATCGTCGAACGCCACCGAGATCGGTGAGCCCTCTCCACGCATGGCAGAGCGCTGACTGGCGGGCTGATACTCGGTCTGATGCAACGTCGAGAGGCGCCGCTCAGGATTCTGTTCGAGCAGCGCCGCCCAACGCTCAAGACGCTGGCTTTTTGACAAGGTTTGGCGAGGGTAGTCCTGATCGACCTCGGCGACGATCTGCAGTTGTTCAAGGGCATGATGCTTCATTTTGGCCTCCTATTCTGACAATAGTTGGTCCGCCCGTTGCAATAGAAACCCCGACGACAAAAGTGACTCCAAAGGATCACGAAGTCCAATCACGTTGCGGCCTGGACTATTGCGTTCACAAAAACGTGCTCCGCCCAAGCAAAAAATTCTGCCTGGCGATCTCGCGGGGTCAGCCTTCAAATGCCTGGAGTGGAACAATTGATTGCATAGGAACGTTGTTCTGCCAGACCAAACGCGTGCGCGGTCGCAAGCAACTTAGGAGGCCAACCATGGATCTCACCACACTTCTTATCATAGTGCTTATACTGCTTCTGCTGGGCGGAGGCGGCTGGTACGGCCGCGGACGCTGGTACTAGATTGCAGCTGCGCATAAAAAAATGAACCGGCTTTAAAAATCATCAATTTTAAGCAGGTCCTAGTACGGAGGGGAGGTCAATTGATCTCCCCTCTTCATTTTGTTCAATCCTTACAATCCTCTGCTTTGGCCATGGCGGTTTGATCGCCTTTTTGTTGGGCGTTAACATCCTGCTGCGATGTAGCAAGATTAGGGTCGCCGCCACCTTCCTTGTCAGCTAGCGGCATGGTCTGACCATCTTTTTTGGCAGTCTGACCCTCACTGCTACTGGTTGTCGTCCCAGTGCTTGCTGCTCCGGTTTGAGTCTGGCTGTTGGCGTCACTTTCCAGGGGCGCCTTGCTGCCATCCTTGGCGATACCCTTTTGGGTCTCAGCTTTCACTGACCCTGTGGTTTCCGGACATGCAGCGAAAGCGGTACTGGATGCAAAGGCGATCGCCCCTATGGCGATCAGAGCTGATGCAATCTTTTTCATTTCGATCGTCCTCCTTGGTTGACAAGTTTGTTAAACCGATATCCGCGGCAATTGTTCCTAAGGGATGCAGATAGAGCGGTTTGGTTGCGGCCAATCCAGGCTTTTTTGTTCAACAGGAGACGGAGGCGGAACCAATCTAGATTTCAGGTGTTTTTTGGTCGCTGATTTTCCAGGTCAGCTGAGCCCTTGATGAAGCTACGCCGCCAATATTCAGGGCTCACCAACTCGGCGGCGAGCTTGCAAACTCGCCGTCTTTTTTGTTTGACGGAAGCCGCAGGACATCCATGTTGACAAAGAATCCGGGCTCTTGCCGTCTGTCGATAACAGCAAATTGGCCTGGATCATCGCTGCGCAAGCCGCCAGGATACCGAAGCCCGCTACGCAAGGTAGCGGGCTTTCTCTCCCCATTCGTCAGATAGGCAAAGTTCTAATTGGACAGATAGACAACTTTTCGATCTTTCGTCGAAACGATGACCGGCTGCTTCTTTACATAGACGTAACTGTAGTCCGGGCTGTCCGGTATGGGCACCAACTCGACATCCTCGGGTATGGCTGTACCGACGGCAATGTCCTCATCGACTATGATGTCCTCAGACGGATTGGCGATCACATAGTCCCGCGCCGGCTGCGGCACTTCCACAATGACAGTATCCTGTGCCAGCACCTGGCCGGCTCCCGCAAACATCAATGCAGCGGTTAGGAGAAGCATGCGTTTCATGGGTTCGCTCCCTTGTTTACCCTTCCCTTCAGCATGGGTAATCAACGGTAAGCGATTTGGTTCCGAATGCGAGATCAGGCGATCGTCAGGCGACGACGAGCAATCCAGGCTTGCCCGTCTCAACCGAACCAATGATGCGGGCTGCGGGATAGCCCGCAGCGGTGATCTCCTTGAGCAGGTCCGCTGCACGCTCTGCGTTGCAGGAAACGAGTAGCCCGCCAGAGGTCTGGGGATCGGTCAGCAGGTGCCGCCGCCATATAGGGAAATCGGCGGGCAAGACGATGTCTGCATCGTAGCTTGCCCAATTGCGATGCGAGGCGCCGGTGACGAAACCTTCCTTTGCAAGTTCGGTCCCGTGGTTGAAAACGGCGATATCGTCCGCGCGCACCGAGATGTGCACATTCGACCCTCTTGCCATCTCAAGGGCATGGCCGAGAATGCCGAAGCCGGTGACGTCGGTAATGGCATGCACATCCGCATCCTTGGCGAGTTCGCTGCCGATGCGGTTGAGGAGCGTCGTCGATGCGATGAGTTCGGCATAGGCATCCGCCGGCAACATGCCTTTCTTGAACGCCGCCGAGTAGATTCCGACACCAAGCGCCTTGGTCAGAATCAGCGCGTCACCGGGCTTGGCGCCGCTATTGCGCCGCAAACTGGCAATGGGGCAGGTGCCGATGACCGCCAGGCCGTAGATCGGCTCGGGAGAATCGATCGAATGGCCGCCGGCAACAGGGATACCTGCCTCGGTGCAGATGGTGCTTCCGCCCTTCAGTATCTCGCGCACCATCTCGGCTGACAGCTTGTCGATCGGCATGCCAAGAATGGCGAGTGCCATGATCGGTTTTCCGCCCATGGCATAGACATCCGAGATCGCATTGGTTGCTGCTATCCGGCCGAAATCGAAAGGATTGTCGACCATCGGCATGAAGAAATCCGTCGTCGCGATCACGCAGGTTTCGTCATCGAGCTGCCAGACTGCGGCATCGTCACCGGTTTCGGTTCCGACAAGCAGCCGGGCAAACGGTCCGGTGACGGGTTGATCCACAAGCAATTGCTGCAAGACAGAGGGTGCCAGCTTGCATCCGCATCCGCCCCCATGGGACAGAGAGGTCAGGCGGATCGGCGACGACGAGGTTCGATCATCCATGATGCGGCTCCATACGATTTTGCGAAATCGAGATCAGGTCAGATCGTGATCTCTCGTGACCGGATCGTATATCTGAACGCGTCGGGTTCAAGGCAATCGAGCCTGACCGACGCTACTTCCGCCTGCGGGTACATCAGGAAACCGAGCGCCGCTCCGCTCGAACCGGGCAATATCACGTCGCGGGCGTCATTATAGGCGATCCAATTGCCTTCCCAGGCGCCAAACAGCGTCTCGCGCGCCGCAGCCACCTTGGGGTTGTCAGCCGGAAGGCCGACTTCCGCCTCCTCAAGCATGACCTTTCGAACATCCGCCGGGTCGACGGGCACCCAGCCAAAGTCAGAAAGATAGACTTCCGCCCGGCAATGCTGTGCTTTGGTGATGATCTCGTTCTTTGCGCCGAGGCTCTTGTAGCCGAAGTTGGATGGCGCAACCCGGAGACCGTAAATATCGCGCGCAGGCAGACCAGCGGCTCGGGCAAGGCCGACATAGAGAGCATTCAGATCGGCACACTTGCCGCCAAGGTTGCCGCTTTTCAACATGGCCACGACATCACCGGAACCGCAGCCGCGCGTCGCGGCATTACGGTACGTGTTCTCAACCACCCAATCGTAGATCAGCTTCGCCTTTTCGATCTCGTTTGCGGTATCGCCGACGATCCTGTCGGATGTTTCCTTGACGATACCATCAGTGGGGACAAGTCGGCTGCCCGCCAGATATCGTGCGCGCTCGTCACTACTAAGCGGCGTGGGACCCACTGGCTTTGAAAGATCGATGGCGCGATCGCGCGTGGCGACACGGCTGATGATCTCGACGGCAGGTGCTACGCTGCCGGCTTTCCACTCAACAAGCAGCATGTCAGCGTCATTGGCCGGGCTGTGCACGATCCTGGCGCCGGTCGCATTGGTCGTCCAGGTGCTTGTCTCAGGCCGGTTCCAATCGCTGGCGCTGAAACCAGGCAATGGAATCCATGCGAGCCCGGTGCCTTCGGTGCCTGACGGTTCAATACGGGTTGTGATTTCGAAGGTCCGCCAAGCAGCAGACTTTGGCGCAAAAGCACTGCCCGCAAACACCCGTTGTGGTATTGCGGCCATCACAGCCGTTGCGACGCCGATTTTCAGAAATTCGCGACGATCGATCATTTCATGCCCTCCCGATTTGATGACATCAACGGCATTGGCAGATAGCTAAACTGTACGTGGTGAAAGCTTTTCGAGTTTTGCGGAAGACAGGTGGACACGCGCCAGAAAAAGCCCGCCGTTACCCGGGAGCATTCTGCGTCAAAAGCACCATCACAACTGCCCCGAAACTCGGGAGCGACAAGTAAGCTCACGCTTTTATTCTTGTCCATTTGAGGCCGAACGTCAATTCGTCATTGCTGACGTTCGCGTGCCCGCCGAATTGAGCAGTAAAGGCGGTGAGTACTGTAATATCGACGACATTGGCCGGGACAGTGACAGCGGATTTTAATTTGATTATTACATTCATGTTTGATGTCTCCTTATTGATTTGACAATAAAATACGGTCAGGTAGGATTTTACTTGAAATGCCAATGGTTTGTGTCTGATCTCCGGCATGCTTTTATCGGCAGAGCCGGTCTAAAGGGAGATAACATGCTATGAACATGGAACTCTCGCGGCGCCAGTTTCTTGCGGCGACCGGCGCGGGTGTTGCGAGTACGGCGCTTGGCGCCTTTGGCTTCGGCGAGATCGAAGCCGCCCATGCCGAAGCGATCCGCGCTTTCAAACTCGTAAACACCACCGAAACCCGGAACACCTGTCCCTACTGCTCGGTCGCTTGCGGTATCATCATGTACTCGAAGGGCGACCTGAAAAAGGGCGAAAAGGCCGAGATCGTCCATATCGAGGGCGACACCGACCATCCGACAAATCGCGGAACGCTATGCCCGAAGGGCGCGGCTTTGCTCGACTTCGTCAAGGCCGAGACGCGGCTGAAGTATCCGATGGTACGCAAGCCCGGCTCGGACAAGTTCGAACGCATCTCCTGGAATGACGCGCTTGATCGCATCGCCCGGTTGATGAAGGACGATCGCGACGGTAATTTCGTCCAGAAGAACAATGACGGCGTAACTGTCAATCGATGGACGACGACCGGCTTCCTGGCTGCCTCCGCAACAACGAACGAAACAGCGTTTGCCACCTATAAGGTCGTGCGCAGCGCCGGAATGCTGGTATTCGATAACCAGGCACGTGTCTGACACGGCCCAACGGTGTCCAGTTTGGGCCCAACATTTGGCCGTGGTGCAATGACCAATTCCTGGACTGATATCAGGAATACGGATCTAGTTGTCATCATGGGCGGCAATGCCGCCGAAGCGCACCCTTGTGGTTTCAAATGGGTCACGGAGGCCAAGGCCAACCGTGGTGCCAAGCTTATCGTCGTTGATCCCCGCTTCACGCGCTCTGCGTCGGTGGCTGATTTCTATGCGCCCATCCGTCAGGGGTCGGACATAGCCTTCCTGCTTGGTGTGATGAATTACTGCATCAAGAACGACAAGGTGCAGTGGGATTATGTGAAGGCATTCACCAACGCCGCCTTCATCGTCAAGGACGGCTTTGAATACAAGGACGGCCTGTTTACCGGTTACGATGAGACAAAGCGCGACTATGACAAATCGACCTGGAATTATGTGATCGGCGATGACGGTTTCGCCGTAATTGATGACACGCTGACCAACCCACGGTGCGTGTGGAACCTGTTGAAAGCCCATATCTCTGTCTATACGCCTGAAATGGTCGAGCGCATCTGCGGTACACCTAAGGAGAAGTTCCTCAAGGTTGCCGAGATGATCTCCGAATGCTCGACGCCGACCAAGACGATGACGTCCATGTATGCGCTTGGCTGGACCCAGCATTCAAAGGGGTCGCAGAACATCCGCTCGATGGCGATGCTACAACTCGTCCTCGGCAATATCGGCGTACGCGGTGGTGGCATGAACGCACTGCGCGGGCACTCCAATATCCAGGGGCTGACCGATGTAGGCCTGATGTCGAACCTGCTTCCGGGCTATATGACGCTGCCCAACGAAAAAGAGGTGGATTTCGACACCTACATGTCGACACGCGGCTTCAAGCCACTCCGACCGAACCAGATGAGCTACTGGCAGAACTACAGGAAGTTCTTCGTCAGTTTCCTCAAGACGATGTGGGGCGCGGCGGCGACGCCGGAAAACCATTTCGCCTATGACTGGCTGCCCAAGCTCGACGTGCCGGGCTACGATGTGCTGCGCGCGTTTGAACTCATGAACCAGGGCAAGATGACGGGATACATCTGCCAGGGGTTCAATCCTCTGCTTGCTGCTCCAAACAGAACGAAGCTGACCGCATCCCTGTCGAAGCTCAAGTTCCTCGTGACGATGGATCCCCTCGACACGGAAACATCGCGGTTCTGGGAAAATCACGGCGAGTTCAACGACGTTGATTCTTCGCAGATCCAGACGGAAGTCTATCAGCTGCCTTCGACCTGCTTTGCTGAAGACGAGGGCTCACTCACCAATTCCGGGCGTTGGCTGCAGTGGCATTGGCCTGGCGGTACTGCTCCTGGTGAAGCGAAGACGGATAACTGGATCATGGCGCAGATCTATACGCGTCTGCGGGACCTTTACCGCAAGGAGGGTGGAGCGTTCCCCGATCCGATCGTCAATCTCGACTGGTCCTATGCCGATCCGGGTGAGCCGACTGCCGAAGAACTTGCCAAGGAACTGAACGGCAAAGCGCTGGCCCCGGTGATGGATCCGACAGATCCTACCAAGGTGGTGGTTGAAGCCGGCAAGCTGGTGCCAAGCTTCGCCGCGTTGCGTGATGATGGCTCCACGACGAGCGGTTGCTGGATTTATTCCGGCTGCTTCAATGAAAACGGCAACAACATGGCCCGGCGCGATACGTCGGACCCTGACGAGACCGGCGCCTACTTGAAATGGGCCTTTTCGTGGCCCGTCAACCGCCGTATCCTCTACAATCGGGCTTCGGCGGACCTGAATGGCAAGGCCTGGGACCCCAGCCGCAAGCTGATCGAGTGGGACGGCCAGAAATGGTCAGGCTACGACGTGCCGGATATTGCACCGACAGCCAAGCCGCAGGACGTCGGTCCATTCATCATGAACGCGGAGGGCGTTTCGCGCTTCTTCGTTGTCGGCATGATGCGCGATGGACCGTTCCCGTCGCACTACGAACCGTTCGAGTCGCCAGTCACAAACCTCATCGCCCCGAAAATCCGTGGCAATCCGGTGGCGCGGGTGTTCAAGGGCGATTTCGCGCAGTTTGCCGAACCGGCTTCGCAGGAATTTCCTTATGCGGCAACGTCCTACCGTCTTACCGAACACTTCCACTATTGGACCAAGCATGTCTGGGTGAATGCCGTCCTGCAGCCGGAATTCTTCGTCGAGATATCGGAAGAACTCGCGAAGGAGAAAGGCATCGTCAAAGGCGGCTGGGTACGGGTGTGGTCCAAGCGCGGATCGATCAAGGCCAAGGCAGTGGTCACGAAGCGGATCAAACCTTTGATCTGCGACGGCAAGCCGGTTCATGTGGTGGGTATTCCGCTGCACTGGGGTTTCACGGGGGCAGCGAAGAAGGGCTTTGGCCCCAATTCGCTTACACCTTTCGTCGGTGACGCCAATATCGAGACGCCTGAATACAAGGCGTTCCTGGTCAATATCGAGCCCATCGCCGGGCCGGTGGCATAGGAGGTTACTATGTTCCCGCCTGTCCCAAACCCGACGACCCAGCCTGTACCCCCGAAATTCGGCGATCAGGATTTGATCCGCCGGTCGGCGTCAACGGTGACGCCGCCCGCGCAACGGCAGACGGAGGTGGCAAAGCTCATCGATGTCTCCAAGTGCATCGGCTGCAAGGCTTGCCAGTCGGCCTGCATCGAGTGGAACGACACCCATCCGGAAATCGGAATCAACACCGGCGTCTACGATAACCCGCATGATCTGACGCCGGATATGTTTACGCTGATGCGGTTCACCGAGTGGGAAAACCCGGAAACGAACAATCTCGAGTGGCTCATCCGCAAGGATGGCTGCATGCATTGCGAGGATCCGGGCTGCCTCAAGGCTTGCCCGGCGCCGGGTGCGATCGTGCAATATTCGAATGGCATCGTCGATTTCATCCACGAGAACTGTATTGGCTGCGGCTATTGCATCAAGGGATGCCCGTTCAACATTCCGCGCATCTCGCAGGTCACTCATACCGCCTACAAATGCACGCTCTGCTCCGACCGCATCGCCGTCGGGCAGGGACCGGCCTGTGCCAAGGCATGTCCGACGCAAGCGATCGTTTTTGGTACCAAGGATGAGATGAAGGAGCACGCGGCGGGCCGCATCACCGATTTGAAATCGCGCGGTTTTGCCAATGCGGGACTTTACGATCCGCCGGGCGTCGGCGGCACACATGTCATGTATGTGCTGCATCATGCGGACAAGCCGGAGATTTATGCCGGTCTGCCGAACAATCCGCGCATCAGCCCGATCGTAGAGGCCTGGAAGGGTGTCACGAAATATGCCGGGCTCGCGGTGATCGGATTTGCTGCGGCAGCCGGGTTCATGCACTATCTGGTTGCCGGTCCGAACCGGGTTTCCGAAGAGGATGAAGAGGCCGCTGAAAAGCTGACCGGAGAGGAACCTCGCCCATGAGCACGGATTATGACGTGGAGAAGGGCGATAGCGTTCATCCGGGCAAGCCCGTTACCGTCGACCGCTACACGGCGGGTGCGCGCGTCAATCATTGGATCACGGCGATAAGCCTTGTGCTCCTGGCGCTGTCCGGCCTTGCCCTGTTCCATCCCCGCCTCTTTTTCCTGACGGGGCTCTTTGGGGGAGGCCCGTTGACGCGGATCATCCATCCGTGGATCGGCGTTCTTCTGTTTTTCAGCTTTTTCGGTCTGTTTCTCCGCTTCTGGAAAGCCAATCTCTGGAAGCGTGAGGATGGCACCTGGCTCGCGCGCATTCGGGATGTACTGACGGGACATGAAGAACGCTTGCCGGAGGTGGGTAAATACAATGCCGGACAGAAATTTGTCTTCTGGTCGATGTCGGCTCTGATCATTGTTCTGATTACAACGGGTCTGATAATCTGGGATCAGTATTTCTCCGTGTTCACCACAATAGAGCAGAAACGATGGGCCGTGCTCATTCACGCGATTGCTGCTATTTGTGCGATCAGTGTCTGGATCATCCATGTCTATGCAGCGATCTGGGTGCGCGGTACCATAAGGGCAATGACGCGCGGTTCCGTGACCGGCGGTTGGGCGTGGAGGCATCATCGCAAATGGTTGCGTGAGCTGGTCGGCAAAGCATCAAAAGGCAAATCGACGCCCGCCGAATAACAGGGTTCAACATCGGTCCACGTGGCCCGGCGGGTTCGTGAGGGAGTTTTATGAGTCGCAAAAGCGCGGTCGTACCGGATCCAACAGCGATTGGGAATATTGCGTCACCGCCCTTTGCGCGTCTGCCCGATCCCGCTTCGCTTTTTCCTGCCAGATCGAGGCGTCTGCGCCAGTTGGCTGAAACAAGCGATCTCGCACCCTATCTGAATTTCCTTGCCGAACTTGCCCAGGCCCAAAACGATATCCAGCCGGATCTCCCCCTGCCGCACAGCCCCGGCGCGGCAACGATTGCGCGTGCACGCGAGTTTGAAATGCCGCCGCTCGACCGAAGCCTGATCGAGGGCGATCCGGCGATTGGCACGATATTTGATCGCCTGTTCGCCGCGGTTGCCACTATCGAGAAGCCGGTTGCCGCGGCCAAGGCGCTGGCTCGCGTGACAGCAGCCGATCCTGCCGAACGTCTTGCCATGGCACAGACCGTATTCTCCAACACATTGCCCGGCGATGCGATTGCCGAGCATGTTTTTGTATGGGCGGGGCTACAGGTATATTTCGCCCGTCTTGCATCCGTTCTTGATGTGGCCGCGCTGGCGCCGGTCGCCGATGGCGTTTGTCCCGTTTGTGGCGGCGCGCCGATGTCATCGATGGTGGTCGGCTGGCCCGGTTCGCACGGCGCGCGGTTTTGCTCATGTTCCCTGTGCGGCACGCTCTGGCACTATGTCCGGGTCAAATGCGTGCTCTGCGGTTCCACCAAGGGGATCGGCTATCAGGAGATCGATGGACGAGGCGGGATCGTGAAGGCGGAGACCTGCGATGAATGCCATGGCTGGTCGAAGATACTGCATCAGGACAAGGAGCCCGCGGCCGATCCCGCTGCCGATGATGTGGCGAGCCTCGACCTCGATCTCCTGATGCGGGATGGGCCTTATCACCGCGGCGGGTTTTCTCCGCTGTTAGCCGGCTTTTAGGAGGTGAAATGGACAGCAATACCAGCTTGCGCCGTATTCCTTCAGTCGATCAGCTTCTGAAGTCGGCGTCGGCAGCGGGCATCATCGAGCGTTTTGGTCGTCCGGCCCTCACTGAAGCCTTGCGAAGTGCATTGGCGCAGACACGTGCTGACGTACGTAATGGACTTAACGCGCCCTCCGGGGAAACCATCATGGCTGCCGCGCTAGTTAGCCTCGAGGCGGCTGACCAGTCATCGCTCCGGCCACTGTTCAATCTGACGGGTACGGTACTGCACACGAATCTCGGTCGTGCATTGCTTGCGCAAGCGGCGATCGAGGCTGCAACGGCGGCCATGCGCGAGGCCGTTGCACTTGAATTCGATCTTGAGAGCGGCAAGCGCGGTGAACGCGATGATCATCTGCGTTCCCTGATCTGCGAACTCACCGGGGCGGAAGAGGCGACCATTGTCAACAACAATGCCGCGGCTGTCCTTCTGGTCCTCAACAGTCTGGCGGCGGGCAGGGAAGCCATCGTCTCGCGCGGTGAGCTGATTGAAATCGGCGGGGCTTTCCGCATGCCGGATATTATGGCGCGCGCCGGTACGCGTCTAGTCGAGGTCGGTACCACGAACCGCACCCATGCCCGGGATTATCGCGATGCCATCGGTCCCGATACGGGTCTGATACTGAAAGTTCATACCTCCAACTATCGCGTCGAAGGCTTCACCAAGGAGGTGGGCGCGCGCGAACTGGCTGGCATCGCCCGCAGCAAGGACGTTCCGCTGGTCAATGATCTCGGTTCCGGTACCCTGACGGATCTCACCCGTTTCGGGCTTGCGCACGAGCCGACCGTGCGCGAAGCGATCGATGAGGGTGCCGACATCGTGACCTTTTCCGGTGACAAGCTCCTGGGCGGCCCGCAAGCCGGGTTCATCGTCGGTCGAAAGTCACTCATCGAGACGATCAACAAGAACCCGATGAAACGGGCGCTGCGCGTCGACAAAATCCGCCTTGCGGCGCTCATTGCCACATTGCAGCTCTATCGCGATCCGGACCGCCTGAGTGAGCGGCTGCCAACCATGCGGCTGCTTACCCGTTCGCAGGACGCCATCGACGCACAGGCGCAACGATTGGCGCCGATCGTGGAGCGTGCGCTGAAGGGCGCTTTCGCCGTTGCCGTTATTGCGTGCGAAAGCCAGATCGGCTCCGGAGCTTTGCCGCTGTCCACCGTGCCGAGCGCCGGCTTGGCACTGACGCCGATCGAGGGCAGTGGAAGCATGCTCGCTGAACTGGCAGCTGCGTTCAGGCGACTTCCGCTGCCGGTCATCGGCCGTATCGAGCGCGGAGCGCTGGTGCTGGATTTACGCTGCCTTGAGGACGAGGCCGGTTTTGCGGCCAATTTTGCCGCCATCGCAAATTTGGATATGGGCAAGAAGAGTGTCGCGACGGGGGCGGAAATCGACGAGGTGGGCAAGCCATGATCGTCGGTACCGCAGGGCATATCGATCACGGCAAGACATCACTGGTCAAAGCGCTGACCAATGTCGACACCGATCGGCTGAAAGAGGAAAAGGCACGCGGTATTTCGATCGATCTCGGCTTTGCATATATGCCTGTAGAAGGCACAGAGATACTTGGCTTTGTCGATGTGCCGGGGCACGAGAAGTTCATCCACACCATGCTTGCCGGGGCCAGCGGCATCGATTTTGCCCTGCTGGTCGTTGCCGCCGATGACGGAGTCATGCCGCAAACACACGAACACCTCGCCATCATCGACCTCCTCGGTATCGAACGCGGTGTCGTGGCTCTCACCAAGGCTGATCTGGTGCAGGAAGAACGGCTCATCGAGGTAGAAACCGCGACACGAAACGAACTTGCCGGTACGGCGCTTTGCGATGCCCCGATCATTGCCGTTTCAACGGTTTCGGGTCGCGGCATCGCGGCTTTGCGCGATGAAATCGTTGATGCCGCCCGGACATTCGCCCGCCGCCGGGCAACTGGCCGCTTCCGGCTGGCGGTCGACCGGTCATTCACAATACAGGGGGCGGGTACCGTTGTAACCGGAACTATCCTTTCGGGAATGACTTCCGTCGATGATCATGTGACGGTGAGCCCTTCTGGCCTTTCCGCCCGCATCCGTTCCATCCATGCGCAGAACCGGCCGAGCAAGGTTGGCAGAGCCGGTGATCGCTGTGCTCTCAATCTCGTCGGCCCAGACATCACGAAGGCGGCGATCAATCGCGGCGACGTGGTGCTTGACGCCAGTCTGCATGCGCCGACGAGCCGGATTGACGCGACATTGCGTGTGCTTGGCTCCGAACGCAAGCCGATCGGTCACTGGTTCCCGGTACGGCTGCATCATGCTTCGACCGAGGTCGGCGCTCGCATCGCTTTGCTGGCTGATGAGCCAGTAGCCCCCGGGGCACGCACCCGTGTACAACTTGTGCTCGACCGGCCGATCGCTGCAGCGGTTGGTGATCGTTACGTCATCCGCGACACGTCTGCGCGGCGCACGCTTGGTGGCGGCCGCTTCCTGGATTTGCGTGGTCCGGCCCGCAAACGCCGGACTCCAGAGCGAAGGGCACAGCTCGATGCACACGAATTGATCGAGCCGGACGGGGCGTTGGAAGCATTGCTTGCAGTGCCGCCATTTTATCTGGACGTCACGACCTTTGCCCGTGACTGGGCCTTGGCGACGGCAGATGTCAGTGCGTTGGCAGAACTGGTAGATGCGGTGCAGTTGCCTGTTGATGCTTCGGTTGTCGCCATATCGTTTGGGCAGTGGAAGAAATTCCAGCGAGATCTTCTGGATCGGCTCGAAACTTTCCATGCTGACAATCCGGATTTGTTGGGGATCGGCATTGAACGGCTACGGACGCAGCTTGAATTACGCATGCCTGTACCTGCGTTCCGTGCAGCCTTGCAAAGTCTTGCCCGCGGCGGGGAAATCGCGCTTGATGGAGCCTGGGTGCGGCTTTCCGGGCACGAAGTGACGATGGCTCCGGCTGACGAGCGACTATGGAATGCGATTGAGCCGCTACTCGGCGGAGCCGAACGTTTCCGCCCGCCGCGCGTCCGCGATATTGCCGCATTGTTTGCTGTGCCGGAGCCGCAGGTGCGCCGGCTACTGAAGCTGGGCAGCCGCATTGGTAAGGTACATGAGGTGGCACACGACCATTTCTTCCTGCGAGGCACGGTTGCAGAAATGGTTGCTATCATCGTCGAGATCAGCACAGCCTCCGAAGAGGGCTGGTTTACCGCCGCGCAATTTCGCGACCGGGTCGAAAATGGTCGCAAGGTTGCAATCCAGATCCTTGATTTCTTCGATCATCATAGCATCACATTGCGCTGTGGCGACCTTCGCCGCGTTAACCGGAACCGTCTGGATCTCTTTGCGGGTCCGACAGATGGTGCGACGGGCGAAGATACTGTTTCTGGAGGAGAATCGTCCCCGGTGGGGCGTCCGGACTTCAAATCCGGGAGGGGCCGAGAGACGGTCTTTGGTGGGTTCGACTCCCACTCTCTTCCGCCATCGCCCGGTCACTCCGGAAGCTCCCGATGACGACCGTAACCACTTATATCGAGCGCCTGCAGCAAGCAGCCGACAAGGCGCAATCGGCCGAGACCGCCTATCGGCGGGAGGCGGCAACCCGCATAGCGGCACTCGAACGCGAACGTGCTTTCGCCTTTCGCCGAATGAATCTGATGCGGTCGGTCGCGGAGGCGGCAAAGCCGCAAATGGCGGACGATAGCGATCCGGCCGAGCGGAGCGGTGAGGAAATCGCCGTCGCGCGCGCCCTTGCGCTGTTGCGGGTGAGGCTGGGCTGGTCGTCAGATAGTGAAACGCGGGATGCAACGCTCGCGCATTTCGCACCTGTAGTCATTGCACTTCACCTTGCTTCAGGCGGCGCGGAGATGCCTGATGAGACGTCAGGTATCGATGATGCGCTTGGGCACTTCGAGGCCTGGTATGAGAAGGCTCACGGCGTTTCGTTCTGGATGCTTTTTGAAAATCCGATGCAAGATACGCCGCGTGTCGACTTCTGAGACCCCGCCTTGAAAGTCACTGCGGCGGTCATCTGACGCTGTTTTCTGCGCTTCCGGTGCTCACGTACCTTAAGTACGCTCCGCGCCGGTTCTCGAAAACCACGCCATATGTCTCGCCTCAGCGACTTTCAACAGACGGGTCCCGCATCCGTTATCAAATGATCTGATTGGACACCGCTTCTTCCAAGTGCGAAGATCACCCGTCACATTCATTTTAGGAACCGCTGCGCAAGACTTCGTTTTGATCAAGAGGAAGTTCCATCATGGCAACCTGGCAACCCGATCCCTCATTCTATCCCTCGCCGAGAATGGCCGCCAAAGCGCCGGCAGAAAAGCTGGCCTATGTGGCCGCCTTCGATCCGGATCGCAAGAAACCCGATGCAATCGCCGTCGTCGATGTTGATCCGACATCGCCTTCCTATTCCCGTATCGTCGGCCAGGTCGACATGCCGAATGCGGGAGACGAACTGCATCATTTTGGCTGGAATGCGTGCTCGTCCTGCCTTTGCCCCAATGCGCCGCATCCTCATATGGAAAGGCGTTATCTCGTCGTGCCGGGCCTGCGGTCGTCGAGGCTGCACATCATAGACACCAAGCCCGATCCTCGAAATCCGATGATCATCAAGGTTATCGAGCCCGAAGAAATTGCGGAAAAGGCAGGGTACTCGCGGTTGCATACCATTCACTGCGGACCCGAGGGGATTTATGTCAATGCGCTTGGAAACGCCGAGGGCAAGGCGCCAGGTGGCATATTCCTGCTCGATCCTGAAAGTTTCAATGTGCTTGGCCAATGGGAGATGGATCGCGGGCCGCAAAAGCTCGCCTATGATTTCTGGTGGCACCTCGGCCATGACACGATGATCACAAGCGAATGGGGTACGCCCGATACATTCGAGGATGGGCTTGTCCCGGAGATTCTGCTCGGCAGCAAATATGGACGCAGACTGCATTTCTGGGACCTCCACAAGCGCAAGCATCTGCAGGAGATCGATTTCGGTGAAGAGCACCAGCTCGTGTTCGAGTTACGCCCTGCGCATGATCCGACCAAGGCCTATGGTTTCGTTGGCTGCGTCATCAGCCTGAAGGACCTCTCCGCATCGATCTGGACGTGGTATCGCGACGGTAACAAATGGGCTGTCAAAAAGATCATCGAAATTCCCGCCGAGCCTGCCGATGCTTCATTGCTACCGCCTGTGCTGCAGGGCTTCCAGGCGGTTGCCCCGCTCGTCACCGATATCGATCTGTCGATGGATGATCGGTTCCTCTATGTTTCATGCTGGGGCACGGGCGATATGATCCAGTATGACGTATCGGATCCTTTCCACCCGAAAGAAACCGGCCGGGTCAGGATTGGCGGCATTGTTTCCCGGGCTACCCATCCAAAGGCCAACAATCGTGCGCTCAATGGCGGGCCGCAAATGGTGGAAATCAGTCGGGATGGAAAGCGTGTCTATTTCACCAACTCGCTCTATGGCGCCATTGATCCGCAGTTCTATCCGGACGGCATCGACGGCTGGATGGTGAAGCTTGACGTCGGGGAGAACGGCGGGATCACATTCGACGAGAATTTCTTCGTTGACTGGCCGAAAGGTCATCGTCCGCATCAGGTGCGGCTGGAAGGGGGCGACTGCTCATCGGACTCGTATTGCTACCCTTGATGAGGCCGGCAGCCGCGAAACGAATGGCAGCGTAAATGGTAGCCATGTCACCGTGGCTGGTGCTTGCTGGCCTTGGCGTTTTTCACGGTCTCAATCCCGCAACGGGCTGGCTTTTTGCCGTGGCGCTCGGTCTGCACAGAAGGAGCCGCAAAACAGTTTTCCTGTCGGTAATTCCCATCGCCATAGGACACGCGATTTCGATCGCTGTCGTTGCATTTTTGGCCGTATTGCTCGGCCTCATCATCGATCAGCGCGTTCTCGAAATTATCGCGGGCGCGGTGTTGCTCGCATGGGCTGTCTACTACGCCACATATGGCCATCGCCACCGTGTCAGGGTCGGCATGACCACCGGAATGACAGGGCTTGGGTTGTGGTCATTCCTGATGGCGACCGCCCATGGGGCAGGCCTCATGCTGGTGCCGGTTGTCATCCCGCTTTGCCTCTCGGCCAGCCCCGCCAAAGAGCTGACAGCGGCGGGTTCATTGCCGATAGCCCTGGCAGCTATCGGCACGCACATGGCAGCGATGCTCGCGGTGATCCTGCTGGTAGCAATCGCGGTTTACGATTGGTTTGGCCTCGCATTCTTGCGCCGCGGATGGATCAACTTTGATGCCATCTGGATCGCGGCGCTTGCGATCACGGGTATTGTCCTGATTGCTTGAGGCCGTCATAGCGTGAATCTCAACGGCCCCTAGAGCGAGTTTTGTCTACTCAGAGCTGGTTCTGTTTAATACTCAAGCTTCGGATACCAATCCTTGCCGCGACCTTCGGGCGTTGCATCGAAAATGGTCCACAGTGGCATGGGGTCCGGTGCGCCGCGCGGGTCCTGCCCGGGATCGGCGGTCGCTACGCCCATTTCCTCGCTCCAGAAGTGGCGGATTGTGCCATCGCGACGGGTGAAGACGTTGAATGCGGCTCTATCTTCGTCCTCGGAACTTACATAGTCGCGAGTATAATCGCCGCTCATGTCGGAATAGAGCTTGAGGCCGTGCCAGCCACGTTCCTTTTTGAAAGCGACAAGCCGCTCGATCGGCGAGCGCGCGATCACCGCCAGGGCTACGCGCTGTTCGACATCTTGAGCCTCGCCATCCCAGGCGCTGAGCTGCGAGGTGCACATCGGACACGGCCGGTTGCGCTGTGGTCCGAACATGTAACTGTAAGCCACGAGTGTCTGTTTGCCATTGAACAGATCGGCGAAACTCACAGGTCCGTGCTCGCTTTCAAATCGATAGTTCCTGTCGACTTCGCCGCCGGGTGGCAATGCCCGGCGTTGCTCGGCAACGCGCTCGATGTGGCGCCTCAATTCGATCTCTTCCGCCAACAGCGCACTACGCGCCTGTCGGTATTCGTTGCTCTCATTCGGAAAGTGCACTTCGCTCTGTTTCACGAGCTCCGCTGCGGGTGTCAGTGGATGGGTAGTGTTCATGATCGATCCTTTGGGTGGTTGTGTATTCGATCCGGCGGCCCAGTCGCAGGGATGAGCCTGCCATAGCGAAGTCTATGGCATTATAACGTTGATATCAACGTATCATATTGTTAGATGTTCCAATTCGGCTTCCGCGTGCTCTCGCTGAGGGCAAATTCGATTTTGCGATGCTCAAATTAAAATCACTCTGATGCTTTTTAATGCGGTTCGTTTCACCCAGCGCCGAAATCTGAGGCGATTTTTCCGAGCATATTGTTGGTTCACTGGCTAACGTCGCGATCACTCGCAAGAAGGGGGGATATCTGCGTCTGCCCCGCCTGTCATGAATCGTTCTTATTTCGACGGTCGGCCCTCTGGACGCTGCAATTTTTGAAGAAATTCGAGACGGCCAGATGAATTGGCATGGAACATGCTTTGTCTTCTCATGGTGCAAGCTGGCGTTACTCGATCATCGGAATATCCTGGATCGCTACGCCTTCAGACAAGGAAGGTAAAAAAATGACAAAATACAAGCTCGAGTATATTTGGCTGGATGGATACACCCCGGTGCCGAATCTTCGCGGCAAGACGCAGGTCAAGGAGTTCGATAGTTTTCCTGCACTTGAGGATTTGCCGATGTGGGGTTTCGACGGCAGCTCCACGATGCAAGCGGAAGGCAGAAGTTCGGATTGCGTGTTGAAGCCAGTGGCCATCTATCCTGATAGCGAGCGCAAGAACGGTGCTCTTGTCATGTGCGAAGTCATGATGCCGGATGGCGTTACGCCGCACCCTTCGAACAAGCGCGCATCGATCCTCGATGACGAGAATGCTTGGTTCGGATTTGAACAGGAATATTTCTTCTATAAAAATGGCCGTCCACTCGGCTTCCCGGAAGCCGGATATCCTGCTCCGCAGGGCCCGTATTACACGGGCGTTGGCTATAGCAGCGTCGGCGATATTGCCCGCAAGATCGTCGAAGAACATCTCGATGTTTGCCTGGCAGCGGGCCTCAACCACGAAGGCATCAACGCCGAAGTGGCCAAAGGCCAGTGGGAGTTCCAGATATTCGGAAAGGGTTCCAGAAAGGCCGCCGACGAGATCTGGCTGGCGCGCTATCTATTGCAGCGTTTGACCGAAAAGTATGGCATCGACGTTGAATATCATTGCAAGCCGCTCGGCGATACCGATTGGAATGGTTCGGGCATGCACGCCAATTTCTCCACACAGTACATGCGGGAAATCGGCGGCAAAGAGTATTTCGAGCAGTTGATGAGTGCCTTCCAGAGTGCGACGGCCGATCATATCGCCGTCTATGGCCCCGACAATCATCTGCGCCTGACTGGCAAGCACGAAACGCAGTCCATTCATACGTTCAGCTACGGCGTGGCTGATCGCGGCGCATCCATCCGGGTACCGCATAGCTTTGTAAACAATGGTTACCGTGGATATCTCGAGGACCGCCGCCCGAACTCACAGGGCGACCCCTATCAGATAGCGTCCCAAATTCTCAAGACCATCGCATCCGTTCCTCTCGAAAGCGACATCTCGGTCGCTGCCTAAAGGACGCAAAGGGCGGCAAAGATCACTGATCTTTGCCGCCCTGTCACCTATTCGCGCTGCCAGGTCTGGGTTTTGCATAGAAGGCCGCCTAGGACGCAACCGGAGAGTTGAACACTCGCTTCGGAAAATTTTGCCTTGCCCGCATAGGTCTTGCCGCTCTCGGTATCGTAAAGAGAGCCCGTATACGATCCAGAACCGTTTGACTTCAGGGTGACTGCCTGAAGACCCACCACCGGACGGTCGTGTTTGGAAGCATCGGGATTGTTGACGTCGTTGACCGGATTCTTCATCCATACGATCGTCCCGCAAACGCCGGCGTCACATTCGCTCAGTTTGACTTTCGTGCCGCCAGACTCGTTGACATAGGTTCCAACAATCTTTGGTTCCTGCGCCATTACGGCAGTTGTCATGCTGCCTGCCAAAACGAGAGAGAGAATAGCTTTCTGAGTACCGAACAAATCGTGGCTCCGTGTTACATTGTGGTGGAAAATCGATGCGCTCTTTGCGCGGATGGCTATAGTTTGTGGCAGTTGTTACAGCAGAAATTGGACAGGAATAGGGACAAAGCAAGTTTCGTGACTAATGATCAAGGGTGAATCTGGAGCGCCCCGTATGACAAGCGCGATCATAGCGCCAGGCGACCCGTCCACTCCGTGACCGCCGTGGCCAGAGTCTTCAAATGATCGGCGGCCGTGAAGCCGGATACGCTCTTGCGAGGCTTGAGATCGTGGTCGCCGTCCTCCAGCCAGAGAAGGTCGATCTTGTGTGAGAGAGAATAATCCTGAACCTCGTCTCGCGTGCCGAACTCGTCGCGTGTGCCCTGACAAATCAATGCAGGCGTCATCAACCCGGCGAGATGCTTCGTACGAAGTTGGTCCGGCTTGCCCGGTGGATGAAACGGATAGCCAAGGCAAAGGAGACCGGCAACTTTTCCGGCAGAATGGAGATCGTCAGCGATCATGCTGGCGACCCGTCCACCCATCGACTTGCCACCAATGATCAGCGGACCGGTTGCGCCGAGTTCGGTTATCGCCACCATGTACTCCGGGTTGAGTTTTTCAGCGCGAGGCGGAGGCTTTCGCACGCCTGACGTACGACGAGACGCCATATAGCCGAACTCGAAACGCGCAACGCGAAAGCCCGCCGCGGCAAGAGCCTTGGCCGTGGCTTCCATCGACGCTGAATCCATCGGTGCTCCTGCACCGTGCGCAAGAAGGATGGTGACCGGCGCATCGTCCGGTCCGTCGAACAGAAACTTATCGTGCATTACAACCTGTCGTTTTTGACCCGCGATTATTGTGACACGGTATGCTGCAGTCGTGGAATGAGGAATATTTCTCCAGGCTAATTGCGCACGAGATTTATTTCACTGGTGACAACGGACGTACGTGATCGAGGATCCATGTCGGTTGTTGTCAGCACCATGCCGTTATTGCCGACTTTCCGCATGGTTATCTGTGCTTTGCGGTCGCCATTGACATTTTTGGCCCAGAGAATGCCGAGGTTAATGGCGTTTCCGCGCCGCGTTCCAGAAAGGCGAGCTACGCCGGTGGCTGATCCAGTGTAGGAGCCGGTGTATCTGCCGCCACTCGATGTCAAGTTGACCGCAACAGCGCGGGACATGACCATCAAGCCGGTGCAATTGCCCTCCAGCGCCAGCGATGAAGGTGTGGTTGACGAGTCGAAGGTACAAGAAACCGTCATCGACGGTACGTTCGTGCGTATGCGCACCGCGCCGTTACCCGCCCATTTGCCTTCGAGAGATTGGAGAAACGCCGCTTCGTCGGCACGTGCAGCTTCCGCCATCGTCAAAACCAAAATCAGTCCCGCAAGAATCTGTATCATAGCGGCATCCTTCAAAGCTTGAGCAAAGCTGATGTTCCAACGCGCCATCTCAAGGGTGGGTTCCGCTTAGGAAAACGGCCCGCCGCCGGATACTGTACAACTGGCAACGCATTGGCGCAGTAAAAATACCGGCATCCACTTTCAATTTCGATTGCGGAAGGGCAATCTCGGCGAGGGTGGTCGCCAGGTGGGGGAAGTGAATGAGTAAACTGCAAGAGGAAGTCGCGCGCCGCCCTATTTCCAGCCGGTCGTCTCCCTGGGCCATCAGGCTCAGCAAATACATGGCGCAAGCCGGCATCACTGCCAACAGCATTTCACTGCTGTCGATTGTGTTTGCGGTCGTCGGGGGCGCGCTTATCGCGTTTGTGGTCCATCCAATTGCGTGGCTTTGCGCGGCTGCGTGCGTGCAGTTGAGACTGATCTGCAACCTTCTCGACGGAATGGTCGCGATCGAAGGCGGCAAGAAAACACCGAGCGGGCCTCTCTACAACGAATTTCCCGACCGGATCTGCGATACGCTGTTTCTTGTTCCGGTTGGATATGCTGTGGGCTACCCTTGGCTTGGCTGGCTATGCGCGCTGCTCGCTGCCCTGACCGCCTACATCAGGGTTTTCGGTGGATCGTTGGGATTGGCTCAGGATTTCAGCGGCATCATGGCGAAACAGCGCCGCATGGCAGTTCTCACGGCGGGTCTCGTTGTCCAGTGCGTGGAAACGTGGCTCTTCGGGAGCCACTGGTCACTTCTTGTGGCATTGGCCATTATAACGATCGGCAGTCTTGTGACCTGTGTCATGCGAACAGTCAGCATTTCCCGGGGATTAGCAGTCCGTTCTGGCCCCGAGTGACTTGATATCACAATGAAAGTACTGCGGACCCGCGTCTCTGCGGACCCGCAGTAGCTCCTAAAAGGTATCGACGTCGAGGACGGCTTGAGCGAAGTCGTGCGGTGCTTCCTGTGGCAGATTGTGGCCAATACCGCCGCTACTGGTCCGGTGCTCGTATTTCCCTGAGAACTTGTTGCGGTACGCCGCTGGATCCGGGTGCGGCGCGCCGTTGGCGTCACCTTCAAGTGTTATCGTGGGGACTGCAATCACCGGAAATGTTGCCAGCCGTTTTTCCAGATCGTCATATTGCGGCTCACCTTCGACGAGGCTCAAGCGCCAGCGATAGTTATGAATGACGATTGCGACATGATCCGGGTTGTTGAACGCTTCGGCCGACCGGTCGAACGTTGCGTCGTCGAAGTTCCATTTCGGCGATGCGAGTTGCCAGATGAGCTTGGAGAAATCGTGCCGGTTGCTATCGTAGCCCTGGCGTCCGCGTTCGGTTGCAAAGTAGTACTGATACCACCAGGCGAGCTCGGCCTTCGGTGGCAACGGTTTCTTGTTCGCCTCCTGGCTGCCGATCAGATAGCCGCTTACCGAGACCAGAGCTTTGCAGCGCTCTGGCCATAGGGCCGCAATAACGTTGGCCGTGCGCGCACCCCAGTCAAAGCCGGCAATGATTGCCTTTTGTATCTTCAGTGCATCCATCAACGCGATGATGTCGACAGCAACAACGGCCTGCTGGCCATTCCGGACCGTATCGCCCGAAAGGAACTGCGTGGTGCCGTAGCCGCGCAGATACGGCATGATCACGCGGTAGCCTGCGCCGGCAAGCAAAGGAGCGACGTCGGCGAAACTATAGATATCATATGGCCATCCATGCAGAAGAATAACCGGGTAGCCATCGGCTGGACCAGCTTCGGCATATCCGACGTTGAGGACGCCGGCGTCGATCTGTTTGATTGGACCCAGGGAGGTATTCGTCCCCGGCTTGATGGTGGGCAGCGCCGCCGATTTCGTGCCGGTCTGGGCGTTCGCCCTGACGGACTGGAGGAGTGTTGCGGCAGCAAAAGTCGCGGCCGCTATGCCGAGAAGCCCTCGGCGGCGATGGTTGATTTCTTGCGACATTTCATCGTATCCATTGCTGAAGTTGATTCAGACTGATGCTAGCAAAATGGCCCGCCCGTTCAACGTGGCCAAGCCTTTGTGCTCTAGACGACGTTGAGCACTACATCGACGTTGCCACGTGTGGCTTTGGAGTACGGGCATGTCTGATGTGCACCGTCGACAATCGCTTGCGCAACGTCGCGCTCCAGGCCCGGCAGGCTGACGTTGAGGCGCGCTTGAAGGAAATAGGCGCCATCGACGTTGCACAAATCCACTTCGGCATCGACGGCCGTGTCTGCCGGCAGGGTCACCTTCATCTTGCGTGCTGCAAGGCCCATGGCGCCGATGAAGCATGCCGACCAGCCGGCAGCAAACATCTGTTCCGGATTGGTGCCGCTGCCAGCGCTGCCTGGGGTCGAGAATTTGACGTCAAGATGGCCATCGTCGCTGCGGCCAGAGCCACCGTCCCGACCGCCGGTGGTGTGGGTTTTGGCTGTGTAGAGCACTTTTTCGACTTGGGTCATTGTATTGGTCCTTTGAACGGTTGATTTGCTTCGGGCAATGACTGCAGCCAGTCATTGCCCGCATAAGGCGCTAGAGACGTATCCCTCATGTGTCAGGGTTGGCGGGAATTGAAACGAATTGTGTAAGGAGGCGAGGCCGGTACATTGAGATACAAATGAGCGGTCCAACTATTGCGATGAGTTTACCGGCTTTTGAGGCAATGTTATCTCTGCGGAAAGACCTCCACTGGGTCTGTTTGCCAGGTTAAGCGTCCCGTCAATGGCGAGAGTGAGTTCCTGCGTGATTGCCAATCCCAGCCCTGTGCCGCCGGTTCCTCTATTCCGGGACTGTTCCAGCCTGAAAAATGGCTGGAGGACTGCCTTGAGCTGATCCTCCGGAATGCCCGGGCCACGATCGAGCACTTTTATGATGACTGTCCCTTGAGAGTCTTTCTCAAGAGAAACTTCGGCGCTTCCGCCGAATTTCAGAGCATTGTCGATCAGGTTGGTGAAGATGCGGCGCAGGGCGTGGGGCCGGGTGACGATTGCAGTTTCAATCTTTCCGCTCAGGGTCACAGCCTTGCCGGTATCTTGATAGTCATAGACGAGACTTTCCATAAAAGAATCCACGTCAAGACGGGAGGCTTTTTCTGTATTTCCATGAGCGCTGCGCGCATAGGCAACGCCTTCGTGTACCAAACGCTCGATCTCCGCCAGATCCTGAACCAATTTGTCCTTTTCAACGGACTCTTCGGCAAACTCCGCACGAAGTTTCATGCGGGTTATCGGCGTTTGAAGATCGTGCGAGATAGCCGCAAGGATCTGTACCCGCTCTTCAAGGTAGAGTGCGATACGATCTCGCATGGCGTTGAATGCCGTTGCGGCATAGGCGACCTCGCGCGGGCCCGTCTCGCTCAACCTCGGCGTTTTCTTGTTCGGGTCGAGCGTGTTGGCAGCATTTGCAAGATTTATGAGGGGGCGGATGGCCTGCTGAACGGCAAACCATGTGCAAAGAATGAGGAGAAGCAGCTGCGCGATGAGAACATATGGCAGCCATTGTGCCAACGGCATGATCGGTGCCGGATTTACATCGATTGTCAGCGGATTCCCATCGCTCAGGGTCAGATGAGCTTGCAGGCGTTTGCCATCGCCTGGGATCGACTGAAATCTTATCGGGAAACGCGGATCGACGGCCTGCCTGATCTTCGCCGCGATACCGGCGCCCTGGTCGGTCAGGGTGTCGATGCCGGGAAGTCCGGCGCCCAACTCAAATCGATAGGTTCCCCGGTCGAGGCGCTTAAGCCAATCGGCTCGCTCAGACGCTGGCAGGCGATCGAAAATCGCAACCGACGTCGCGACATCGTTCTCAAGTGTGTTGAGCATCACAGCCTTGGCGGCCATGTAACGCTCGAGAAACTGGACGCTGAAGGTGAGTCCTTGCGCAAGCAGCAAACCAGCAAGCAGTATCAGGAAAAGCCTCGATCCCAGAGTGCGCGGCCATAAGCGCAACGGCCGAAGTGCGGCACCGATGCTCATTGGCGAAGCTCGGAAATCTCGACCGGCATTGCCAGGACGTAGCCCTCGCTGCGAACGGTTTTGATGTAGGCGGGTTCGCGTGCGTCATCACCAAGGCGCTGGCGAAGCCGGCTTACCAGTAGATCGATGGACCTGTCGAACAATTCAGCCTCGCGTCCTTGCGTGAGGTTCAACAGTTGATCCCGATTAAGCACGCGCTGCGGATGATCGACAAACACGCGAAGCAGGCGGTATTCGGCACCGCTAAGTGCTATAGCCGTTCCCTCGCGGTCGAGCAGATGCCGGCCGGTGGTGTCGAGTTGCCAATCACCAAAGGTCAGAAGCTGGCCGACCTCGGTTATCTGGAGATTGGGCGGGAGCATGCGCGTACGGCGCAGGATTGCCTTGATGCGCGCCAATAACTCCCGCGCGGCAAATGGTTTTGCGAGATAGTCGTCTGCACCCATTTCCAGGCCAACGATGCGGTCGGTTTCGTCGGTCCGGGCGGTCAGCATCAGAATTGGTGTTGCCTTGTGCTTGCCGGCGCGAAGTTCGCGGCACAGGACCAGACCATCATCGCCGGGCATCATTATATCGAGAACGATGAGATCGACGGAGTCTGTCTCAAGAAATGACCGCATATGCCGTCCGTCTACCGCCACGGTGACGCGCAGGCCATTCTTCTTGAGGTAACCCGAAACAAGTTCCCTTATTTCGCGATCGTCATCGACGATCAGAATGTGGTCGATGTGATCCATCGCGCAATGCCTTCCATTGATATCGTGGCAGTACTTTAGCAGGCATTTTTCGCGCGCGGGCGAGGGCCTTTCGGAAAAATTGTAAGCCAATGTATCCGCGTTGCGCCTGGATACATTGGCCCACAATTTTGGCTGGTTGAGACACATGCGCGATACGTCGCCGGCGCCTTGTCCCCGGCAACGGCTGAACTCCGTCCGCTGCGCTTCGGCGCTCCTTCAACTATCCAAAGGATACGAAGATGACCCTTCCGGTTATTGCTTACCTTGCAGGCGTGCTGACAATCCTCAGCCCATGCATCCTGCCTGTCCTGCCATTCGTTTTTGCGCGTGCCGAACAGCCGTTCGTGAAGAGCACTCTGCCGATGCTCGCAGGCATGGCGATCACTTTCGCTCTTGTCGCGACACTGGCGGCGGTCGGCGGCAGCTGGGCTGTTCACGCCAATGAATATGGCCGCTACGCTGCAATCGGGCTGCTTGCGATCTTCGGCTTGACGCTTGTCTCGCCGCAGCTAGCAACAATCCTGACACGGCCCGTCGTTGCATTTGCCAACAGGCTGTTGAACGCGACGGGTGGACCACGCTCGACGCCGACGGCCGGTGGTTCGCTGGTTCTCGGTGTTGCAACGGGCCTGCTGTGGGCGCCCTGTGCAGGCCCGATCCTCGGTCTGGTTTTGACGGGAGCCGCGCTTCAGGGTGCGAATGTCCAGACAACCTTGCTTCTGCTTGCCTATTCGGCGGGTGCCGCAACGTCACTGGGCTTGGCCCTGCTCATTGGCGGGCGCGTGTTCACGGCCATGAAGCAAGCGCTTGGAGCGGGTGAGTGGGTGCGCCGCGGCTTGGGCATTGCGGTACTTGCAGGTGTCGTCGCCATTGGTTTTGGTGCCGATACAGGTTTGCTTGCGCGGCTTTCAACCGTCGGAACGAGCAAGATAGAACAGGCACTTCTAGACGGATTGCATACCAAGGAGCCGTTATCAGCTAGTGCAGCGATCACGACTGACGGTCCTCAGCTCGCGCTCAACGCCAGCGAAGCATTCCGCAGCGATCTGCCGGTTGAGGGCCAGTTTCCTTCACTCGATGGAGCTGTCGAGTGGCTGAACTCGCCACCGCTCACGACAGAGCAGCTGCGCGGCAAGGTGGTGCTCGTCGATTTCTGGACGTTCGCTTGTATCAACTGCATCCACACCGTGCCCTATGTTCGGGCCTGGGCGGAAAAGTACAAGGATCAGGGCTTGGTGGTAATTGGCGTGCACGCGCCGGAATTCGCCTTCGAACGCAAGATCGAAAACGTCAAAAAGGCCATAGACGAATTCAAGATCGGTTACCCGGTCGCGATCGACAACAATTTTGCCATCTGGAAAGCGTTCGACAACAGCTATTGGCCAGCCCACTACTTCATCGATGCCAAGGGCCAGATCAGGTACCACCATTTCGGCGAAGGCGACTATGAGGAGTCCGAGAAGGTCATTCAGGATCTGCTGGCCGAGGCGAAAGGCCAACAGGCGGCCAAGACTGTGCCGGCTCCGACTGCAAAGCAGGGCTGACCGAAGATGAAAATGCTTCGGGCTAAAAGCCCGAGGCTAAAACCTTCAAGGAGACATATCATGCGATTTGCCATTTTATCCCTGATCGGCGTGGCAGTGCTGATCTCGCCATGCGTCTATGACACCGACCCTCGGGAACCGTCGCCTTTGGCCGCGTTGATTGCGCAAGGCGATCCCCAACTTGCGGCACCCGGGATTGACTTCTCGAGCCGCAATCCCGACATCTCTACCGAAACAATGCAGTGACAGAGTGTGCTTTGAAGGCATAAAGTACTGCAAATTCCATCACAATGAATGGAGGACATCCAATGACAAAAGAACGGGCAGTGCTGGCCGGCGGCTGTTTCTGGGGGATGCAAGATCTCTTCCGGCGCTACGACGGCGTGATATCGACACGTGTCGGCTATTCCGGCGGTGACGTGCCCAATGCGACATACCGTAACCACGGAACCCATGCGGAGGCCATCGAGATCGTCTTTGATCCCGACCGGATCAGCTACCGGCAAATTCTCGAGTTCTTCTTTCAGATCCACGATCCAAGCACGCGTAACCGTCAAGGCAACGACGTTGGACTGAGTTATCGTTCGGCGATCTTCTACACGTCGGAAGAGCAGGAGCGGATTGCAAAAGACACCATTGAGGATGTCGACGCTTCCGGCCTGTGGCCTGCCAAGGTGGTGACTGAAGTTGCGCCAGCCGGAGATTTCTGGGAAGCGGAACCCGAGCATCAGGATTATCTCGAGCGCATTCCGAACGGCTATACGTGCCACTTCATCCGGCCCGGTTGGAAACTCCCGGTTCGAGAGAAGATAGCCTGAGCCATTGCGACCAACAAACAGAGGCCGGTGTTCACACCGGCCTTTTTATTGCGCATAGCTTTCACGACGAAATTAAATATTGACTAAATTAGTCATGTTTTATAACTGACGCGGCAAGGGCTGCTCCAAGAGCAGACCTGCACCGAAATCCCACAGCGATGGATCTATGCAAGCATTTCCGAATACATCGCCCGCTTTGGTCGGACACACAACATTTCACGATGTGATTTCCGGTCGAAACGGCGCGGTCTACCGGATATTTATCTATTGCCCACCCGGCGATGCACCTGAGCAGGGTTGGCCGGTCCTCTACATGACCGACGGCAATGCGGTGATCGGCACGGCAGTCGATGTAATGCGAGCGCAGGCGAGCTATCCGAGTGGTACCAATGTCGGATATGGGGTCGTCGTGACCATCGGCTACCCTCTCGACGCTGCATATGATCCCCTGCGCCGCTCCTGGGATCTTAGCCCGCCGCCCGGTCAGACCTATCCGCCATTCTACGAAAACAGTCCGGTAGTGAAAACCGGCGGTGCCGAAGAGTTCCTGGGATTTATCGAGGAACAGATAAAGCCGCTCGTCGAGGCAACACATCCGATTGACCGGAGCCGTCAAGCGCTCTTCGGCCACTCCTTCGGCGGTCTTTTCGTGCTCTACAGCTTTTTCACTTCGCCTTCGGCCTTTACGACCTGGATCGCCGCCAGTCCATCGATCTATTGGGAAGACCGTGTCATCGATCAATTCTATCCGTCATTTGCTGCCGTTCCGAAGACGAGGGATAACGCGAGGCTGTTCCTCTCCTGCGGCGAGTATGAAACCGACAAACTGGCGCCGTTTCAGCTTGGTGCGTCGGATGAGGCTGAGCGGCTCGAGCAGAAAAAAGTCACACTGAACGATGTGAATGCCGTGGAACTGGTGGAGCGGCTGAACGGTCTGCCGGGCCAGCCGATACGTGCACAATTTGAAATCCATCTCGGTGAGAATCACATGTCATTGCTGCCGGTTGCCGTCAATCGTGCGATCCAGAATGCATTCGCCGTCAGAACACTGTGATGATGACGCTGCCGTGCGATCCGCTGTCGGACTTGCCGGTTGTTCCAGCCTCGCGCGTCGACCAAGGGGGATCCGGCGTCGATATCTGGTGGTGGGCCCATGGGCCTGACACGGACTGGACCAGAATAAGTGTCGCGTTGGTCCCCGACGAACGGGCACGAGCTGCGAGCTTCCATTTTGAAAAAGATGCCCGAGCCTTCATGGCGGGGCGCTACTTGCAGCGATCGGTCCTCTCGCTTTATACGGCCGCGCCGATTGCCGATCTGAACATCGTCGCCGGACTGCACGGCAAACCAGCTCTCGCCGGGCAGTCCGACGGAATTGCCTTCAACTTGTCCAATACGGAAGGGTTCGCGGCCTTCGCGATCAGCGGGGACGCCGTGGCACTGGGTATCGACGTCGAAGCCCTCACGACGGTGATTGAACCCGAGACATCTTCATTATTTTGCTCGGCGGCAGAGTCCGAGATGCTCTCGGTGCTGCGCGGCCAGGCGCGTCAATCGAGGCTTCTGAGCTATTGGACCTTGAAGGAGAGTTACCTCAAGGCGACAGGCACCGGCCTGACTGCAGCGCCGGAACAACTGAACATCCGGCTGGATCGCGAGACGAACGCTATTCGCATGGATAAGGTGCCGAGCGACGATGACGCCTTGTGGCATCACCGCCTTTTTCTCGCACCTTCCGGTCATTTGATTGCTGTTTCAACACAGTCGGGGGGAGAGGAATTGCTCTTTCATCAACGTGAACTGGTCCATCCTGCTTGATGCTCAGTAATCGACGGCGATGTTCTGCCCCAGAGTGTCGTGTCCGCCCGAAAGCCAGTTCACCTGCGAGTCGTGCGGCTCCAGATCGAAGTGCGGCCGGCCCACCAGCGAATTGATGATGTGTGCGCTGCGCCACGCCATAAGGCTCAGCTGCGAGTCGGCAATCCCGTGACTGTACCGCCCGGCGTTCTGCGCAAAGATCCGGTTCTGTTTTGGGCCGCTCCAGTTGAGGCAGTATCTGTCGTCCAGAACGGGCCGATTATGACGGTCGAGCTGAATGCGGTCCTGTAAACCGGCAAATGCGTCGGGAAGTCTGAATTGATATCCCGTTGCCAGGACAATTGCATCGGCATGGGCGACCTCAACACCACCATCGAAACGATTGCGTACGATCAGGCGATAGCCATCCTTGTCACCTTCCACCTGGATGACATCGCGGTTGGGCGAGAGTTTCGCCTCGATGTTCCGGTTTTCCAGATAGCGCAGACTGTAAAGTCGCCGGTAGATAGCGTTGATTGTCGAAATAGATAGCCCGTCACTCGTCAGGATCGAAGCTTTCAGTGCGTCCAGCTTCTGGTCGCTATTGAGATTGAGATAGGCGTAGACATATTCCGGCGAGAAGACCTGATTGGAAAACGCCGTATCGTTGATCGGCTCGAAATTATGCCGGCGGCTGAACCAGTTGAGTTCCTTCAGCGTCGATTTTGAGTTCAGCAGCGCTTCCACGACTTCACCGCCGCTCTGTCCACCGCCAATCACCGCGATGCGCGACGCATTGAGGCCAGGCAGGCGGTGTTTTGCCTCCGAATTGTGGAAACATCTTTCACCGAGGAAGGGTGTCGCCCAGGACGGTACCGATGGTGTAGTACCAGTACCGAGCACGAGATTTCTGGCGGTTACCGCACCGCTATCAAATTGGACATGAAATTTGTCCTTGTCGAATTGAACCTCTCGCACGGTAGAGTTGAAACTGAGGTTTTTTAACCGGCGAGCTACCCACTCGAGATACCGGGCAAACTCGCGACGCGGCACTGCATCGTAATGGGCGTTGAGGAAGGCATAGAGCCTCTTATGCGCGACGAGGTAGGAAATGAACGACCATGGGCTGGTCGGCATGACCGGCGTGACGAGGTCTTTCAGATAGGAAGATTGCAGTTCGACATCCGGCAGCATCATGCCCGGATGCCAATCGAAACTTGCGCGGCTTTCGTAAAAATGCGCCCTGACATTCCCGATGCCATCGAGGAGCGATGCCAGGCTGAGATTCGAAGGTCCGATACCGATACCGGCCAGATCCAGGGTATCGCTTGCGGGACTGGTCCGATCATTGTTTGCAAACATCGCAGTCATCAGAATTCCTTTCGGTGACGCGTTGGTCAAAGAGCTTCATTCAGCCGGTGTGCCAGCCGGCTGTGAAACGCCTGGGAGCCGATCACGTGCAGATGGTTGGTGCCGGAGATGATTTCCGCAGGGTTGGCTCGGGGGGAATAGCGGCGCCAGTCGATGAGATTGAGGCCCCGGTTCAGACTGTCATCGGCCGCCCAGGAGTGGATGGGCACATTGTGAGGCTGCAGTTGATGACGCCGGAAGATCAGGGCATTGTCGATCAGGATCCAGAATGTGTGTTCGCGACTGCTGATATCGGGACCATCGGTTGGAAGTTCATCCTTCTCGTCGCCGACGAAACGCAGGAACTGGTCATAAGTATCCGAGTCCATGACACCAAGCAGCCGGTCCCATTCTGCGCGCATCGCGGTCTGCGATAGCCACTCCTGCACCATCTGGTGCAACTGGTCGCGCTCACCCGGCTTGAATCGGGGCGTTGAGCCAATGGCGAATTCAGTTCCGAGGTCGCAAACGTCGACCATGGTGATCAGACGCAGATCGATCTCATCGCCGAGCCTGCGCGCCGCCTCATAGGCCAGCAAGCCGCCCCATGACCAGCCGAGGAAATAGCAAGGTTGGCCTTTGCTGTGGCTTCTGATGTAGTCGACATAACTCTCTATGATCTCATCGACCGAGGCACCAATCTGCTTCTGCTCGGAGAGCGAATAGCAGATGAAGCCGGTCGCGGGCTGGTCCGCTCCGAGATAGTCGACCAGCTTGACATATTCGCGCGTGCTGACCAGCAGACCCGGGAAGCAATAGAGCATGGGCTTTGTGCCCGAAGCGCGCAGCACAATCACCTCGCTTCCGGCCTGATCGTTGCCCGCTTCGATGACTTTGGCGAAGGAGCGGATTGTCGGATTGTTGAAGAGATCGGCAATTGTCGTGCGGTTCTGCGGCTGGCGTTGACGTAACGCGGAAAGGATCCGGATGGCGCCCAGCGAATTGCCGCCGATGGCAAAGAAATTGTCCTCGACGCTGATTGGGCTGATGTTCAGGATCTGTTGCCAGATATCGAGAACTTCTGCTTCCATCGCGTTCTGAGGCTCGATGATCGTTCGCTTGAGGGGCGTTGGCGCAGGGAGTGCGAAGCGATCGAGCTTGCTGTTCGGATTGATCGGCATGCTCGTGAGAGAAACGATCGCAGAGGGAACCATATAGGCGGGCAAGGCACGCTCGAGTGCCGAATGAATATCGGCGATCTCCAGTTCCCGTCCCTGTTTCGGCACGACATAGGCGACGAGCATCTTCTGCTTGGTCGCTTCGTCATCGCGCAGAACGACGAGCGCTTCGCCAACGCCTTCTTGTTGCAGCAGGCCAGCTTCGATCTCGCCGAGTTCGATGCGATAGCCCCGCAGTTTCACCTGATGGTCAACGCGGCCGACAAATTCCACCGTGCCATCCTCGCGCCAGCGAGTGAGATCGCCGGAACGATAAAGGCGCCCGCCTTCCTTTGAAAACGGGTCGGGAATGAAGCGGTCGGCGGTAACGTCGGGCTTGCCGATATAGCCACGGGCCATGCCTTCGCCGGCGATGTAAAGCTCCCCTGTCACTCCGATAGGGCAGGGGTTCAAATCAGGGTCGAGCACATAGACACGGCGATTGCCAACCGCGCGACCGATTGGCGCGTAAGTCCCTTCGAACTTCTGACCAGCCCGCACTTTCCAGACCATCGGCGTCATGATGGTTTCGGTGGGGCCATAGCCGTTGATCAGCCATTCCGACTTCAACGCTTTCGACAAAAGATCGAAAGTCTGCTGGGCGAGACCCTCGCCGCCGAATGAATAGAGCCGCATCGGGGGCGCGCTGTCGGTGAGATCAGCCCATTCGGCCAGCTGCTGGAGGTAGGTTGTTGGAATGCTGGCATTGTTGGCACCATGCTTGCGCATCGCTGTCAACGTTTCTTCCGGGGTCCATAGTGGCTGGTCGGGAAGGATAATACTGCCGCCCTCCATGAGCGGATTCATCCATCGTTCGTGCCCGCCATCGGAACTGAAGGGCAGAAATGGCAATTCGCGCGATAGCTCGCTCATGCCATAGACACGGGAAGTATTCTGCATGTGGTGCGTCAGGGGGCCGTGTTCGACGGCCACTCCCTTGGGAAGTCCGGTCGAACCGGACGTGTACATAATATAGGCGAGCTGGTCCTTGTGAACCTGCACATCAGGGGCTGTGTGGGGTTCCTGGCTCAGGTCAAGTTTGTCCAGCTCCAGAATGATGGCATCAAGTCCATCGGGGATGCGATCGAGCAGCCAGCTGTTCGTCAGAATTACCTTCACCCCGCCATCGTGCAGGATATGGTGATTGCGCGTTGTGGGATGATCGGGCTCGACCGGAATATACGCACCGCCCGCTTTCAGCGTTGCGAGTATGCCGACAATGGCCTCCGGCGAGCGCTTAACCGCGATGGCAACGCTTATGTCAGCACCAACACCGAGCTTGACCAAACGGTGTGCAAGTCTGTTGGCGCTCTGGTCGAGTCGGTCATGGCTCCAGACTTCGTCGGCATAGATGATGGCTGTCTTGTCCGGCGTGCGTGCCGCATGGGCAGCAATGTGTTCATGCACGGGACGATCGTCATTGACGCCGGTATCCTCATAGGGAGCGGACAGGATGTCGAGTTCGTCCTTGGCAATGAACTGGATATCCTTGATCCGGATGTCCGTCCCACCGATGGCTTGGGCCAGGATCCGGCCAAAATGGATAGAGGCCCGCTCGATCAAGCCCGGTTCGTAGATATCCTCCGCATAGTCGAACAGCGCATCCAACCCACCCGATTCATTAGGTGAAACAACGAGCGCAAGCTCGATATCGGAACGTGGGGCGAGGGTAAACGACGAACCCGGCGCGAGACCGGATTGGATGCGGGATTCGCGGAACTCGAACAGCGATTTTACTATCGCATCCTGCTCCCGCTCCTCGTGTGTCTGGATTTCCTGCACCAGTCGCTCAAACGGAACCAGATTGCGCGTACCAGTTACAATTGCGGAATCCACCGCACGGCAAACATCGAGTACGCGTGCCCTGGAGGTCAGCTCGAGCTTGAGCGGCAAAATCTGTTCAACGCGGCAGACGATTTGCCCGCGTCCATCTGCGTCCCGGTTTGATAAAAGGGCACCGTGCTGCAAGCTGTAGTTGCCGCTGTAGCGGGCGAGGAGAACTGCAAATGCTGCGGACAGCACGAGATCTGCCTTCAGCTCGTGCTGCTTCGCGTAAAGCTTGACGCTGGTCCATAGCGTTGAATCGAGTTGGAACGGGCGGTGTTGGCGCTTGGCACCCGCATAGCCGATCGCGTTGAAACGTGTCGGCAAAGTCGTTGCGGTATATTCCTCGCCGATCAGATTGCGCCAATGCGCGAGCGCAGTGGTGAAATCGTTCGTCTCAAGCCACTCTTCTTCGCGGGCACCGTGCAACAGGTTGTCGTCAATGACCGGGGCCAGTGCCTCATTATTGATGAGCGCGATCAGATCCCGTTGCAGGATCGAGAGAGCGGCATCGTCGCAGACAATCGGATGCAGGACGATGGTCGAATTAAGCGTGCCTTGCGCCGTCACGATCAGCTGGCAGCGGGATGACACGCCGCTGAGCAAATCGAAGGGCCGGGAGATAAACTCGGCCTCGTGTTCTTCGGCTTCAACTGCTGTCAGAGGATTGCTATCGCTTCCAAGGGTCTCTACCGGAGGAACCTCGCTCACGTCTGAAAATTGTTCGATACGCCCGCCGGCGAAACGGCAAAAACGTGTGCGCAAAGCGCTATGACGTTTTGCCAGTTGCGCCAGGGCGTGCTGCAGCTGATCGAGTGTAACGGTGGAATGCCAGCGCAGGGTGAGAACCTGCAAAGGGAAAACGGTGCTGTTGCCGATCTGCTCGAGCGACCAGATGCGCTTTTGCGCAAGGCTTAAAGGAAAGCTGTCAGAGGCACTACGAGAAACGTCATCCACCACGACGGTATCGTTCGCCTGATTTGGTGCGAATAGCTTGTTCATATTTTCACCGGTCCATTATCTGAATTGTGAGCGTAGGGCTCAGGTCATGGCCCGCTGCAAGCCGAGCGGCCTTGGATCGATCCAGATTTCCTTGATCTTTTGCAGGCACTCGTCACGCGTGCCGCTGACCGGTTCCTTGCTCCAACCGACAGGCAGCGCCTTGTCGTCAGCCCAGACGGAATAGCGGTCTTCCCGGTCGCGAACGACACTCCAGGTTTCTGGCAATAGATTTTCTGCCGACATCGTGCAGGCTCCTGAATAGACAAACATGATCAAGAGACGGACGAGGTCGCCTGCAATTTAAGCGAGAATGGAGAAAAATTTTTCAAAGATTGGGCTAAATCGATGCCGGCTCATTACGTCTCTGTAGCAAAAGCCGCGCGTAACAACCGCGGCGTGATGCTGCGGAGTGTGCCATGACCCTCATATCCAACCTTGCCAAAGAAACACGCGTCGAGCGGTTTCCCCCGTCATTCCGTTTCCTGAAAACGGCCGCACAGCCAACGCCGGAGACATTGCAGGTTTCGACCGCCAGCGGCGTCTATACGATCTCGGTGCAGACGACACCGGAAGGGTTGAGGCTTGGTCTGCGGGAGATCAAGGTGTCCGACGCAATCCCGGTTTTGTCGTCGGCCATCGAATTCATGACCGCGCAGTCACGCGATACCGGGATGATCGAGGTCGGCAATATGCCGGCATCCGACTTCCCGCTCGGCACATTTGACGGTGATCGCCTGCTGATCGATCCGCGATCATTCTGGCAATGGCCGGCGCCATGGATTGCAAAGCCGGCTTATCCAAATCCCCAAGTGCATGTCTTGAGCAATGGACAATACCATCCGAAACGGCCGCGAAAGCCAGCAGGCGTTGTCTACGACCGTTATATTCCATGGCTCGACCAGAGCCTGTCGTTTCGAATCGCCGACCCCAACGCAGATCTCGAGCATTTCCATCGCTGGATGAACGACGAACAGGTCAATGTGATCTGGGAGGATGGCGGTGACAGGCAGAAGCACGCGGCTATCCTCGAAGAGCGCCTGAGCGATCCGCACATGCTGGCGCTGATCGGCTGTTTCGACGGTGTGCCATTCGGTTATTTCGAGGTCTACTGGGCCAAGGAAAACCGCCTCGGGCCCTATTATGATGCGCAGGACTATGATCGCGGCTGGCATGTCGCTATCGGCGAACCGGCCTATCGCGGCAAGAAATGGATCACCGCGTGGCTCCCGTCATTGATGCATTTCATCTTTCTCGATGATCCACGGACGCAGCGCATTGTCGGCGAGCCGCGCGCCAGCCACGAGCAGCAGATCCGCAATCTTGACCGCTCGGGCTTTGCCAAGGTCAAGCACTTCGACTTCCCCCATAAGCGAGCATTGCTGGTAATGTTGACGCGGGAGCGTTTCTTTGATGATCGTTTCTGGGTTCCGGCACCATGAGGGTGAAGTCAAAGCGGGCCTATTTCGCACCTGATGATCTGAATGATCCGGCACTGACCCGTCTGATCTTCCGGCTTGGCATGCCTGCGGTTGCAGGCCTGTCGATCAATGCCGTCCATCACACGATCAATATGGTCTTCGTCGGCATGATCGGTAGCCATGAGATCGCAGCGATCACCGTTGTCCTGCCAATCCTGATGATGGTCGGAGCAATCGGCGAGGGGCTTGGCGTTGGCGTCGCCACAGCCGTCGGCCGTGCGCTTGGTGGCGGCGATCCGCAGCGGGCCAGCATTACGGCGTCAACGCTCGTCATGCTGGCGATACCGCTCGGGCTCGTGCTGACGGTAGCAATTCTCCTCTTCAAGCGGGAGCTGCTCGTCCTCTTTGGCGCCAGCGAAGCCATCCTGCCATTGGCCGAGCACTATCTTGCGATCGTCGCCTTTTCGGTGACGCTGACCATGCTGCAGATACTTTCGGATTTTATCGCCATTTCAGAGGGCAACACGCGATTCAGCATGTGGACGCTGATGGGCTGTTTCGCCCTCAACATCGTCCTCGATCCAATCATGATCTTCTGGTTCGATTTCGGGCTGGCGGGTGCGGCAGTCGCGACCATCATATCGCAGATTGCAGCGCTCGGTGCCTATTTCCTCTACTTCCGCAGGCGAATCGGGACCTTGCACATAGCTGCGCGGTTCATGGCACTCCGCGTTGATGTTCTCAAGCCGGTCCTTCTCATCGGATTGCCGGTAACGCTCACAAGCATGTTGAGCAGTATCAGCTTCGCTCTGCTCTTCACTTTCGCCGGATTCTATCGCGGGGACGACGGCATTGCCGGGGTCGGTATTGCAATGCGCGTCCTGACCCTCGGCATGCTGCCGATTGTTGGCCTCTCGCTCGGCGGGCAGGCGGTGTTGAGCTTCGCCAGCGGCTCGAAAAATCCCGCTCGGTTGCTCTCGGCATCTGGAACGCTGCTTGTGCTCACGTCCATGTTTGCCGTCATATACGGTCTTGGCGCCGTACTGCTGCGCTATCCGGTCGCCGCGATTTTCACGAATGACGTCGAAATCGCAAATATTGCGGCACAGACGCTCGTCCTCACGCACATTCCGTTCGTTTTCTTCGGCGCAAGGCAGATACTGCTAGTACTCCTGCAGGCCCAAGGCCGGGCGCGTCTGGCGGGATTTATCAGCGTTGCGCAGAACGGCTATTTCCTCCTGCCGCTGCTCTTCATCCTCCCGCACTGGTTTGAATTTGAGGGAGTCCTGGCCAGCCTCTTTCTTGCGCCAGCGCTAACTGCACTCATGTCATTGGGCATCCTTGTCATGACCCTGCGCCAGCTCCGTAACCATTCGTCATCCAATCCGATCACCAGTTTCAACAGCATCGTGTCTGAGAGGGCCTCATGAACAAAGCCATGCCACCGCAAGAATTCAATGCCGAAATGCCGGACGATCTGTTTTCGCCTGCCGACGATGCTGCGTTCAATGCGGTTTCGCCGCCGATATTCCAGACCTCCCTGTTCACCTATGACACCTATGAGGCCATGGAAGATGTCTTTGCCGGGCGGTCCCGCAACTATATCTACTCGCGCGGCGATAATCCTACCGTGCGGGAGTTCGAACTGCTTACGGCCCGGCTGGAAGGTGCCGAGGATGGACGTGGTTTCTCGAGTGGAACGGCAGCAATCACGGCCACGATCTTGAGCCTTGTCGAAGCTGGCGATCGGGTCGTTGCTGTCCAGCATCTCTACAATGATATCTACCGGCTTTTCGTCAAGCTGCTCGCGCGTTTTGGCGTCACGGTATACTTTGTCGATCCGTCCAATCATGACGAAGTCCGTGCTGCCTTGCCCGGCGCGAAACTGCTCTACCTGGAAAACCCGACATCGATGGTTTTCGAACTGCAGGACATCGAAGCTTTGACGACGATGGCGAAGGAATACGGCGTTACGACTGTCATCGACAATTCCTGGGCAACCCCGCTGTTTCAAAAGCCGATCCAGCATGGCGTCGATATCGTCATTCACGCTGCGTCGAAATATCTTGGCGGCCACAGCGATACGGTTGCCGGCGTGGTTGTAGGTCCGCGTGATTTGATCGCCAAGATCAACAGCTCGACCTACCCGTATATCGGTGCAAAGCTCTCGCCCTTCGAAGCCTGGCTGCTCCTGCGCGGTATGCGGACATTGAAGGTGCGGCTGAAGGAACATATGCATAACGGGCTCGTGCTCGCCAAGCATCTTCAGCAACATCCGGACATTGCGCTCGTCCGTCATCCGGCTTTTTCCGACCATCCGGGCAAGAAGACGCTGACAGGTTTTTCCGGTCTGTTCGCCTTCGATCTGAGCCCCGATATTGATGTGGCGCGTTTCGTCAACGCTTTGCGCCATATCCGGCTTGGTGTCAGCTGGGGCGGACCGGAAACACTTGTGGTCCCTGCAAAGGCTGCGTTGCAAATTCCCGATCGCATTACCTCGTTCGTTCGTTTCGGCGTCAATCCGCAAACCATACGTTTTGCGGTCGGTCTCGAGGAGCCGGAAGTGATCTGGAGCGATATCCAGCAAGCGCTGCATGCTGCGCGTCTGTAGCATTGAGGCCACAGCCTCTTGCCGATTGGGCAGGGCGCGTCAAAAAAATCGGCATTTTACCGATCGCGCCTTGACTCACATAAGATGACAAATGTAGTCATCTTTAAACATGAGTACAGAACTCATGTAAATTATCAAGCAGAGTCAAGCTTTTACAAGGGGTGTGTCATGCGGGGATGCAGGGCAGTGATTTGGACCGAAGCCAGTTCATCAAGGCGGCAGCGTCGTGCCCGATTGCTGGTGACGACGTCGATTGCCGGGTTGATGATGGCAAATATCGCCGTTGCCCAGGAAGCGCCCTCAATCCAGCTGAACACCATTGTCATCGATGGCGATACCAGTCCTGTTGGCCCTGACAAAGGCTATATCGCCAAAAATACGATGACAGGTGCCAAGACCGACACGCCGATCCGTGAAATCCCCCAATCCATTTCTGTTGTTACCCGAGAGCAGATGGATGATCGGTTTTCAGAGCAAATCGAGGATACGATTGCCTACACTTCCGGCGTCACGGCCTCGCCCTGGGGCGTTGATGATCGCTTCGATCAATTCCTGATCCGTGGCTTTGACATTGGTCCATACGCTGTTTATCGCGACGGTCTGCCGCAAAAGGCCATCGACTTCTCTGGTTTCAAAGCCGAGCCATACGGCCTGGAACGAGTGGAGGTGCTCAAGGGACCGGCATCCGTCCTCTATGGCTCGAATGAGGTTGGCGGCATTGTCAACCTCGTGACCAAGCGGCCGACCCAGGACCCGCTTTACAGCGCCTATGCCAGCTACGGATCCTTCAACACCTATGAGACGGGGATTGATTTGGGCGGTCCGCTCGACAAGGAAGGCGTGTGGACCTATCGCCTGACGGGTCTTTTCCGCGATGGGCAGACCCAAACGGATTTTTCCAAGAACAACCGGGTGTTCATCGCACCCGCAATCACCTGGTCACCCAGCGCCGACACGTCGCTGACAATCCTCGCCAACTACCAGTGGGATAAACTGACGCCGAATACGTTCCTGCCAATCGCAAGTCCGGACTTCCCGAATATTCCGAAATTCTCTCGTAGCTTCACCACATCTGATCCGAATTTCGACCGCTTCGATGCAGACCACGGCTCCATCGGCTATGAGTTCGAGCACAGCTTCAATGAAGAATGGAAAATCTGGCAAAATCTCCGCTACTCGCAGCAGAACACAGATTACAGGCACCTCTACTATTCGAACATGATCGACGATGACACGATGGGTCGTACGGCCTTTACGGTTGACGAAACGGCAACACTCTTCAGCGTCGATAATGGAGTTCAGTATGATTATGAAGGCAAGCGCATCACGAACACCTTGCTGATGGGTTTTTCATACGACCGCCAGACTGTTGACGGTCAGAACGGGTTCGAGGCGGAAGGACCAAGCCTCAATATCAACGATCCGATATATGGTATCGATGTTCCCTCTCCCCCAATTTATGTCGATCGTCGCCAGACCGTCGATCAGATCGGACTCTACGCTCAAACCCAAACCAAATTTGACGATCACTGGTTGCTCACTTTGGGTGGACGCCAGTCCTGGGTGGAAGACAAGACCTTTGATCGCTTGAGCAATTCAACCAGCGAGCAATCTGACAGTGCCTTCTCTGGAAAGGTAGGTCTCGGATACTTGTTCGATAACGGCCTGACGCCTTACATCAGCTATTCCGAATCCTTCACACCAACCATCGGTCAAGGCTTCTCCGGTCAGTCATTCTCGCCTTCCGAGGGTCAGCAGTACGAAGCAGGCGTGAAGTATGAGCCGGACTATTTCCCGGGAACGGTCACCGGCTCGGTTTTCGAGATCACCAAGTCCAACGTGCTGACGCCAGACCCCGATAATCTAGGATTCGACGTTCAGACGGGCGAGGTGCGCCATCGCGGCTTCGAGCTCGAGACCGTCGTGAACCTCTTCCACGGTGTCAGCCTCACGGGCAGCTATACTTATCTTGATGCGGAAATCACATCCAGCAACGTCGACGGTGAACTTGGTAATCGGCCGGCGCTCGTGCCGGAACATCAAGCGTCACTCTGGGCGAAGTACACCTTCGAGAGCGGGGCATTCGAAGGCCTGAATATTGGTTCCGGCGTTCGCTATGTCGGTAGCTCCTTCGGTGATAACGCCAATCAGATCGAGGTCGGGTCCTATACTCTGGTCGATGCAGCTATCAGCTATGAGAAGAACGGCTGGAAGGGGTCGCTGAAGGCGAACAATGTGTTCGACAAAGAGTATTATTCGACCTGCGCTGGTGACAGTAGCAATACCAGTTGCATCTATGGCGAAGGGCGGGCCATCAAAGCGACGCTTTCGGCCAAGTTCTAGCGAGCATGTAATGAACGGATCCGCCTTTTCGTTGAATGGTATCGGTTACGACGTTGATGGACGGACACTGCTCCATCCATTGACGCTGGACATTCCACAGGGCGAGGTGGTCGGTATCCTTGGCCATAACGGGTCCGGAAAATCCACGCTGCTGAAGATACTGGCGCGTTTTCAGTCGCCAACGCACGGCAGCGTCGAATGTCTGGGGCAGGCGCTGGGATCGTTCCGGTCCAAGGAATATGCCAGGAAGGTTGCCTATCTGCCGCAACAGACTCCCGACACCGACGGCATGACCGTAAGGGAAGTCGTTGCTCTTGGCCGCTACCCCTGGCACGGAGCGCTTGGACGTTTCTCCAGCAACGACAGGGCCAAAGTTGGGGAAGCACTGGAGCTGACATCCATGACGGCGATGGCTGATCGTATTGTCGATACTCTGTCCGGCGGTGAACGCCAACGTGCCTTCCTGGCGATGCTGGTCGCCCAGGACACCGAGTGCCTGCTTCTTGACGAGCCGATCTCGGCTCTCGACATCAATCATCAGATCGAGGTGATGCGCCTGATTCAGAAGCTGGCGCACGACCACGGTCGGTCCGTGCTCATCGTTCTGCATGACATCAACATGGCAGCGCGCTATTGCGACCGGTTGATTGCACTTTCCGGCGGCAAGCTCGTGGCTCACGACGAGACCGAGACGCTTATTACTGCGGACAGGCTCGATGCGATCTATGGCGTGCGCATGGGGATATTCCGGCATCCGGAAACGCAAGCGCCCATCAGTTACGTCCTCTAAGCCAATGTCCCCGATACGCAGACGCGACTTTCTGTTTGGTGTGGCGGCAACGCTTGGTTGTTTGCCGGCAAAGGCGCAGGGCGCAAGTTCTGCTCCGAGAGTTGTTTCGCTGGACTATGGTCTGGCGCAGACATTGATTGAGCTTGGCGTGCCACCAATCGGACTGATTGACACGACGGGATGGGCGAACTGGACGGTGGAACCAGCTTTGCCGCCGAACGTGGCCAATCTCGGCTCCTCCCATGAGATCAACATGGAGCTGTTGCAGCTGTTGAGACCCGATCTGATTGTGTCGACGCCGTATCTTGAATGGGTCAGGCCCCAGCTGGAGCAGATCGCGCCGGTCAAATCGTTCCCGATACACGCACTCGGGTCATCACCGTTTCCCCATATCATTGACGCGACGCGGGAACTCGGCCGTGTGCTCGGGCGCGCGACAGAGGCGGAAGCGCTGATCGATAGCTCGGAGGTAAAATTGCGTGCAGCACGGGCGGCGACCAGCCATCTCGGAAAGGTCGCAGTCATCACGTTTATCGATGAACGCAATATCCGGATATATGGGCCCGGCGGCATTTTTCAGGATGTGTTCGATCGTCTTGAGCTGGAGAATGCCTGGACGCGGCCAACCAATGAATGGGGATTCGGCGATATCGGTATGGCCGATCTGTTTGATATTGGCGACGCGCGGCTTTTTTACATGGATCCAGTACCACCGGATGTGCTTGCAGACTTGCCGGGTAGTCCCCTTTGGCAAAGCATGCCGTTTGCGCAGTCAGGACATGCCCAGCGCATGGCGAGCGTTCTGATGTTCGGCACACTGCCTGCGGCAACCCGTTTTGCCCGATTGCTCGTCGAAGGCAGCGCATGAAACATATTGCTGCCCGTCCATGGTTCGCCACCGGCTTGTTGTGGTGCATCGCCGCCGCCATCGCTGCATTCAACCTCGGTCCGTTGATCGGCAGCACCGGAGTACGTGCTGTCTTTTCGCTGCCGTCAGTCGGTGACAGCCAGGCAGTCCTTCTGCACTATAGTGTATTGCCACGGCTGGTGATGTCTTGCGTCTGCGGCTTCGCACTAGGGTTATCCGGTGTTCTTTTCCAGCATGTGTTGCGCAACCCGCTCGCTTCACCTTCGACCTTGGGCGTGGAGGCAGGGGCCCAGCTCGCACTCGGTGTCGCGATGCTTTGGTTTCCGGCGCTTCTCGGCTGGAGCCGCGACACGGCAACGGCTTTTGGTGGCTTCGCCGCAATGGCCGTCGTCTTCGCCGTCGCATGGCGATTCAAGTTTCAGCCGATTGCCGTCATCCTGACAGGCCTGGTTACGGGCCTATACTGTACGGCAATCGTTACGCTGCTGACGCTGATGAACGACCATTATCTGTCAGGTCTGTTCGTCTGGGGTGGCGGATCGTTGAACCAGAACGACTGGCGCTCGGTTGCCGGACTTTTCCCGCAAGTTGTCGGCTGCACCGTACTTGCGCTGCTGCTGGTCCGGCAGTTGAGTGTCCTGACGCTTGGTGAGGCAGCGCAAGGTCTTGGAGTCAAACTGCAATTCGTCCGGGCCGCTGCACTGTTTGTCGCCGTGGCACTGACAACGTTCACGGTAAGCGCTGTGGGTGTGATCGGCTTTCTGGGCCTCGCTGCACCTGCGATCGCGAGGGCGGTTGGCGCCCGGCGGATCAATACCCGGCTCATTGTTGCTCCGCTCATCGGCGCTGCATTGCTGATCATCGTTGATCAGATCATGCAAATTTATACCGCAAAAACAGGAAGTTATGTTCCGACTGGTGCGGCGACTGCGCTGATCGGAGTGCCGGTACTTCTGTTCGTGATGTTGAAGCGTGGCGGTTCGCTGCAAACGGCGGTTCAAAGCGGATCGTCCCCCGCCGCAAGCAGTCGGCCCCTGATACTGATAGCGACGCTTGCCGGTCTTGTCTTGGCCGTTGCAATGGTCGCGATATTTGTCGGAAGGGGCGTCGACGGATCGTGGATAAGCAGCACTGGCGCGACACTGAAATTCCTGTTGCCATGGCGGCTTCCTCGACTCGTAGCCGCAACTTCCGCGGGTATCATGCTGGCGCTTGCCGGCAGCCTGTTGCAGCGTCTGACCGGCAACGCCATGGCAAGTCCGGAGGTTCTGGGTGTCAGTGCCGGAACGGCGTTCGGATTACTTTGTATCTTGTTCGTTGTATCAGAACCGACCATTAGCCATCGACTTGTCGGCGGTTTTTTGGGTGCCGGGACAGTTCTCGCTATCCTCTTCGCGATGAGCCGCGCGGCGCATTCCGGTAACCAGTTCCTGATGTTCGGTGTATCGCTGGGAGCATTTCTGACGGCGTTGATCTCCGTCGTCCTCGCCTCAGGCGACCCGCGGGCCCTGTCGCTGATCAGCTGGATGGCGGGCTCGACCTACGGGGTGAGTAGTGCCATGTCATTGATAATATCGGCACTGGCAATCGTTGGCGTCATCACGGTTATGCTCCTCGTTCGCCCGCTGCAACAATTCGCTTTGGGTGATTTATCGGCCCATTCACACGGCGTTGATGTGAAGAAGCTGCAGATCCTGATCCTTGCCGTAGCCGCGCTGCTGACAGCCTTGGCTACCCTGATAGTGGGTCCGTTGAGCTTCGTCGGCCTGATGGCTCCGCATCTCGCACAGCGGCTTGGGCTAACGCGCGGCCTGCTGCACCTGATAGGCTCGGCACTATGCGGAGCGATGCTAATGGCAACGGCCGACTTCATCGGCCGCACCGCCTATTTCCCGTGGCAATTGCCGACGGGGCTTGTCGCTACGCTGCTGGGCGGACCAGTGTTTGCGTTGCTACTTATCCGCGGCCGCCGTTTGTCTAAGCGGCATTAAGGGTTTGCTGACAAGCGCGGTGCGCGTCTTTGATCATGAAGTTGACGAGCGTTCTGGATACGCCCAATTCGTCCGCAATATCTTTCTGCGGAATGCCGTCGACGCGATGGCGGACAAATGCGTCCTGGGTGCGCTTCGGCAGAGTGTTTAATGAGTTCAGTACTTCCCACAGAGTTTCAGTGCTCACCAGACAGTCAAGCGCGCTGACACTCGGGGCAGGGATGGAATCCATACCGTCGACGGGTGTCATGTTGAGCTTTTCATAGGACCGTTTGCGGGCCTCGTCCAAAGCCAGATTGTAGACCATGCGGCAAGCATAGCCGACCGGACAACGGACGCAACTGGACTGCATGGTGCATGCCTTTATGACAGCATCATGAAATATATCTTCTGATTGCGTGCGGGAATGCAGAACGCCTTCAGCGATTTTCAAGAGCTTTGGCTTATATCGTATCAATACATCGACAAGAATATTGTCGTCATATAGATTTATTTCTTTTCTCATTTTGATATCTTCTTGATAGACGATTGCAATGAGGAATAAAATGGCTTTCGTCCGCGCATTTTTATTTAAAATGCCCGAGTAAAATTGCCAGCGATGTTGCGGGGATAGCTATAAAATAATATGATAAAACGAGTCAAGTTATTAAGTCAAAATAGTTAGATACTGCTCTCGCACATCTTTTCGACGACCTCCAACAACCTGGGACTCGCACGAAGCAGGAATCGGGTTGAATTCGCACACCGATTGCACGATTTTTATGGCAGTTGAAACGCGAGGGCGGTGCGATGGGCCAGACAGTGCAGCATTATCTTATCTTCGAAACCGCGGGTGGCTTCTGCGGTATCGCCTGGAGCGATATCGGGATCACACGCTTTCAGTTGCCGACAAAAAGTGCTGACGCAGCAGAACGGTTGCTGCTCCGCAGGCTACCTGGCGCTGAACCTGGCCAACCCTCTGAGCAAGTGCTTCAAGCCGTGGCCGCGGCAAAGCGCTATTTCGAGGGCGAAGAGATTGATTTTTTCGACTTCAAGCTCGATTTGGGCGAGCAGGACGGATTTTTCGAGCAAATCTATGCTGCTGCACGGGAGTTGGGTTGGGGCCATACGACGACCTACGGTGCCTTGGCCAAGCAGCTTGGCGCAGGACCGGAAGCCGCGCGTGATGTTGGCCAGGCCATGGCCAAGAACCCGGTGCCGTTGATTATTCCCTGCCATCGCGTATTGGCGGCCGGTGGCAAAGTCGGCGGTTTTTCCGCGCCCGGAGGCTCCGTCGCCAAGGCCCGCATGCTCGAGCTGGAGGGTGTTCGTTTCGAAACACCGCAACCAGCGCAGAAATCGTTTGGGTTCTAAGTAATCGGAGCCAGGCAGTCCGCGGGCGCCCCTGGCCGATCAATAATCGATGATGCCTTCCAGCGCGTAATGTTTGACCGTCTTGCGGTTGGCGATGAGTTCTTCGACCGTGGGTCTGCCGGTCATTGCCCGGGAAATTGCGAGCTTTGTTGCTTCGTAATTGGTACGGTAAAGATCCTTGTGGTCGAGATTTTCGTCCTCGACGCAGCGGGGATCGAGCCAAACGGTAATGATCATGCAGAGGTCATCGGCTTGATCGCGGGGGAGAATGTCTTCGATCAGACAGTCGACGATCGCATCGCCCATCGCCGCCTGGACGACCCCGCCAAGCAGTTCCGCATATGCCATGTTCTTGATCGTGACCTTGGTGGTCATCATTGTGGCCGGCCGTACCGCTTGGTTGAGATCCCGCACCACGAACATGCGTGTATGACCCTTGACCTGTCCCATCATCGACGCAAATGCCTGCCCGACCGGACCCCTGACCGAGCCGATGACAACCTCCGGCATGGCGTCGGTCACCTGACCCTCCGCAGCCAGAACCGTTGCTACACCCGTACGAAACCAAATATCAGTCATGTGCTTCCCTCTCGATTGCAGGCAGAACCTATCGGCATCCTCGGTACCGGTCCAGCGGACGAAAAGTCGCTCATTGCGCCGCGGCAATACTGCGTGTGAGTCGGATCAAACCTCAGCCACATTTCGATTCCGGATATTGCCCCCTTGAGTTCGCGGCGCGATTCGAATAGGAATGGCACATCAGGCCGGGCCCCTCTGGCAGTTCTTGGAGCTGCGATGTCGGACTGAGTGTTCAACTGGATGGCCTGGTTTCCTGGAATACAATCGACCGTAATTTTTTCACAGTTCAGTCCGCATTCCAAACGAAAGTGCAGATTGCCGTTGCTTTGTGATTTCGGATATTTCACGGAATTTGGGCGCCCCCAATTATGGAAAACGGGTACCACATGAGCGAACTTCTCAGTGCCAGCGCACTTTCAGCCCTACTCCAGGTCATCATGATGGATCTGGTCCTGGCTGGCGACAATGCAATCGTCATCGGCCTTGCCGCCGCTGGTCTACCAAAGGATCAGCGTGCCAAAGCCATTCTCCTCGGTATTATCGCAGCCACGGTGCTTCGTATCATTTTTGCGATCGCCACCACCCAACTGCTGCAGATCATTGGTCTGTTGCTTGCGGGCGGTATCCTCCTGCTTTGGGTTTGCTGGAAAATGTGGCGGGAGCTTCGCACCACCCATGCTGAAGAGACCGAAGCCAATGAGGCACTGCTACGGGGGGATATTGATGGTGACGGGAAAATTGCTGCGGGGGCTCCGCGCAAGACTTTCGCGCAAGCTGCATGGCAGATCGTCATCGCCGATGTTTCGATGTCGCTCGACAATGTGCTGGCTGTAGCCGGCGCAGCGCGTGATCACATTGAAATACTTGTCTTTGGCTTGATCCTGTCGATCGCCCTTATGGGTATTGCCGCAAGCTTCATTGCGCGCCTGCTCCAGCGTCACCGCTGGATCGCCTATGTCGGTCTGCTGATTATTCTCTACGTGTCGTTGGAGATGATCTATCGCGGAGCCAATGAGGTCTTCGCATACGCCAGCGTCTGATTGATTTGCCGGTGGCGCAATGCGCCGCCGGCAATTCGACTATTGGATTACGGCCCCTTGTTGCCGACCCTGCTAGAGCCTAGGTTTCAAAGATGCGGGTCCGGTATCGTCTGAGCAATGCAACACTATAAGAAGCCGTGGAGCGGATGGGGCGCACTAGCGTCTGTTGCCCTGCATCTGTCGGTGGCATTTCTGCTGCTGTTCCGGCTGTCCGAGGCGCTGCCGAAGCCACCGGAAGAAGCTATCAAAGTCGAGGTCGTGCCTCCGGCGCCGCTCAAGCCGCCGGCGGCGACGGCACCAAGCAAACCTGCCAAGAGCAAACCACAAGCAGCGCCACCACCTCCAGCTCCGCCGCCACCACAAGTGTTTGAGTCGGCTCCAGCCAAAACTGACCAGAAGGTGACTGAGCCGCAACTACCCCCCGAGGAGCAGGAGGCGCCTCAAAGCGCCGATTCAACGTCTGAGGATGCCTCTCCGGCAAAGCCAGAGACGCAGCCGCCTGCAGAAAAGCCAACGGCCAGCACCAAGACGGACCTGCCCAAGCTTGATCTTCCCGTGACGGATAGGGGCGACGTACCGCGCAAGGACGAAGCTCCTACTGCACAACAAGCGGCGGATGCAAAAGCACTCGCGCAAAGTCAGAAGGCACCTGCACAGAAGAAGCCGGCAGAGCCCCAGAGCAGCAAGCAAAAGCCGCCCAGACTTACCCAAGCGAAGAAACTGTTTTCACCCAATGTCTTGTCGGACCCGAGGGTGAGACAGGCGATAGGAAATCTGCCCCGAAACCAGCGCATCTTGCAATTATGCGGCAATGAGGCATTGGAACAGGTTCGCAACCAAAGGCCTGATGCCGACTTGCTGGCATATAGCCCGTCCGGCCGAACCATCGCGAGCGGTGGATTGAATTCCCGGGTGGGGGCATTTCGAAACAGGTCCAACTGGTACAATCTGGACTTCAAATGCCAGGTCGATGCGGCAGCGATGGAAGTCGTTTCCTTCAGTTTCACGATTGGCAACGCGGTACCAAGAAACGATTGGCCCGCACGCAAACTGCCCGCAGACTAGTTGTCGGCGACGGTGGGTGAGGCGACTTGGGGCCTCACGCAGAGATGCGGATTGAAAGCAATCCAGCCCGATCGCGAACCTTTGCGGTTATCGCTGAGTGAAGCCGATTGGCGTCACTTTCCACTGGTGTGATTGCGGATGCCAGCCGCACCAGTTCGTCGGAGGCGATCAGATCAGTTGAATAGGCTCTCGTCATCTGTTCGAGGCGGCTTGCAGTATTCACCGTATCGCCGAACACACTCATTCGTCGTTCAGACAAACCGGGGATCTCACCCAGAACAACTGGTCCAGCATGAAGGCCCACACCAATATTCAAACTCGGTCTATGGGAACGATCTTCGCGGTTCCAGGCCTCCACAGACTCAAGCATAGCAAACCCGCATCGGAGCGCTTTCGACGATACAGCGGACGGTGTGCCACACCACGCTGCCATGACTTCATCGCCGGTGTTCGTGATTACAGTCGCAGAAAATCGTGAGACTACCTGTGCCATCCGCCGATGAAATGCTGAAAGAGCGTGGAATGCCGAGGATAGATCGACGGCCTGGCAAAAACGTGTGAAGCCTTTGATATCTGCAAAAAGCACAGAGGCGAAAACCAATTTCGCATCGCGGTTATCCATTTCGAAAGGGATAGAAAAACTGCTGCGGCCAGCGTGATTTTCAACGCGTAACATTTTGACATCCTCATTTGTGAATGTGCAAGAGACCTGCATATTCAGTTATGAGGCGTATATTGCGCGCGAGATGTCGCAGAGGTTTGCCGGGAGGCACGCGTTTTTGACCCCACCCGTAACGATTGGGTACCTTGCTACATTTCGATACATATATTTCAGGAAATTCGTTGAGCAGCAGGAAGCGCAACCACCACCCTCAAGCCGCTACCGCTATTGTGAAGAGCGATCTCCCCCCCGTGATGATGAATGATTGCCCGCGCAATCGACAGACCGAGACCGACCCCGCCGGTTTCCCGGTTGCGGGATTGCTCCAGCCGGAAAAACGGAGCGAATACGTCCTCGAATGCGGTTTCCGGTATGCCTGGTCCATCATCCTCGACGATGATGTCGATGCCCTCATGCCGCTTCCCGACGCTGACGCGCGCCCTTTCGCCATAGCGGACCGCATTTTCGATTAAATTGCGGAAGGCGCGTCGCAAAGCATCGGGTCGGCATCGGTAGACTATCTTTTCGCCTTCAAGAAACTTGACGTCCTGACCGAGCTCCGCCATGTCGTCGCAAATGCTCTCGACCAGCGCAGAGATATTCATGGCACGTGTGTTCTCAACCGTGCCTTCCTCTCGCGCAAACGCCAAGGCCGCTTCCGTCATCGTTTGTATCTCGTCTATGGTCGCGAGCATTCGCTGTTGCACGTCCGGTTCTGTGACAAATTCCGCCCTCAGGCGGAGCGATGTAAGTGGCGTTCGCAGATCATGACCAATGGCGGCCAGCATCCGGGTTCGGTCCTCGACAAAGCGATGCAACCGGCATTGCATGCGATTAAATGCTTCGGCAGTCTGACGGATATCGTCAGGTCCTGCTTCCGGAAGCGGTTCTACACTTTCACCGCGCCCCAAGGCTTCAGCTGCCATGGCAAGGCGACGCATCGGACTTGCGATCTGCCTGGCCACGATGACACCGATCAGCGAAAGAATTGCAGCAGTTATACCAAGGGACGATAGAGACTGGACGTTCCAGATGGAATTTGGAACTGATTTGGCATAGGCCGTGTTCAGCCAGGTACCATCGCTTAATTCAACGGCTAGCCCCATTCCGTTTGAATGGCCGAGATAGAGAAATTTTGCTGGCTGCGGTATCGTCCAGACATGCGGACCAAGTGTAGTCCATGAATCAGATTGTGCAGCCAGCGCCTGGAAGGGCGAAGGTTCAGGCCGCGCAGTTTCTGCGGCGGTTGATGTAGCTGCTCCAGGCATCTTGAACTTCAGGGCTTTTAGATTTGGCATGGGTTTTGACAATTGCACCCATGCCTCGCGACGCCACGCGTCCGCGTCCACCGGCGCTTGAGAGGATAGCCAGAACCGGCTGTAGCCGGTGCCGGTTGCATCCAGGACATCGTTGCGAAACGCCGCTGGTATGGTTTCGAGCAGCGTTGCAAGGGAAGCCGTTCGGCTGAAAAACTCTGCCTTCGCGGCCGCCTGCAGTGCTTTACCCCGCTCGTCCCAGGAAACGAAGAAGCTGAGTGCCTGGGAGAGCGCGAGCGCGAGCAGCATCAAGCCTATGAATTGTGCCGCCAGACTGCGCTTCCACCACCGTTTCATGCCCGCTCCACCTCTGCGCAAAGACTATAGCCACCGCCCCAGTGTGTCTTGATAATTGAGGGATTCTTAGGATCGACCTCGACTTTCTTGCGTAACCGGCTGACCTGGTTGTCTATGCTCCGGTCGAATGAATCGGCACTGCGACCGACGGTCAGGTCCATAAGCTGATCGCGGCTGAGCACCATTCCGGGATGTTCGAGAAAGGCCTTGAGTAACCGAAATTCTGCCGTACTGAGCGGGACGCCAACGCCGTCGCCCCCCAGTAATTCCCGGCGTCCGACATCCAGACTCCAGCGCTCGAAACTGATCGTCTTTGCCTTGGGCATTTCGCGCTGTGGCGGCAGGCTATTGACCCGCCGTAAGACTGCCCTGATCCGCGCGAGCAGCTCACGTGGATTAAAGGGCTTGATGAGATAGTCGTCGGCTCCAAGCTCCAGACCAATAATGCGGTCCGTATCATCGGCCATGGCAGTCAGGAAAATGATCGGCAGCTCGGTCGAACGGCGTAGCTGCCGGCAAACCGACAGGCCGTCTTCCCCGGGCATCATGATATCAAGAATGATAAGGTCCGGAGCGTTGCGTTCGAGCAGTCGTCTCAGTGCGGACCCGCTTTCAGCGACGCTGATGCGATATCCTTGCTGAGTGAGATATTTGCCAACAAGGTCGCGGATATCCCGGTGATCGTCGACTACTGCGATATGGGGTACGGATTCCATCGGGCACGTCCCTGACTTTAATGCACACGCGTGAAATATCACTCGAAGTAGTTTTCCGGTATCCGGAAAATTGTATCAAAGTTTGTCAAGCAATATCGGGTTGGCTACCTGGCCGTCGCGTTGATGCTGGTAATTTGTAGCGAAATGTCCCGTCACGCAATCCTGCGATACTTTGCGACAACTCTGCCCTTGGTACGGCACAACTCTGCGACAAACCGCAAATACGCTGTCTGATGTCAATGAAACAGTCCATCGACTAATCAGAAAGCGAGATCGTCATGAATAAATATCTGATCGCCGCCATCGCAACAGTGGGTATTGCGTTCTCAGCCGGAACTGCGCTTGCGTGCCAGAAGCTCAACTCCGCCAATACGCAGACAGAGCAGGCTCCGCAAACGCCATCAAGCTCCGATACGAACCAGCAGCCGAGCTGATGATTTAGTCCCGAACGCTCAGAAGCTCGTGCCGGCGGGCCATCGGTCTGCCGGTACGTTTCCCTTGACCGTTGTCGTCTCCAAGGAGTGGAAGCAATGAATGAAGAGTCTCAAAAAACGGGTCCGACACGCCGAACCGTTCTGGAATCCGGTGCAGCGGCTGGATTCTTGCTTGCAACTGGATTGCCAGCGACGAGCCAACAAATGCCTACCACTGGGGATGACGATGCCGGCATAAGGGTCGTTGATCCGGTGGAATTGACCCTGAACATCAACTTGCGCAACTATTCTGTTGGCGTGGATCCCCGTACGACATTGCTCGATGTGTTGCGCAATCATCTTGGTCTGACCGGTTCCAAGAAAGGTTGCGATCATGGACAGTGTGGAGCATGCACAGTGCTCGTTGACGGCCAACGGATCAATTCCTGCCTCACGCTGGCAGTAATGCATGACGGTGACGTTATCACGACTATTGAGGGCCTTGCGAAGGGCACCGATCTCCATCCCATGCAGGCTGCATTCATTGCACATGATGGATTTCAGTGCGGATACTGCACACCCGGCCAGATTTGCTCGGCCGTCGGCATGTTGCAAGAAGCGGCAGACGGCTGGCCAAGCCATGTCAGCAAGACGCTTTCCAATCCGAACGTCTCCTTGACTGATGCGGAGATACGCGAGCGCATGAGCGGAAATATCTGTCGCTGCTCCGCATACCCCAATATTGTCGCTGCGATCCGCGACGTAGCCAGAGAGGTTTGAGGTATGAAACCTTTCACCTATCAAAGGGCAGGCGAACTGCGCGATGCATTGGCAGGTGCCGCTGGTACACCAATCGCCAAGTTCATCAGTGGCGGCACGAATCTACTCGACCTCATGAAGCTGGAAATCGAACGGCCGGCCCATCTGGTCGACATCAACCATCTGCCCTTCAATAAAATTGAAGAAACAGCAGAAGGCGGCCTGCGTATCGGTGCGCAGGTGCGTAACAGCACGCTCGCCGCTGATCCACGAATAAGATCTAACTATCCGGTCCTGGCACAAGCGCTGCTTGCGGGCGCTTCCGCGCAAATCCGCAACAAAGCGTCGACAGGTGGCAACCTGCTGCAGAGGACGCGTTGTTACTACTTCTATGATCGCGATATGCCTTGCAACAAGCGCAAGCCTGGTTCCGGGTGTGCAGCGCTCCATGGCTTCAACCGCATGCACGCTGTGCTTGGATCAAGTGAAGCCTGTATTGCGGTACATCCGTCGGATATGGCGGTTGCCATGCTGGTCCTCGACGCATCTGTCGAGACGATCGATACCGAAGGCGTGACAAGACAAATCCCTATCGGCGATCTGCACCGACTGCCCGGAACAACGCCCGATATCGAAACACCGCTCAAGCTTGGGGAAATGATAACGGCGGTTATCCTGCCGCCGGTCCAACCCGGGAGGCATATCTACCGCAAGGTTCGTGACCGGGCATCCTATGCCTTCGCACTCGTATCGGTCGCAGCAATTGTCGACGTTGCAGGCGAGACAATTACAGGCGCGCGGTTTGCACTGGGCGGCGTTGCCGCCAAACCATGGCGCACTCCCGAAGCCGAAACAATCCTGCTCGGCGAGAAGGTTTCGACCGAAGTGTTTGAGCAGGCGGCGGAGATTGCATTGGCAAATGCCGTTGGTCGTGGCGAAAACGACTTCAAAATCCCCTTGGCAAAGCGGACGATACAACACGCGCTTGCTGCTGCTTCACAACGCGGATGAGGAAGATCATGTCCGATTCGACACCAATAGCGAATACCGGAAAGACCTGGATCGGCCAGCCGGTCGATCGCGTCGATGGCGCGCTTAAGGTGACGGGACAGGCCGTCTACGCTTATGAGCATAAGGCAGATGATCCGGTTGCCTATGGTTATATTCTTGGGGCCGGCATCGCGCGCGGCCGCATCTCTGCGATCGATACTGCGCAGGCCGAGGCAATGCCGGGTGTCCTCCGTGTGATGACTCATAAGAATGCACCGGCACAACCTGCATTTGGTCCGGCTGTCACGCCAGCGGTGCGTGAGGTCTTTACCCGTCCGCGACCCTTCCTCTCGACTGACCGCGTTCGCTACTATGACGAGCCTGTTGCCCTGGTCGTGGCAGAAACGTTTGAGGCTGCACGAGGTGCCGCCGGACTTATTGCGATCGAATATGAAGACGAGCGCGGTGCGTATGATCTAAGCAGGCACCTTGCGGATGCCTATGCGCCGCAGCGCACCAATGCAGGTTTTCAAACGGATTCACTTATTGGCGACTTTGAGGCAGCGTTTGCTGATAGCGACGTCAAGGTCGATACAATCTATACGACACCCTACGAACATCACAATCCGATGGAACCGCATGCCACACTCGCAGCTTGGTCCGGCGATGAAGTGACAATTTACACGAGTGCCCAGACCCTTGCGAATTTCCAGGCCGGTATCGCCAATACGTTGCAAATCCCGCCTGACAAGGTGCATCTCGTCAGTCGCTTTATCGGAGGCGGATTTGGCTCGAAATTGATCGTGCATGCCGATACTATTCTTGCCGCGCTCGCCGCTAGGGAACTCCAACGCCCGGTCAAGATTGCGCTGACGCGGCAACAGATGTTTGCAAATGCGGGTCACCGCGCAAAAATGATCCAGTCGGTCCGGCTGAGCGCCGACCGTGGTGGCAAGCTAACCGGCATTGCCCATGAGGTCTGTTCGGCAACCTCCCGGTTCGAAGAATTCTGCGAACAGACGGCCGTGTTTGCGCGATCCCTTTATGCGGCTCCAAATCGGATCACGAGGCATCGTTTGGTTGGTCTGGACACAAACCGCGGTGAGTGGATGCGGTCGCCGGGCGAAGCGCCAGGCATGCTCGCGTTTGAATCTGCCATGGACGAGTTGGCTGATCAGATCGGTATTGATCCGATCGAATTGCGTATCCGCAATGAGCCCGAGGTAGATCCGGAGCGCAACGTTCCGTTTTCCACACGCAACCTCGTCGCCTGTATGCAAGAGGGCGCGCGTCGCTTTGGATGGGAGCAAAGACAGGCGAAGCCGGGTACGGTGCGAGAAGGACGCAAGCTGATCGGTCTTGGCATGGCGGCTGCGATCCGGCCCAACTACCTTGGCGCGTCGGCAGCCCGGATAGGCATCGACGGGAACGGTCAGGTAAAAGTTCAGCTCGATATGACCGATATCGGCACGGGCACTTATACCATCCTGGCACAGATCGCTGCTACCAGCCTCGGTCTTCCCCTTTCCGCAATTGATGTCCAACTCGGCGACAGCCATTTTCCGCGCACGGCGGGATCCGGCGGGTCGTGGGGAGCGGCGAGCGCCGGCTCCGCCGTCCACAATGCCTGCGAAGCGTTGAAGCAAGAAATAGCAAAGGTTGCAAAAGAGGTGCCGGGATCACCGTTTTATGGTTCGAATCTCGATCGAACCGAATTCAGGAACGGAGAAATCAGGATAGGGGATCGTTCGGAAAACCTTGCCAACCTCATCAATCGTGTCGCGCCGCAAGGACTGGATGCTCAAGGGGCCGTAGAGGCAGCCGGCGAAAACTACCGAAACTATTCCCAGCACGCCTACGGTGCACATTTCGTCGAGATAGAAGTCGATCTGGATACAGCCGAGATACGGATCCGCCGCATGCTAAGCGTCATTGGTGCAGGTCGCATCCTCAATCCGAAAACGGCGCGCTCGCAAATTATCGGAGGCATGGTTTGGGGGATCGGCGCGGCGCTCATGGAAGAGAGTGTTCTTGATCCGAGATACGGTCACTTCGTCAATCACGATCTCGCCGAATACCATGTTCCGGTAAATGCGGATGTCCCGGACCTTGACGTGGTTTTTCTGGAGGAGCCCGACAACAACGCAAATGTCTTTGGTAGCAAGGGAATAGGAGAATTGGGCGTTTGCGGCGCAGGCGCTGCTGTCGCCAATGCGATCTTCAATGCGACCGGAGTGCGCGTTCGCGAGTTTCCGATCACCTTGGACAAGGTATTGCCCGGGCTGCCGGTTCAGACATCCAGAGCAAACAGGAGTTGACCATGCGAGAGGTTGATGGTGTTCCTGAATATGTCCGCGACCGGATCGAGAGGACGAACAATCTCGGGCATAAATATTTGGTCAGTGTCGGGCTTTGCGCCGTCCTGATTGCAACGATACAAGGAGGTTATGGCAATTCCGATTTGTTTGCAGGATCGGTGTCAGCTGCACGTCATGCGGTCAGCGAAACATCACCGCAACAAACAACCGCCACGATCTGCAGCACTGAAATTCACAAACGGCATCCGCTGCAGCATGAAATCGATGCATAAAGCCATCAGCTGCTAGCGTAGAGCGGACCTTATAGAATCCGCTACGATTAAAGACTTGCCCGATGCAGCAGCGTGTTTGAAAAAGCCCTTTCCAACAGGTGTCTTAAGCATGCCAGTCGGAAGTTTGCGAGGACAGCACGTCGGTGCCCGCGTCAACACCCAGGTCGTCGAGAGAATAGGCCCTGATGTAGTCGATTCTCATTTCAGAACCATCCGCCAAACCGTCCGTTGGCGTGCCGGCTATGCCGCCGACGGCGAGGTTCACAAGCATGTACATCGGGTCATGCATGTCCGATGGGGTATCCGCATGCGCCACGGCGACGTCGTCAAAATACCAGACGACCTCATCTTCCTGCCATAACACGCCATAGCTGTGAAATCCGTCGGTATCGCCGACGTGCACGGCGGTTGTCTCCGAGGTCTGTTGTCCAGTCTCGTTCGAATGGACTGTGACGTTGACGGTGTTCGGATTCTGTCCGGTCATTTCCACGACGTCGAGTTCAGGGGGCCAGGAACCGTCTTCGGGAAGCAGCCAGAAAGCAGGCCATGCACCCGCATCGTCCGGCATGTCGGCGCGAATTTCGAAATAGCCGTAGGTCTGGGCAAAGGAGGGATGAGTCGTCAGTATGCCAGATGTATAGTCGTAACCATCGACTTCGGATTTGATCGCGTCCGGCGTCTGTTCCGCGGTGATAGTCAAGACACCATCGTTCACGGAAAATGGATTGACCGAGGCTGTAGGCTGGTAGACAGGGTTGACATACCATTGAAGCTCACCATTGCCTGACAAGGTCCCTCCCTTCTCGGGCGCCCACCAATATTTCGCCTCCCATGTACCGGTATCGCCGTCATGAAGCTGGAGCGAATTGAAATCGTCGGAAAAGGTACGGGTCAAAGTGGAGCGGTCAAGGCTCAGTTCGAACTGATCCGCCCGGATTTCGTCCGCGGTCGTATCGGTAAAGACCAGACTTTCGCCTGTTCCGAGAGAGAGCCTGAGATCGGCGCCTTCCTGGGTGAAATTATTGCGAACTTGCTCGAAAGAGGTCAGCCCGTAACCATCCAGGCGCACCACATCGTCGGATCCGAAATCGGTGAGGAGGTCGCTCCCGTTGCCCATCGTCATGATGAAAGTATCGGCACCACCGGCGCCGGTCAGAACGTCGTTTCCCTCGCCGCCATCGATGGTTTGACTGCCGGAACCACCTGTAATGATGTTATCGGCATTGTTGCCAAAGGCGTAACGCCCATCGCCTGTGACGGTCAGGTTCTCAAAATTTTCCCGCAGGGTGGAACTCATCCATGTATTTACGGTATCAACGCCTTGGTCCGCTGCCTCATAGACGCGATTGATGCTTGAATAGCGATAGTAGATGTCGTCGCCCATCCCGCCGCGCATGGTGACGTCGACTGCGGCGTCTCCCCACAGGGAATCATTGCCATTCGTCCCATGAAGTTCGGAACCGGATCCGGTTGCGGAAAACCATGCCGTCGAGCTCCCGCTATAGTACAACGGTACACCCACGGCGTTCAGGACAGTTCTGCTCATCGAATTCTCTCCAACTTGCGTATCCGACCTCCTCATCGGATGCGGACTGTCCTCCCACGACAAAACGTAACATTCAGATTTCTAACGGTCCACCGCCTTGCAGAGGAATAATATTCTAAAAACCTTGTTGCTATAGTCTTGTTGGAAAAGTCATGAGTTGGCTAATCAACTTTGAGAACCCAGCTTTTCGATAAGCTCCTCTAAGTCCTTCAGATCGGTGACAATTGCGACTCCCCACGATCAGCTCAAACGCCGAGCGATCCAATCCATCGAAACATGAACTCCAGAACGGTGACTATGTTGCTCGTGCGTCTCGACCCCTGCAATCGCTAATGAGCGCCGGCTCCTCCTGCGCCCTTGGGTTTTTCTGCGAACAACAAGGCGATTGCTGCGATAGCAAGGAGAACGCCGATAACCGCAAAGGTATCACCGAATCCAAGGATGAGTGCCTGGCGTTTGACGAGCCGGCCAAGGGCGACGACGGCCTGCTGGGCTGCGAGGGCGTGATCGGAAACGCCATGGGTGATGAAGTAGCCGGTCAGCTGGTCGAGGCGTTGATGAACCTCATCGCGCGCCAGGGTGACCGATTGGCCGATGATGTTTGAATGGAACTGTTCGCGCTTGGTCAGAACTGTTCCAAGCGTTGCCGTGCCGACCGCACCGCCGAGATTGCGCAGCATATTCGTCAAACCCGATGCGGCAGCGGCGTCGGCGGCGGCGATGCCGGCCGTCGTAATGGCGGTGATCGGCGTCAATACGAGCGCTTGTCCGATCGCACGCACGATGTTCGGGATCCAGAACTGATCGCCGGCATTGTCGGGTGAAAGCATGACGTTCATGAAGCAGCTCGCCGCGAAAATGCTGATGCCAAGGAAGCCGATATAGCGGGCGTCAAAACGCTTCATCAGCATCGGAACCAGCGGGATCAGGAGCAATTGAGGCAGGCCCGTCCATGCCAGCACATTGCCGATCTGCTCGGCATTGTAGCGCTGCACCTGTCCAAGATATTGCGGCAAGATATAGACGGTACCGAACAACGCAACACCGACAAGTACGTTGACCACCACACCGATGGCGAAGTTCCGCTGCTTCAAAAGGCTGAGCTTGACCAAGGGTTTTTCAACGGTCAGCTCTATCCAGATGAAGGTCGCGAGGAAGACCACAGCGACGGCGCTGAGCTTCAGGATGAACGGCGACGAGAACCAGTCGTCCTTATTGCCCTCTTCGAGCACGGTCTGAAGAGCCGAGAGTCCGACTGCCATGGTGAATATGCCGGCCCAGTCGCCCTCTTTGAGGAGATGAAGTTGCATAGGCGTCTTATCCAGCGTTGCGGCCAGTGCTACGGCCATGACAGCGCTTGGGACGGCATTGATGAAGAAGATCGTCTGCCATCCATAGTTCTCGGTAAGATAGCCGCCAATCGTAGGGCCGATCGCCGGAGCGAATGTAACGGAGAGGGCGAAGAGGGCGAGGCCAGCCGGCTGTTGCGATTTTGGCAGCTTCGTCAATACCATGGTGAAGGCCATGGGGATCAGCACGCCTCCGGCAAAGCCCTGCAGGCCACGCATGACAATCATCGAACCGAGATCATGGGTGAAGGCACAGGCAATGGAGAAAAGCGGGAAAAGGATCGTATTCACCAATATGTAACGGCGAAATGAGAACACGCTGCTGAAATAGGCGGTGAGGGGAATAACGACGATTTCGCCGATGAGATAAGCCGTCGAGATCCAGGCGCCGTTGTCGACGCCGGTACCGATGCCGCCTTCGATATCGAGCAGCGAAGCATTGGTGATCTGGATGTTGAGGATCGCCATGAACGCGCCAATCATACCGGCGAGAACGGCAATCCATTCCTTCGTGCTGGCGCGTGGTTGTGGCACCGACGCGGCATTAAACGTGATGGCAGACATGGCACGCTCCTCCTTTTACCCGGCCGTCAATGACTCTGGCGCTGGATAGCGTCGGCCTTGGTATTGATGCTCGGTTGGACGGACATGCCGGGTCGCAGGTCGCCCGCGGCGCTATCGGCATCAAGGATTATCTTTACAGGAATGCGCTGGACGACCTTGGTGAAGTTGCCCGTGGCGTTGTCGGGCGGCAGCAGCGCAAATTCCTGGCCGCTCGCGGGAGCAAGGCTGTCGACGCGTCCGTGATAGACCCGGTCCGGAAACATATCGACGTCGATATCGACCGGCTGGCCGGCATGAACGTCCGTAAGCTGCGTTTCCTTATAGTTGGCAATCACGTAAACCGAAGCGGTTGGTACCACCGTCATCAGCTGTGTCCCCGCCTGAACGTACTGGCCGATGCGCAGCGTGCGGTTGCCGACGATGCCGTCGACAGGCGCCACGATCGTCGCATAGGACAGGTTGAGTTCGGCCTGGTGCTGGACGGCGAGATCGTGCTCCAGATCCGCCTTTGCCTGCGCCAGCTCTGCCTTCAATAGATCGACCTGCTTTATTGCGGCGTCCAGCGCAGCGTTGTCGCGCACCACGGTTGCTTTTGCCGCAGCGATCTGGGAGGCGGCCTGCTGGGCGTTCTGGATGTTGCCATAGCCGCTCGTGGCAAGCGTTGCGTAGCGCTTGTTATTCTGTTCAGCAAAGATCGCATTGGCCTGATCGACATCGACTGTGGCACGCGCTGCCGCGATAGTGGATTCCTGGATTGCGAGGGAGGCTTGCTTGGCTTCAATCGTTGCCTCTGCGGCCGCGACATCGCCCTTCGCCTGCTCGAGCGCCGTCTTGAAATCCCGATCGTCGATGCGGGCGAGGGGCTGCCCCGACTTCACCGTTTCATTGTCCCTAACGAGGACTTCGGCGATATAGCCCGAGATTTTTGGCGCGACCGAACTATTGTCCGCCTTTACATAGGCGTCGTCCGTCTCCACGTGGAAACGACCCACCGTCCAGTAATCGTGGCCATAATAGGCGCCAGCTGCGATTAGGACGATCGCGGCTGTACCGAGAAGTAAGCGGCGTCCACGCTTCCGGACCGGCTTCTCATCAGAGGCCGACGGCTGGGGCGCTTCCGCGATGCGGACAGACGAACCCGCTTCCGCTGTCGGGACAATTTCTGCGGGTTGGGCAACGTTGTTGTTCAAGGCTTGCAGCTTGCTCATTGTGGTCTCCGAATTTCCGGGTCGCCGTCACTTGGGCTGCGGCCTTTGGTTGATGACTCCATTTATGAAACTTGACGTTTTCCAAAATACGCCGTATAAACGGGCTGTCAATAATTATTTTGGAAAATGGATATGGTCGTAATTCACAAGATTGAGAAACGCCCGCGGGGCCGACCACAAGTTCGCTGCGACGACGATACGAGAAACCTTATCGTCGAAGCCGCCAATGCGCAGTTTCACGAAAGCGGTTATGCTGCGGTGAGCATCAGCGCCATTGCGCAGAATGCCGGCGTTTCAACCAAAACCTTGTATCGGCTGTTTCCCACCAAGGCAGATCTGTTTGCCTGCATGATATCCGCTCGAATTGGCCGCTTTTTGCTGGCAGTCGATCCCGCCGGGCATATCAATGATGACTTAGGGGTCGGTCTTGAACACGTGCTGATTGCCTATGGCATGCTCACGCTTTCCGACGATACAATTGGGATCATGCGCCTCGTGATTGGTGAATCCGATCGGTTTCCGGAACTCGCAGCATCGTTCTATGAAAGAGCAATCGTAAGGACCAATACGTTGATGGAAGCGTGGCTTCGCGAACAGGTCGAGCGTGGACGTATCAAGCTAGACGATCCGCACGCGGCAAGCGGCATGCTGCGGGGAATGATGGTCATGGAACCGCAGCGCGCAGCCATGTTGCGCCAAAAGTCGGCGCCGAACGTCGAAGAGATTGTAGCTCGGGCGAAAATGTGCGCCGATTTGTTTCTGAAGGGATGCGCAATTTAGTGGAGTTTCAAGGGGTGAACCAACCTGCAAAAGCCAATTTAGCCCGCATAGGATGCTGAACAAATCACGCATTCCGGTGGGCCACCACTTGCGATATACTTGTTACCCCTCGGTCTCAGCAAGGAAATCTACGCGGGAACGACGAGCATGTTTTTCACCGTCGGCAACGCGACCAAGGCGGTGCCATGGCTGCTGTTGGTGAACCCGACCTCCGATGTCTGGACCTTGATGGCTATTTGCCTTCTTGCCTGCCGCACCTCATGGAAAACCATGATGGTACTTGCATTCCGGTTGCCGGTACGTTCGGAAGGTTTCGAGAGAACTGGCAAGTTTCACATTGGCCGGTCTCGTTGACCGGACGGCCGTGGATCTTCAGCTAGAGTTTAAACGAAAAACTGCGGCCCTTCGGAGAAGGACCGCAGTTTTTTTGATCAAGTCTCAATCACTCGTTAGCAGGCGGCCCCTTGGCACACCTTGCTCAAAAGGTCCGTGCTGCCTTTCAGCGGCTGCGCCGAGACGAAAGCTGGCAATGGACGGCGCCATTCGCTGACTGTCTCATCGCTAAAATTTTTGGTCGCCACAGTTGTCATAAGGAGCTCGAGCTCTTTTCGGCTGACGCGATCGGCACGCATGACAGCGTTGATCAGCGGGTCTGAAAGGACTTGGGACTGTGTGAGGTCTGAATAGAACTGGGACATATTGGTCTCCTTTTCGATGACCAGTAAAACTGTATTGGATCAAAATTAGGGCGTTGGGGGTTACGGGCAGGGTGGCGAACGAGTGAATTGACTTCGGCATTCAATGTGTGTTACCGGTCAGTAACGTCCCAATAGTTACTAAGCGGTAACATCAATGTCAAGCACCCCTTCGAAAACAATAGCAGATAATTCTGACAAGCTCGTGACCACACTGGGACGTCCTCGTGAGCGGATCGTGAAGAGCGCCATAGAGCTGTTCCGCCAGCATGGGATCAAGGGTATCGGTGTCGATGCCATTGCCGAGGCTGCCGGTTCCAACAAGATGACGCTCTATCGCCACTTTGGCTGCAAGGACGATCTGGTTTGCGAGTGCCTGAAGCAGGTCTCGAGCGAAAAGGAGCGTATCTGGGTCGATCTGGAAGACGCCTATCCCGGTGACCCGGCCAGGCAGTTGCGGGGTTGGGTCGATGAAGCTGCCCAACGTATCTTCAATGATTTGCGCGGCTGCGATCTCGTCAATGCGGCGGTTGAACTAAAAGAAGCCGGTCACCCGGCCCAAAAAGTCATCATGGACGCTAAAAAAGCGCATATGCAGCATTTGGTCGAGCTTTGCCGCAGGGCGGGCGTTCAGCAGTACGAACAACTCGCTCAGGCGCTCGTACTCCTCGTCGAAGGCGCGCGTGTCTGTGGTCAGAGCATCGGTATTGAAGGCCCGCAACAGCGGCTGGAGCAGACCTGCGAAGCCTTGATCGATGCATTTTCCAAACACTGATAAATCTTTCTGAAAAACAATTCCCTGAATGCGCACCATTCAAGTGATTGTGTTTGTGCCCGGCTGTCGATGATCGATATTGAGGAGCCGGCGCCTGGTATGAGTGGAGGCGTCTGAACCGAAACGACAGGACAGATCCATGAAACAGAACATTGAAATCAAGACCGCTGATGGCACAGCCAAAGCCGTCATCTTTCGCGCCGATTCCGCGCCATCAAAGGTCGGCGGTGCCGAGCGCGGTGTGGTGTTCTACATGGATGCGATGGGTCCGAGGGCTGCACTGGATGGCATGGCCCAGCGTCTTGCAAATCTCGGCTATGTGGTTCTTCTGCCGGATCTGTTCTATCGGTTCGGAGCCTATGGCCCTTTTACCGGAACATCCTTTTCCGACGAAACAGCTAAGGCACAGATCATGACCATGGTGCGCGGCACCACCCAGGAAATGACCAAACGCGATACGGCGTCGTTTCTCGATACGCTGGCGGCAGCTGGCGCAACCGGGCCCGTCGGCGCCGTCGGTTATTGTATGGGCGGCGGACGAGCCGTTACCGCTGCGGGTGCCTTTCCGGACAGGGTCGGGGCAGCGGCGAGCTTTCATGGCGGCAATCTCGCCAGTGACGCTGAAGACAGCCCGCATCGTTTGGCGGGAGACATCAAGGGCCGCGTTTATGTGGGCGTGGCAGGAGTTGACGGCAGCTTTCCGCCAGAGCAATCGGCACGCCTCGCCGAAGCGCTAAGGACCGCCGAAGTCGATCATATCATCGAGAACTATGTCGGCATGGCCCATGGCTGGGCGGTACCGGATCACGGCGTTTACAATGCCGTGGGTGGCGAGAGGCACTGGAAGCGGCTCAAGACATTCTTGGATGAGGCCTTGAGCCAAGGCAATTTGCGATAGTCAGTGTTTGGAAGCGCCCTTTTGCCGGGCGCTCCCAAATTTTGGACTTACTTCTGGATGCAGGTCGAAACCGTATCCTTGGTGCATTCGTCGAGACCGGTGAAGACCGGATCCTCAACTGGCTTGCCCTCGATCAGGTTGATCATGACGGAAGGTGCCTTGTAGCCCATTTCGAAAGGCCGCTGACCAACGAGTGCGGTAACCAGGCCTTCGCCGGCAATCGCTACTTCGTCGCCGATCGTATCGGCGGCGCCGATGACGAACTCATTGCTGGCGATCTTTTCCTTGTAGGGACCAAACAGGTCGCGGTAAGGCTGCGGCGCGCCGAACAGCGGCCAGCCGCCCATGATCCCGAAGGCGTCGAGCTTCGGATTGGCAGCAAGGATGTCGGTCATTGCCTGAACGCCCTTGGCGCCGTCGTCATTGGTGAAGACAGGGCAGCCCGCAACTTCGGTCCAGCCGCCTTCGCCCTTGAGCGCCGCCAGGCCCTTTTGACCGGTCAGGGCATCGCGCATGCCTTGAGCCCGGCGAAGGATGTTGTCGGCGCCCGTATTGCCTTCGATCGTGCAGATCGTACCGCCGTTTGGCTTGCCCTTCTTGATGTATTCGCCAATCTTGAAGCCCATCAGATAGTTGTCGGTGCCGAGATAGGTTTTGCGCAACGCCGCGTCTTCAGCGGCGAGATCAGCGTCGAGCGTCATCACCGGAACCGATGGATTGGCCGTCTTGATCGTCTGGGCAATCAGCTTGGCGTTCGACGGCGAGATCGCGATCGCCGCCGTGTCGGCCTTGCCGAGCATATCCTGGACGATCTGCGCTTCGCCGGCTTCATCCGATGTCGATGCGGGGCCGGTGTAGAAGCATTCATATTCCGAGCTCGCGTTCTCGCTGTTCCACTTCTGGCAACCTTGATTGATTGCCTCGAAAAACGGATTGTCGAGACCTTTAACGACGATGACGAGCTGTTTTTTTGCCAGAGCAGGTCCCGCACCAAGTGCAAGAGCGGCCGCGGCGACTAACAATAGTGACTTTCTCATTTATTCCTCCCTTGGAAACAAACGGACATGAAATGCCCGCCATTCAGTCTTCTACCGTTGATAGGTGCGCAAGGGCCGGTGTTGAAACCTGTAGATTTTGGGTCCCCTCCGAACTTTATCCGCTGCGCTACGGACAAATACATTCCTCCGATCGCCAGCTAATATTGGCAAAGTTCACCCGTCAATGGGTATTTGTCATATAAAACGACTTTTCAACGTTATGGTGACCGGATTCGGCGGAAAGCCGATTGACGCCCCGCGTGGCGTTTGCGTAAATGGCCTTCACGACTCTTCCTGGGAGGGGAGGGCGGGATCGCAAAAAAGCCCCGTGTTTCAATGAGAATACGGGTAGTGCGAGCAAACATTCACGGGAGGCATACGGCTGGTGGCAGTTCTGGAACTCACCAACATTTCAAAACATTTCGGCGCCATCCAGGCTGTCAATGATGTTTCATTTTCCATCGAGGCGGGCGAAGTCGTTGGCCTCATGGGCGACAATGGCGCGGGTAAATCGACGCTCGTCAAAATGATTGCGGGCAATTTCAGTCCCAGCCATGGCACCATGCGCATGGATGGCGCCGAGCTTGTCCTCAACAAGCCGGTCGAAGCGCGCCGTCACGGCATCGAGATCGTTCACCAAGATCTGGCGCTCTGCGATAACCTCACGGCTGCGGCAAATGTGTTCCTTGGTCGCGAGATTCGCCGCGGTGTCGGGCCCTTCCGCATTCTCGACTACGCGTCGATGTATAAGCGTGCCGACCAGATTTTCGCCGAGCTGAAATCCGAAACCCGCCCTCGTGATCTCGTCAAGCAGATGTCCGGCGGGCAGCGGCAGGCGGTAGCGATTGCGAGGACCAGGCTCTCCGAGGCCAAGATCGTGCTCATGGACGAACCGACGGCGGCGATTTCCGTACGTCAGGTTGCCGAGGTGCTGAACTTGATTCGCCACCTGCGCGATCAGGGCATTGCCGTCGTGCTCATCAGCCACCGCATGCCGGATGTTTTCGATGTTGCCGACCGGGTCATTGTGATGCGCCGGGGGCGCAAGGTTGCAGACAAGCGGATTGCGGCGAGTTCCCCCGAAGAAGTCACCGGCCTCATCACCGGTGCCATCGAACAGGTTGCGTAGCCGACATGTCGGCAAAGCTAAGAGATAGGTAGAAGGTCGACTATGGCAATTACACTTGACCAGACCATTGCGCACAAGCAGCAGAGCTGGCTTGCGGAAAAACTGAGCAGCCAGACTTTCTGGGTTTTGGTCGCCGTCATCCTTGCGTGCATCTTCTTGTCGTTCGCAACGGATTCCTTCGCGACCTCCAAAAACCTCTACAACATCACCCGCAATGTCACCTTCGTCGCGATCATCGCGCTCGGGATGACGCTCGTGATCATCACGGGCGGCATTGATCTGTCCGTCGGCTCGGTGCTTTGCCTTTGCAGCATGATACTCGGCGTCGTCATGCATGCCGGTTACAGTATCGAAGTCGGTATAGCAGCTTCCATCGCGACAGCCCTGGTCATCGGCGCGTGTCATGGTCTGCTTATAGCCTACATCGGCATGCCGCCATTCGTTGTGACCCTCGCGACGCTGTCGATCGCACGCAGTCTGGCGATGGTCGCTTCCGGCAATACGGTGGTTTTCCAGTTCGGGCCGGACCACGACAAACTCCTGGCGCTTGGCGGCGGCGCATGGTTCTTCGGTATCGCCAACCCCGTGGTTTACATGGTCGTGCTGGCCTTGCTTACTGGCTTTATCTTGCGTTGGACAAGGTTCGGACGGTACATCTATGCCATTGGCGGCAATGAGCACGCGGCAACCCTTACCGGCGTGCCGGTTCGCCAGATCAAGGTGGCGGTCTATATGATCTCGTCGCTTTCGGCCGGTATTGCCGGTATCATCCAGACCGGCTGGCTCGGCGCGATCACCACCAATATCGGTACCGGCCTCGAGCTGCAGGTTATCGCCGCTGCCGTCATCGGTGGCGCGGCTCTTGCGGGCGGCGTCGGTACGGCCCTCGGGGCAATCGTCGGGGCGGCGTTGATCGAGGTGATCCGTAACAGTCTAGGATTGCTCGGCATCAATGCCTTCTGGCAAGGCTGTTTCATTGGCGGCGCCATCCTGTTCGCGGTGCTGTTCGACCGGGTGCGCAAATTCCGCCAGAGTGAATGATTGAGTTCCTAAGGAGAATGCAAAAATGAAGAAGCGGATCGTATTCACAGGCGGTACCGGTAAAGCCGGCCGTCACGTCGTCCCTTATCTCGTCGACAAGGGCTACGAGGTCCTGAACGTCGATCTTGCGCCGCTGGATTATCCGGGCGTCAACACCATCAATGCCGATATCGCTGACAGCGGCCAGATGTTCGACGTACTATCCAGCCACTTTGGTTTCGAGGGTTTCGAGACCGGCAAGGGTCCGGCTCCGATCGATGCGGTTGTGCATTTTGCAGCGGTGCCGCGCGTGTTGATCAAGCCTGACAACGAGACATTCCGCATCAATACGATCGGGACCTATCATGTCATCGAGGCCGCGGTCAAGCTTGGGATCAAGAAGGTCATCGTCGCGTCGAGCGAGACCACCTATGGCGTCTGCTTTGCCGAAGGCGACAAAGATTTCCATCATTTCCCGCTTGAGGAAGACTACGATACCGACCCGATGGACAGCTACGGCCTGTCAAAGGTGCTCAACGAGAAGACTGCGCGTGCCTTTGCCATGCGTTATGGCGCCGATATCTACGCGCTGCGCATCGGCAATGTCATCGAACCGCACGAGTACGACCGGTTTCCCGCATTCCTCGCCGACCCGATGTCGCGCAAACGCAACGCGTGGAGCTATATCGATGCGCGCGACCTCGGACAGATCGTCGATCTTGCGATCCGCAAGGATGGCCTTGGCTTCCAGGTATTCAACGCCGTCAACGATACGATCACCGCGAAGCTTCCGACGCGGGAATTCCTCGAGAAATATTGTCCCGGCGTACCGGTCCGGCGCGAGCTCGGTGAATTTGAAGCGCCTCTTTCCAATCGCAAGACGCGCGAGGTGCTTGGTTTCCGCGAGGAGCACGACTGGCGCAAATATGTGCCGCAGAAGTGATCTAGCGCCAGTACTCGTGGAATAATCCGCCGAAATAGTAGGGACCAAAGCTCCAGACAGCCGCCCAGAGTGCGGCTCCAAGGAGGTTGGCGAGGAAGAAACTGTGCCACGGCATCCCGACCGAGCCGGCAACCAATCCATTCAATTGTCGCAGCACAACGACAAAGCGTGCGCCGACAACGATGATCGGTCCTCGGCGCCGGAAAAGGTCTTCCAGCTTTTCCAGACGTTCGGGGGTGAGTTTGACGAGCCAGCCATATTGCTTCAGCAGGGGCCGTCCACCGAAATGCCCGATAGCATAGCCGGTACCGTCGCCGAGCACGGCGGCAATCCAGACGGTGAAAAACAGGTCGGTTACGGAGAGATCACCACGCACCGCGAGAAGCGACGATGCGACAAGCGCACTTTCGCCAGGAAGCGGAGCGCCGAAGGATTCCAGGTATATGATAACGAAGATCGCATAGAGCCCATATTGCTGGATGTACGGTTCCAGGGATGTAATGCCGGTGTGCAGGAATTCCACGGCTTTGCTTTCTGTTGACGCGTTGCTGGACGCCATACCTATTGGCACGAAATTATTATGATTCTCAACGTATGCAGGATATTTGGTCGTGCTGAACGTTCAAGTCATGGCATTTTGCGATGCCACCTCCTGCGCCACCCAATCGAGAAACATCCGCACGCGTGGTGAAAGTTGCCGATTGCGAGGATAGAGCAAGGAGACTGGCATCGGGCGTGGCGGACAGTCACGCAGCAGTTGGATGAGCACGCCTCGTGCAAGATCGTCAGCGGCATGGAAGCGGGGCACCTGAACGAGACCGAGCCCCAATCGTGCAGTTGCAAGATAGCTCTCTGTGCCAGTCACGGAAATCGTCGTCGGTAGCGTCACATTTTCCAATCGCTCGCCGATCATGAAATCCAGTGGCCGCACGACACCCGTCGTCAGTGACCGGAGCCCGATCATGCGATGGCCGTCCAGTGCATCCCAATTTGCCGGCGTGCCGAAACGCTCGAGGTAGTCGGGCGCCGCACATGTCAATCGCTCCAGCGTCGCAACGCGCCGCGCAATCATGTCGCTGTCCGGCAGGATGCCGAACCGCAGCACGCAGTCTACGCCCTCGCGGATAAGGTCGATCCACCGCTCGCCTTCGCTCATGCTGATTTCAATATCGGGATATTTCTGGAAAAAGGACGGCAGACCTGGCAACAGGAAGTGCCGCGCCAGTGTTCCTTGTACCTCGACGCGTAGCAATCCCTTGGGCCTTGCCGCGCCGAATGCTCCTTCCGCATCCTCGAGGTCGGCGATGAGCGAGACGCATCGCCGGTGGTGAGCCTCGCCGTCAAGGGTCGGACTGACCTGCCGTGTCGTCCGTTCGAGCAACCGCACACCGAGCCGCGCTTCCAGCTGTTTCACCGCATCGGTCACGGTCGAGCGTGGCAGGCCAAGATCGTTGGCGGCGAGCGTGAAACTGCGTCGTTCGACGACCCGGACGAAGACGCGCATCGCTTCAAATCTATCCATCTGGCAGTTCCGGTTATGGAGTGGCTGGATAGCAGCATGAAACGCCAACACGGCCTACGCAAGACAATTGTTCGAATTTTTCGAATAGTGATGCCAATAAATGGGTGATTATCCGCGCTTTGCAATGATGCATTGTTCCGTCATTGAACAGTCCATGAAGAGGATCAAGACCATGACACAACAGACAAACAAGGTTGCAATCGTCACCGGCGCATCGCGCGGTATCGGCGCAGCAATTGCAGAACGGCTGGCCAGCGATGGCTTTACCGTGGTCGTAAATTATGCGGGCAGCGCCAAAGAGGCCCAGGAGCTGGTTGACAAGATCGAAGCCAGCGGTGGCAAGGCGGTGACTGCACAGGCGAATGTCGCTGATGCAGCAGCAGTGCGGCGTATGTTCGATTCCGCTGAAGCAGCGTTCGGCGGCGTAGACATTTTGATCAACAATGCCGGCGTCCTGAAGATGATGCCGCTGGCTGATACGAGCGACGAAGAGTACGACCGCCACTTTGCGATCAATACGAAGGGCACATTCAATACTCTACGCGAAGCCGCCAAGCGTTTGAGGGATGGGGGACGGATCGTCAACTTTTCGTCGACGAGCCTTCGTCTCAAGATGCCAGGCTATGCTTTGTACAATGCCACCAAAGCAGCGGTCGAAGCCTTCACGCATGTGTTTTCAAAAGAGCTTCGTGGCAGGAACATCACGGTTAACGCGGTGGCTCCCGGGCCGATCGCCACCGACCTCTACCTCAAGGGCAAAAGCGAGGAAGTGATTGCGATGGCTGCCAAAGCGCCGCCGCTCGAACGCCTTGGTCAGCCCAGTGATATCGTCGGTGTGGTCTCGTTTCTCGTTGGCCCTGACGGCGGCTGGGTCAATGGCCAGATCCTGCGCGCCAATGGCGGTGTCGCCTGATTCATGTGGGGCAGTTGGTTAAGGCCGGGGGTGAAATCCCGGCCTTTGCACTGTCTGGCGATCATCTTGTCAATGCCGCAGAATCTTGCTCAGGAACGCACGGCTTCGATCGGTCTTCGGATCGGAGAAGAACTCTTCCGGAGTGCCGGTTTCAACGACTGCTCCCGCATCCATGAACACGACCCGCTGCGCTACTTTGCGGGCAAAACCCATCTCATGCGTCACCACCATCATGGTCATGCCCTCTTCGGCGACGCCAACCATCACATCCAGTACCTCACTAATCATCTCGGGATCGAGGGCTGATGTGGGCTCGTCGAAGAGCATGATTTTCGGGCGCATGCACAGGCAACGAGCGATGGCGACCCGCTGCTGCTGACCACCGGACAGCTCGGAAGGATAGGCATTGAACTTATCGCCGAGCCCGACTTTCGCCAGCATCTCCCGGCCCGACGCTTCGGCTTCAGCGCGAGCGATTTTCCGCACGTGGATCGGTGCGAGCGTGACGTTTTCGAGCGCGGTCTTGTGCGGATAGAGATTGAAAGCCTGGAAGACGAAGCCGATTTCAGTACGCAGTTCAGTCATGTTGGTGGCGCGGTCGCCGAGACGCTGCCCATCGACGACAAGATCGCCGTCCTTGATCGTCTCAAGACCATTGATGCAGCGGATCAGCGTGCTCTTGCCCGAGCCACTGGGGCCGCACACGACGACGACTTCGCGCGGCTCGACACTCAGCGTGATGTCCTTGAGAACATGGAGCGCGCCGAACCATTTGTTGACGCCGCGAAACTCGATCATATCTGGCTGCCTTCATTGATAGGACGCATCATAACTGCACCTCGCCGTGGGCGGCGCTCATGCGTCTCTCCAGCCGGCGGGCGAGCAGGATGAGCGGATAGCACACGACAAAATAACCGATGCCGACAATGGCGAACACGAGCAACCCATTGGGTACCCGCTGAACCACCAGCCAGCCGACCCGGGTAAGATCTGTCAGGCCGATAGCGGAGACGACCGACGAATCCTTGATGAGAAGCACATACTGGCCAACGAGAGGCGGTAGGGAGACACGCATCGCTTGCGGCAGCACTACCTGACGCATCCGCTGCCACTGCGACAAGCCGGACGCGAGCGCCGCCTCGACCTGCCCGGTCGGTACCGAACGGATGCCGGCTGCGACGATCTCGCAAATGAAGCAGGCTGCGAGGTTCGTCAGCGCTATGATTCCTGCGGTGAAGGCATCGAGCTCAATACCGAGTTCGGGCAAGATAAAAAAGATCAGGAATATCTGAACGAGGAAGGGCGTCCCGCGGATCAGGTCGACCCACAATCCGATCGCAGAATCCAGCCAGCGGCTGCCGCTCGTCCGTAGGACACCGAGCGCAAAGCCAAGGATGGTACCGAGCACCAGGCTTATTCCAGACAGGGCAATGGTCATGCCGAGACCGCGCAATGCCAGTGGATAGCTGCCCATCAGGCTTTGGAGCTGAAACCAGATCATGTGCGGCTCCCGATCGGGCGCACACCGAGCCAGCGTGCCGAGAAAACCGCCAGGGACTTCAACCCGTAATAGAGGACGAGATAGCATGCCGCAGTCGTGAGGAAGCCTTCAGCTGGCATGAACCTGTCCGACGCCAGCAATTGGCCCGCCCGCGTCAGTTCGGCAACGGAAATCAACGACAGCAACGCCGAGTCTTTCACTAAAACAATGGCTTGGCCAAGCAGCGGTGGAATGGTTACCCGGATGGCCTGCGGCAGAATTACCAGACGCATGCGCTGGGCATAGGTCATCCCGGACGCAATACCGGCCTCCACCTGCCCACGCGAAATGGACAGGATGCCGGCGCGGATGATCTCGGCGATGTAGGCGCCACTGTTCAAAGCCAAAGCGAGAATGCCGACGAAAAGCTCCGGCAAAACGACCCCGAGCCGCGGCAGGCCAAAATAGAGAAAGTAAAGCTGTGCAAGCAGCGGTGTCGCGCGGATCGCGTCTATGTATATCTTTGCCGGAAGCTGCAAAAGCCGCGAGCGTTGCAGGTTCATCGCGCACAGGATGATGCCCACGGCAAGCGCGCCGGCGAACGAGACGATCGATAGCCACAGTGTCGCAGCAAATCCCTGCCCGAACAGAGGCAGGTATTCGACGATGGTGCGAAAGCTGAAGTTTTCAAGCATGCCGGGAAGATCCCTCGGGCGGCGGAACGGGCGCGATTAAAAAGCGCCGGACGGCATGTGCGAAGCGAACTGCCCCACGCATGCCGTCCGAGACCTGCTATTGATGGTCTTTCTTCCAGTCTTCCGAATTAACCCAGTAATCCAGGTTCTTCTGCAGACGGCCGTCGAGAGCGACCTGATCGAGGAAGAGGTTCATCCAGACGAGAAGGTCCTGCTCGTCATAGCGTGTGGCGAAAGCCAGCGGCTCTTTCGACAGGACTTCCGGCATGATCGTGAAGCTTCCAGCCGGATAAGCGGCCTGCTGACCCTTGACCGCCGAGACATCGTTTACGCCGCAATCGGCCTGGCCGTTATTGACAGCATCGAGCAGGAGCGGACCGCCGCCCTTGTAGCTCTTGATTTCGGCATCGGGGAAAGTCTCCTTTGCCACTTTTTCGCCCGTTGCTCCGAGAAGTACGGCGATCTTCGTGCCCTTGGCCTTGCAGGCATCCATGGTCCCGAATTTGCTGTCAGTCTTGGCAAAGACGGCGCTGCCCGTGTACATGAACGGCTTCGTGAAGGCGACTTTCATAGCCCGCGCCAGTGTCGGGGTCATATCTGCAACCAGCAGATCGGCCTTGCCGGAAAGCAGCGCCGGGATCAGACCGTCCCAATCATAATCCTGGAACGTTATTTTTACGCCCATTTCCTTGGCCATCAGTTCGGCAAGCTCAACCGAGCTTCCTGTGCGCTTGCCAGCCGCATCGACCATGGAAAAGGGTGGACCCTGCGTCTGAACCGCGACGCGCAGTTCGCCGCGCTTGGTGATATCGTCGAGTGTTCCGGCATTTGCTGCAACAGTCATGCCGAGCAGGGCAATCCCTGCGACGAATAGTCGAGTAATTTTCATTCTTATGTCCTCCGTTGGTATTCCCCGCCCTTTATTGGGCTCTTTAATTTGTTTTTGGTGCCATTGCGGGATCAGTCCAGCATCCCTCCGGCAAACTCACCCATTTGTTGCACGATGCCATAACCACAAAGGTCTCGCTTCGTACGATCTCTCCGAGGTCGCCGACCCCGGGTATCAACTCGCTGGTGACCCGGTAAAGATCGGCAATGTCGCCTGCGATGACTACATCGACGATGATGTCGAACCGTCCGGTTACGACACATGCCGATGTGACGAAGGGGAGCGCTGCAATCCGTTCCGCGATCTCGCGTACGCGGCCGCGCCCCTGTGTATTGACACCGACGATGGCCGAGATCAGCTCGGGACGTTCCGTCAGGTTGAGCAGTCCGACGATCTTCAGGAGGTTTCGGTCCAGCAAGTTGCGAAGGCGCGTGCGTACCGTTGGCACGGACATCGCCATCGTTTCAGCAAGACGCGTCAACCCAGGCTGCGCATCCTGCGAAAGCTGTTTGACAAGCCGCCTGTCCGTCTGATCCAGATGTTCCCGCAAGCGGCTAGACTTTCACAAAAGAGAAAATACAGCGATAATTTTTACCGATATGGAATATCCTATGCGGTACTTTTGCAGAACACAAGGGTTTTGAAACTCAAACGAATGGCTTTGCGGGGTCGAACTTGCGAGGAAGCAGTCTTTCCAGATAAGCCCGGCCCTGCGATGAGATCTGGTTTGTATCGGGCAGCATGAAATCATCCGGCAGATGCTTCGTCTTTCCAGCGACATTCGCGAGAGGTACCAGCTGCGGGCTGGTTTCTCCATTTTCATACTGCAAGGCTACGGATCCGCCACCGCGGGCCACAGCTTCCACGGCAAAGGCCCCGGCCTCAAAAGCTTCGCGGGCATCCGTCTCGTTGATTGTCGCGATATTGCCGCGCGGCATATAGCCGAATGTATCGACACGGGCCCGTGCACCGGGCAGCCCGGTGCGGATCAACTCTTCGATGGTCATGCCGAGATCACCACCCGAAAGGCGCACGTTCCCGTGCGCATCGCGCTCGAGCCGGTCGGGTGGAACCAGGTTTTCCACAACTGATCGTCCGTCTTCCGCCGTGACGCCCTCCGACATTGCCACGATGCAGCGCCCATGGCGTGAGGTGGCTTCGCGTACGTCGTCGATGAACCGTTCCGGCGAAAAAGCCCGCTCGGGAACATAGACAAGGTGGGGTCCGCTGTCCTCGTCGAGCTGCCATGCGGCTGCCGCTGTTGTAAGAAAGCCCGCATGTCTGCCCATGACGATGCCGACATAAATTCCCGGCAAGGCGCGAAAATCGAGGTCGACGCTCAGGAAAGCACCGGCGACGAAGTCGGCTGCGGAGATGAATCCGGGCGTATGGTCGTTTTCGACAAGGTCATTGTCGATCGTCTTCGGGGCGTGGACAAAGGCAATATCCTTGCCGGCGGCGTCGGCCAGAATTTGCTGCGTCCCGGCCGTGTCGTTACCGCCGATATAAATGAACGCGGTGGCTCCGGCCTTTTGCAAGCCTTTGAGGATGACCTCGCAGTAGGCGGCGTCAGGTTTGTCGCGCGTACTTCCAAGGGCGGCGCTTGGTGTTGCGGCGATTCGGCGGAGGTCCTGTTCGCTCAAAGCGGAAAGATCGACGAAATTCCCGTCGCGTATACCGCGCACGCCATGTAGCGCGCCAAGAACGCGTGCATCCTTGTGACGCTTGCGGATCTCGATCGCGGCACCCGCCAATGTCTGGTTTATAACTGCAGTCGGCCCGCCGCCCTGCGCAATTACGAACGTCTCGGTCATATCAATTCTTTCGGTTTGCGTGTTTCCGGAAGCCAGATGGCCGGGTTAGACGGGATGATAACAATATTTGGCCGCCTGCGTAAATTTTCTCACCTAAATTGTTTTGCGCGAAGCGAGTTGAAACAATTCCAATTCAATTCTATAAAAGCTGCGTTGAATTTTTGATTGTCGAAGTTTTTCGCGTGCAAGCGCTTCTACCTTCTCCTTCAAAACTCGATAGAAACGGTTATCGTGCATGTGTACGATATCCAGGTTGAAGTTGGCAGGGAGGGCTTAATATGGCCACAGGCACAGTTAAATGGTTCAATTCCACAAAAGGTTTTGGTTTTATTCAACCTGAGGACGGCGGCGCGGATGTGTTCGTGCATATCTCTGCTGTTGAGCGCGCTGGATTGCGCAGCCTCAATGATGGCCAGAAGATCAATTACGAGCTGGTGCGCGACAAGAAGTCGGGCAAGATGTCAGCCGATCAATTGAGCGCTGCCTGATCAGCGTTCAGTTTGTGGTCGCCAAGAAGGTGACCATGGCGTAAACTGAAATATATGACGGAGGCCAGGCCGATGCCTGGCCTTTTCAATGGAATTGACGTCGCGAGCGCAAGCAGCTCGCTCAATATACGAACAAGGATGACCACCGGTTGAAAAATCTCAAAGAATTGGCTGAGCGCCGTACTGCTGCAGCCGAGGCGAAGAAACTGCTTCTCAAGAAGTTCGATAGTGCACCCAAGCCGACTGATCCCGAGATGCAGGCAAAACGTGCCGAGCGGGAGGCAATCGCAGCGGCGCGTGAAGCGCGGCGTGTGGAAAAAGAGCGGTTGGCGCAAGAAGAACTGGCCCGCAAGCAGGCAGAAGCCGATGCGTTGGCCGAGGTCGCCCTGGCCGAAGCGGAAGCCGCCAAGGTCGAAGCAAACAGACATGTCGCGCGTGTCCTCGCCGATGAAGCTGAGCGCAAGGCGGAACGCGACCGGCGTTATGCAGCCCGCAAGGCGAAGCAACGCTGAAACGCGACCAATTTTCAGACCTCTAAGTTCCCTGGCCGTTTGCTCCCCAATTTCGCGCGATTGACAACAGCCGCCGGAAAACAGGATTATCTCGTATGCCGAGGACTTACAGCAGTGGCGGACGGGTTCCGCGAGGGGCACCCGGGCGAGCCCTGGGCGGGCCGCCGTTGCCAGAGGTCCATACCCTGCGGGAACGTTTCGGGGCTCTGAAGAACCTTTGGCCATTCCTGTTGATGGTATGGCGGACAAGTCCGCATCTGACTGCGGCATCGCTCGTCCTGCGTCTGGGCCGGGCGCTCCTGCCCGTGATAACGCTGTTCGTCGGCAAGCTGATCATCGACGATGTGGTCTTGCTGGTGCAAACGCCGAACAAGCCGGAAACGCTGTCGCAGTGGCTGAACAGCGGCCTTCTGAACTGGCTGGGGCTGCTTCTTCTAGCCGAATTCGCGCTGGCCGTTTTGTCGGATATTCTTGGGCGCGTTGTATCTCTGATTGACAGCCTGCTATCGGAGCGCGTCTCCAATAGCTCAAGCGTTCGCCTGATGCAGCATGCGGCAACGCTTGATCTGGAGGATTTCGAAGACGCCGAGTTTCAGGATCAGCTCGAGCGGGCCCGTCGTCAGTCGAGCGGGCGCATGACGCTGATGGGGCAATTGCTCAGCCAGGCACAGGACATGGTAACTGTTGCCAGCTTCGCCGCGGGCCTGATCGTCTATGCACCCTGGCTCATCGTTCTGTTGTTTCTTGCCCTGGTTCCGGCCTTTCTGGGCGAGGCGCATTTCAACGCCCAAAGCTATTCGCTCGATTTTGTCCGCACGCCGGAGCGGCGCGAACTCGATTATGTGCGGCAGACCGCAGCCAGCGTCGAAACAGCCAAGGAAGTCAAGATCTTCGGGCTGCACAGTTTCCTGATTGACCGCTACTTGCGTCTCGCTACCGATTTCTATGCGGCCAATCGCATACTCGCGCTGCGCCGTGCCAGCTGGGGCGGTCTCTTCACCGCGATGGGTACTGTCGGCTATTATCTGGCTTATGCCTATATCGTCCTGCGCACGCTGGGCGGCGAGTTTTCCATCGGCGATCTGACCTTTCTCGCCGGCTCGTTCCGGCGCCTGCGCACCCTGCTCGAAGGGTTGCTGACAAGCTTTTCAAGTACGGCAGGACAAGCGCTTTATCTCGATGATCTGTTCGCCTTCTTCGAGGTCAAGCCCGAGATCCTTTCGCCGGAAAATCCACGTCCTTTCCCGCATCCGATCCGTCAGGGCTTCGTGTTCGACGATGTCGGGTTCATCTATCCCGGCGCCGAGCGCTGGGCGGTCCGCCACCTGAGCTTCACCCTACATGCGGGCGAAGTGGTGGCGCTTGTCGGTGAAAATGGCGCTGGCAAGACGACCCTGGTGAAGCTTCTCACCCGCCTTTACGATCCGGATGAAGGCCGTATCCTGCTCGATGGCCATGATCTGCGCGAATATGATCTTGAGGCATTACGGGGCAATATGGGCGTGATCTTCCAGGATTTCGTGCGCTACAATCTCAGTGCTTCCGATAATATTGCGGTCGGCAGGATCGCCTACCGGAACGACCATCCCCGCATCGCGCAAGCGGCGTCGCGCAGCCAGGCGGATGGCGTCATTGCCAAGCTTCCCGGTCAGTATGAGCAGATGATCGGCAAGCGGTTCAAGAACGGCGTTGAGCTATCCGGCGGCGAATGGCAGAAAATTGCCATCGCCAGAGCCTATATGCGCGAGGCAGAGGTGCTGATCCTTGATGAGCCGACAGCAGCGCTCGACGCCCGCTCCGAGTTCGAGGTGTTCCGGCGTTTCAAGGAACTCAGCGAAGGCAAGACGGCGATTCTCATCTCACACCGTTTCTCCAGCGTGCGTATGGCTGACCGTATTCTCGTTCTCGCCGATGGCAAGGTCGAAGCTGCCGGCACACATGAGGAACTTGTCGCGCAGGCCGGCCGCTATGCCGAGCTTTTCGAGTTGCAGGCCGCGGGCTATCGATAGCCGTCAATATGCAGCAGCAAGCCTGCGCTGTTTTCCTTGGAAACCATGCGGTACCACCCTGGGACGTAGCTGTCCGTATGAGAGCAGGCTCGGGCAATCCCGGGATGTTCTTTCGCCCATTTTCTCAAAGCGATCCAAGCTGGACTTTCCGTGAATGACCGCGGACGTATCCTTCCCGAAATCGGGATACCGAATTCCCGGGCGACAATTTCGACGTCTTCATCGGAAAAAAGCGGCAGGAGGATATGCGGTTCATTGTATTTGCAGATCGCATAATAGGCTCTGCCGGTACCCTTGGAGATCGAGAGTGCCGCGCCCAAGGGAACACCGCGACCATAGGTGCGGTTCTCAAGCATTTTCAGGCACGGACCCTCAGCAGAAATGGATCCTGTGAAGATACGGCCGCAAATTTCTACTCTATGAAATTCATGTCTGTCGGGCATCCTGTTCCCCCATGATTCACCATGACGCAGGTACGCTTGACAACTTGGCGAATCATACACGAATCCGGCCATTTAACCAGCATGGGGCCATCCTTTACGCAGCGTTAAACGCCTTTCGTCGAGTTGGTGTCACATTTTTGAATCATACTGTGTTGAAATATCTTGGCTTCGACCAGCAAAAGGAGATACGCCGTGAACGATAAAGTCTTCCACGTCCTGTTTCTCTCGCATCGCAATTCTGCAAGGAGCATGATGGCCGAGGCGATTCTCAATCGCATTGGAAAGCCCCACTTCGTAGCCTATAGCGCCGCCACGGAGCCCGGGGAGGCGATTGATCCTGAAACGAAGGAATTACTCGAGCAGACCGGCTTTCCGGTGGATGGCCTGCACCCCAAGCATTATCGCGAGTTCGGCCTTGAAGGCGCGCGTGACCTCGATTTCGTTTTCACGTTGAATGATGAAGCCGCAGGGGAGCCCATGCCCGAATGGCCGGGCGTCCCGGTTACGGCCCATTGGGAGTCGTCCGATCCTGTCCAGGCTACCGGTGAGCCGTGGGAGCGCAAGCAGGCATTTTCCCGCACGATGATGGAACTTGATCGCCGGTTGAAGATTTTCGTCAACCTTCCGCTCAAATCGCTCGATCGCATGAGCATCCAGCATCACGTCGATGAAATCGGCAAGTCAACATGACTAACCACAATGTGACTTGAGGAACGCTGCCGCCGCTTTTGCGCCATGAATTTTTCATCCGTCTGACATGGCCGCCGATTATCTTTCGGGTACGCGAATCAAACCTGATCGGTAAAGCAGATGAACACAGCAAACCGCTGGACGCCGCACTGGGCGATCCACCCTGGCGAGCATTTGCGTCAGTGCATCGAATGTAACGGTCTTTCGACCGAAGACTTTGCGCGGCGCGTCGAGATGCCCGTGGCAATCATCGACGCCATCATTGCCGGCCAGCATCCGATCACACTCGACATTGCGACACGCATCGACAGAACGCTTGGCATCATGCCCGAGCTCTGGTTTGTGCTGCAGTCCAGATGGCAGCGCTATCAGGAGACATTTCAGGCCTCTGCGTAAACCTCTCCAAGGGGGCTATGCCTGAAGATCGAGCACCCATGTCTGCCCCACCAGATCCTGGCCGAAGGAATGATGCTTTTCCTGGTCTACAAGGCGAAATCCGGCTGCCTCGTATATGCGGCGCGCCGAGACGAGGACGTCATTTGTCCATAGTTTGATCTGCCGGTAGCCGAGTTCCCTTGCGCGCCCGACACAGCTTGCAACGAGCGTTCGACCGATACCAAGACCGCGCGCGCTCGGTTCGACATAGAGAAGGCGCAGCTTCGCGACTTCAGGATCCTCGCTCTGGACGAGGAATATCGACCCCGCGATCGAACCGGCATATTCGGCAATCCACGCCGCTTCGCGTTCCGGATTGAAATTGGTGACGAATTTCGACAGGATTTCAGCGACCAGCGCTTCATATGTCCAGTCGAGGCCATATTCCTGATAGTAAAGCACTGCCTGCCGGTGGATGACCCAGCCAAGATCGCCGGGCTGGAGACCGCGATATGTCACCGTGTCCGGCACATGGTTTTCTGCATCGATGAGGTTTCTGATCTGACGCATGGACGATACCAGCCGCCTGCGGGCATCATCGTCCAGGGGTGCAAGGATTTGCTCCATCTGAAGCTGCGAGCGCAGATTAAGGCCGGAAAAGACCTCTTGGCCCGCCGGGGTCAGCGTTATGAGACGTTGCCGTCCATGTGTTGAGCTGGCACGGACGCGCACGAGCTTGCGCTTTTCGAAGCGTGAGACGATGCGGCTGAGATGGGCCTTGTCCATATGCAGACTGCGGCCGATATCGGCGGCCGTCTGTTCGCCATTGTTGGCAAGTTCGTATAAGACGCGGCCCTCTGCCAAAGTATAGTCGCTGGCAAGCAGATGCTTGTCGAGCAAACCGATTTCCCTCGTAAAAAAGCGATTGAAACTACGAAATTCGTGAACTGCGTTCATGTTATCCGCTCTATGTTGTCAGTGACAACATCATAGGCATTTCACTTGGGATCACAAGATGGAAATGACGGCGACGAATGGGAAGAGGATTACGTGGCCTTCGCCGCTGCCCTGCCGGCTGTCCGGCCCGAGAAGATAGAGCCGCCAAGGAAGGTTCCCTCGAGCGAATTATAGCCATGCATGCCGCCGCCGCCGAAGCCGGCTGCCTCACCCGCCGCGTAGACCCCGGCCAGCGCTTCGCCGTCAGCCTTCAAGACACGCGCATTCAAATCCGTCTCCATGCCGCCGAGTGATTTCCGTGTGAGGATGCTCAGGCGCACCGCAATCAGCGGCCCATGTTTCGGATCGAGTATCCTGTGCGGCGGCACCACACGAACGAGGCGATCACCGATATAGTTGCGGGCGCCGCGTATCGCCGTGATCTGCGCATCCTTGGTATATGGATTGTCGACTTCGCGGTCACGGGCCATGATCTGCGCCTGCAACTTGTCTTCATGGATCAGATTGTCGCCGGTCAGCGCGTTCATGCGGCGGACAAGTGCGGAGAGGTCCCTTTCGACGATGAAGTCCTCGCCATTGTCGAGGAAAGCCTGCACGGGAGCGGGGACACCGCCGAGCGCGCGCTTCAGCACCTGCCGCCAGCTCTTCGAGGTGAAGTCCGGATTCTGTTCCGAGCCGGAAAGCGTTATCTCTTTCTTGGCGATCGTCTGGTTCAGCACGAACCAGGAATAATCATAGCCGCTCTTCATGATATGGCTGAGCGTGGACAGCGTATCGAAACCGGGCAGGCATGGCGCGGGCAGGCGGTCGCCACTAGCGTCGAACCACAGCGACGACGGGCCGGGCAGAATGCGGATGGCGTGCTTTGTCCAGATAGGGTCCCAATTGTTGACGCCTTCGACATAGTGCCACATGCGGTCTTCGTTGATGAGATGGGCGCCGGCTTTCTCAGCCACGCCCAGCATCAAACCGTCGACGTGGTCCGGTACGCCGCTGATGAGATGTTTCGGCGTTCCGAGCCGCGCCGGCCAGTTCTTGCGCACCAGATCGTGATTGCCGCCGATGCCGCCGCTGCAGACAATGATCGCTTGCGCCTTCAGGGAGAACGAACCAGTGGCAATGCGGGAACTCGGTTCACTGCGCCTGACCTCGCTCGGCTGGAGGACTTCGCCTTCGACCCCGTCGATGATCCCGGCGCTTTTGACCAGCGCTGTTACGCGGTGCCGGAAGCGAAAAGTGAGGAGACCTTTCTGCTCGGCTTCGCGGGCCCGGCGAATAAACGGCTCAACCACGCCGAGACCCGTACCCCAGGTGATATGAAAGCGCGGAACGGAATTGCCATGTCCTGTGGCGAGCGATCCGCCGCGCTCCGCCCAGCCGACGACCGGAAACCAGCGCATGCCCTGGGCGTGCAGCCATGCGCGTTTTTCGCCCGACGCAAAATCGATATAGGCTTCCGCCCATTTGCGCGGCCAGTGGTCTTCAGGCCGGTCGAACCCGGCCGAGCCCATCCAGTCCTGCAATGCAAGTTCGGGTGAATCCTTGATACGCAGACGGCGCTGCTCGGGGGAGTTGATGAAGAACAATCCGCCGAAGGACCGCCAGGCCTGGCCCCCGAGTGTCTGTTCCGGCTCCTGGTCGAGGATGATCACCTTCTTGCCGGCATCGGTGAGTTCCGTTGCCGCGACGAGCCCGGCTAGACCCGCGCCAATGATGATCGCATCCGCATCGTAACCCATTGCCGATTTTCCTCCCGAGCGTATTCGCGTAGCAGAAAAAACAGGAAAGCTAAATTGTCATTGCGGGAGAGTTTTGGACGAAAAGAGGCCGATCTGGCGCAAGAACCTTCGATTCCTGCACAAGAGTCGTCGATTCCGGGATGGTTTTGTCTACTGTAGATTGAAAATTACGTGTAGCTGGTTGTTTTGGTTGGTCGAGCTATCGGACTTCCACCTTTTCCAAACTCTGCAACAGGGCTTGAAGCGGTTGAGGACGATGAAACAGAAAGCCTTGACCATAGCCGATACCAAGCGATTTAAGGATGTCGACCGCCTGCAGATCCTCGATATGCTCGGCAATAACGTCTACACCAAGTTCGCGTGCGATACCATTAATGGAAGCAACAACCGCTTGATCGAGCCGGCTTTTTGACAATTTCTCGATAAATGCCCCGTCTATCTTGATACTGTCCACCTTGAAATGGTGTAAGTATCCGAATGAACTGAGGCCGGTGCCAAAATCATCGAGACTTATACGGCATCCGGCTGCGCGTGCTTCCCTAACGAAGTGTTCTGCCGCCTCGTAATTATTGACAGCAGTCGTTTCCGTAATCTCGAATATCAAGCGAGACGGAGAAACTTTGGTTTTTTCAATCGTTGACTGTAGAAATGACCAGAGTGTGGGATCGCTTATTGTATTTGCAGATAGATTTATTGCGAGCGACACGTTCTTCATCTGCATCAATTTTGGGCCATAGGTCTCGAGCGTGTGCTGGATAATCCAGCGGTCGACTATACCCATGAGGCCGAAGCGTTCCGCAGCGGGGATAAACTCGGCGGGCGCGATAATTTCCCCGTTTACTCCGGTCATCCTCGATAGAATTTCGATGCAGATGCTGTGGTCGTCTGTATTGGAGATTGCTCTGATTTCCTGGCCGTAAACTTGAAGTCTTCCTTCGGACAATGCTTCCAGAATTCCAGAGGCGGCCTGAATACTTGCGAGGTTCTGTCGGGCCGCGCCAGTATTGATATTGTAGATGGCGCTGCGATTGCGGCCTTCCGCCTTTGCGGCGTAACAGGCAGCATCGGCGCGGGCGATCGCCTCGGCGAGGGTGACGCCCGGTTCATCGAGGGCCGCAATTCCAACGCTGGCGCCAATGTTCTGGATTTTTCCGTCCCAGGGCAGCTGAATGGTTCTGATCTCGCTTATCAAGCGCTCGGCGGCCTCTTCTGCCTCCTCAAATTTGCTGATCGGAAGGAGAACTGCGAATTCATCGCCGCCAAGCCGCCCGATGATGGCGGAGTCGGGTAAGGCATTGTTCATGCTGGACGTTGCCATTTTCAGCAAAGCATCGCCGGCCGCATGACCAAGCGTGTCATTGACCATCTTGAAGCGGTCGAGGTCTATGTAAAGCAGCGCATATGGAGCCCGATCGCCGCTTTTTTCGATCAGCGCCGACACCGCCGATTCGAATGCCGTCCGGTTCAAAAGGCCCGTCAACGCATCATGGGTTGCCGCGTGGGAAAGCTCTCTTTGCAGGTTTCGAGCGCTCGTGACATCCTGGATCACCAGCACAGATCCCGTTATCGCGCCTGTCAGATCGAAGAGCGGGGAGGCAATATCCCTAAGAGAACGCCGTCCTCCATCCGACCGGACAAAGAGCGCGTTTTCAGCGCTCTCCACGGTCTGGCCGATTTGCATTGCACGGCTGGTCGTAGAGAGAAGGGTCGTGCCGGTTCCTTCATCGATGAGATTGAGCACATCTTCCAGTCGTGAACCGATGAGTTCCTGGGCATTAAGCAACAGTAATCGTTCCGCCGCTGGATTGGCAAACGTAATATTGTTCTCAACATCAGTAGTAAGAACCGCATCACCAATGGATTGGAGTGTGATGCGATAGAGGTCCTTTTCCCTGGCTAGCGCCTCCGCGTTCAGGACCTCTTCCGTTATGTCCCAGATGCTACCCATCAACATGTCGGGCATTATTTCGTGACGGACACGTCGCGCCAGAGCGAACACATGGCGGATTTGACCATCAGGTTTGATGATCCGGTAGCTCGTCTTCATGGGCTCGCCGGTCTCAAACGTGGATTCTATCTCACGCTCAGCCCTGGCTGCGTCGTCCGGATGCAAAAGATTGTGCCACGTGGCGCGGGGTACTTCATCGGGACCTGGACCTATACCGAAAATCTCGCGCATGCGGCGATCCCACAATACGATCTCGGTCTCGCTGTTGAAATGCCATAACCCAACCTGGCCGGCGTCGAGCGCGAGTTGAATTCGCTCGTTCAGCAATGTCAGTTCCTGTTCGGCGTTCTTTTGATCGGTGATGTCCGTCTGGACGCCGATCATTCTCGATGGGCGGCCATTTTTGTCCCATTCGACGACACGGCCTCGGTCGAGAACCCACACCCAGTGGCCATCCTTGTGACGCAGTCTGAACTCGGTCTCAATCTGCGATGTTTCGCCGGAAATATGCCGTTCGCCGCTTTCGATGGCACGCTGTTTGTCATCAGGATGTATGAGTGTCAGCCAAAGATCGCTGCTATCGCCGAGCTCGTCTTCACGGTAGCCCAGCATTTTCTTCCACGTAGCTGAATAATAGCACTGCCCGGTGGTAAGATTGGAATCCCAAACACCGAGGCCGGCGGATTCAAGCGCGAAGCTCCACCGGTTGGCCTCGGCATCGGCGGGCGTTAGGGAAGGTCTTGAGTGCAGGCGCATATTCCGAACGTCTGTCATGCCCGAAGCTAACATGAAAAGCAGAAAAATACAGTTAATGTCTTCGCAGGAATACGGCTCGAAGTGTTCATCATTGGAGACAATTATCGGCTTCAGCTTCAATATTATAGCCAGTAAAAAGATGTATCCACCAATAATGGGATCTTCGCGATCCGTGGCTTAAGGCAAGTGTCTCAGGTTGAGCTGGCACCGAAATTGCTTGCTTGTCATTGCAGACATCGAATGGAAAGATGACTGAATTGATGTTTCAAAGCCGGAAGGATCGCTGGTGTTATGACAAGCGCAGTTGAAAAAGGAAGCACAATAGCCAATGGAGATGCAATTCTCTCCGTTGAAAATCTGACAGTGGACCTGCCGCAGGGCATGGAGCGGCGCTACGCTGTGGAAGATATTTCTTTTGAACTGCGCCCTGGCGAAATTCTCTGCATCATCGGCGAGTCTGGATCGGGAAAGTCCGTCACCGCAAATGCAATCATGGGCCTGCTGCCATCGTCCATTCGAGCCAGCAAAGGCGCGATCCGCTTCAAAGGCGTCAATATCCTCGAGGCCAAGGACGAATATGTGCGCGGACTGCGCGGGCGTGCTGTTTCGATCATCTTCCAGGATCCTCTCTCTGCGCTCAATCCCTTGATGACGGTCGGCGCGCAGATCGCCGAGGTCATGGAGGTGCACAATGTCGGCACTCCGGCAACGCGGGCAAAAGCGGTGCTGGATCTGCTCGATGAGGTAGGTCTGCCAGACCCTCTGCTTATGCGGCACCAATATCCTTTTCGGCTGTCCGGCGGACAGCGACAGCGTGTGATGATCGCGATCGCCCTGGCTCTTGGTCCTGATGTATTGATTGCCGATGAACCGACGACGGCACTCGATGTGACAACGCAGGCGCAGATTCTGGAATTGATCCGCAAGATCCAGCGCGACAAGCACATGAGCGTCATGTTCATCACGCACGACTTCGGTGTCGTCGCCGAGATCGCCGATCGCGTCGTCGTCATGGAAAAGGGCAAGATAGTCGAGCAGGGCAAAGCCGACGACGTGCTCAACCATCCATCGCATCCCTACACGCAGCGCCTTACAGCAGCTGTGCCGCGAATGCGCGACAAGGACAGAGCGAGCAATGCAGAAACCCCGGTCGTACTCGACGTCCAAAAGCTCAACAAAATCTATACGAGCGGCGGCAGCTTCTTTACGAAGGGCCGCACGGTACATGCGGTTAATGACGTAAGTTTTACGATCCGCAAAGGCCGCACGCTCGGCGTCGTCGGAGAGTCCGGTTCTGGAAAATCCTCTCTTGGGCGGGTGCTGCTCAAGCTGATGGAGGCCGATGGCGGCAAGATACTGTTCAATGGTCGGGACATCGCGCCGCTCGACGCCAAGGAATTCCGGTCGATGCGCCCCTATATCCAGATGATTTTCCAGGATCCCTTTGCGTCTCTCAATCCCCGCCACACAATCGGACAAATACTGGTCGTCGGACCGATGGCACACGGTGTCAGCGCTGCAGAGGCAAGAGCGAAGGCGGTGCAACTCCTTGAACTCGTTGGCCTGGACGAAGGCGCTTACGATCGCTATCCGCACGAGTTTTCAGGCGGGCAGAGACAACGCATTGGCATCGCCCGCGCCCTGATGTTCGATCCAGTGCTTCTCGTCGCGGATGAGGCGGTGTCGGCGCTTGATGTTTCTATCCAGGCTCAAATCCTGGAACTGCTGACGAAAATTCAAAAACTCCTCCACGTGGCGATGATCTTTATCACCCATGATTTGCGCGTAGCCAGCCAGATCTGCGATGACATCGCAGTCATGTATCGCGGCGAGATCGTAGAATTCGGACCGCCCTCGCAAATCTTCCGCAGTCCGGCGCACGCGTATACTCAACGGCTGGTCTCGGCAATTCCAGGCAGTCAGTGGGAACCCGCTGCCTGATTTTTGGGCTTGGTGTGCTTTTTTGATGCCCGTTTGGCTCGTCAAACGGGCAATTTCTTTGTTTGCTCGGTATTCCTGCAACCTCACATAAAAAAATAGTTGCATTTGTCCACTATTTGCCGAAGCATGCATAATAGAAAGCTGCATAACAAATTCAGAAGCCTTGGAATCCCGGATGCAATACATCGTCGGGAGCGGAAGGAATTTGCCCGAATGCCGAAGATGATGTCGAAGCCGACCACGATTGAACATGTCGACCTCGATGTGCTCGAAGACACGTTGAGTTTCTACATCCGCACCATGAACATTGCAGTTTCCCGCGATCTTGATGCTCGTCTCGATGGATGCGACGTGGCGCGTGGAACCGGCAAGATTACAACGCTGCTTCTAGTAGACAGTCACCCAGGAATCCGCCCGTCCGTTATCGCTCAGATCATCATGAAAGACCGCTCGGCGATGGGCCGTCTCATAGAGCAGATGATTGAACATGATCTTCTCAGGCGGCAAACCTCTGCCAGTGAAAGACGCGCGCAGGAGCTCTATGTCACTCCGAAAGGTGCGGAGCTTGCGGCCATGATCCGGCCAATTGTCACGAAGCAGTCTAAGGATTTTTTCTCGTTCATTGCGGAAGAAGAGCAGGCTCAGGTGATGGATATCTTGCGCCGGGCGTACCGGAAGATGGTCGGCATGACTGGGGAGAAACGGTGATATGACGGAAGAACGTGTCGTCCTGATATCGGGGGCAAACAGAGGAATAGGGGAGGCGATTGCGCGCTTTCTTGGTGCTGCAGGATGGCGGCTGTCACTGGGCATGCGCAGCCCGCAATTGCCTGACTGGGCTGATCCGGATCGTGTCCAGGTCGTTGCCTACGATGCAAATGATCCATCGGCAGAAGCCGCATGGACAGAACAGGCATTAGCGAGGTTCGGCCGCATCGACGCGATCATCGCCAATGCCGGCATCATGATTCCGAAGAACGTGATTGAGGCAGATGATGCGGATCTCGATGCCATGCTTGCAATCAATGTGAAGGCGCCGCGCCGGCTCGCGGCTGCGACTTGGGACGCGCTTGGCAAAAGCGGGCGAGGACGCGTTATCATCCTTGGCTCGCTGTCCGGCAAGCGTGTGAAATCTTCGACCGCCAGCCTCTATTCAATCTCCAAGTTTGCGGCCGTGGCTCTGGCTCATGGCATTCGCCATACGGGTTGGGACCTCGGTATACGTGCAACTGCTCTTTGTCCTGGATTTGTCGCAACCGACATGGCGCGAGCTCTGACCAACCGTGCTGACAATCTCCTGACCGATCCCGGCGACATCGCCCGTATCACGGCAATGCTGCTCGATCTTCCAAATGAGGCGAGCGTCGCCGAATTCACCATCAACTGCCAGTTAGAGGAATCCTATTAAATGCCCGGTCCCTATGTCGTGCGCGTGCACGGCGATGAAAATCTGCCTGAAAAAGTCGATGTGGTTGTCATCGGCGGCGGCATTATCGGAACGTCCACGGCGCTGGAACTTGCCGAGCGCGGTCACAAGGTTGCTTTGTGTGAAAAAGGAGGCATCGGTCAGGAACAGTCGAGCCGTAACTGGGGCTGGGTGCGCATCTCCCGCCGTGACCCGCGCGAAGTTCCGCTCATGGCCGAGGCGCTGCGCATCTGGTCCGGCTTCGACAAAAGACTTGGCCGCGACACAGGTTACAAACGCGCCGGCATCATATTCGCTTGCCCCGACGATAAGTCCTATGACGAGCATGAACGTTGGGGCCACAATCTCGAGGGCTATCAGCTGCCGAGCAGAATGGTGAGTGGCAAGGAACTCGAAGACCTTTTGCCGGGCGGTAGCATGAAACTCAAGGGCGCTCTGTACACGCCCGCTGATGGTCGCGCCGAACCGCAAAAGGCCGCGCCCGCAGTCGCTGAAGCCGCGCGCGACAAAGGCGCGGCAATCCTGACGGAGTGTGCCGTACGCGGCATCGAGACGACCGGCGGCAAGGTTTCGGGTGTTGTCACCGAGCGCGGACGCATCGCTTGCGACGCTGTCGTACTCGCCGGCGGCGCCTGGTCCAATCTCTTCTGCGGGCTTTACGGGATCGATCTGCCGCAGTTGAAGGTGATGAATACCGTCATGCGCACGAAGCCGCTGGAGGGCGGTCCCGAATCCGCGCTTTGGTCCAAGGACTTCGCCATACGAAAACGTCAGGATGGCGGTTATACGATTGCCTCCGGCCACGAAAACATTGTCGACATCGTACCGAAATCTTTTCGCTATGCATTCAAATTCCTACCGGCGCTGAAGATGGAATGGGGATCGCTGTCGTTTCGCTTCGGTAGCCGTTTCTTTGACGAGGCGCGGCTCCCGACACGCTGGAAGATGGATGAGGCGAGTCCGTTTGAGTACAGCCGAGTCCTCGACCCCAAGCCTTCGCTGGATATGTCAAACAAAGCCTTTAATGGGCTCAAGGCGGCCTTTCCGGTATTCAACAAGGCCGAGATTGCACAGCGTTGGGCGGGCTACATCGATGTTACGCCGGATGCAATTCCTGTGATTTCCGCAGTGGATGAGATCCCGGGCTTTCACATCGCAACCGGGTTTTCAGGCCATGGTTTTGGCATTGGTCCGGCGGCAGGTCGACTGATGGCGGATATCGTTACCGGCCGCACTCCGGTCGTCGATCCCACAGATTTTCGTTTTTCCCGCTTCAGCGATGGATCGAAGGTGCGGCCACTCAGTGGTTTCTAAGATCGGCGTGGTTGAGGAGCCACGCCGTAATGAGAATGCTCTGTCGACTGGCAGATAGAATGCAAACAGGAACATTGAACACAAACCAATAAAGAAGGGAAACGACAATGTCTGATAAGCATCGAAATGCAATTCTCCACCCCAACCGGCGTCAGGCACTCGCCATGATGGGCATGGTTGGTGCAACTGGCCTGGTCATGCCGGGGATTCTTGGAAGAGATAGAGCCTATGCCGCTCCGCCCTCAGCGCCCAAGGGACAGGTGATTATCGGCTTCTCGCAGGAACCTACAGTATTCAATCCGCATATGCTGCATATCGAGGTCGATGAGGGTATCCATTTCAGCGTTTTCGATCCGCTATTCAACGTCGACCCGGAAGGGAAGTTTACGCCCGCCCTGGCCGTTGAAGTCCCGACAGTCGAGAACGGCGGTATCTCCGCCGATGGCCTCAACTGGAAGGTGAAGCTCCGCGACGGCGTGAAGTGGCATGACGGCAAGCCTTTCACCGCCGACGATGTAAAATTCACGCTCGATCTCGTCGTCGACAAGGATTTCCGTAGCGCGCGGCGCGCCGGCCACGACCAGGTACGTGACATCAAGGTTGTTTCGCCAACGGAAATCACTTGGCGTATGGAAAAGCCATATGCGCCCTACGCTTCCATCCTCGCGGCGACGTTTATCGTGCCGAAACACATCCTGGAGCCGGAAAAGGACAGGAACACGGCACCATTCAACAATGCGCCCGTTGGCACGGGACCATTCAAATGGGTCGAACGCGTCGCAGGTGATCACATCGAGCTCGCCGCCAACGCTGATTATTATGGCGACGGTCCTTATCTCGAACGGGTCATATACAAATACATTCCAGATCTCACCGTCCTCTACACTCAGTTCAAAACAGGCGATATCGATGTGACCGGCTTGCAGTGGATCACTCCTGACCACTACGACGAGGCGAAAGCGCTGGAAGGCAAGGAGGTTCAGGTCGTTCCAGGCGCCACCGTGGAGTCGGTCACGTTCAACATGGAGAAGCCGCAGTTCAAGGATCCAGCCGTGCGTCAGGCGCTTTATTACGCGCTGGACAAGACCACTATCATCGATGCGCTTTACTATGGCTTGCCGGCTCCAACCGAAACCTACATGCCGCAGCAATCCTTCTACTTCAATACAGACTTGCCGAAGCACGAGTTTGATATCGAGAAGGCCAAAAAGCTGCTCGACGATGCCGGTTGGAAGCCGGGTGAGGACGGTATTCGCGCCAAGGATGGCGTGCGTCTCTCGTTCACCAATTCGACGACGGCTGGCAACCACATCCGCGAACAGGTCCAGCAGTTCATGCAGCAGTCCTTCAAGGATATCGGCGTCGAGATGACAATCTCAAATTTGCCGCCTGCGGTCATGTGGGGTGAATACTGGATGCAGTCCAAATTCGATTCCGTGGTCGTCGGTATTAATTTCCTTACCGGAGCAGATCCAGATTCGTCGGATTATTTCCTTTCGACATCCATCAACGCCAAGGGTGGTGCAGGCCAAAACACCTCGCAATATTCCAGTCCGGAAGTCGACAAGCTGCTTGGTGAAGGCGGGCGCGTCTTCGTTCCAGAAGAACGCAAGAAGGCCTACCTCAAGATCCAGGAGATCATTCGCAATGATCTGCCTCTTTTGCCGATCTTCCAGTACGCCACGGTCCGAGGCCGCAAGAAGGGCATGACCGGTTTTGCGCCAAACGTGAACAATCGGATCGACTCCTGGAACGTCGGGACCTGGTACTGGGAGCAGGCATAGGATCTGCAGGGCCAGGGCGGCGACGCTCCCTGGCCCTGTCCTGCCTTCGAACCGCTATCGGAGATCGACGCAATGACACGCTACATATTGAACAGGCTCGGACAAAGCCTTGTGCTGCTCGTACTGGTATCCATGATCGGCTTCGCCGTGCTGAATCTGGCACCGGGCGGTCCGTTGTCGCAATTTGCGCTGACGCCTGGCATGACCCAGGCAGACCTTGATCGAATCTCTGCGCAAATGGGCCTCGATCGGCCACTGGTCGTGCAATATGCGGACTGGTTCTGGCGCTTGCTGCGCGGCGATTGGGGGAGGTCGTTCAGAGACAGCCGCCCTGTTCTCGATGTCATTGGTGGTCACTTCGGTGCTACTTTGCTGCTCATGGGTACAGCAACGGTTATTTCTGTCACCATCGGGACTTGGGTCGGCATTAAGGGAGCAACCAAGCGCTACTCCATTTTTGATTACGCGGCGACAGTTGGCGCCATGGTGGCGCTGTCGATTCCGACGTTCTGGTTTGGACTTGTTGCGATTTACATTTTCTCATTGAAGCTCGGTTGGCTGCCGGCGGGCAATATGTACACGATCGGCAATGGTTCGTTCCTGGACTATGCCATCCATCTCATTATGCCAGCCATGGTCCTGGCGTTGGTCGACGTGGCGGTGTGGAGCCGCTACATGCGCACCGCGACGCTTGATGTGATCAATCAGGATTTCGTTCGTACGGCGCGAGCCAAAGGCATGACGCCGCGGCGCGTATTGATGAAGCATGTCGTCGGCAACGCTCTGTTGCCGATGATAACCTTGGCGGGATTACAAGTGCCAACGCTCCTCGGCGGAGCGCTCGTCACAGAGACGGTGTTTACCTGGCCGGGGATGGGACGCCTGTTTCTCGATAGCCTCGGCTATCAGGATTACCCGGTGGTGATGGGTCTCCTTATGTTTTCGGCGATTCTCGTTCTTCTGAGCAACCTCGCGGCAGATTTGCTTACGGCATTCGTCGATCCGCGCATTCGGCTGACATAGGGAGATCGCGATGTCTGTTTCCTCAACGCCCATCAATCGCCCCATAAAGTCCGGCTGGTGGAACAGCCGGACCTTCAGGCGGTTTGTGCGGCACCGGCTCGCGGCACTTGGTGTCGTGATGGTGATCCTGTTGACGCTGGCCTGCGTCATCGGGCCATATCTCCTCCCATACAATGATCTTTATATCGATCTTCGCGCGCGATTTTCTCCACCGCTTACCGGCTATCATTTTCTCGGAACAGACCCCTTGGGTCGTGACATCGCGGCGCGCTTGTTGATGGCGGGCAGGATATCGATGCTTGTCGGTTTTGCCGCAATGATCCTGAGCACGATGATTGGCGCAACGATCGGGGTCGTCGCAGGGTATTACGGCGGACGAATCGGCACTGTTCTCATGCGATTTGTCGATGCGGTCCTGTCCTTTCCCAGCATCTTCCTGCTTTTGGCGCTGGCTGCTTTCATCAAACCCAGCCCGATCATGATCACTGTAATCATCGCGATCACCAGCTGGATGGAAGTCGCACGTATCGTCGAGGCGGAAGTGCGCTCGCTGCGTGAGCGCGATTTTATCATGGCGGCACGGATGCTTGGCCTCAGCAATCGCTGGATCATGTTTCGCGAGCTGCTGCCGAATGCGATGGGACCGATCATCGTCGCCGCTACGCTGACCGTAGCCAGAGCCATACTCCTCGAAGCCTATGTGAGTTTCCTCGGCTACGGCATTCAGCCGCCACTTCCGAGCTGGGGCAATATGCTCAATGGAGCACAGCAATATCTGCAGTCTGCTCCCTGGCTGGCAATCGTCCCAGGTGTGGCGATAACGCTTGCCGTCACCAGTTTCAATTTCATCGGCGATGGCCTGCGCGACGCGCTCGATGCCCGCAGCGACTTGAACTAGGGGAGCATGGACAGTGCCCAAATTCTCCCCCTTCGAAGCGACGCTCTGGTATGCGACAGCGGCACCTGCGCCAGAGACATCGAAGTTGGAGGGCACAATCAAGGCCGATGTCTGCATCGTCGGCGGCGGTTACACGGGCTTGACGACTGCGCTGCAACTTGCGCGTTCGGGTGTAAAGGTCGTGCTCCTTGAGGCACAGGAGATCGGGTTTGGCGGCTCTGGCCGGAATGCCGGACACTGCACCCCGACGTTCACGCATTATAGTTTGCCGGAACTTCGCAGGATGCTGGGCGAGCCTTGGGCCGAGCGACTGATACAGCGTCAAACCCGTGCGAATGATCGCGTGGCGGAGATGATCTCGCGTTATGGCATCGATTGCGAATGGCAGCAGAACGGGTATGTCATGGGCGCGCATACGCCGAGTGCAATGGCAACCATCGAAGAAAAGGCGCGGGACTATAACACCGTGGGTGCGAAGACTCGCGTTCTGGACAAGAGCGAAGTCGAGACGATAACTGGCAGCCCGCGGTTCCATGGCGGCTGGTTTCATTCCGAAGCCGGGCATCTCAATGCACTTGGATATGCACGTGGACTGGCACGCGCCGTGATCTCGGAAGGCGGTGCGATCCATACGCATTCGGCTGTTGCAACGGTTGAGCGCGAGGGTGGAGGATGGGCGGTCAAAACGTCCGAAGGCCGCGTCATCGCGCACAAGGTCATCTTTGGTACCGGCGCCTATACGGTCGGTGGCTGGCCAGGCTTGGACAACACATTCAAGATTCAGCGCGTCTTCGTGGCCGCGACACAGCCCCTGAGCGAAGATACACGTAGAACCATTCTACCCCAGAACACGACCATCCACGATGGGCGCGGCGACATCTTCGTCTATAAATACGATGCCGAAGGTCGCATTGTCGCTTCGATGTTCCCGATGGGGCGACGGGGTAGGGACGTGCCCTATACCAAACAGGTGATGGCTGACCGGCTCAAATGGCTTCATCCGCAAATCGATCGAGACATCCGCTGGGATTATTTCTGGTTTGGCGAACTTGACATGCAATACCGTACGGTTCCGCGCCTGTACGATCTGGCTCCGGGTGTCGTCGCGCTGACCGGACTGTCCGGGCGCGGCGTGCCGACCGGGAGCATGCTAGGCGGCGTTTTGTCGGAATGGGCCCTGGGCGTGCCTGACAGGGATTTGGCGCTCAAGCTTGAGCCGCTGACGGCGGCGCCGTTTTACATGAATTTTGGACCGCAACTGACGCTACGCTATTACCGCGTCAGGGATTGGCTCACCGCGAAGCGGGACCGCGCCGCACTGCCACCGCACGCCTGACGCAGGCCGCATCGGCATTCGGTCGGGCTTAATTGTCGACAATTTACAATGATTGTTGACAATTTACATTCTACATCCTAGTTTTCTGACGGCGCAATATCTCGCCAAACTTTGCATATTCATCAGGAGACAAGACGCGTGAATTTATCTTCCGACATCACGGCACAGGCCATACGTTTTATCGAACGCACGACCTATGAGGACCTGCCGGAAGAAGCGCTTGTCGTCGGCCGCCGCTGCATGGTTGACACCGTCGGCCTCTATCTCGCAGGCAGTCGAGAAGCGTCTGTACGTATTCTTATCGAAGACGCCCTTGCTCAGGGAGGTCGTGAAGATGCGCCTTTGCCGGGCAACGGGTCGGCGAGGGTGCCCGCATCACTGGCCGCTCGCGTTTGGGGGACTGCCGGGCATGCTCACGATTGGGACGATACACAAGTCTCCCATGATCCGGCTCATATCTATGGTCTGCTGACCCACCCCTCCGTTCCACCCCTTACTGCTGCGCTGATCATTGCCAGCGAAAAACGCAATGTGGATGGTCGGGACCTCATGCTCGCCTTCCAGCTCGGATTCGAAGTCGAGTGTAAGATTGCCGAATGGATGAAGCCGCGTCACTATCGCCGCGGACATCATACGAGCGGTACGGTTGGCACCTTTGGCGCAGCTGTTGCCGCTGCCAAGCTTCTAGGATTGACCGGAGACAAGCTCGCCCACGCACTCGGACTGGCGGCAAGTTTTGCCGCCGGTATCCGTGTCAATTTTGGCACCATGACCAAGCCGCTTCATGTCGGACGTGCCTGCGAGAACGGTGTCACGGCGGCACGTCTCGCTGCAGCTGGTTTCGAAGCGGATCCGGCCGCACTCGACGGTCCCTGGGGCTTCTTTTCCGTCATGGGCGAGGGCTTTGATGAGGACAAAACCGTGGCCGGTTTCGCTGCTCCTTTGACCATTATCGAGCCCGGCGTCAGCATCAAGCCATACCCGTCGGGTATTCTCACCCACCAATCCATGGATGCGATGCTGAAGCTGGTCCTGGATCACGATCTGAAACCTCAAGAGGTCGAACGCATCCGCTTCTTTGCCGGCAAAAATATCATCGAGCCTATTCGCTATCCCATAGCGCAGAATCATCTCCAGGCTAAATTTTCGATGCCCGCTTTGCTTGCGATGATTGTACTGTGCCGCCGCGCCAGTCACCATGAGTTCGAGGACGCGTTTGTAGCCGGAAACGCCATGCAGGACCTGCAAGCTCGTACGGATGTCATCAACGATCTTAAGATTGATGCGCTCGGTTATGACAAGATCCGCTCGCGTATCGAGGTGATCACCAAGGACGGGCGTACCTTGATCCAATGGGCCGATGAGCGCTACCGCGGCGGGCCTTCCAACCCGATCAGCGACACTGGACTTGATGATAAATTCCGCATGTGCGCCGAGGGTGTGATCGATGGTGGCAGCCAGAGTGAGGTTTTGGCCCTTGTGCGCAGCATTGATAAGGGCGCGGATGTTAAACGCCTCATTGGACTGATCAGCGGCGAACGGGAACGCGTTACTGATGACTTGAAGAGAGGGAAGCCGTTCTAAAGAAACGGTACTTGAAAGGGAGAGAGACAATGAATTTTATCAAATCGATCGGCGTGGCGGCGCTCGGCCTTGCCACTGCCGCTATCTTATCCAGCGCAGCGGCCAAAGCTGACCCGCTGCCCTATCCCAATAAGGTTGTGACGCTGGTGACCCATTCCAGCCCTGGCGGCGGCAGTGACGTCTTTCTGCGCGAAATGACGAAATACCTGGGCAAGTATATCGGCGCTACCTTTATCGTGGAAAATGTTCAAGGCGGCAGTGGCGCGAAGGCCATGGCACGCGTTGCGACAGCGCCAGCCGACGGAAGCGTCTTTTATGCGACCACACCGACCTATATCTACACGTCGCTGATGAGCAAGCCGCAGAATACATACAAGGACATGGATCCGCTGGTGAATATCTTCGCCGATAGCGAGGTGATTTACACACGGACGGATGGACCTTTCAAGTCACTGAAAGACGTCATCGACCATGCAAAGAAGGAACGCGGGCGTTGGGGCGCGGCCAATCCCGCATCGCTGGAACGTCAGGCAGCCGAGCAACTGAAGAAGGCAGCAGGCGTCACGCCTGCAATCGTTACCCACGAGGGTGGCGGCGACATGATGCTGAATGTTCTGAACGGCACACTCGATATCGGTATTGGAGAAATCCAGGAATTGCGCTCGCAGCTCGATGCCGGCAAGATCACTTTGCTTGCCACCTTCAATCCTGAACGCATTACCGAGAAGCCGGATGTACCAACTGTGAAGGAATCGGGTTTCGACGTCAGTCTCGTAAAGTTCCGCGGCCTCGCGGGTCCCAAAGGTATCCCGGAGGCCACAACTGCTATTTGGGATGAAGCCGTGAAGAAGCTGCTTGAAGATCCGGATTACAAGAAGGCCTATACCGAAGAAGTGCTCGTCCCTCAGTTTATCGCACACAAGAACTATCCGGCTTTCATAGATAATTTTGGATCGACAACTGAGGCGTTTCTGAAGTCGACAGGCGCCATCAAATAATAGCGCGAGGGGATCGGCCGCGTGGGCCGGTCCCTGTAGCGTATGAGGGCCACCCTATGAACAAAGATCTTATCAGCGGCGTTGTTCTTCTTGCCGTCTCCGGGACGTATTATGCCTGGTCCAGTCAAATCGCCGATAGCACCCTGTCCGATGAAGTGGGTGCCACGGGCTTGCCGCATGTGCTTTCCATCATCCTTGCCATTCTTGGTGTCCTTTTGATTGCACGTGCCATACTCCTCAGACGAGCTCGCACGGTGACCGCAGCAGGCACTGATGATGACCAGGATGCCCACTTGCCCCGCGCCATCGGGTTTCTTCTGTTGGGCGCAGTCTATGTCTTTGTCCTTCCGTTTATCGGCTACGTCGCCGGTACCGCTCTCCTGATTGGCGCCGTCGCGCTCTATGAGGGCGCTCCTCGCAACTGGGTGGTGTTGGCAGCGGCAGTTGGTGGTGCGGTGTTCTACTGGGCAATTTTCGTCAAACTGCTCGGCGTCCATCAGCCGGTCGGCTCACTTTTTCAAGGAATGTTCTGATGACCACATTCTGGGACATCATCTACCTGCTGACCGAGACCCCACTCTTCTTCGTTGCCATTGGCGGGCTTACCTGGGGCATTCTTGGTGGTGCTTTGCCGGGCATATCCGCGTCCATCACCATGGCGCTCGTTTTGCCCTTCACCTACACGATGGACCCGGCTCAGGCGATTGCGCTGCTGGCATGTGTCTATATCGGTGCTGAATATGGCGGCTCGATCCCGGCTATTCTCATAAGGACGCCAGGAACCAACTCCTCGGCTGCCACGGTGATTGACGGCTATGAGATGAACCGGCAGGGGCGTGCCGGAGAGGCACTCGGCATCTCGCTGATGTCGGGCGTCGTTGGAAGCCTCTTTGGCCTCGCAATGCTGATTTTGCTGACCGAACCCCTATCCTGGCTGGCGCTGGCATTCACCCCGCCATCCTATTTCGGTCTCGGCATCCTCGGCCTCAGCGTCATCGCCTCCATGAGCGGAGGTTCATTGATCAAGGGCCTTGCAGCCGCGACCGTCGGATTGATGATCGCGACCGTTGGCACGGATCCGATCTCCGGCGTTACACGCTTCACCTTCGATATTCCCGATCTTCTTGGTGGTATTGAACCCGTACTGGTGATGGTTGGTCTGTTTGCACTTACCGAGCTCATGAGCCAATCCGGGTCGTCAACCGTCCTGCAATTGAACGAGACGATCAGGATCAAGCTGCCAAGCTGGTCGATGATGAACAAGCTCAAGCGCTCGCAAACCATCGGCTGTATTCTTGGGTTGTTCGAGGGCCTGACCCCAGGTGGCGGTGGGTCCATCGCCGCGTTCATGTCCTACAACGAAGCAAAGCGCTGGTCGAAAACGCCGCAGCTTTTCGGCAAAGGCTCGGAGGAAGGCGTCGCAGCGCCGGAAGCTGCCAATAACACGGTGGCAAGTACGGCGCTGATCCCGCTGCTCAGCTTCGGCATCCCGAGCTCCAATTCTACAGCCGTCCTGCTTGGTGGCTTGCTGATGCATGGGCTGATCCCAGGCCCGCGCCTCTTCGAGCAGAGCGCACAGGTTATCGACAGTATCTATGTCGGCTCGTTCATCGCTATCATCGCGCAGATCGGTGTCGGCATGATCATCCTGCCTGCCTGTATCTGGCTGGTTAACAGGCCAAGGGCTTATCGCGCCGGATTCATCTTTGCGCTAATCCTTTCGGGCATCTTCACGCTGAACAACAGCCTGTTCGATCTCGGCATTGCGCTTGCACTCGGCCTTGTTGGCTATCTTATGAGGATCGCGGGTTTCCCCGTGCTACCGATGATTCTCGGCGTCGTGCTTGGCCACATGGTGGAATCGAGCTATCGCCGTTCGCTCGTTCTGTCAGGCGGCGATCACATGATATTCCTTCAGGATCCGATTGCCGTTTGCTTGCTGTCGATCGCTCTTATCTTCGTCGTCTTTTCGCTCAGCCGCGAATTCCGCGACGCCCGCAAGACCAAAATCGAGGAAGCGCATTCATGAACCATTCCGTCCCGACATCTACGCCTGTGGCGGTCAAACTGGCGACCTTTGCCGAGGAGGCCGCGCCACCATCTGCGGTCGCTGATGTCTGCCGTCGCCTGATATTCGATATTATCGGTCTTTCCATCGCTGCAAGACACACGGACTATGTCCGCGCCGCGCTTGCCAGTGCAGTGGATGAAGGGTCGTGTACAGCCTATGGTCATGATGGCGGCCTCGGGCTCTACGATGCCGCGCTCGTCAATGGTACAGCCGCCCACGGAGAAGACTATGACGACACTTTTGAGGGCGGGCCCATCCACGCCGGTGCGGTGATCGTCTCGGCTGTCTTGGCGATCGCCGAAAAGCGCGCCCTTGATGGCAAGGCAGTGATGCGCGGCATTGCGGTTGGTTCCGAATTGATGTGCCGGATGAGCCTTGTTGCACCGCAGGCGACTCACAAGGCTGGCTTCCACCCGACGGCAATATTTGGAGCTCCTGCCGCGGCAGCTGCCGTTGGCGCTGCGCTTGGTCTAGATGCTGCAACGATTGGCAGAGCGCTCGGCATTTCCGGCAGTCTCGCGTCCGGCATCATTGAATATCTCGCCGATGGCAGTTCGACCAAGCGCCTGCATGCCGGAGCTGCGGCACAGGCCGGGTTGCGCGCTGCCCTTCTTGCAGAAGGCGGGTTTACTGGACCGATTACCGTGTTCGACGGTTCGCATGGGTTCTACAAGGCCTTTGCTCCGTCGAAGACGCCAGATTTCGCACCGCTGCTTGATGGCCTGGGCAAAACCTGGATCCTGGAGACGCTGGCTTTTAAACCCTATGCGTGCGGGACCATGACGCAGCCATTTATCGATTGCGCGAAAAAGCTGGCAGCTGCTGGCGTGCTGCCGGCGGACATCGTTTCCATCACTTGCAAGGTAGGTGAGGGCACCGTTCATCGCCTGTGGGAACCACTCGCTGAAAAGCATCGGCCACCCAATGGCTATGCCGGCAAATTCTCCACGCCCTTTTGCATGGCAGTCGGTTTCCTCGATGGCGAGGCGGGTCTCGGGCAGTTTACCAATGAACGTGTCAAGGACCCCGAAGTGCGAGCGCTCGCAGCGAAAATCTCCTATGAGATCGATCCGAACGACCCTTATCCAAAGAACTTCACCGGCCACCTCAAGGCCACGCTAAAGGACGGAACCGTGCATGAGTTCAGGCAGCCCTATATGCGGGGCGGCGCAAATGAACCATTGCCGGATGCCGAACTGGCTTCCAAGTTCGAGGCGAATCTGCGTTTCGGTGGCTTTGACAGCGGCAAGATCGCAGCATTGCGTGACACCCTCAATCAGATAGCAGAGGGTAGCAAAGTCGATTTGAGGGCGGCGCGGGCATGAGCAAGGACAATCGTGAACTCAAAGGCCGTGTCGCACTGGTAACGGGTGCATCGCGCAATATCGGACGCGCTATCGCGCTTGCGCTAGCCGAAGCAGGCGCTTCGATCGCCATCGTCGCAAGGTCTGATCAAGCAGCGGCTGAATCCGTGGCGCGTGAAGTCGAAGCACACGGCAGCCGGGCCATTGTGCTTCTCGGCGACGTGGCGCAAGAGGCCGACGCGGAGCGGCTCGTAGGTCAGACTGTGGAAGTTCTTGGCGGTCTCGATCTTCTCGTCAACAACGCGGCTATCCGGAGGGAGGCTCCAGTCGAGAAGCTGTCTTTCGCCGATTGGCGCGAAGTCATGGGGGTGACCCTGGACGGTGCGTTCCTGATGAGCCGCGCTGCGATCCCCCATCTGATCGCAGGCGATGGGGGAGCAATCGTCAATATCGGTGGCCTTACCGCCTATACCGGGGCAATGAACCGCGCCCATGTCATTTCAGCCAAGGCCGGGCTCGATGGGTTCACCAAGGCCTTGGCACATGAGCTTGGTCCGCGGGGCGTCACTGTGAATTTGGTTTCGCCCGGAATGATCGATACCAATCGCGCGCATACCTCATCCGGAGGCGAGCCGGCGCATCATAATACGACGCGTACACTGGTCGGCCGGCGCGGAACCCCGGAAGAAGTTGCGGCGGCGGTGCTCTACCTTGCTGGCCCGGCAGGGCGCTTTGTAACGGGACAAACAATGCATGTGAACGGTGGGGCTTTCCTGCCCTGAAGCGCGGTGCGGAGTGCTCACGACAATATGTGCTGAACACGTGAAATTGCCGGTTGACTAACGCCAGCAGGAGACCCAAGACGAGATTAGCGCGTATCAAGTTAGAGTCGTTCAGCCAAGCAACGGACACAGCCCTTGACTTCTCCAGTCCCTGCCTCTCCGCTAGAAACACCACGCCTTCGTTCTCTTTTTCTCCTCTGCTTCAAGATCGGTGTCTTGAGTTTCGGTGGAGGACTCAGCGGCTGGCTCTATAAGGAGTTCGTTCTCAGCAAGCGCTGGATCGACGAAGAGGATTTCTCAAGCAGTCTGGCGATTTCGCAAATGCTGCCTGGTGCGAATGTGGTCAATCTGGTCATCTGCATGGGCGAACAGCTGCGCGGGCCTGTGGGTGCATTGGCCTGCGTTCTTGGTTTTCTCGTCGGTCCGTTTTTTGCGGTCGTCGGTCTTTGCCAATTGTTCGACGCCCTTGCTGGCTATCCCTTGTTGCCGGTAATTTCGGATGGTGTGGCCTTCGCTGCAATGGGCCTTTTGATCATCATGTGTGTTCATGGCGTTCGCAGGGCGATGCGATTTCCTCCATCCATTATTACCATTGCGGTGACGGCGATACTTGTCGGGATTTTCCGCTTTCCCCTCATTCCGGTTGCTTGCGTCATCGCCCCGATCAGCGTCGCTCTGGCCTGGCGGAGAATCTGAAGTGCGTTTCGACACCCTCGTTGCAATCGCCCTGGTGTTCATCCCTTTTTCGCTCACCTCGATCGGTGGCGGCGCAGCGATTGTTGCGGGTATCCAGCATGAAACGGTCACTGTTCATGCCTGGGTGAATTCTCGCGAATTTCTCGACCTGTTCGCAGTGTCGCGCGCCGCCCCCGGGCCTGGAATGATGCTTGCAACCGTGATTGGCTGGAAGGTCGCTGGCTGGCTCGGCGCGTTCGTGGCGACGCTCGCGCTGTTCGTTCCATCGTCGATGCTATGCTATTCCGTCTTCAAGTTGACAAACCATCATCGCGACAAGAAATGGCATCGCGCCATGCGTGAGGGTTTGGCGCCGGTCGGTATCGGCTTGATCATCGCCGGCGTGCTGTCGTTGTTCAGGCTCGCCGATGGAGGGGTCACGGCCTTTGTAATCGCTGGCCTTTCAGGCGTGATCCTATACTTTGCGCCAAGGTTCCCGGTCCTGGGCGTGCTGGCGCTTGGCGGCCTTGCCGCTATGTTGGCATCGACATTGAGTACCTGGGTTTCAGCCCTGTAACGCCTTGAGCCGTTTGAACTGGACCAGCCTGCTGGCTAGTTTTATGGCGTTTTCAAACGCCCCGGTATCAGCCACGCCCTTGCCGACGATATCAAATGCCGTCCCGTGTGCCGGGGTTGTGAAGACGGTGTCGAGGCCCGCAGTCACCGTCACGCCTCGATTAAATCCGCGCATCTTCGTCGCGATCTGGCCCTGGTCATGATACATGGAAAGAACGCCGTCATAATCTCCGGCAAAGGCCTTGAGATAGACTGTGTCGGACGGGAAGGGACCTTCGCAGTTGATGCCCTTCGCGGCCATCGCTTTAACAGCCGGGCGAATGATCTCGATTTCTTCGCTTCCGAACAAGCCGCCTTCTCCGCCGTGCGGATTGAGTGCGGCGACGGCAAGCCGTGGAGCCTCAATCCCTGCTTTCTTCATCATTGTTGTCGCCAACACGATTGCGTCTTCGATCGCCGGTCGGTTGATCTGCTCGACTGCCTGTCTGAGCGAAACGTGCGATGTGACGCGCGACATCCACTGATTGTCGAGCACATTCATCTCGCTGAAATAGCCCTTGTGGCCGAGCAGATGAGCGAACATCTTGTGTTCGTCGGGAAATTTCCATCCGCCATCATACATGGCGCGTTTGTTGAGCGGTGCAAAGGAAACCGCGTCGACTTCACCAGCCTTGGCGAAATCGATTGCCCGTGACAATGTTTCACCGGTGACGCGACCGGATTCCGCGCTGCCGACCCCGGGTGCATAACGTGCGGGATCGGTGTTGGCGAGGTCTATGAGCGGTACAGCATCGTCTGACCAATCGATCGTGGCGGGCGATGTATAACGCTTATAGGAAAACGATACCCCAGCCTGACGCATCCCGAGATCTATCACCCGGGCATCGCCAACAACGACAAGCCTGGCTGTGTCCGACATACGCCGGTCGTACAAAATCCGCGCGGTCTGCTCCGGACCAATCCCGGTGCAGTCGCCGGGTGTCAGGGCAATGATCGGCAGTTCTGTACTCATGATGCCCTCGAAGCATTGGAATCGGATGACGAAAGCGCTTCCGCGACCGCCCTGCCGCAGGTGATCGTATTTGCGGTGCCGCCGAGATCGCCGGTCCGCGAAGAGGGATCGGCGAGCACCACCTCGATTGCATCAATAATAGCTGCCGCCGCCTGCGGGTGACCGAGATGCTCCAGCATCATGGCTCCCGCCCAAATCTGGCCGATCGGGTTGGCGATGCCCTTGCCGGCGATATCGGGTGCCGAACCATGAACCGGCTCGAACAGCGACGGAAAATTGCGCTCCGGGTTAATGTTGCCGGAAGGCGCGATGCCGATGGTTCCCGTGCAGGCAGGGCCAAGGTCCGAGAGGATATCGCCGAAAAGATTGGATGCCACGACGACATCGAAACGATCGGGGTTGAGGACAAAGTGCGCGCAAAGAATATCGATGTGATACTTGTCCCAGCGCACGTCGGCGTAGGACTTTGCCATCTCTTCCACCCGCTCGTCCCAATAGGGCATGGTGATCGAAATGCCGTTGGATTTGGTCGCCGACGTCAAGTGCTTTTTGCCGCGGCTCTGAGCGAGATCGAAGGCAAAACGGAGAATCCGGTCGACGCCGATGCGGCTCATCACCGTCTCCTGAACGACGATCTCCCGCTCCGTTCCGGGATACATCTTGCCGCCGATCGAAGAATATTCGCCCTCGGTGTTCTCGCGGACGACAAAGAAATCGATATCGCCCGGCTTGCGGCCTGCCAAAGGTGATGGCACGCCCGGCATCAGGCGTACGGGACGCAGGTTCACATATTGGTCGAACTCGCGCCGGAACTGCAGGAGCGAACCCCATAGGGAAATATGATCCGGGACAGTCTCCGGCCAGCCAACGGCGCCGAAGAAGATAGCGTCGTGGCCGCCAATCTGCGCTTTCCAGTCCTCGGGCATCATGCGGCCATGCTTCGCGTAATAATCGCACGAGGCAAAGTCGAAGGTGTCGAACTTCAAATCGAGATCGAACTTGTCCGCGGCCGTTTTGAGGACGCGCAATCCTTCCGGGACTACCTCTTTTCCGATGCCGTCGCCGGCAATCACCGCAATCTTGAGACTGTTGGCTGGCATCTTGTTTCCTTCCTATTCGTTGTCGCCGAGAATTGCCGCACAGACAGCGTCGGTGACCATTTCTGTGGTGGCAGTCCCGCGAAGGTCCGGTGTGTGCAGTGCCGGGTCGGCAGTGACCCTTTCGATGGCGCGCATAAGCCTGGCCGCGGCCATGGGCTCGCCGAGATGTTCGAGCATCATGACCGCCGACCAGAATGTCCCCACCGGGTTGGCGATCCCCTTGCCGGTGATGTCGAAGGCAGAGCCGTGGATCGGTTCGAACATCGAAGGAAAACGTCCTTCGGGATTCAGGTTAGCGGTTGGCGCAATGCCGATCGATCCGGCGAGTGCGGCGGCTAGGTCAGAGAGAATATCGGCATGAAGGTTTGTAGCGACGATCGTATCGAGCGATCGCGGATTGAGCGTCATGCGTACGGTCATTGCGTCGACCAGCATCTTGTCCCAGGTGACGTCGGGAAAATCGCCCGCAACCTCCCGGGCGATCTCATCCCACAATACCATGCCATGGCGCTGAGCGTTCGATTTGGTGACGACGGTCAGGAGCTTGCGCGGCCGCGATTGCGCCAGGTGGAAAGCAAAGCGCATGATTCGGGCTACGCCGGCGCGCGTGAAGATCGAGACTTCCGTCGCCACCTCTTCCGGCAGGCCCCGGTGCGAGCGGCCACCCTGGCCGGCATATTCTCCCTCGGAATTCTCGCGGACGATGACCCAATCGAGATCCTCGGCAGTAACACCCCGCAACGGGCTTTCGATACCCGGCAGAATACGGGTCGGGCGTACGTTGGCGTATTGGTCGAAAGGCTGGCAGATGGCGAGACGCAAACCCCATAGAGTCAAGTGATCAGGAACGTCCGGTGCACCCACTGCACCGAAGGATAGCGTCGAAGGCTTTCAATTCATCGATCCCGCCCTCGGGCATCAGGACGCCATTCGCCTTGTAGAAATCCGATCCCCAAGGGAAATTCGCGACATCGACGGTGAAATTGCCATCGCGGGTTGCGCAGGCATCAAGGACACGAAGCCCGGCGGCAACAACCTCCTTGCCAATACCGTCGCCCGGAATGGCTGCAATCTTGTGTGTCTTCATTGATTGACTCCTTGGCGGCGTATTTGGCAATTCCGTTTCTATATACTCGGATGACGATTTTTTTCATGATTGTCAATTATAAATTGTTGACAATTTACAGAAATGGGCATGACGTGATCTCCAGAATATCCTGCATGATTGATAGCAAGCGAGAAGGAGAAATGCGATGTCGCTGACAGAGTCGATGTCCAAGGTGCCCCCGTTCTTTGAAGAAAAGGGAAAGCTGATGCACGGTTTCCGCTATGAGCGGATACGAACTGCGGGCGCCGAGATCAATGTTGCGATAGGCGGTGAGGGGCCGCCGCTTCTGTTGTTGCACGGCAATCCGCTGACCCATGTCAGCTGGCATAGGATCGCGCCCGCGCTCGCCAAAAGTTTTACTGTTGTTGCCCCCGACCTGCGCGGCTATGGCGACAGTTCGAAGCCTGATGGAAAAGAAGATCATTCCGCCTATTCGTTTCGCGCGATGGCGCAGGACAACGCAGAAGTCATGTCGCACTTTGGCTTCGAGAGGTTTCAGGTTGCCGGACATGATCGCGGCGCGCGCGCTGCTTTCCGTCTGGCGCTCGATTTTCCCGATCGCGTTGAGCGACTGGCTTCGCTTGATATCGTGCCCACATATCATGCCCTTACCAACGTTACTCTCGGCTGGGGGCTCGAGGCCTATCATTGGTTTTTCATGGCGCAGAAGGCACCATTCCCTGAAAAGCTGCTGACAGCTGACCTTGACTACTACATCGACTACAAACTCAACAAGAAAGGCGTCGGCCTTGAGATATTCAGCCCCGAAGCGATGGCTGAATACAAGCGGTGTACTACGCCTGAGCAGATCCATGCGGTATGCGAAGACTACCGGGCGACTGTCAGCGTCGATCTCGCCATGGACACGGCAGACTTCGGCAATCGCAAGATAGACTGTCCGGTGCTGGTTCTGTGGGGTTCCAACAGCCATTGCGGGCGTCATTTCGCTCCGCTTGAGGCGTGGCGGCCCTGGGCTCCCGACATGCGGGGCTGGGCGATGCCAACCGGCCACTACCCAGCCGAACAACGTCCCGACCTAGTCTATGATGCGTTTTGGAAATTCTTCAACGGCCAGGAGCCGGAGGCGCAGGCCTGATAAAATGATTGCCCTCGGACATCTGACCGAGGGCAAAATCCACGAACTAACCCAGCGCCGCGATAATTCCCCTTGTCATTCCGGCAGTGTCAGCGGTTCCCCTGATATCGCGGGTGCGCGTGGCGGGGTTGCCGAGCGCCGCAGCTATTGCTTTCTCCATTATGGACGCTGCCTCCACGGCCTGAGCTATCTTGCGGTTATGGCCCAGCCACTCGATCATCATCCGTGCAGATTCGATCATGGCGAATGGGTTGGCTATGCCCTTGCCGGCGATATCGGGAGCGGAGCCGTGTGTGGCCTGCGCCATCGCCAGGTTGCCCTCACCGATGCACAGGCCGGGTGCCATGCCGAGACCACCGACGAGCCCCGCCGCTTCGTCCGTCAATATATCGCCGAACATGTTGGTGGTGACGATGACGTCAAAACTCTGCGGATCCCGAATGAGCCGCATAGCCATGGTGTCGACGATCACCTCGTCGACGGTCACCTCGGGAAATTCCTTGGCGACCCGATGGCACTCCTCGACGAACATGCCGCAACCGAGCTTGAACACGGTATTCTTGTGGACGAGCGTCAGTCGTTTTTTGCGTTGCTGCGCAATTTCGAATGCCGCCCGTGCCACGCGTGATGAGCCCACGCGCGTAATGACGCGAACCGAGATCGTCACATCTTCAGTTGGTCGGAATTCACCAGTGCCGGCAACGACATTCCGGTCCGGCTGGAACCCCTCATTGTTCTCACGCACGATGACGAGATCGATGCCCTCGTGAATCGCCCCAAGCCCAGGAAAGGACTTCGTCGGACGGACATTGGCGAAGAGGTTGAAGCCCTTGCGCATGATCGGATGCGGATTGATCGCACCGGGAACCTTTGGATAGGCCTGATGTCCGATTGGACCGAGAATGAAGCCATCCATCTTCGAAAGCGTTTCCATCGTGCCTTCAGGAAAAGTCGAGCCGTGCGTGTCAAGCGCCGACCGACCGATCGGCATTGGCCGCCAATCGATTTCCAGGCCCGTCTTGGCAGCCGCGGCGCGCGTTACCTCGACCGCTGCCGGCACGATTTCATGGCCGATATCATCGCCGTTTAGAATGCCGATCACGAGATGGCTTGTCATGGAACAATCCTTTCAATCAGAGGATGCGTCGAGGCGACGCGAAAAGGTTTCAAATATCCGAAACGTGAAGAGAATTGTCGTCATTACGACAGCAATCCGTGTGATCTGGAATGCGGTCACCGTCGTTGCATCGAGATGCATCCCGGTGGCGGTCAGCGCCATTTCGGTGACCCCGGCCGGCGCTACGGCAAGCAGGCTCGTGACGAACGAAAGGCCCGTTACCGCCGAAAGCGCCAAGGCTATTGCCATGGCAACAGCGAGCAGGAACGCCGTGGTGACAAGAGCCGAAGACGTCACACGCCACAGCCTGCCGAGGAGCGATCGTCTGAAGCGGCAGCCGAGCCAGACCCCGATGACGACCTGCGCCACCGTCAGGACAACGGACGGAACCGCAAACGGCCCAAAACCAAAGCCGGAAACGAGGGCGCCTATCGCCGCCGGGACAAGCAGCCAGCTATTGGGCAGCTTGAACCGCCGCACCAGAAATGCACCGGCAGCGCCCACGACGAACAGGGCAATGAGCGGTATTGCTTCGCCCCGAAACGGTATTGGCGCGAGATGGATGCCGCCATCCTCGCCAAATATCGTTACCAGGAACGGAACGATCGTCACGATGGAAGTGACACGGATCAGATGAACCACGGCAACCGTATCACTGTCCGCGTTTTTCTGATGGGCGACCACGGCCATTTCCGCAAGGCCGGCAGCGGCCGTAGCGAAGAAGGCGGTCTTGCGATCGGTGCCGGCGAGCTTTCGCAGTATCAACGCGGCGATCATCGTTGCAATGATCATCAGGATCGTAGCAAGCAGCATGAACGGCAGCAGCTTGACGATGGTAATGACCACGACCGGAACAAAGCGCAAGCCGATAGCCAGGCCCACGGCCACCTGGCCAAGTTCCCGGCCGTAGGGCAATGCAGCAAGTGGCGCACCCATGATGGAGGCGCTGCCGCACGCCAGAAGCGGGCCCAGCAGATAGGGGAGCGGCATCGAGATGCTTCTAGCAGCCACCGCCCCCGCGATGCCGATCAGCAATGCCAGACCCATTCTCACGAGGGTGCGGTCGAAGACACGCGGACCGCCACCCAATGTTCCCGAGTCTGGCATGATGATTTTTGTCAGGCGATGGAGATGAGGCGCGTTGACAGATCGTCCAGAGTGCTGAGGTTCTCCAGCCCGCGCACCAGTTCGACTATCTCATCCGCCTTGTTGCGAGACATCCCTGCGAACTCGGCGTTCTCACGGAACTTGTTTGCTACCTCGTCGTAGCTCATGGGGAATGCCGGGCTGCCCTTGCCAAAATCGGCGCGCCCGGTAATCTTGCGACCATCCTTGAGCTCGATATCGATCAGGGTTGTCATAAGGTGATAGCCTGCTGCTTCGGCCTCGTCGTCTATAACGAAATCGACCTTCTCGATCATCGACTTGACGTCCTCGCGTTCGACCGCAGCGTCTGTAAACTCGTTGAGGCCGGCACGGCCTTCGAGCAGCAGGATCGCCATGCAGAATTCCATGGAGAATTTCGCCTGGAGTTCATCCTTCGGACGATGATGGATCAAGGCATTTGGCATATTGGAATTGGTGCCAACGCGTACATGCTTCACGTCCTCGGCGCGAATGCCATGCTCTTTGATCAATCGGAGCATTTCGGTCATTCCGGGATGGGTGAGGGAGCCCGACGGATGCGGTTTGATGGAGATGCCGGGATTGGCGAAGGTCCAAGGTGCGCCCAGCTTGTCGAAAATGGCACTCTGATCGTAGCCGCCGCCCGCTGCGGCAAAGAACCCGCGCGGTGCCTCGAGTATCCGAGGCGTGGCGGTCCAGCCATAGGAAGCGAACTGTGCCGCCGCAACGCCGCTTTCCGAGGAACGTCCGGCATGGAATGGTTTTGTCATCGTGCCGAAATTCTCGCGCAAACCTGCAGACTGGCTACCCGCAATTGATAGGGCGCGTTGTGTAGTCGCGACGTCGAAGCCCATCAATCTGGCGCTTGCGGCGGCGGCTGCGAAAGTTCCGCACGTAGCCGTCGCGTGAAAACCTGTCTGGTAGTGACGGGGCGCGATTGCTTCGGCGATCTTGCACTCTACCTCGACGCCGAGGTGGTATGCCAGCATGAAGTCCTTGCCGGAAGACCTGACAAGTTCGCCGATCGCAAAGGCAGCTGGCAAGGCAGGTGCCGTCGGATGTGTTAGGAGACCATAGACGCGGTCTTTGGCGACGGCCAATTGTGTGTCGTCATAGTCATCCGCGTGGATGCCGACACCGTTGGCAAATGCAGCGAACCGAGGCGCTACCTTGCGGCCACCTCCGATGACGGTCGCAGCGCCGTCAGCAAGCCCGAGATCTCCGAGATGCTGGCGAACGAGTTCGCCGCTTTTGGCAACCGAACCGGACAGTGCAAGACCGAAGCCGTCGAGTATTGATTTCTTGCCGAGTTCGATAACTTCCGCCGACAAATCAGCAAATGCCGTTTCGACCACGAATTCGGCCACATATTTCGTCAATTCGATGTCGACTGCCTTGTTCTGATTCATCCCAAATCCTCTTATGTCACGTCTGTCTTGAGTAAATTCTCAAATCGACTGTGCTGGGAGGATTGTTAATTGTCAACAGTTTTGTGTTTGCAAAACCTCGAGCCATCGTTGACTGGATCAAGTTTCGTCAGTGGATCTCTCGTCGCTCGTTTTGCGCGATTGTTTTTCAACCTGTTCAACCGGTCCTGGCTGTCCAGCTTGACGGGTGCGTACAATGCCATTGAGGATATGGGTGCGCGCAGCGATGAGACTACGGACAGGGTCGCGCGCTTCGAGCGCATCGACAATGGCACGATGTTCTTCGTTGGAGATGTGGAGCACATCGTGGCTGGAAAGGGCGCGATAGCGCTGGATATGCAACTCGCGCACAAAGCTCTGATAGATGAGTTCGAGGCGATTGTTCCCGGCCATATGCGTAATCTGTTTGTGAAACTCGAGATTGACCGGGTAGTAGATGTGGACGTCACCGAGCTCGACAATTTCATTCATACGTTGCAACAGCGCGCGAAGGATGGCGATCTCGGCGTCAGTCACCCGCTCGGCCAGCATCATGGCCATGCATCCGAAGACACCGGCCCGGGCTTCCGAAAGGTCCTGGGCTTCGTCATTGGTAAGTGCCCGGATAAAGAAGCCGCGGTTGGGGATGATCTCGATAAGTCCCATGGCCGCCAACGCGCTGCAGGCTTCGCGGATTGGTCCGCGGCTCACACCGAGGCGCTGGGAAAGACCGTTTTCGTTCACCCGTTCGTTGGGCTTGAGCTCGCCATCGATGATCATCCGCTCGATCTCGGCCTGTACGACATTCGCGAGCGAACGGGTGCGAAGGAAATCAATCGCGGATAAATTTTGCGGGGCGTTCGTTATCTCTGACATGCGCAAGCCATCGTGAAGGTTCCAGTATAAGCGGAGCAAGAACCTTGCGGATTACTCCTCCAGCCCTCGTTTAGCAGCAATTCCAGCAATTGGCGACCCTGCCTACTGGCAGGGCTCTAGCCTCGCGTATTCATTTGCGAACCACCAAGTACCGGAACCCGGTTGGCGATAAACACCACGGCAAAAGAAGCGGCAAGAAGAATGATACCGAGAACACAGATCGCCCCGAGATCGCCGCTCTCGTTAAGATCGTAGATAATGACCGAGACAAGCTTGGTATTTGCGGTTGTCAGCAGGATTGTTGCGGACAGTTCGCGGATTGTACCGACGAAAACGAAGCACCAGGCCGCGACGACACTTGTCCGCAGCAACGGAGCTGTGATGTCCCAGAGCGTTCTCAAGCGTGAAGCGCCCACGATACGGCCGGCTTCCTCCAGTTCCGGATGGACACCGGAAAAGGCCGAGGACATCTGTTGATAACCTGCGGGAAGTTCGATGGTCATGAAAGCTATGAGCAGGATCCAGATGGTGCCATAAAGCTGGAAAGTTGGGTTGGCATAGCTGAGGAACAGGCCAACGCCGAGCACAATGCCAGGAATTGCTACCGGAGCCGTGGCAAGGATGCCGAGGAAACCAGAACCCGGAACCGAGCGGCGGATCACTAGGTAAGATACGATCAGCGCGATGGCGGTGACGGCAGTGGCCGTCAGAAATCCAAGGAGAAACGTGTTGCGAAGGGCAAGCTGTGTCGCCGAGAACTCAAAAAGCACGAATCGCCAATGGCTCAAAGTCAGCGTGCTGAGATTGATCGGGTCGCCGACAGTGCCGGTGAATGCCGTCTTGATAATAGCCAGATACGGCAAGATGATCGTCAGGCTGAGCACACAGAAAACGAAGGCGATGGCCGGCCATTTCCATGGGCCGAGTTCCGTGATCCTTGGTGTACCGCTCTTGCCGCCTAGCACCGTGTAGCCCTTGCGTCCGAGGATGGATTTTTGCGCGCGCAGAAGAATGACGGTAATAATCAGCAGAGGCAGCGCAGCGGCAGCCGCGAGGCCGAGACGCGGTGGAAACTGAAAAAGGCTCCAGATCTTCGTGGTGATCACATGAAAGCCGGCAGGCAATGCGAGGATCGCCGGAGAGCCAAACATCGTCAGGGCTTGCAGAATGGCAATCAACGTTCCCGCAAGCATGGCCGGAAGTACCAGGGGAATCGTCACCTTCCGCAACGTGGTCATCGACTTCCCGCCGAGAATTGAAGAAGCATCCTCAAGATCGGATGGAACCTTGTCGAGTGCGTTCGCCACAAGCGTGAAAACGTAGGGGAAGGTGAAGCAGGCGATGGCAAAGACGAGGCCACTGAACGTATAGATGTTCACCAGATACTCGGATGCTTCGAGCCCGAAGACACTCCTGTACATAATATTGACGATGCCGCTGTTTGGCGCAGCCAATATCTCGTAGGCGATAGCACCAAGGAAAGGTGGTGTGACGAACGACGCTGTTACCAGCATGCGGATTGTTCGTCTGCCGGGTAAGTCCGTCCGCGCAACAAGCCATGCCATCGGCGTTGCGATGATGCAGGCGAGGACGCCAACGGCCAAGGCCATTCCGATCGCAAGGCCATAAGCGCGAAGAAGGGTCGGGTCGGCGACGAGGGCAATGTAATTGGCGAAGGTGGCGCCCGCGCCGGTATCGCTGCGAAAGCTATAGTAGACCAGCCAGAATAATGGCAGGAGAACCAGGACACTCAGGACAAGCGTCAACAGAGCGAAGGTCGGCCATGAAAAATCGATGCCTCGGCGCCGACCTTGAACCGGCAAAGCTTGAACCTGAATGTCACTGGTCATGATCAATTATGTCCCGAAATACTTTTCATAGTTGGCTTTGATGGTGGGAATCTCGGGCTCGAGTTTCTCAGGATCCGAATGCAGAATCTTGATCTTCGACAAAGGCGTGCGATCCGCCTTTTCCTTGACGTCCGGGTGGAATGATCTCAGCCCGCCGAAATCACTGTTGAGCTGCTGCGCATCGAGCGAGAAGAGGAATGCGTAGAACAGCTTGGCGGCATTCGGGTTGGGGGCCTGTTTCAGAACCGCTGCATTACCGACGGCAAGCGGCGTGCCTTCGTCCGGGTAAACGATCTTGATGGGTTTTCCCTCGTCGATGAGACGGAAGACGTTGTATTCATTGCCATCGACTTCGAGTGCCCGTTCGCCTTGAGCGAGTTTCTTCGGAGGCTCGGTCGAAGATTGCACCTGCATTATGTTTTGCTTGCCGAGTTTTTCGAAATAGTCCCAGCCAAGAAGCTGGCTCAGCACGAATGTCGAGGTCATTACCGTACCGCTATAACCGGGGTGAGCTTTGACCATCTTGTCCTTGAAACGGGGATCAAGCAGATCTTCCCACGTCTTCGGAGCGTCGGCATCCTTCATCAGATCCGTACGATAGGCGATGACGGACAGATGTGCGCGGTAGGCGGCGAAGTTACCGTCGGGATCGCGCTCGTCGGCAGGCCATTTGTCGGCCACTTCTTGCGGCACCATAGGTTCAAGCCAGCCCTGGCGCTTGAAATATTCGAAATGCACTGCATCGGAAGTCTCGATCACGTCTGCGTTATAGATGCCGGTCGAGTATTCCTGGCCGATGCGCTGGAAGACGCGTTCGGATCCGGCGCGCTCTACCTGTACTGCTATGCCCGGGTACTTGGATTTGAAGTGTTCGGCGAGCTTTTCGGCGACCGCGACGTCGGTAGCAGTATAGAATACCACCTTGCCTTCAGCCTTGGCGGCTGCCACGAGTTCCGGGGTAATCTGATAGGGTGCCGGTGCTTCAGCCCAGGCGGCGGGCGAGGCCGCCAGTCCCGTAGCCAAGAGTGCGGCAGATAGAGCTTTCTTCCACATGCATAGTTCCTCCCTTATTGTGCGAGTGCCCGGCATTTCTCTGGTGGGAAATGCAGCCATACTTCTTGGCCAACCGGGATCGCAACATTGACTGGCGCGACTGTACGCACCGTTTCTCCACCAGCGATTGAAACGAGATAGTCCCGGTGTGAACCGAGATAGATTTGCCGCGTGACTGTGCCGATCGTCACATTCGTGTCGGCGCTCTTGGGCTTGGCCGACGACAGTTCGATGTCATGATGCCGAACCGAAACGGCTGTTTTTCCGGAAGCCGCGGTGCTGCCGCTGCCGCATCGGAGCACAAGCCCGCCTTCGCCAACAACGCTATCTTTATCGCCGCGGGTGCCGCTGAGAATATTTGTGCCACCAATGAAGCGGGCGACAAATTCAGTCTCCGGACGTTCATAGATATCTTCCGGCGAACCTGCTTGCTCGATACGGCCGTCATTCATGACGACGATCATGTCGGCGGTGGTCATGGCTTCCGCCTGATCATGCGTCACATAGACCGTCGTGTAGCGAAACTCGTCGTGAAGCCGGCGGATCTCAAAGCGCATCTCCTCGCGCAGATTGGCGTCGAGGTTTGAAAGTGGCTCATCAAGCAAAAGGATTTCAGGCTTGATGACAAGTGCTCGCGCCAGCGATACCCGCTGCTGCTGACCGCCGGAGAGTTCGCCCGGATAGCGATTTTCCAGCGGAAGGAGTTGCGTGGCCGAGAGGATAGTCCGGACGCTCTTGGTCACTTCCGATTGTGGAAGACGCCGCAGCTTCAGGCCGTAAGCCACATTCTCGAAGACCGTCATGTGCGGCCATAGCGCGTAACTTTGGAAGATCATCGACATGTTGCGCCCCTCGGGCGGAACGGTCGAATGAGCTGAAGATATGGTCTTTCCGCCGACGCGTATCTCGCCCGCATTGGCTGGAACGAAGCCTGCGATAAGCCTCAGCGTTGTTGTCTTGCCGCAGCCCGAGGGCCCAAGAAGGCAGACGAGTTTGCCTTTGTCGACGGATAGATTGACGCCTTTGACAACCGTGAGCGTACCATAGCTCTTGGTCAGGCCGTCTAATTCCAGGAATGCCATTCCACCTCCCGAGTGTTCACGGAACCCGACAGGTCGGTTTTCCGCTGATATTGGCTTCATGGAAACGTACGGAGCAAATTGAAGACTGTCAACAGATTACTATTTTCAACTTCTTCACATTGAGTTGTAAGAGTTTTTGTAGGGCTAGTGCTGTCCTGTTGACAGATATCCTACAAGTGGCTATCTAGTCCAAACTGTACCATCACCGAGACTGGAATCCGCATAATGGCGTTCAAATCCCTCAAGCCTCTGCACCGCGCGCCTTTGCTGCATGTGTCCGTGCAAGAAAGCTTGCGGGCTTACATCAACGAAAATGGCCTGGAAGCAGGGGCGCCGATGCCGCCCGAAGGTGAACTTGCCAGCCAGCTCGGCGTCAGCCGGAACTCGCTGCGCGAAGGCATCAAGGCATTGGAGTCGGTTGGTGTTCTGGAGTCGCGGCGTGGTGTCGGCGTCTTCGTCAAGGCATTCTCCTTCGAGCCGCTGCTTGACAATCTTGCCTATGGCTTGGGTGGTGCGCTGCGTCAGATCGAGGAAGTGCTCGAGATTCGCAGGACGCTCGAAGTCGGCCTGATCGCCAAAACGCTGCAGAAAATCACTGACGAAGATATCCAGGAGCTGCGGCAGGTCGTGGCCCGCATGCGCGTCCATGCCGAGCGCAATGAAGCATTTGTCGACGAAGACAGGCTTTTCCACCGGCTGCTTTTCCGCTGTCAGGAAAATGAGACGCTGGTGCGGCTTATCGAGGTGTTCTGGCTCGCGTTCTACAAGGCGTCCGATTTCGTCAATCTGGAAAATACAGATCCGATGGCGACATGGCGTGATCATGAGGCGATCGTCGACGCAGTCGAGGCGAGAAATCTCGAAGACGCGCGCAACCGCCTCGACAGTCACTACGAGGGGATCGCTCGGGTGATTGAACACAACAAGACCAATACGACAAATGGGAGGATACCATGAAACTACGAATGATGGCTTCGGCGCTGGCACTGTCTGCCGCGCTGATCGGAGGCGTAACGTCAGCGCCTGTCGCTGCGCAAGCTGCAACGCTGTCTGGCGGATTCGATGTCGGACCGGGAGGTTTCCAGGGAAACTTCAATCCGCTGGCGGCCACAGCCGGATTTACTTGGCTCAGCGTCTATTTCGAACCGCTCGTTACCTATGATGAGAAACTGCAGAAAGTCGTCGGTGTGCTGGCGGACAGCTACGAAGTCAGTCCGGATCAAATGACATATACATTCAAGCTTGCGGACGCCAAATGGCACGACGGCAAGCCGTTCACCTCCAAGGACGCGAAGTTTACCATGGGTCTGGCTATGGACGCGAAATCGGGGTCCGTCCTTGCCGCCAGGTTGAAAGCAGTCTCGTCCGTCGAAGCTCCGGATGACCGCACCCTGATCGTCAAGCTGAGCGCCCCAAGCGCGAGTACTCTCGACACGATGACCAAGGTGATGATGCTGCCCGAACATGCATTGTCATCGATACCGGCAGATCAACTCGCCAAAAACGCCTGGTGGTCGACTTCGCCAATCGGGACCGGCCCTTTCAAGTTCACCAAATACGTCACCGATCAATATGTGGAACTTGGCGCCAATACCGACTATCGCGGCGGCAAACCCGCACTTGAGCGGGTGATCAACCGATACTTCGCCAATCCGGCAGCCGCCATCGCCGCTCTGCGCGCCGGGGAAATCCAGTTCACATATGTGGACTCGAACGATGTCTCGACGTTCAAGGGCGATGAAGCATTCAAAGTCCTTGAAGGCGACAGCTTCGTCGTCAACTATCTTGGCTTCAATCATGAGTCGCCGATCTGGAAAGATCCGCGCGTTCGCAAGGCGGTAATGTATGCGATCAACCGCGATGCCATCATCAAGAGCCTTTATGCGGGTGCTGCCAAGCCGGCAAATTGCGCCTATGTCGCGGACCAGCTGATCCCGCAGGGTATTGACCCTTACGCCTACGATCCGGAAAAGGCGAAGCAACTTCTGGATGAAGCCGGATGGTCGCAAATCAATGGCGACAAGCCGATTACCCTTCTGACCTATTACACCACCCCTCTCGCCACCAATGTGCTCGCCGCCGTGCAAGCCATGCTTTCGCAAGTGGGAATTAATGTCGTGCCGCGCGCCGTCGATACACCGACTTACAACAGCATCGTCTTGAATCCGAAGCCGGATGTCGCGCAGTTCCAGCTGGTCTATGCCGGTCTTCAGAACGGGCCTGATGCGGGCAGTATCAATGTTGGTCTTAATGAAAAGCAGATCCCGCCAGCAGGCCCCAATGTGGTACGCGCGCGTATGCCGGAACTCAACAAGGCGCTGGATACCGCTCTCGCAGAACCCGATGCCGCCAAACGTGACGGCCGCTATCAGGATGTCTGCAAGGTCATGAATACCGACTTGCCCTGGGCAACCCTGTGGGTGGCGAACCGCTATGGCGTCGTGTCATCAAAGGTCAAGGATTTCATCTGGACACCGGCGCCGGGTGGTGGCCCCTATCAGGCTCATCCGGAAAAATGGTCACTCGGCGAATAGTCGCCCGCGCCTGATCACGGTTCGAGGGGTGGCGCTGGCCACCCCGGCAAAACGGAACGAAAATGCTTCAATACAGTCTTCGACGTTTGCTGATAGGAGTAGGCATGCTCCTTGCCTTGAGCGTGCTGATCTTCATCTTGCTGCGTCTCACCCCCGGCGATCCGATCGATGCGTATATCGATCCGAACATTCCTATGTCGCCAGAGCAGCTTTCCGAACTGCGGAGCCAGCTTGGGCTCGACAAGCCCTTGCCAGTTCAATATCTGGCGTGGCTGCAACAGGCCATTTCGGGGAATCTCGGCTTCTCGATCAAGCGTCAGGATCAGCCGGTGCTGGATCTGGTGTTGTCGCGTATCGGTCCCACAGTTCTGTTGATGGGATCGGCATTGGTCATCGCGATTATCGTGGGGATCGTCACTGGTGTTATCAGCGCGGTGCGGCGGAACTCGCCGGTGGACCTCTCATTCTCGGTGTTTGCGCTGATCGGCATTTCGAGCCCGGCATTTCTGAGCGCGCTGATCGGCCTCTATGTATTCGCCGTTCGCCTGGGATGGGCTCCGTCAGGCGGCATGCTGACACCGGGTGCGGAATTTTCTATCGGAGACTTGCTCCATCATCTGATCTTACCCGCGGCGCTTCTTTCAATCGCCCAGGCTGCCCTGATCATGCGCTACATGCGCTCGTCACTGCTTGAAGTTCTCAATCAGGACTATGTGCGTACGGCGCGGGCGAAGGGCGTCAAGGAATTCTGGGTCATTGCCAAGCATGCGTTGCGTAATGCCCTGCTGCCCGTGGTGACGGTCATCGGCTCGACAATCGGTCTCGCGATCGGCGGCGCGATCTTCATCGAAAGTGTATTCAATTGGCCGGGCATGGGTCTGTTGCTGGTGAATGCTGTCGAGACGCGTGACTATCCGGTCATCATGGGCGCGACGCTGATTATCGGGGCCTGTGTGATCGTCGTCAATCTTCTGACCGACATCACCTATGCGGTCATCGACCCGCGTATCAAGGTGGGTTGAGATGCTTGCACGCACCCCCTCCCACAGTCCCGGCCCTATGGCGCGAGCATTGCACCGCTTCGCCCACAACAAGGCCGCGCTGTTCGGTGTTTGCATCATTCTGCCGATGCTCGCGATGATCCTGTCCTATCCTTTGTGGTGGACATTCAAGCCGAACGACATCGACCTGCTCGCCATGAACAGCGGACCGACAGCGACCCATTGGTTCGGCACCGATGGTGTCGGCCGAGATGTCTTTGTCCGGGTGCTGGAAGGCGGCCGCATTTCCTTGCTGGTCGCTGTAGCCTCGACAATCATCTCGGCGATCATCGGGTTTCTGGTTGGTGCGATATCGGCGCTTGCCGGTCGCTGGGCCGATGCTGTCACCATGCGTTTCGTCGATCTGGTGATGACCCTGCCGCCGGTGATTTTCCTGCTGGTGCTGGCGTCGATTGCCGGTACGGGCATCTGGCCGACGGTGCTCGTCATTTCGCTGCTGTCATGGCCACTCCTGTCGCGCATGATCCGCTCGAGGCTGCTTGAACTCCGGGAACGGGATTTCGTTCTGGCATCGCGCGGCATGGGAGCAGGGCTCGGACATCTGCTGTTCCGGCATGGCTTGCCGAACTCCATCGATATCCTTGTTGTCTATGCGACGCTGCAGATTGCCAATGCGATCCTTCTTGAGGCCGGACTGTCATTCCTCGGTCTGGGTATTGCGCCGCCCGCCGCCAGCTGGGGCAACATGCTCAACGCAGCGCGCTCGACGGCCGTTCTCGAACAATTTCCCTGGCAATGGCTGTTCCCCGGTGGGGCGCTGGTTCTTGCCGTCCTTGCAATCAACTTCATTGGCGATGGTCTAAGGGATGCCTTTGATCCTCGCGCCGAACTGAATTGACAAAGAAAGAAAGCGAAAATGACCAAATTTCATGGTGTTGTTCCTCCCGTCGTAACACCTCTCAATCCGGATTTCACGGTAGACTATCCGTCCTACACGCGCGTGCTCGAACATCTGCTCGGCGCAGGCTGCCACGGTGTATTCGTGCTCGGGTCTACCAGCGAAGTGGTGTTCCACAACGAAAAGACCAGGCAGGAAATTCTCGAACACTCGGTCAAGATCGTCAATGGCCGCGTGCCGGTCATTGCAGGCGTTCTCGATGCAACGACCGACAATGTCATTGGCCATGCCAAGGTCGCCAAGGCTGCAGGTGCAGCCGCCGTCGTCGTGACGGCACCGTATTATACTGTCACCAGCCAGCCCGAGATCATCGACCATTTCCGCTATATCAAGGATGCCGTCGACATTCCGCTTGTCGCCTATGATATCCCTGTCTGCGTCCATGCCAAACTGGCTCGATCGACAGTGACGACGCTGGCCAAGGAAGGCACCATTATCGGCCTCAAGGATTCAAGCGGCGATGATGGCAATTTCCGTTACGCCTTGCTGGATCTCGCCGAGCACGAGGACATCTTCCTGATGACCGGTTCCGAGATCGTCGTCGACAATGCGTTGTCGATGGGCGCGCATGGCGTCGTCCCGGGTCTCGCCAATGTGGATCCGCACGGCTACGTCCGCCTCTGGGATGCGGCGCAGCGCGGTGATTGGGCAGCGGCGCGCAAGGAGCAGGAACGGCTCTGCCGCCTGTTCGAGATCGTCTGGGTGGCGCAAAGCCGCGTCAGCGGTGGCGCGTCGGGCGTGGGCGGTTTCAAGACCGCCATGCGCAGCCTTGGCATCATTGATACGAACGTCATGCCGAGACCCAGACAGGCACTCGATGCTGCAGAATCCGCCAGGATTGACGCGATCCTGCGCTCTACCGGGCTGCTCGGCTGAGACGGGATATGGACGAGCGCGTGGATCCCATTCTCGACATTCGCGGGCTGCGGACAATCTTCCGCACCCGCGGCGGCGAGATTACCGCAGTCGATGGTATCGACCTATCGGTCGCTGCCGGCGAAACCGTTGCGCTTGTCGGCGAATCCGGTTCCGGCAAATCCGTGACCAGCCTGTCGGTCATGGGCCTGTTGACCCGCAATGTCGGGGCGATTGCCGCCGGGAGTATCCATTTCAAGAGCAAGGACGGCGCTGTCCGCGACCTCGTCACGCTGGATGAAGAACAGATGCGGAGAATCCGCGGCGATGACATCGGCATGGTGTTCCAGGAGCCAATGTCCAGTCTCAACCCGGTGTTCACGGTGGGTGACCAGATCGCTGAGCCAATTCGCATCCATCGCAATGCCGACCGGAAATCAGCAATGAATTCGGCCGTCGGACTTCTCGATCAGGTAGGCATCCCCGATGCGAGACGCCGGGCAGGACAGTATCCGCACGAGCTTTCGGGCGGCATGCGGCAACGCGCGACAATCGCCATGGCGCTTGCCTGCGATCCGACATTGCTGATTGCCGACGAACCGACGACGGCGCTTGACGTGACCATCCAGGCGCAAATACTCGATCTTCTGATCAAGCTGCAACGTGAACGCGGTATGGGCATGCTTTTCGTCACGCACAACCTCGGTGTGGTGGCTGAGATCGCCCATCGCGTCGCGGTCATGTATGCCGGGCGCATCGTGGAGGAGGGGCCTGTCGGTGAGGTTTTCCGCAATCCGCGCCATCCCTATACCCTCGGACTTCTGGCGTCGATGCCGCGGCTTGGTGAGGCAACACGCATGAAGCAGACCGGGGACAAGCTGGCGGCTATTCCGGGTGTTGTCCCGAGTTTGGCGGACATGCCGGATGGATGCGCATTTTCGCCGCGCTGCAGCTATGCGATCGATGCCTGCAGGGTGGCGGTGCCACCGCTCGCAAAGGTCAATGCTATGCACCGGAGCCGCTGCATACGATGGCAGGAGGTGGGCCGATGAGCGCTGCGCCATTCCTCACCGTCCGCGATCTGGCCAAACACTACGTTTCCCGCGGCACGAAACTCAATATTCTGGAAGGCATCTCCTTCGATATCGCCAAGGGGGAGGTGGTTGGACTGGTCGGTGAATCAGGCAGCGGCAAGACAACGATCGGCCGTTCGGTTCTGCGTCTGGTCGAGCCTTCTTCGGGTAGCGTAAAATTCGATGGTACAGAACTGACCACACTTTCGGCCGCGCAGATGCGACGGACGCGGCCCCGTATGCAGTATATATTCCAGGATCCGTTTGCCAGCCTGTCGCCCCGCATGACTATTGGCGAGATTTTGACCGAAGGCCTGAATATCCAGGGAATCGGCACCCGCAAGGAACGCATGGACCGGGCACGAAACGCTCTCGCGCAGGTCGATCTTCCTGCCGAAGCCGTCAACCGCTATGCACATGAGTTTTCCGGCGGGCAGCGTCAGCGCATTGGTATTGCCCGCGCGCTGACGCTTGCACCGGAATTCATTGTCGCGGACGAGCCTGTTTCTGCGTTGGATGTGTCGATCCAGGCGCAGGTCATCAATCTCCTGCGCGATCTGCAGCAACGGCTCGGCTTGACCATGCTGTTCATCTCGCATGATCTCGCGGTTGTCGAATATATTTGCGACCGGGTCATCGTGCTCTATCTTGGCCGGATCATGGAGATTGCCTCAAGCGCCGATCTTTATGCGCGGCCGCAACATCCCTACACGCGTGCCTTGCTTTCCGCGATTCCGTCGCCGGATCCGGATGCGCCCCGCAACCGGCAAATCCTGAAGGGTGATATTCCAAGCCCGGCCAATCCGCCGAGTGGCTGTGTATTCCGGACACGTTGCCCGGTGGCGATGGAGGCCTGCGCCCATACGATACCGGAATTGCGCGAAGTTTCGCCCGGCCAATTCAAGGCTTGTATCCGCGATGATTTGAACTAGGAGCTCAGTGTGAAATCAGCGGAACATGCGATCAAGGGGAATTGGGCCAGTCTACTCCTACCCATCGAGGCGGACGACAGCATCGAATTCAGCAAACTTGGCGCTGAAATCGACATCCTGATCGACGCGAAGGTCGATGGTATCTACTCCAACGGAACCGCCGGCGAATTCCACAACCAGACTGAGGAAGAGTTCGATCGCATCCAGCTAATGCTGGCCGAGCGCTGCCGAAAAGCGGGCATGCCCTTCGTCATCGGCGCTTGTCAGCCCGATCCAACGATCATGCTGAATCGTGTGCGGCGCGCAGCTACACTGGGTCCCGCTGCCATTCAGGTCATCTTGCCGGATTGGTGGCCGCTGACGGACGAAGAGGCAATCGACTACCTCAACAGGGCGTCTGGGATTGCCAACGGCATTCCACTTATCCTCTACAACCCACCGCATGCAAAACGCGTCCTTTCGCCAAAGGAACTCGGTGCGATATTGGCTGAAACGCCGGGCGTGATCGGCGTGAAGCTGGCAGACGGTGACTCAACTTGGTACGCCGAGTCGCGCGAGCATCTGCCTGGCGTCGCGCTTTTCGTACCGGGGCATCACCTCGCGACGGGCATCAGGGAAGGGGTCGCTGCAGGTGCGTTTTCCAACGTCGCCTGTCTTAGTCCACGCGGCGCGCAGCGCTGGACCGACCTTATGCAAACCGATATGGACGCTGCCATCGAAACCGAACAGCGGATCTGCAAATTCATGGATCAGCACATCGTTCCGTTCAGGCAAAAGTCCGGCTATTCAAATGCTGCGCTGGATAAATTGCTGTGCGCGATTGGCAATTGGGGACCTGTGGGCACGCGCTTACGCTTTCCGTATCGCTGGATCGGCGAAGACGAAGCCCAACGCCTGCGCGCTGTCGCGGAGCAGGAACTGACCGACATCATGATTTGATGAGCAGCTGACCCGTTTATTTCGGAGCGTGCGACTGGACGACTTTTTTACATTCGGGTGTGAGTTTGTCCAACTGCTTGGCTAGACATTCGATAACCCGCCCGCCACCAGGCATGACGCCGGTACAGTATTTCTGAAAGTCCGCCATGCATGCCGCACGTTCGGCAGCAGTCTGCGCCATGGCCGAGCTGCAAAACATCCCAATTCCAATGACGGTCAAAATCATCCGCATCACAACCCCCTACAATTTTTTATGGAGAGCTATCTCTCAGATACGGAATAACGTAGCATCGATCATGCGTTTTCTGCAAAGGCCAATTGGGGGATATAATGGCCGGAATAAGTGGATTGCACACACGGCAAATTGAACGCTCTTTGGGCGCTCGCCGGAGGGTAGGCTTTGCCTGCATCACATTATTCGGGCTGGCATTAGCTGGCTGTAATCAAGAGAACTCCTACGTTCCGCCACCGCCGCCTAAGGTCGATGTGGCGCTTCCGGTAAATCAGAACGTCACGCCCTATCTCGAGGCGACTGGTACTACCGCAGCAGTTAACCAGACTGCGCTGGTTGCACGGGTACAAGGCTTCATCGAGGAAATCGAGTACAATGACGGGGATGCGGTAAAAGCCGGTACCGTACTTTTCGTCATCGAGCCCGAGTCTTACCAGCTAGCGTTAGACCAGGCGAACGCCGCAAAGGCATCAGCCGACGCGTCTGTAAAGCTATCGCAGGCGGAATACGAACGTCAGGCAGCGCTCGTGGCCAAAACCTTCGCTACACAGCAAGATCTGCAGAAGGCGGAGGCGCAACGTGAAGCCGACCTGGCCATTCAGCAACAGGCGGGATCCAACGTCAGACAGACCCAGCTCAATTTAAGCTACACGCAGGTGAAAGCGCCGTTCGACGGCGTCGCCACCGCGCGGCTGGTGTCAATAGGCGAACTCGTTATCGCGTCGACCACGGCGCTTGCAACGATTGTCCAGCTCAATCCCATCTATGTCAATTTCAACGTCAGTGAGAAGGACGTGCTGCGTATCCGCGCTGCCATGGCGAAACGCGGGATGACCGCGCAGGATTTGAAAAAGGTTCCCGCCGAAGTCGGTACGCAAAGCGAAACCGGTTTCCCGCATGTGGGTACGCTGGACTACGTCGCGCCCACTATAACCGCGTCGACCGGCATGCTGGCAGTCCGTGCCGTCCTGCCCAATGCCGATCGGCAATTGCTGCCTGGCTATTTCGTCCGCGTCCGCGTTCCCTTGTTCGAAGAACCGGGAATGCTGCTGGTGCCGGATCGCGCCATTGGCAATGATCAGAGCGGGCGCTATGTCCTCGTTGCCGGCAAGGATGATGTTGTTGAACAGCGCAAGGTCGAGATCGGTCAGTTGGTTGGCGAATTGCGTGTCGTGACAACCGGCGTCAAGCCAGAAGATCGCATTGTCGTCTCGGGCTTGCTGTCGGCCATACCCGGCCAGAAGATAGAGCCGCAGTTGAAGGATCTTAGCGCCGTTGCGGCGAATGGCGCGGCGCAATGATCTCGAAGTTCTTCATAGAACGGCCCGTACTGGCCAATGTGATCGCCATCCTCATGGTCGTCATCGGCTTTGTTTCGCTTTATTCGCTGCCGGTCGCGCAATATCCGAATGTCGTGCCGCCAACCGTACAGGTCACGACCCGCTATCCCGGAGCCAGCGCCCGCACGCTGATCGATACGGTCGCATTGCCGATCGAGCAGCAGGTCAACGGCGTCGAGGACATGCTCTACATGCAGTCTTACGCAGCCTCTGACGGCAGCTACGCGCTTACAGTCACTTTCGCCATCGGCACCGATCTCGACGCGGCACAGGTGCTCGTACAAAACCGTGTCTCTGCCGCGTTGGCCTCGTTGCCGCAATCGGTGCAGGTTCAGGGCGTCAATGTTCAAAAGAAGTCGACGTCGATCCTCGAGATCGTCACGTTGACCTCGCCGGACAACAGCCACGACAGTCTCTACCTCAGCAATTACGCAACGATCGCTTTGAAAGATGAAATCGCCCGAATCCCCGGCGTTGGCAATGTTACGGTATTTGGGGCGGGTCAATATTCGATGCGTATCTGGCTCGATCCTGACAAGATGCAGGCGCGCGGCCTGACGGCGCAGGACGTCATCCAGTCGCTGCAGCAGCAGAGCGAGCAGGTGACCGCCGGTCAGGTGGGCATGCCGCCTGCGCCGGAGAACCAATCCTTCCAGTATACGATCAATGTCGAAAGCCGCCTCAATGATCCAGACGCGTTTGGTGCGGTCATCGTCAAGACCGACGCCAATGGCGGCATGACGCGCGTGCGCGATATCGGCCGCGTTGAGCTCGGTGCGCAGACCTATAGTCAGGTGTTCCGGCTCGATGGGGCGGATTCCGCGGGCCTCGCGATCTTCCTGTCTCCGGGCGCCAATGCACTTGACGTGGCCAAGAGCGTAAGCGCCAAAATGAAGACGCTCGCTGCCGGGTTTCCGCAGGGCGTTGCTTATTCCATTCCATTCGACACGACTACCTTCGTCAGCCAGGCAATCGGCGAGGTCTACAAGACCTTGTTCGAAGCGGCGCTTCTGGTACTGATCGTCATTCTCGTCTTCCTGCAGGACTGGCGCGCCATGCTGGTGCCCGCGACGACCGTGCCGGTGACCATCATCGGCGCTTTCGCAGCGATGGCTGCGATGGGATTTTCCGTCAACCTCTCGACCCTGTTCGCCATCGTGCTGGCGATCGGCATCGTCGTCGACGACGCAATCGTCGTGGTCGAGAGCGCCTCGCACAATATGGAGCGCGGCATGTCCGGCCATGACGCGGCCATTAGCGCGATGGATATGCTATTCGGGCCGATCGTCGGCATCACGCTCGTTCTCATGGCTGTGTTTCTGCCCGCTGCATTTCTGCCAGGTATCACCGGCCAGATATTTTCGCAGTTTGCTCTCGTTATTGCAGCCACTGCGTTCATCAGCGCCATCAACGCCGCAACGTTGAAGCCGACGCAGTGCGCCATGTGGTTGCGGCCCCCGGTTCCGCCGGAACAACGCAACTTCTTTTTTCGCGGGTTCAATGCAGTCTACCAGCGCCTCGAAAACGGCTATGTCCGTGTGATCGGTTCGATGGTAGCGCGCAGCGGCCTCATGGCGGTGATCGCACTGCTTATCGTCGCCGCCGCCGGTTACGGCATGTCGCGTGCGCCAACCGGCTTCCTGCCCATCGAGGATCAGGGTTATCTTCTGGCTGCGGTGCAATTGCCGGATGGCGCTGCCCTTGGCCGCACGGAAAAGTCACTGGAGGAACTGGGGAAGGTCGCGAAGGAAACGCCGGGCGTCTCCCAGGTCATCACCATTGCCGGCATTTCTGCCCTCGACAATAATTCCGCACTCGCCAATGCCGGTCTTGCCTACATCATGCTCGATGACTGGAGCAAGCGCGGCCCTGGCGAGGACCTGGCTTCCCTCTACAAAACGCTGAACGCGAAACTCAAAGGCGTGGGCGAGGGCAGGGTACTCGTTCTTCCGCCACCGCCGATCCAGGGTATCGGCAATGCCGGCGGGTTCACCATGCAGACTGAACTACGCGACGGCAGTTTTGATCTCGCCAAACTGCAGAGCCTGACCAATGCCATAGTGAAAGCGGCTGAATCCCAGTCGGGTATTCAAAGCATCAATGCACCTTTTCAGGCCAATGCGCCGCAATATACCGTGGAAATCGATCGCGAGAAGATCGAGTCTCTCCAGCTGACGACCGATCTGGTTTTCGATACCCTCGCAAGCTATCTCGGCTCTAGCTATGTCGCTCAATTCAACAAGTTCGGCCGGGTGTTCCAGATTTATGTCCAGGGGGATGCACAATTCCGCCTGACGCCGGACAGCATCAACAACCTGACTGTGCGCAACAATAATGGCGACATGATCTCGCTCGGAACGGTGTTGACCATCATACCGAGCGTCGGCCCCTCTTTGATCAGCCTCTATAATCTCTATCCTTCGGCCTCGATCGTCGGCGTACCAGCGGCGACATTTTCGTCGGGCGAGGCGATGAACCTTATGGAAGAGATCGCGACCGCCACTCTGCCGAATGGCACGAGCTACGAATGGACGGCGCTGTCGTACCAGGAGAAGCTGGTCGGCAACCAGATGATCATGGTCTTCGCTCTTGCGCTGTTGCTGGTCTATCTGGTGCTCGCCGGGCAATATGAAAGCTGGATTGCCCCGGTATCGGTGCTGCTTGCTGCGCCGCTGTCATTAATCGGCCCTGTTTCCATTTTCCTCGGACTGCATGTCGCTATCAATCTCTACGTGCAGATCGGCCTTATTCTGCTCCTTGCGTTGTCGGCCAAGAATGCCATCCTCATCGTCGAAATGGCGCGTGAGTTGCGTGCGTCCGGGCAATCGATCATCGATTCAGCGACGGGCGCGGCACGGGCTCGCTTCCGGCCGATCCTGATGACGTCATTTGCCTTCATCCTCGGCGTGGCACCGCTGGTATTTGCGACCGGAGCTGGCGCAAGTGCCCGCAAGTCCATCGGCATCACGGTCTTCAGTGGCATGATCGCCTCGACCTGTCTTGCTGTCCTCTTCGTTCCTTCTTTCTTCGTAGTCATGCAGCGCTTTGAAGAGTGGCGTGCCACGCGCAAGCGTCCGGCGGAAGCAAAGGTCTTGGACACTTGAGTTTACGACCTATGCGCACCCCATCAGCGACATCCCAACTATGAGTGCGCTTGCAATCGGCGGTGTCGCATTCGTCTGCCTGTCGTTTGCTGTGGTGGCGGGAATATTTATTCGTGACCGCCTGCCAAAGCATCACCTGAGTACGGATTCAAAAGAGGCAATCAAGCTTGCTACGGCAGTGGTCGGAACATTGTCAGCGCTCGCGGTCGGGTTCCTGATCGCATCGGCAAAGACGGCATTCGATGACGCCGAGGCGGAGCTGAGAACATCGGTGGCGCGCGTGGTTCTGCTTGACCGGGTCATGGCGCATTACGGCCCCGAAACCAAAGAGGCGCGGCGTCTGCTTGCCGAACTGGTCAGCTTGCGGCTGCAGGACGCGTGGGTCGACGAGGATCACGATGATACGACGCCGGACGCGCGCAAAAGCGACCTAGGGGTCGAGCCTGTTCAGGATCAATTGCGAGCCCTTTCTCCCGAAACCGACGCCAAACGCCAGCTCCAGTCGCGTGCCATTGCGATAAGCGGAGAAATTGCGGAGGCCCATTGGTTACTCCTCGAGAAAGGAGGCGAAGGTTTGCCCCAGGCTTTCCTTGTAATCCTTGTCTTCTGGCTTGCGTTGCTCTTTTTCACGTTCGGGCTTTTGGCACCGGCCAACGCCACGGTCATTGGCATGTTGTTCGTGTGCGCTCTCTCGGTCGGAGGAGCAATATTTCTGATTATCGACATGGCTCACCCATACCTCGGCATTATTCAGGTGTCCGATGCTCCGCTGCGGACCGCGCTTGAGCATCTAGGGAGATGAAAGCCGGCCTCCCTCTGCAAGCAACGCACAATGGCGGATCAAATTTTCCCTGCAGCCGCGAGCTAAGACCTGTTTTGTGATAGGATGTTTGAAAACAACAGCGTAGCATGTGAGGGAAAAGCCACTCTCACTCGGGGACGATGATCGGGCAGGGAATCAAAACCATACCGCGCATATTGAAGCGCCGCATCGGGAGCAGGCGGTGAAAATCCTGCGTCGATCCGCGGATCGCTGGGGTATCGCTGCCATCCCGGCATTTTTGCGGCGTCTTGGCCTTATGCTTCCGGACGGAAAAGCGTTGTCGCCCGACGTGCCGATGAACGCCCCTGCACTCCCGCTTTTGCCTTATGGCCTCTTGTTGCTCATGAGTGTTGGCGTCATCATAACGGTGTTCGTCGTCGGTGTTGTCGAGAGCCGGGACCGCATGGTCTCGCAATCGAAAATCCAGTTGCGCCAGAAGACCGCCCTGCTCGAAGCCTATGTCAGCAAGATACTCGAGGCGAACGACATGGTGCTTCAGGGTATTTCGTCCGAGGTTGAACCGATGTCATGGCCGGAAATTGCTTCCTCCGAGCGTTTGGTTCGATTTTTGGCTACCCAGAAGCAATTTCTGAAGCACTCGGGCGTTATTGCCCTTGTAGACCGCGACGGCAAACTCGTTTCTACCAGCGAAGGCTATCGCAACAGTTCGCTTGATGTGAACGACCGGGATTATTTCCGCTATCATCGGAATCATCCATCGGATGTCACATTTATAGGCGACCCGTTGATTGGCCGCGTATACGGGCAACCTTCCTTGACTATGAGCAAGGCTCTACGCCAGCCAGATGGGAAGTTCGACGGCTTGATACTGATCACGATGCCGATCGAATATTTCACCAGACTGTTCGATGGAGCGGCTTCTCCATCGGATGCTGCTCAATTCCTGCGCGGCAACGGGGAAGTCGTGGTGAACGTCCCGTTCTGGGAAGGCGGCGCAATCGTACCTGATTGGTTTCGGCAGGCGACAGCCGAGAATCCAGTGTCGGGTGAGATGCACCACGTTTCTTCCTCGGAAGGCATTGACCGGCTGGTGGCCTACCGGAAGGTCGAAGGTTTCCCATTCTACGTAACCTACGGTATTGACGAGAATGCGCTGCTTGCTGGCTGGCGGCAGTCGGTACGCGTCTATGGTACGGTTCTGGCCATCGCCCTTGCGGCGTTTCTCGTGACGGCCTGGCTGGCACGACGCCGTTCGATTGCATTGATGTATTCGAACGAGTCGCTGCGCGAAGTCAGCGAACGCCTACTGGTTTCACAGGACGAGGAGCGCCGTTCCATTGCCAGGGACCTTCACGATTCCACGGGTCAACACCTGATCGGCGCGGCGATGGAATTGGCGAACGTGAAATCCCTCCTGCCCGATAATGACGGTGAAACGTCGCGGGCGCTGGCGCGCACATCAAAACTCATTTCGCAAAGCAATGAGGAGCTTCGGACACTGTCCTATCTGTTGCATCCTCCGATGCTTGACGAATCCGGCCTTCCAAATGCCCTTGAGCTACTCGTCGTGGGTTTTGAGGAGCGCAGCGGACTGGAAATCGAACTGAGGGTCGATCCCGTATTGGCGGCAAAACGACCCCCACCGGGTGTCGAACTCACGATTTTTCGAATCGTGCAGGAAGCGCTGACCAATATCTACCGTCATTCCCACGCCGCCAAGGCAACGATCAGGCTGATCCGGCAGGGGAGCGAGCCCGATACGATCCTGTCGCTCACCGTCAAGGATGATGGTGTCGGTATCGAAAGGCGAAAGCGCAGGAATGTCGGCGTTGGTCTTTCCGGAATGGAGGCGCGGCTTCGCCCGCTCGACGGTACGATCGATATTTCGACTGGAAAAAAAGGCACTACGATTTCGGTGAAAGTGCGCGGCTAGTCGGAAGTACGCTGAAGTTCCCCGATGTCGCGTTGATCGCGCTCTAAAAAGAAGTTGAGGAAAGTACGGACCACTGCGATCGCCGCAATGCGGCCGATGTCGTCCCAGGCCGGAGTGACTGAGGTTTCGAGGATGTCGGCTGCAAGCTGGAATGTCAGTCCCGCCACCAGCCAGCGCGAATAGCGCATCCACACGTGCCGGACCGCATGATGCCCTTCCGGGTGCGAAAACATCACCCTGGTGCCGTTGATAAATGCATCCACCGTGCCGATCGCGATGATTATCAATGCGAAGATGTCGATGATCGAGACGATTGGTTCCGTAAGCTGGATCAACAGGTCCCTGAGCATCGCGCGTCTTATCCTTCGCTACCGGGCCGGACGATACAGCGGAAGCCGAGATGCGAGATCGAGGTATCGACGGGCTGCGACATGCGCGCCGCCGGTCTGTAGCGCCGGCAGTAGTTCGGTGCGCAAAGATGCGAGCCGCCCTTGGTCACCCTTCGCGCGACCTTTATAGAGGGTTGACGCGGATCGAAGCTTTCCTCAAGCGTGCCGCCACGCGGATTGTCCGCTGTACAACAGGGGCTCGTTATCTTGCCGTGCTCACGGTACCAGTCAGTCGTCCATTCCCAGACATTGCCTGCCATATCGTAAAGACCATAGCCATTGGCCGGAAATGACCCCACCGGAGACGTATACTCGTATCCGTCGTCGAGCGTGTTCCGATAAGGAAAATTGCCCTGCCAGGTATTGGCCATGTGCTTGCCGTCCGGGGTAAACTCATCCCCCCAGACATATTCGGCCCCGTCCAGTCCACCGCAGGCGGCGAATTCCCATTCCGCTTCGGTGGGCAATTCCTTGCCCGCCCAGAGGCAATAGGCTTCGACATCCTCATAGGCGACATGGACGACGGGATGATCGGAGAGTTTCTTGATTGTGCTGGCGGGACCCCGCGGGTTGCGCCAATTGGCGCCGCGTACATAGACCCACCAATTGAAATGATTGCTCATGTCGACTGGACACGAGGGTTTCTTGAACATCGTCGAGGACGGCGCCAGCATTTCCGGCAAAGCCCCCGGATAGTCTTCTGGGTTGGCCGGTCTTTCAGCCAGCGTCACATAACCGGTCGCCTCGACAAAACGGGCAAAGTCTAGGTTGGTCACCGTAAACTTGTCCATCCAGAAACCATTGACCCGGACCCTGTGCGCAGGGGCTTCCTCGGGGTAGTGGTTGTCCGAACCCATGCGAAATTCGCCGCCGGGAATCCACACCATGTTGTCGAAAGGAGCGGTCTTGGTTTGGGTTCGTTCCGGTTGGTCGAGCATCATTTCATCTCCGGACGGAGCGCATGAATGCGAGTGCGCCATCTCACGTAGGGTATCGAGACGATAGCACCAATGACAAGATGGTAAAGCACGACCGCCATGACGGCCTTCTCGTCGGGAAAATTCAGGCTAGAGATTGCTAGCGCAACGCCAGGATGCCGCGTTCCCGTAGCGAGCGCGAGGACCGTACGGTCATCCGGATTTGGACCACCAAGGAAGTGACCGAGGGCAACGCCAATAAGCGTGAACAGCACGAGCATGATGACAATTCCGTTTCCGACCAACGCCCAGATGGCATGCGAGGCGATGAACAGGACGGGTACGACTGCGACGATCAAAAGCAACGTTGCAAAACGGGAGATCGGGCGTTCGATGCGGCTTGCAAGGTCAGGCGCAAAGTGGCGGATGATGACGCCCGCTACCAACGGAACGATTATGGAGATCAGCACGACAGAAGCGATAGCGCTTGCGGGTTCGTGCATATCGATGTTGAACGAACTCCCGAGGGGACTGATGGCGAGGGGAACGAGCACAATCGAAACCAGTGCCGTCGCTACCAGCAGGCCGATTGTGTAGGAGGCCGAGCCACCGGCCTTCTCCTGCTTTCCCGGCAGCACCGGCGGAACCGGAGAAATGGCAAGCGTAACAAGCGCGATCTTGATGGCCGGGTGGAGATTGAACAGCAACGACAACAGCACCGCAACCGCGAGCATGAAAATATTCATGGAGAGAATTGAACGGACGAAAAGACTTGGTCTGCGGAACAGATACGTCACGTCATCGAAGGTCGCACGCAACCCAAGTGCGAAGACAATGAGAAACATACTCGCATTGATCGCGAATCCGATGATCTGCGCCAGCGTCATGTCTCTTTCCCTCGCCGATTGACGGGTGGCGGGCGGCTGTCTTGCGAAAGCCGCCCGTGACAATCTCTAATTGAACTTGCCACTGCTTGCTTCGGCCATCTTCGCGAGCGCGTCGTCTATGGTGAAGCTTGCCGCCTTCTGACTGGGCGGGAAATCCTTGAAGGTTGCTGCGAACTTGTCCGCTATCGTGTAGGCGCCAAACAAAATATAAGTGTGATACAGCTGCCACTCATAGTAGCTGTTGGACGTCACATCCGCCCGCTCGTAGGGATCAGTCCTGAGGTTGAATAGCTTCGGCAGCCGCAGCGGCGTAAATGGCTCCGCCCAAATCCGCATCGTGCCCTGACAGCGCTGTTCCATGAACACGACTTTCCAATTGTCGTAGCGGATGCCGAGAACATCGCCGTCGTCACTGAAATAGACGAAGAGCTTGCGTGGACTGCTAGCCTCTTCACCCGTGAGGTACGGTAGCAGATCATACCCGTCGATATGGTTCTTGAATGGCTTGCCGTTGGCGGTATAGCCCTTTTTGAGCTTGTCCATCACGTCGGGATCGCCTGCCATGGCAAGGAAGGTCGGCAACCAATCATGGTGCTGGACGATTTCGTTCGATACCGACCCGGCCTTGATCTTCCCTGGCCAACGCACAAGCATCGGAACACGGAAGGCACCTTCCCAGTTGGAGTTCTTCTCGCTGCGAAATGGCGTCATGCCTCCATCCGGCCACGAGTTCATGTGGGGACCGTTGTCGGTCGAATACATGACGAACGTATCTCCGGCGATACCAAGCTCATCGAGATAGTCGAGCATATCGCCGACGTTCTTGTCGTGATCGATCATCGTATCATGATAGGGAGACTGCCAACGCCCGGCCTGTCCGAGGCTCGATTTTTTCGTGTGCGTAAACAGATGCATGTGCGTGGTGTTGAGCCAGACGAAGAATGGCTTGCCGGCGCTGTTCTGCCGCTTGATGAAATCCTTGGCGGCATCGACGAATTCTTCATCGCAGGTTTCCATACGCTTGGTGGTCAGCGGTCCGGTGTCCTTGATCTTTTGCTTGCCTACCTTGCCCCAGCGCTTTTGCTCCGTCGGGTCGTCCTTATCCTGTGCCCAGGAATGAATTACGCCGCGAGGGCCGATGTTTTCCCGAAAGCCCGGAAAGTCTTTTTCCGGAAAATAGTCGTACATTTCAGGCTCTTCCTCGGCGTTGAGGTGGTACAGATTGCCAAAGAATTCATCGAAACCGTGGACCGTCGGCAGGAACTTGTTGAGATCTCCCAGGTGGTTCTTGCCGAACTGTCCTGTCGCATAACCCTGGTTTTTCAACAGGTCCGCGATCGTCACGATCTCGGGTTGAAGCCCGGCGGTTGCGCCAGGAATGCCCACCTTGGACAGGCCGGTCCGGTAGGCGCTCTGGCCCGTGATGAAGGAAGACCTTCCGGCCGTGCACGACTGTTCGCCATAGCTGTCGGTGAACATCATGCCTTCTTTGGCGAGGCGATCGATATTGGGCGTCTGATATCCCATCAAGCCGCGGCTGTAGCAGCTCAGATTGGAGATGCCGATATCGTCACCCCAAATAACGAGAATATTGGGTTGACCTCCACCCTTCTTTGGTTTGCCGCTCTTTTTATCCTTAGCCAACTTCATAACTCCTCTTTGAACGATTACTCTAGGAATCAGCTGCCCGTTCCGTCCTGAAATGGGCCGATATCAAAGACCATGCTTGCGACAGCGAAGAGACCGATAAGAAGCAGGATTACTGCCGTCACAAGTGTGTACGAAACCGGATAGCGGCTCTCCCCGTGAATGATGCCATCCGCCACCATTTCCTCCCGGGTACGTCGAAGTTCGAGCATGAACTGCGTGTGATAGATGATGCCGATCACAAGCATGCATATGCCGAGAAGGACAAGCGCCAGTCCGAAACTGCGTGGCGCCCCGGCATGAGTGAGTGTGCCGGCATCGCGCAGCTTCTCGAAGAACTGGAATATTGTAAATCCAAAGCCTATCAGTGAGAGGGACGTGCGGATCACCGACATCAAGGTGCGGTCGGCGCTCATGCGGGTTCGCTGGAACGACATTCCAGTACGCCGTGCGGACAAGTCCACCGAAATCGCATCGGACGGGGATTTTGAATTCGCATGTCCATGAAGGTCATTGGCCTTGTTCGTCGCGTACACGTTCGCCACTGGAGTGTCCGTTTGTAAGTACGTAACGGTAACAAAGGCGGGGCCAGAAGAGACGAGGCCATACCTCCACGTCGAACCTGATCAGAATATTTTCCGTCCCTTAGGACCTGTCCCCGCGGTTTTTACCGTAACGTACTCCCGCGGTGAGCATCAATTATGCACTATCGTCGGAAAGAAACCGGGTGTTCTGCACAATTGCCGGTTCGCCTGCCTTTTGGCGGCATATAGCTCGAATGGATTAGTTTACGACGGAAGCGGAGGTTCAGCATCGGCAATGTCAACGGCTTCATCCCAAAGGGGACTCTGGAAATTGATGCTCAAGCTGCCCGCAATGCGCGGGCAGCTGCAGATGCTCAGCACCCGGAATTCAACTTTGGTAAGCCTCTGCGACGCGTTCGACGAAGCAAGTTCAACCCTTGACCGCTTGCGACGAAATGGCTCCTCGGACGACAGACTGTTGGTGGAGTACGAGACCTTGTGTTCCGATATCGAAAACGAAGTTATTGATATTTGCATTGCGGCGCGCAGCAAAATACCTTGACCAATCAATCTGACGTAGCTCTTTGTTTCCTGATTAATCCTATTTAAACTAAGTGTCTCAGTATAATTCCGGTGCAACCTGGGGTATTCACCCTATGGCTTCTTGGCCTGTTCCGTTCAATTCTGTTCCAGGCTGAAGCACGGGGGTCTGCCATGGAAGTTGACGTCAATATCGACGCAACGGAAACCGAAGAGGTCACCGAACAGGAGGCGAAGCAGGAATTGGACAGGCTCTTGTCCGATCCCCAGTTTCACTCGACCGATCGCAACAGGAATTTCCTGCGATTTGTAGCCAGCGAAATGTTCGAGGGTCGTGCTGCTGCGGTGAAGGCCTATACGATCGCGGTCGATGTGTTTGGTCGCCCCTGCAGCTTTGATCCCACCACGGATCCAATTGTCCGCATAGAAGCGACACGGCTTCGCGCCTCTCTTGCCCAATATTATGAGGCTCACGCCGAAGAAGGCAGCGTCCGCATCGAGCTGCCGCGCGGACGCTATATTCCTGTTTTTACCAAGGCCCCACCCCAGACTGAAACTCTCGACGAGTCCGACCTTCTTGATGCACCCGAAATCGGGAGTACAAATTCCGGCTGGAAGAGCAGGGTCTTCGATCGACGGCTCGTTCTTGCAGGACTTGTAGCGGCCGCTTGCGGTTTCCTGTGGTTTCTTTCTGGAAAGGGTCCTGTTTATTCGGAAAAGCCAAATGTTGCCATCGAGATGAAGTTGGCCGGTGACCAGACGGACATCGAGGCTGGACTGATCCATGATTACCTGATGACGGCCCTGTCGCAGTATCAGACGCTCAAGCTTGCGGCAGGAGACATGGCGTCGGAAACGGGCGGGATCCGATCGGCAGCCGGGTCCCTGTTCGGTTCCCAAAGTCGAATGGATACTCGCTATCATGTGATCCTCAAATATCACCCTGACGACCACGTCCGTGCGGTGTGGTGGCAGGTTGTCAATCCCGCGGCTGGAGAAGCCCTGCGTTCTGGAGTCGAGCGCGTCGAGGTCGACAGGCCGGGTATCGACGTTCGCTACGAACTGATTACGGACCTCGCAAACCGGTTCGCCGGCACACGCGGCGTCATCAACAGCCTGGAGTTGACGCGTGAACTGAGGTCGCCGACGTTTGGCAATGGCTGCGTCCTGCGGTCTGCCGTGGCTCTCGAACAGCTCGATACCGGCCTGTTACAAGAGGTGCAAACTTGCCTCGGTACATCGCTGCTGGACGCACCGAACAATCCAGACATCAACGCCGAACTCGCAATCGTCAATCTTGAGCTGGACGCGCCTGAAGCGCCGACCGAATTGACTGTGCAGGCACTGACGCTGGCAAATAGAGCCGTTTCACTCGCCCCTATGTCCGACCGCGCCGGATATGCTCAAATGCTGGCACAATTCCGCAATGGTCAGACGGAAGCGGCGTTCGTGTCCGGATATCGTGCAATGGGGCTCAATCCCGGCAATGGCCTCATCCCGGCCCGGCTAGGAGCTATGCTATTCGCCGTAGGCCGATGGGCGGAAGGTGCGGGAATGGCAGTCAAAGCCGGGATGGTCGATGGCGCCGCGCCCAGCGATGCCGGGCTCACGCTTGCGCTTGATGCTTACCGGCGCGGAGAGTTTGCGGAAGCGCTGCTTCGCGTGCAGCAGATGGGCAGATCGGAAAACTATATTGCCAACATTCTCGAACTTGCGGCAGCGGGCCAGATGAAGAATGCCGCAGATATAAACGAAGCAGCAAAACGTCTCAACGCCAAGCGCAAGCACTTCCCCGCATCGTTCCGTTCCGATATGGCGGCCCGCCACTATTCGCGGGAGATCGTCGACCAGCTTGGAGCCGGTTTGACGAAGGCAGGTTTTGTCCTGCCTGCTCCGGTGGCTGACGCATCCAACTAAAAGTAGCGTCTCTTGGCTACGAAACCTGGAGGGTTCACTTCCAAGGTTCGATTTTCGTTACCTTGCTGTTGTCGGCGTTCATGGTCAGACTGTATTGCGCGAACGTCGTTTTATCATCGCAGGTCACCTGCACGATCGTGGCGCCGCCAGCAGATCGAGCCTTGTCGATCCTAGCATCGGTGATCCTGTCGCACCAGAACCCCGCATTGCGGATGGCGCGGGCCGTTTGCCGCTGGAGCATGCGCGATTGCAGCGGCTCGGCTGCGGTAATCTCGGAGGCGCAGAGCAGGAACAAAAGAGCTGGCAGTATGCGTTTCATGCGGTAAGCCTGTTTCAGTATTTTTGCCGGAATCGGCGCGAGAAACGCCTTCAGGCAACAAAGATGCGTCGAGGCCGGATTTCTTGCAACGATGTTACTGTAACATCGTTGCTGCCGGCGCTATTTTGGACCAGCATCGCCAAGGGCACGGGGTTGCCTCCCTTCCCCTTGCCCCGCCCGGGCGGGACCGGCGATTGACGAATTCGCTCTCCCTTGCACCCACCGCGAAGTCGGGCAGTTACGGACACGCTCGGGCCCCCATATAGTCGATGGAACTGTGGACTTTCGCTGCCGGAGCAGGAGTTTTGCGAGAATGCCCAAGTTGTCTCTTGTTCGCGCGCTTTTCCGGCTCGTCGCGCTAATCTCCTGTATTCTGGCAGTGGAAGCTCACTCAGCAGAAAAGAGCCTAGTTCACCAACATCTGCTCGACCTTGATGGCATGATGCAGCGGCGGATTGTGCGGGTTCTCGTCCCATACAGCAAGACGATCTACTTCATCGACAAAGGCAAGCAATATGGTACAGCCGTCGAGTTTGGCACGGCGCTGGAAAAAATGCCAATGCCGTAAGCGTCGGAGCCAAGGGAGGCTAGATAGACCTGCTCTAAAGCAGCAACAGACGCTTCAGAATCGGAGCCAGCTCCTTCATCGGCAGCTGCGTCAGACCGATCGCCAAGAATGGGAGCAGGGCAGCGGCGGAGACGGGCACAAGCGTCGATCGCGTCACCAGCATCGGTGAGAGCTTTTTCGCTGCATCGTAGAGCTTGCCTGGATCCTGTATATCATCGCCTTTGATGGTTTTTTCGCCATCGCCGATAACGTTCTTGCCAAGCGTGTTACGCTCGGATTGCCGCTGATAGTCGGTTGCCCGTGCGGATGCTGCGAGTAAAGTCTGTCGCTTAAGCTTTCCGAGCACACGGGCAAAGCCGATCAGCGGTATGCCGAAATAGGCGAATATAACGGCGAGCCAAAGACCCATAATGGATCCAAATGCGGTTGCTGTAACTGTCCCGTGCAAGACTGGTGTGTCAAAGTGCCAGCGACGACGCTACTTACCGCGACGGTGAACAGAATATAGCCATTGGGATAACGGCCGACGAAACTCAGACCGGCATGGCTGTCCGGATGCGTTGCCACAAGCCTTGTCCGGAGCCTTGAAAAATCGCGCAGCAATAGCGCCCACACGATGTGCCGCAATACCGCACGCAAGAGCAGAAACCAGAAAAGCGTGTTGCTGATGATGATAGACCACCATGCCGCAAGACTGAGGGATCGTCCCTCATTGTTGATTGTCATAGCCCAGGACGAGAATATCAACGCGCGCGGCAGGGGCTTGAGATGGGTTCCGTCGAGCAGATTTGTTTTCAGCTGCAAGTTGTAAAACGGCCCTCCGCGAAACACGAGGAAGGCCGGATCGTTGTCCTGGTCGATCGCCATTGTCCGCCTAGTAGCTGAGCTCGGGCGTGGGTGACTTGCTGTTCAGGGTCTCGTTCACCCTGTCGGATTTAGGGCGTCTATATTCGATCTTATTGCCCTCGAGCACGGTGAGCGGCGCGGTCACGGTCGTCGCTGCAACTTTGCCCACGGTACCGACGCTTCCGGCCACGACCGCCGTCACGCCGTCAGCGAAGGAAACGTCTGAATCGGTAAGCGTCTGTCCCGTCACGAGCCGCTGTCCGATGAGCTGGACGATCTCCGGACTCTCGGCGAATTTGCCGTGGCGCAGTCCGTCATCGGTTTTGACCTTGGTCAGATCCACGACGGTTATTCCGGCAGCTTCCAGCTTGGTCTTGTAAGGCTCCGCCGCCGGATTGATCGCACCAAGACGATCGACATCGCCCGAGATCAACCGCGACACCTTCAAGGCCCTGTCGTCCTGTGACACGAAGATGGTGATTTTCGGCTTGTCCTTGCCAAGCTCGTTCCATTGTCTTGCGAAGACATCGACATCGATATCGGGCGAAGCAAGAATCACATTCTTTATCTTGGGCTGCACCCGGCCGTCGCGTATTGCCATCTGCCGCAGCGATTCCATGGCGAGCCATGTTCCCATCGAGTGAGCCATGACCGTGATTTCCTTGACGTCCTTGTCCTTGGCAAGCGTTTGCAGTCCCTGTTCCAACGCAGTACGCGAGAAGTTGGTGCTCTCCTTGTCGTAATTATAGTCGAAGACGCGTGCCCTCGAGGGCCAGGTGAACAGGATTGGCGTTACCTGCGCCTTGGAATCGTGGATGATCTGGGCGAAGCGGAAAACCGAATCTTCGTAGCGGTTGTTGAAACCATGGACAAAGACCATCGCATGCCCATTAACGACATGCTGGCGGAACCAGGCGCGTCCCTCTTCGGGGGAATGCAGTTGCTGCACTTTTGTCACGGCAAAGTCCGTTTCCGGATTCGGCGGTACCTTTTTCGGCCACTGGACTGTTCCCGCTTTGCGCTTGGCATCGGAAGGGATCGATACGGTGATATCCGTCAAATAAGGCGTCGGGCTGCGCTCCCCTGTAAACAACGTCGCCGGATCGTGCGAGGGGACGCGGCTGGTAACGACGAGCATGTCGACCGTTGAACCACCCGTTGCACCCGTCACGGCCACCGGAGCCATTACGCCTTTGGCATGCCCGGCGCAACCAGCCAATGCGAGCGTCAGCAAGAGCCCAAGCACCGGCAGTGCGGCCAGGCGACTGCGGGATGGCCGCGGCAGCTGAGCTGCTTCGGAGGTATGGTTCATGTCGATGCTTTCACTCGAGAAAATTGCGGCGGGTGAGTGGTGGTAGTGCTTGGCCATTTTGCGCGAAACCATCGTCAAGCCTCGATCAACCGGTTTCTTATGGCATATCGAACAAGGGCCGCGGTGGATTTGGCATCCAGTTTCCGCATTGCAGCCGCACGGTGGCTTTCGACGGTCTTCTCGCTGAGGCCAAGCACCGCTGCCGTCTCCTTGTTGCTATGGCCCTCGGCAATCAGTTTGACCACTGCTGTTTCGCGCGAGGTGAGAATACTCGACGTAGCATCGGATTTAGCGAGATAGGATGACACGAGCATGTCAGACACCGTCTTGGTAAAGAACGGCTGGCGGTGCTCCAATGCTTCCACTGCCTGGATGAGATATTGCGTGGCATCGGATTTCAGCAAATAGCCGCGTACGCCCGCTTCAAGAATGTTGCGCAGCAGAGCTTCATTGTCGTGCTGGGTAAATATCAGGACCTCGGTCTTCGGACTGTGCAGCCGGATTTGTCGCGCCGCTTCCACACCATTGATGAACGGCAAGGCGTAGTCGAGAATTGCGATTTCCGGTTCGGTCAGTCGTGCCTGTCCGACAGCGTCCCGCCCGTCGGCTGCTTCGCCGACGATTTCCCAGCGATCCCGCTTCGACAGGATCGCTTTCACGCCTTGCCGGACGATCTCATGGTCATCCGCGATCAGAATTCGTGTCATACCACCCCACGCGTCCAAATGGACCCTTTAAGTTCTACACCGGAAACGCTCTTCCGGCAAAAATTAACAGTTACGTACTTACGATAATGCAGTCGATGCTTGCTAATGCCGATCATATCATGTGGGAGCGTGGCAGATGAGGCAACGATTAACGAGGCTCGGTCAATTTGCGGGATTGGTCCTGTCAGTTTGGATGACGTTTCCCGCGACTTCAATTGCAGCCGATCTGGTTGTCGCCATGCCGAATTGGCCGTCGGGCCAGGTTACCGCGAACATCATCAAAACAACTCTCGAAGTGAATATGCATAAGAGCGTCGACGTCGAGGAGATGGGGACGATGACCGCTTTCGCCGGGCTTGCTTCCGGTGAGGTCGATGTCCATCCGGAGGTCTGGCTGCCGAACCTCAATTCGCTGGTGGAGAAATACGGCGATAAAGTCCAGCTCGCGGATTTCGGCGTTCCCGCCTGGCAGGGCATTTGCACGACCAAGCAGACAGTCGACAAGACGGGCATCCATGCGATCGCCGATCTTCTCGATCCGAAAAAGACCGCAGCCTTCGACACGGACGGCGATGGCCAGGGAGAGATGTGGATTGGCGCCGAGACGTGGTCATCCACAGTCATCGAACGTATTCGGGCCAACAGTTATGGTTATGCCAAGACAATGCGGCTTCTCGAAATGCCGGAAGAAATGGGCATGGCGGCGGTCGATGCGGCCGAGGCGACAGATAAGCCGATCATATTTGCGTGCTACAGCCCCCATGTCGTCTTCAAGCTGCATGACATCGTCAAGCTTGATGAGCCCGCCCACGACGCGTCCAAGTGGCATGTAATCCTGCCTGCGGACGATCCTGATTGGCTGGCCAAATCGAATGCACCCGTCGCCTGGGATGCCGCGCGCTTCCACATCGCCTATTCGAAGGCATTGGCTACGAAGAGTCCGGAAGTGACCAAGTTCCTTGAAAACATCGATTTCACGCCCGACGAAATCACCGAGATGAGCTATGCGGTCGAAGTCGACCGGCAGCCGCCAGCCGACTACGCCAAGGCATGGGTCGGAAAACATGCGGACCGGGTGCAAAAATGGTTGAAGGGGACGGCGAAATGAAAAGAAGTTCCGCATCGTTTCTTGGCATGAAATCGGCTGCTTTTCTGGCTGTAGCAGGATTACTCGTCGGCGGTATCGCGGCGGGATTGGCGCAGGTTCCGAAGACGCAGATTTACGATACGAAGACCCGGACCTGGATCGCCTATGACAGCAAGAAAGCCCGCAAATATTACGCGGCGAACGGTCAGGTGCCCGAGGCATTTCGCAAGCAGGTAGTTCCGTTCCGGACCGCTGAAAAACCGGGAACCATCATCATCGATGGCAACCAGCATTTCCTTTATCTCGTCAAAGGTGGTGGTCAAGCCGTCCGATATGGAATCGGCGTCGGCCGCGACGGTTTCGGATGGGCGGGTATAGTGCGCGTCGGGCGCATAGCCGAATGGCCAACCTGGACGCCGCCAGCCGAGATGGTGGCACGTGACCCGAATGCCGTGAAGTTTGCAGGGGGAATGCCCGGCGGTCCCGACAATCCGCTCGGAGCACGCGCGCTTTATCTCTATGAGGGTGATCAGGACACGATCTATCGCATCCACGGCACGCCCGAGCCCTGGTCTATCGGGCTCAATGTGTCGTCGGGCTGCATCAGAATGAACAATGAAGACATTGTCGATCTGGCTTCACAGATCCAGGTCGGAGCGAAAGTGATCGTGCTCATGCAGGGCGCATCACTCTACAAAGGTGTTTGAGTAGCAAAGTCAGGGGGAAAACGATGCTTTGCAAATCAGGTCGAGGACATTTGAAAAATATCAACTTCATTATGGTTGCGAGTGGTATATTGGCGCTGGCAGGATGTGTGTCGGACAACAGCCCCACACCCGAAAACATGGCAAGAAACACGGCGCAGACGGCACCAGCCGATTTGCAACTGGCCTGCGCCAGCGCTTCGGCGACAAAGTTTGGCGGCGATAGCGCGACGGTCCTTCCCGTGAGTTCGGCGGCGGTGGATGGCGGTAAATATCAGATCATCCTCGACTCCAAGGGCCAGCGTTCGACTTGCCTGATCGACTCCACCGGAGCCGTCCTGTCTGTGGAGAAGGTTTGATGCCCTAACGAACCGACTGCAAGCAATTACCCGGGTGCCGCACGTCGTCAGAACGTGGAATTTGAGGAGAGCCGCTATGTCATTGCACCAAAAAACGATTGCCGTGGTCGCTTCGGCAGCGCTGCTGATGTGCGGGCCGGGCATGCAGGCTTGGACGCAGACGCAGCCTGCGCCCGCCGCAACAGCGCCGGCCGCACCCGTGGCACCGGCGCCTGCACTGCTGACTGCGGCAGAGCTGCAAACGCTGACCGCGCGCATCGCGCTCTATCCCGACGACCTTGTGGCCCTTGTGCTTTCGGCCGCGCTCAACCCTCTTCAGATCGTCCAGGCGGCGCGGTTTCAGGATCAGGCGAAAGCAAAGCCTGATGCGAAACCCGATCCATCATGGGACGGAAGCGTGATATCGCTTCTCAACTATCCAACAGTTCTGACGATGATGAACGACGATCTCGAATGGACGCAGCAACTGGGCGAGGCGGTCGTCAGTCAGCAGAAAGACGTGCTTGTGGCGATACAGGAACTCCGCGACAAGGCAGTGGACAATGGTACAATCAAGTCAAATGACAAGGTTGTCGTAGAGACAAACGACGATGACAACGTCATCATCCGTCCTGCCAAAAAGGAAGTGACGTACGTTCCGACCTATGATCCCGTCATCTTGACCAGCCCGACCTATGTTGCGACGGCCCCGATCGTTTATGGCGATCCTTATCCTTCGTACTATTACCCCTACGCGCCTTATTGGAGTGGATTTGTCACCGGAGCAGTTTTCGGCGCTGCAATCGACTGGGATAATTGGCACTCATGGGGAGGGGACGATGTCGACATCAACATCGACGATATCAATCGCAACGATTTCAATTTTGACAGGAACAATATCAACAACCTCAATTTCGACAGCAGCAAATTCAATTTCGACCAGGATTCCATCACGAACAATATTCGCGAGAACAGGGGAAACCGGCTCGATCTAAGGGAAAACGGCGGGCAGCTCGGCAACCTTGGCGGACTCGCGGGAGCCGCAGGTGCCGGACTCGCGGGGGCTGCAATCGGATCGAGAATCCAGAGCAGCGATGTACGCCGCGATGTGCAGAACCAACTGAGGCAAAGGGATGGCGGCAATTTCGCCGGCAATCGCCCTGGTCAAGGTGCAAATCGTCCGGCCAATCGCGATATCGGGCAAGGTGCAGGCGCGGGTAACCGTAACATCGGACAAGGCGCAGGGGCTAACCGCCCGAATCGAGACAGGCCCAATGCAAGCCGCCCCGACCGCCCTCGGCAACAGCCGGCAGGCGGACGCGTCGATAACCGTCCGAGGCAGCCAAGCTCCCTCGGCAATTATGGCTCTGGTCGGGATGCTCGCGCCTCCTCGCAGCGCGGCAATGCCAGCCTGGGTGGCGGCGGTGGACGTCCCAGAGCCCAGGCTGGTGGTGGTGCCAGAGTCCAGGGTGGCGGACAGCGCGCCAGGGGCGGTGGCGGCCCCAGGGTGCAACGCGGCGGCGGCGGCAGAGGCGGCGGAGGTCGAGGTGGCGGAGGCCGTGGCCGTCGCTGACCTGTCGAAGCCATCACCATTCCTTTTGAAGGGATTACGAAAATGTATCGCTCGATTTTGAAATTACTCGTCGCTTCCGCATTCCTTTCGATGGCGGCAACGTCCCCTTTGATTGCGGCGGAGCCTTCGCTTCAACGCTTCGTTGGCGCAAAGTCGGAAACTTTCAAGGAACCGGGGGAGGCACTTGATGCTCTGAAGAAGGATCTCGGTGCCAAGGATGTCGACGCTTTGGCCAAGGTTCTTGGCCTGAATGCCGAAGCGGCCAAGAAATCAGATGACTTCGACGATCGTTTGACCGACCTCCAGAAGGCCTCCACGGAACGCGCCGAACTGAAAGACCGGAAAGATGGCAGCAAGGAAGTCATTCTCGGAAATCTTGCCTGGCCATTTCCGTTTCCCTTGGTCAAGCAGGATGCCGGCTGGCAGTTCGATACGAACAAGGGGCTCGAGGAGATTCTGGCGCGGCGGATCGGCGAGAACGAAACCGCGGCCATCCAGACGTGCCGTAGCTACATCGCCGCGCAGACTGCCTACGCGCAGGAGGATCACGATGGTGATGGCGTGCTCGAATTTGCTCAGAAGCTCATCAGTGAAGAAGGAAAGCACGACGGGCTCTACTGGAAATCGGACGGCGGCGAGGAAAGTCCTGCCGGGAGTTTCGGAGATGATGCCAAGATCGAAGCCAGCGCGAAGTCAGACCGCGGCTATTTCGGCTATCGCTACCGGATACTCAAAGGCCAGGGCAGCAACATTGCCGGCGGCAAGTATGATTTTGTCATCAATGGCAACATGATCGCCGGACATGCCTTGATCGCCTGGCCGGCAATATATGGCGAAACCGGAATCAAGACTTTCGTCGTCAGTCATCATGGGACCATTTACGAAAAGGATCTCGGACCGGCTACCGACAAGATGGTTAAAGAGATAAGGTCATTCAATCCGGATCAAACATGGGATTCGGTTGACGACTGATCGCGACGTTCAAAAGGGGGACAGCGATGAAACTTTTTAATACTTTGGCATCGGCGCTTGCGGCTGGCTTGCTGTTTGCAAGCCCGGTCTCTGCGGCCGACATTACTTCGCCGATGGCGCCGGAACTCAAGCAAATCGAAAAGGACGGTTGGACCTTTGCGGTTAGCCCCTATTTCTGGGCGGCGGGCATGTCCGGCGATACGGGTCTGTTCGGCCTGCCGACAGTGCACATGGACATGAAATTTGGCGACATCCTCAAAGAGCTCGATTTTGCCGCCATGGCCATTGGCGAGGCGCGCTATGATCGCTACAGCATTTTCACCGATATCATGTATACGAAGATCTCCAGTGGCCGGGGCACGCCGCGAGGGATTATCGCGGACAATGTCAGCGTGACCTCCGAAACCTTTGCCGGGCTCGTCGGCGCCGGGTATTCCGTGCTGCAGAGCGAAAGAGGCAACCTCGATCTTGTCGCCGGGTTGAGGGTCTGGAATGCCAGCACCGAGATTGCGTTTAGCGGCGGCATTCTCGATGGTGTGAAACGTGAAGACAGCGCGACCTGGGTCGATGGCCTCGGCGGCATTCGTGCCAAATATTCGATCACCGACAAGGTCTATTTTACCGGCTGGGGTCTTGTTGGCGGCGGTGGTGCCGATGTCGACTGGGATGTTGCCGGTGGCATTGGCTACAGTTTCAACGAAAAGGTTTCAGCCGTAGCCGGCTACCGGGCGCTTGGCGTCGACTATAGCAATGACGGTTTTGTCATGAATGTCGTCGAGCAGGGACCGATCTTCGGCGTCGTTTTGCATTTCTGACAGCCAAGCCAGCCCGCCCCGCGCGGGCGGCAAGGCTCGAACATCACATGTCGCACTTCTTGTAGGTGACATACATATTATCGCCGAAGGGGTCGAACCTCTGAAACGTGTTCGCGTCGACGATCTTGAACGTCTGGGTCATATCGCTTTCGATCATTGAATCGGTGCAGGACAACGTCGCCGACAGCCGGTCTTTCTGTTTCTTCACGCTCTTTGTCGTGCACACGGCGTTTGGCCCTGTGACCTTGCTGCCGCTGATCAGCAATCCCGTTGAAGTCGAAGCCGTCCGGTCCTTGAACTCGACCGTCTTGCCGACCTTCTTGAATGTGTCCTCGCACTTGGTTCCGTTCATGGTCCATGCGCCCTGCAGATCCTTGATCGTTGCCGCCGTGACGCTCGTTGTCAGGCAGAGACCGAGGACACCGCCCGCCAATATGACTTTACTGAATTTGCTTTTCATCGAGTTTGCTCCGGGATCCGTTTCACCTCGACAACGATAGATGTTCGTCCCGGCGCTGGGAATGCAGCGGCGGCAAATATACGGCTACGATACGGTAAATGCGCCTCGTGTCTTAGGGAACTGCAAGCAAAAGCACGAAGGCGATAAAGACGACCAGATGCACCATGCCGGTCAGCACAGTAGTGCGTCCCGTTCCGAAACTGTGGATGCTGATCGAAAGGATCAGCGCCAGAAGTACCGTATCGCCCGACGAAAGGCCGAGCGTGAGTTCTCGCCCAGTGATAAGGCTTGCCATGCCGACTGCTGGAATGGTCAGCCCGATTGTCGCCAGGGCCGAACCGAGCGCAATGTTAAGGCTGCGCTGCAATTCATTGTTAAGCGCGGCACGAATGGCGGCCAAACCTTCAGGCAGAAGGACCAGTGTCGCGATAAATGCGCCGACGATGGAATCGCTCTGCGCGACGTTCAGTGCAGCGAGACCATCCTCGATGCCGACGGCGACCTGTTCCGCGAGCAGGACAATGCCAACCAGTCCTATCACCAGGAAAAGCGCGTTGGCGTAGAGCGCTCGCCTGGATGTATTTCCCGCATGAACACCGGTATAAGCGGCGCTTTCGTCAAGAAAATCTTCGCGCTGACGCACCGTCTGTGCGAACACGAAACTCGCATAAAGCAGTACCGAACAGAAGCTGACGAAGATGAGCTGGACAGGGGAAAAGCTGCCCGGATCCGTCGAAAGTGTGTAGTTGGGCAGAACGAGCGTCAGTACCGTCAAGGCGGTCAGAACCGAAAGGATCGCACTTGTTCCCTGCCGTTTCAGATCCTGCTGGCGATGTTGCCACGCGCCAAGCGTAAGACACAGACCGACGACACCTGCGCAGACGATCATCACCGTTGAGAAGACGGACTCGCGCGCCAGTGTCGGGTTGTTTGCGCCATGCAGCATCATCGAGACGATGATCGAAACCTCAACCGTCGTGACGGCGAAGGTAAGCAGCAGCGTTCCGTAGGGCTGGCCAAGACGGAATGCCAGAGCTTCCGCATGCTCAAGGACGACGAATACGGTGACGAGCAAAATGGCGAGAGTGATAAGCGAAACGAGAACTGTTACCCATGCATGTCCAGGGCCTCCCGGAACACCAAAGAGCTGCACAGCAATGGCAAGCGCCAGCGCTCCGAGCGGTACCACATATGACGAAGCCGGTAGGTGATGGGAGATCATGGGCGCGAATCCCGGGGTGAAAGAGTTGCCATACTACCGCTCCAGGTTTCGCCCAACCACAAACCTATCGGGCTAGCCCCTTCATACATGAAAGGCTCTAAAATCGCATTCAGTAAGGCAGACCGACATAGTTTTCCGCCAGCACCGTAGAGGCGGCGCGGGAATGCGTGAGATAGTCGAGTTCGGTCTCCTGAATCTTCTGGTCGAATTCCCCCGTGTCCGGAAAACGATGCATCATTGTTGTCATCCACCAGGAAAAACGCACCGCTTTCCAGACGCGTGAAAGCGCCCGCGCCGAATAGGCGTTGATGCCGCTATCCGAACTATCGCGATAATATTCGGCAAGTCCGGAGAAAAGATAATGGACGTCACTTGCCGCCAGATTAAGCCCCTTGGCTCCCGTCGGGGGCACAATATGCGCCGCATCGCCGACGAGGAAGAGGCGCCCGAAGCGCATGGGTTCCGCAACGAAGGAGCGCAGAGGCGCGATCGACTTTTCGAACGAAGGTCCAGTTATCACCGCGTCCGCATGGTGGGGAGGCAGGCGGCGCCGCAGCTCGTCCCAGAAGCGATCGTCGCTCCAGTCCTCGATCTTCTGGTCGAGTGCACATTGAACATAGTAGCGGCTGCGGGTTGCGGAGCGCATGGAGCATAGCGCAAAGCCGCGCGGATGATTGGCATAGATCAGTTCGTGATTGACCGGCGGCACATCGGCAAGGATGCCGAGCCAACCGAAGGGATAGACTTTCTCAAAAATGCGCAGCGACCTCTCCGGGATGGATTTGCGGCTGACACCATGAAAACCATCGCACCCGGCAATGAAATCGCAGTCGATACGATGGGTGATGCCATCTTTTTCATAAGTGACATAGGGCGAATTGCCATCGAAATCATGCGGCTGAACGTTGCTTGCATCATAAATGCTCTCGCCGCCGCTCTTTTCGCGCCGTTCCATCAGGTCGCGGGTGAGCTCCGTCTGGCCGTAGACCATGACGCGCTTGCCGCCGGTAAGGCCAGTCAGGTCGATGCGATGATCGCGTCCGTCGAAGACAAGAGAAAAGCCGTCATGCGGTAACCCCTCGACGTGCATCCTCGTCCCGGATTTCGCCCTGTCGATCAGTTCGACTGTGCCTTCCTCGAGAACTCCCGCGCGGACGCGGCCGAGGATATATTCCTTGCCGACGCGGTCGAGGACTATGTTGCTGATACCAGCATCGCTCAAGAGCTGTCCAAGCAGCAGGCCGGACGGTCCCGAGCCGATGATGACGATCTGGGTACGCATGATCCCCCCGCATTTTTGGCTCAAGTCTGTACCGGCGAGGCTCACACAGCAAGGGAGATTTCGTGAATTAAGTTTGCACAATAGACGTGCGTGGTTCGACGGGGCTCACCATGAGGGAGGTGAATTGATTGCAGGGAGTCGAGATGTTCCTCGTTGGTGCTATACTCTTGGGTGGGCCGAATATCACTGCAACCCACAATTCTCCCTCATGGTGAGCTTGTCGAACCACGCACAGCAGCATTGCAAACAACCGGAAGCCTTAGCCTTTCACCGCACCTGCCGTCATGGAACCGCTGATTTGTCGGTACATGATGATGCCAATGAGCATCGGCGGCAACGCGCCGACGATCATGACGGCCGATGCCGCGCCCCATTGAATGCCGCCGCCGCTCGCCGCAAAGAAGAAAGAAGCGCCGACTGTCATCGGAACAGCCCTGTTTGACGTCAGCATCAGTCCGAACAGGAATTCGTTCCACGCTGTGATGAACCCGAATATGAAGACTGTGGCGAGCGCGGGGCGGCAGACCGGCAACATCATCCCCTTCATGATTCCCCATTTGCTCATACCGTCCAGCTTTGCCGCCTCGTCGATCTCGATGGGAACTTCCGCAATCGCGTTGACGAATACGATCAACGAAAGCGGCAAATTGACTATGGTCAGGATCAGTCCGAGGCCAAGCTGTGTATCGAGCAGACCGGCAAACTGGAACATCATGTAGAGTGGGATCGCAAAGATGATGAGCGGCACTGCTCGCAGATTGACGATCAGCGGCATCAGGACCTTGCGGCCATATTTGCCGCGCGCAATGGCATAGGCTGCCGGAAAAGTAAGGATCATGGCGAGCACCGTGCCGATCAGGGACGCCGCCAGGCTGTTGAAGAGATAGGCAAAAATGTTCAACCGGTCGCTCACCTGCAAAACCGTCGCATAGTTTTCGAGGGTAGGGCTCGAAATCCAGAATCCGGGATTGACCGATATTTCCTTGCCGCTCTTGAAAGAGGTTAGCAAGGTGACGACAACTGGAAAATTCAGGGCAAGAGCGGCCACGGCATAGACGATCCAGCGCGCGAGTTTGATCATGACGCAGCGCCTTTCCCGCGGCGCGATAGCCATGTCAGCGCGTACAAACCAACGAACGATGCCAGGAACAGGATGACGGAAGCGGCGATTGCCTTGCCGATGGCGCCTTGCTTGAAGAAGGCCTCGTAGATGTAGATCGGCAGCGATGTGGTCGAGCCGCCGGGACCACTGCCGGTCAACGTATAGACATTGTCGAACACGCGAAATCCGTCGATAAACCGGATGAAAAAAGTGAAGATGAGCGTTGGCCGCATCAGGGGCAATTCAATCGCGGTAAGGATTTGGCGAGCGGAAGCACCGTCGATGGCCGAGGCTTCGCGCACGTCGTTCGGAATGGTCCGATAGGCGGTATAGAAGAGCAGCAGCGCGAAGGGTGTCCACTGCAATGTCTCGACGACGACAAGGGTCCAGAAGGCATTTTCCGCATTGAGGAATGACGGGCTATCGCCAAACCATAAATACAAATAGTACGGAACAGGGCCGACGAACTCGTGCAGCACGAGCCGGTACATCAGCCCGATCATCGCCGGCGCAACCATCAACGGCAACATCAGCGGCGCCATGAGCCATGAGCGCTTCTCGATCAGAGGCGACAGGAACACGGCAAGCCCGAGACCGAGCACACATTCCAGAACTGCCGTGATCACGCCGAAGCGCAGCGAAAACCAGCTGGCCCTCCAGAATTGTGCATCGCCGAGCACCTCGCCGTAGTTTCCGAAACCGACGATTTCCGGGCTGCGCAAATTTGTGAAACTGACGCGGGAAAGGCTGTAGACGAGATCGATCAGGATCGGAAATCCGAGAAACAACAGGAGAAAGCCGACCAGCGGGCTCGCAAAAACTCTCCAGCCTTTGTGGTCCAAATCGACCATGTTTTTCCTTTGCAAATGGTCTGGAACAAGATGCGTTCTTTATCTCCCGCCTTTGTGGGGGAGAAAGCGATTTCAGCATCTTAGCTCTTGCTAAGTGCTAGAAATCGCAAGAGAGGGGATGCTGATGCTCTCCAAATCCCCTCACTTGGCTTTTCTAAGGATTTAGCAAAGAGGCTAAATCCAAGAAAATCCTTTCTCTCCCACAAGGGGAGAGATAAATCGGCGGGAGGCTTAAGGCTTCAGCAGTTTCTCCATCCCAGCCTTCGTGTTTGCAAGCGCTTCGTCCAGCGTTTCCTGCCCCGACCAGTAGCCGGTGAATTCCTTCGCCTGCAGTTCGTAAACCGGGAAGGCATTGGCCGATGTAGCGCCGGTCATGACATAGCCATAGGCGCCGGCGTATTGACCGAGCGTAACGAGATCCGGCCGCTCCTTGGCAATCTTTGCCGCAACATCGGGCAGGAGCGCAGGCGAACCGCCGCTGCGCGCATAAAGCAGGGCAGCGTCCTCGGTCGCCAGCCATTGCAGGAACTTGGCGGCACCTGGCTTGTTCTTGGCGTTCTTGTTGATGCCGAGCCCGAGGCCATGGATGTGGTCAGCGCGGCCTGCCGAACCAGCTGGGGGCGCAACGATACCGACATTCTCGGCAACCGCTGGAGATTTGGCGGGATCGGTGAGTTCGCCGGCTGCAGCATTCCACTGCAACGCCGTCGCCACCTGACCGGAACCGAACGCGGCATTCGTTTCAGCATATTCATAGGACAGCGAATCCTTCGGCGAGGCACCCGCATCATAGAGCTTCTTGTAAAGTTCCAGCGCCGTCCGGTAGGCCGGAGAGTCGATGGTGATATTACCCGAAGCATCCATCCAGTCGCCGCCATTGGCACGGGCCACGGATTGCCACACCATGATGTTGAAGAGGAGGTTCTTCATCTGCAGCACCGTGCCGTAGCGAACCGGGCTTTCGGGATTTACGGACTTTGCGAAATAGAGTGCGGTCGCCGCCCAGTCATCCCACGTCCAGCTGTCGGGCGCTTTCGGCTCCAGGGGCTTGCCGAAATATTTCTCGCTGATCTCGGCATATTTGGTCTTGGCTGCCGGGTCGGCGAGCAGGGCGTCGATGAGGTCCTTGCGATAATACATGAAATGCAAGGAGAGATCGGTTGGGACACCATATTGCTTGCCATCGAACTGCATGGTTTTCAGCACTGACTCGCCAAATACCTTGGCCGCATCCGGGCCAAGGTCGACCGGCTCCATGTAGGAGGCGTAGCGGCCGATGGAATATGTCGCGAGAAGATTGATGTCGAAGGCGCTCGACCCCGCCGCCATGTCAGCCTGCAGTTTGTCGTAGAAGCCATCGCGGCTATAGAAAAGCAGTTCGACTTTATCCGCGTCGGCAACGCCGCTTTGCGCGTTGTAAGCTTCAGCAACGGCGCGCAACGCGGTTTCTTCCGAACCGCCCGGCCAGCCCAGAACGGTAACCGCGGCGTTGGCGGCACCAAGGGATGCGGTAATCAGTGCGAGAGCCGATAAAGTGATTTTTGTAAATTTAAGCATGTTCTAGCCTCCAATAATTGAGTTGGATTGTGCAATGGCAAGGTCGGCCGCCCCGATTACCCCCGCGTGCCGGCCGAGACCGGCACTCACAAGGGTTGGACGCAGCGATATTTTGGGAAATGTAAATGCGCCCCGAACCTGATCGATATAGCCTTCTGCAAGCCCGATCCCGCCGCCAATGACGATGCATTTCGGATCAAGCGCCAGCTGTATGTTCTGGCAGAGTATAGCGAGTCTGCGGGCGGAAATTGCGATAATATGCGATGCCCATGGCGCGCCGGACCTCGCTGCAGCGAAGATGACAGGCGCTTCCAGCTCATAGCCCGCCTTGCAGGCTTCCGCATGCATCCAGTGGCCGGAAATGCTGTCTTCGAGCGGTCGGTGCGAGCATTCGAAGTAGCCCTGAAACAACCCGAAATGACCGGCGGTTCCTTGCAACAGCCGGCCGTTAATGACGATCCCGCCGCCAATGCCGGTCGAGATCGTGAGGAACACCATGTCTTTCTGTGCGCCGGCGCCAAACCGGTGCTCGCCCCAGGCCGCACATTGCGCATCGTTGACTGCAATTGCATCAACGCCGAACGTACCGCGCAACCTGTCAATGAGCGGATAGTCTTGCGGCAGATTGAGCGTTGCCGGATTGAGCGCTTGCCAATTTCCGTCGACGACAATCCCTGTAACGGCGGCAGCAACCCGCCCATAGGAGCCGCGCCAGTTGGACACCTTGGTGGCGATAGCGTCGATCCAGCCATCGGGACCGAGATTGTGGTCGGTAGCAAATTGGACCTCCTCGATGACTTTGCCTTCTTTCACCAGACACGCCATCGTCTTGGTCCCGCCGATATCGATCGCAAGCACGGCTTGGTTGGCTCTGCGTGCAAACCCGGCATCGATTGCCTGCTTGAACCACGAGGTGACATGCTCGGTGCGGGTGATGGCGGAGCCGACGACAATGCCGAACGCGCCCCGGCGGAGTGCCTCCGCCGCCTGCTCGGGAGTCCTGATGCGGCCCTCCGCAATCACATAAGGGGTCAGTTTCCGCAGCCCGGCGATCAGCTCGAAATCTGGCGCATCGGGGACCGGTCCGCCGGTATAGCCGGACAGCGTCGACCCGACACAATCGGCACCTGCAGCCAGCGCGGCGCGACCATCCTCGACCGACGAACAGTCCGCCATCGCCAAAGCGCCTTTGGCGTGAATGGCCGCAATGATGTCCGCAACGGTATCGCGCCGCGGGCGCGATGTTGCGTCGAATGCGACAATCTGTGCGCCGGCATCGATTAGCGCCACCGCGTCGGCCACGCCGGGCGTGATGCGGACGGGCGACGTTTCGAGATCTTTTTTAACGATGCCGATGATCGGCGCGTCCGTCTTCTGACGGACCGCTCGCACATATTCCACGGATTCGATCCTGAGTGCGTTTGCACCTCCCGAGATCGCCGCCAAGGCAAACGCCGTGACCATGTCGGCACGATCCATCGGGCCGTCCGGAACCGGCTGGCAGGAGACGATAAGGCTGCGTTCGAGATCCCCGATTTTCACTTCAAAATCCTCGCTTATGGCGAGAACGATATCCAGTTCATACCAGATTGCAACCAGTCAAAAACTGGTATTAGCGGCTTAGCTCCGTAACGAAATCGTAGAGATCGCCTCGATACCTTGTTTCGGTAAATTCCACGGGCTGGTCGTCGGCAAGGAAACAACGCCGTTCAATGATGAGCAGCGGTGCGCCAACCGCACATTTCAAGAGCTCGCTGTCACGCACCGAAGCAGGCCTCGAACGCAGCCGTTGTATGGCCCGCTGGGGCAGCGCATTGCGCTTTGCCAGTGCCTCGTATAGGGAGTCGCCAACGAGTTCGGGTGATGGCAGAAACTTTGCCGGAACGACTGCAGTCTCGTAGGCGGCGGGCTCTCCGTCAGCAGTGCGTATCCGTTTCAAGCGAATGATATCGGCATTTGGCGGCAAGGCGAGCGCCATCGCTTCGGCCGGGGATGGTCGGCTTATTTCCTTGGAAATCCAGATACATCCGGGTTCAAGCCCCCGTGCAACCATATCCTCGGAAAAGCTGGCAAGGGTCGAAAGCGATTTCTCGACGGGAACGCTCACTTCAGTCTTCGCCCCATGCCTCCGCCGCAAATGGCCATCCTGGATAAGGAGTTCCAGGGCCTTCCTGACCGTCACACGCGAAAGCGAAAGAGCCTCCGCCACGGCCCGCTCGCCTGGAAGAGTAGACCCCCGTTTTATGCGATTGCTGATGATGAGATCCTGCAGCGCCATCTTCAATTTCTTGTGCAGGGGAATTCCCGTTTCGAACGCATCGATCCGTGACCGGATCTCTGCTAACAGCTGCTGGCGTTCCATGATTTCTCCTTGCCAGCGGTCTTCCCAAGGGCTGGATTTTCACCCTCGCATTATTTTTTTGGAAATCCAACTGGTATTATTGCATCGGCGATTCCGGAGATGAAGAGGGCGGAGCAATTGATTTTGCGTAGCAGTTTCTCATTTCTGCGGAGCTCTTATATGAAATAGGGTCATTTTCGCACGGGAACATCCGATTCTTGCACAAGAATCCTTGAATCCGGAACGGTTTTCGCTACGCAGGATTGAAATTTACGTGTGACCAGTTGTAACTGCGGGGGTTCAAACATAATCGAACGATCTATTGCAATTTCCTGCGGATCGACCTTTTGTGAAATCCTGCTTCGAGAGCCTGCAAAATTCATGGAAAGAGAGACGTGCATCAAGAGGTCTCACTCTTAGCGACGGTTGCTATCGGCTTCGTGTTTGCCGCGGTCTTCGGCTATCTGGCCGATCGTCTGCGCTTGCCACCGCTCGTCGGCTATCTCGTCGCCGGCATCATGATGGGGCCGTACACACCGGGCATCGTCGCCGATAGCGGGCTTGCCTCGCAGCTCGCGGAAATGGGCGTTATTCTTTTGATGTTCGGTGTGGGCCTGCATTTTTCCGCCTCCGATCTGTTGGCGGTTCGAGGTGTTGCTGTCCCCGGAGCGCTGGGGCGTATCCTGCTTGCTACCCTGCTCGGCATCGGCCTTTGTTCGTTGTGGGGCTGGGGTCTTGGTGCGGGTATCGTCTTTGGTCTTAGTCTTTCCGTCGCCAGCACCGTGGTCCTGCTCAAGGCGCTTGAAGAGCACAATCAGGTCGACTCCGTAAATGGCCGCGTGACCGTCGGCTGGCTCATCGTCGAAGATCTGGCGATGGTTCTTGCCTTGGTGCTGTTGCCAGCATTTTCGGGGGTTTTGGGCGGTAATGCGGACGTAGCAGCTGGAGAGGCTGGTGGCCTTGCCATCACATTGACCATCGGCATAACCCTGCTCAAGGTCGGCGCTTTTACGGTGATGGCGATATATTTCGGGCCCAAGGTCGTTCCGTGGATTCTCACATTGGTTGCCCGCACCGGCTCACCGGAACTGTTCACGCTTTCCGTTCTCGCCGTTGCCCTCGGCATCGCCTTTGGCTCGGCGGAGATTTTCGGCGTATCCTTTGCGCTCGGGGCGTTTGTCGCAGGCGTCGTCATGAGCGAGTCGCATCTCAGCCATCGTGCCGCGGCCGACTCCCTGCCTCTGCAAAATGCGTTCGCCGTACTGTTTTTCGTTTCGGTCGGGATGCTTTTCGACCCCTATGTCATCATCCGCGACCCACTTGCGGTTGCTGCCGTGCTGGCGCTGATCATCTTTGGTAAATCGTTGATTGGGTTCCTGATCGTCGTTCTCTTACGCTTTCCGATCGCGATGGGCCTGTCAGTCGCTGCCGGTCTGGCGCAGATCGGTGAGTTTTCTTTCATTTTGGCTAGTCTCGGTGTTTCGCTTGGCCTTTTGCCGCGTGAGGGACAGGATCTGATACTCGCCGGCGCCATCCTGTCGATCATCGTCAATCCACTCGTTCTGCTCGGTGGCGACTGGCTGCAAAAGGCCGTTCATCGAAAGTGGCCATCCCTGTTTGAACAGTACGGAAAGAGCAAGCATGACGCACTTTCCCGCGAGCTAGACCGTATCCGGAAGATCAGCGAAGATAGAAACAGGCAGCACCAACTGGAAATGCAGCAGCTGATCGGAACTTTCCCGATGTTTGCCCAGGTTGACGAAAATTCTCAGGAAGAGCTTCTCCTGTTGTTTCGGCCAAAGGTGGCATCGCCGGGCGAACGCGTCATCCGCATCGGCGATCGCGGCGACGGCATGTATTTCATTTCATCGGGAGCGGTAGAGGTTCAACTGGAGGACGACCCGGTTCGTCTCCAGGCCGGTTCCTTCTTTGGCGAAATGGCACTTTTGAGCGGTGGGCGCAGGACCGCGGATGTCATCGCTGTCGATTTTTGTCAGTTCCTGGTTCTCGAACGTCGGGATTTCAATGTTTTCATGTCGAAGCATCCCGCACTTCGAGCCGCAGTCAGCGATATGGCCAAAGAGAGAAAAGCGATGAACGTTTCACGCAGGAAGCGCAAGAAGTCTCTCGATGCGACGTAATTGCTAATCCGACATCAGCGACAGCGTGGAAAATCCCCGCATCGCATCGGCCATGAGGCACTTGTCCGTCAAGGTCATTCGATTTCCCGTCATGATATCCTGAAATTCCTTGCCACTGATTTCCGCTGGAATATGCACAGCGGTGTCGCCCCAGGCGGGTATCGGCATGAAGGGTTCGTGAAACCGTTTCACCGCTTCGAAGGGTTGGCGGGGCACGGCGACCAGACAATAGTCGGATTCGTGCCTGCGCAGAAAAGCGATAACGTTTTTTCGCTTCTTGCCGGTGACCTTCAGAGGAATGTATTGGCCGCCGATGAACAGTTCAGGCTTGCGCTTTCGCGCCCGAAGATGGGCGGCGACAAGCCGCTGTTTGACGGCACCCGTATGCCAATCCTCCAGGAGAATGTTCAAGGGGCACTGATCTGCATAGGAAAGCCGGGCAGTAAGCGCATCGAAATCTATGTCATTCGATGCCGGAATGTTCGACACGGCGAAATCCCAGGATTCCGCTCCATTGTAGATGACAGGAACGCCGGGAGCAGTTGCCTTGAGGACGGTTTGCGAAAAACTATTGAGCGCCCCGGCTATCCAGAACGGCCGCATCGTCTTCGCGAAGTCCAGAAGGAAAGAACGGTCGGCGAAAAGCTGATCGATATAGTCCATCACGGCCAACTCATAGGGCTTGTTTATTTCCGTCCAGAAGGAATCTCTTTGAATTTCGCTGATCGCTTTCTGGATGAATGCGCAAAGATCGTTACGGACGGCCTGCAGGCTGTTTTCATCGTCGATCTGCAGCGTCAAAGGCCAGATCGCAGCAAGGGTTTGATAGATCAGCCATTCAGTCTGGGGATCCGGCGCCAGCGTTTCCTCGATCGTCGCCACATTGCCCGCATGGAGCTTGCGCCAGCGTGCCACCGCCTCGCACCAGATTTCCGGCGCTTCGGACAGAGCGAGTAGCCGCATTCTCGCATCCTCGCCGAATTTGGTGGTGTAGGAAAACGTTGTCGCCAGCATGCCTTTAGGCGCGACCGTGGCTTTGCGCAGCATCTTTTCGTGGAAAAGCTGTACCGAATCCCCGGCATCACTCGAGCGCAATATCACTTCGTCAAGCGCGATTGGCCCACGGCCATATTGGTACGATTGTTCTATTGCCTGTGCCATGACAGCGGCAGTCAATTGCTGGAATCGCACAATGAATTGGCCGATTTTTCCGTCAGGATCATTCGCCGCTTCCAATATGCGCTGTACGAATTTCAGCGGAGCGGGATCGGCAGCGTCGGGACGTGCCAAAATATCGGAAATGGTGGACTGGAGAATGGATCGATAGGATCCAAGGATTCCCGCCTCATTCGAATAGGTCCGGAAAACGGGGAGTTCGATTACGAGATCGCTTACCGCGCGCCTCAGCTCAAGCTCGTCGGCTGCATTTGGTTCTATCACGATGAGCAGGTCGACCAGAGCCTGTAGTTCCGCAGCGAATCTGCTGTGCAGTACAGCTGACTTTGCAATCCGATAGTGAAGCGTACTTTGCGCACCAATATTGCTGCTGTAGAGTTGTTCGAGCGCAGCCAGCTTTGCATGATCCACCATAAGGTTCGCGGTCACTGAAATGAACTCGTAGCCTGCGGTTCCATCGACATGCCAAGAAGCGGGATAAGGTTCGCCGTCCAGGAGAATCTTGTCGGCGACCAGATAGGCTTTTTCACCGGCGTGCCGGCGCAATTCCTGCGAATATGTTTCAGGATCGGCGAGACCGTCGATCTGGTTCACACGAAAACCGATGACTTGGCTGATCTCGAGCAGATCGAGTGGAACCTCGTGAAAGTCCTTGAATGGTTGTGTCTTTTCGACTTGGACACCGACAGAGTGCATGGATTCGAACGAGTGGCGGTAGTTCATCCGGCGGCGAGCCTTCTGACGTGTCACCAGACGCCACTTTTGCGCCGAAAGCACGTCTTCGAGCATCGAGATGTCCTGAGAGATATCTTTCAGTCGCGACGCAAGCACGAGACGATGAGCGAGTTCGCTGGTGTCGTAGAGTTCCCGCAACTGGACATGAAATTCGTCCGATCGTTGCGGGTCGGCCTCGCTTACTGCATCCAGAAAGTTATTCGAGAGAGGGTTGTCGACCCCGCGAAGGATAGTTTCATAGGATTTTGGATACAGCGGATAAAACACCTCGCCGTAAGAGATGCCGAGCGCAAATTTATTCGCATCGAATTTGAGCTGCAGCGTCTCGGCCTGGACTTCTTCGATCAACGGGCGCTGCAGAACAGGCAGCGCGAGACGTTTCTTCCAGTCCACGTCGAAATGATCGGCGTAGCGGCTCTTTGATCCCCATTCGAGAACATCAAACCACCAGGGATTGTGGTGCGTAGCCGGCAGCTGATTTGGATTGATATCGACGATGAGGCCCATACCGAACTTGCGAAGTGCAGAATCAAGGGCGACGAAGCCGTCTTCACCTCCGGCGTCCCTGTCCAGCTTCGTCGGGTTATAGGATTTCTTGCCTCGGCCGACATCGATCGAGCTGAAAATTGGAGAAATGGTAAGCGTGTCGATGCCGAGATTATTCAGGTACGGCACGATCGCAGCGGTGTCATTGAAGGACAATCCGTCCCTCAATTGAATGCGATAGGCGGAATTTGGTAAGGCCATAGTCTTCACGCAACCCGTTCATTGGCAGAGTGCTGATCGCCATGTTGCAGCGCATGGAGATATTCCCGCTGCCACCATTGCGCATCGTGATCGATGACGCGTTTCAGAAGCTTGCGATGGCGCAGTTGCCGCTCTTCCAGCGGCATTGTGACAGCCGTCTTCAAAGCGTGCGCAACCTCACTGATATCGTAAGGATTGACAATGAGCGCCTCGCTCAGTTCCTCGGCTGCACCGGCGAACTTGGAGAGGATGAGGATGCCTGGATCCTTGTTGTCCTGAGCAGCGATGTATTCTTTGGCCACAAGGTTCATTCCGTCACGCAACGGCGTTACCAGCCCGACCAGACTTGCCCGAAACAGAGGGGCCAGCTTTTCCCTTGGAATGTTCCTATTGATGTATTGGACAGGCGCCCAGTTAAAATCCGCGAATCTGCCATTGACCGCGCCGGCAAGCTGCTCGAGTTCGGCCTTGATATCGGAATAGGCGGTGACATCTTCCCTGGATGGCGAGGCAATCTGCAGGTAGTCCGCATGCCCCTGATATTCCGGACAAATCTCCAGAAATTTTCTAAAGGCTTTCATGCGGTGCGGCAGGCCTTTCGAATAGTCGAGGCGATCCGCAGAAATGACCTGGAAGCGCTTCAGAACGGTACGGCGCATGCGTTCGAGTTCGATCGTATCGTCGGTTCTAGCCGACACTTTCGCAAACTGCTTAACATCGATGCCGATGGGGAAATGCCCGATATGGATTGTGCGATCGTTGACGCGGACAAGTTCCGGCGAAATGATTGCCGCATCGGAATGTTCTTTCAGATAGCGATGAAAATTATGGACGTCATTGATCGTCTGGAAGCCGATGAGATCAAACTGCAGCAGGCAATATCGCAGCCATTCGTGGCGAGGGACGGCGGAGAAGATGTCGGCAGAGGGGAACGGGATGTGCAGGAAAAATCCGATCCTGTTCTTGTGTCCCCGTTTGCGGAGCTCAGCAGCCATGGGTATCAGATGGTAGTCGTGCACCCAGATAACGTCGTCATCCCGCAGATGCGGACTGATCATCTCCGCGAACTTCGCATTGGTCGCAGAATAGCAATCCACAAACTCCATGCGATAATCCATCAGGTCAAGGCGATAATGAAAGGCGGGCCAAAGCACTTTGTTGGCGAAGCCGAGGTAGTATTTTTCGTGTTCCTCGCTCGTCAGTGGGGTGGTCAGGCTCGTGACATTGCCATGCGTCTGGATCTTGGTTTTTGCGGCTTCTTCGGCGTCGACGACACTCCCGTCCCAGCCGGCCCAAAGGCCGCCCTGAGCTTTGAGCGCGTCCACGATACCGACAGCGAGTCCGCCAATTTGAGTGTTCTTTCCCAAATTCGCCGTGCGATTTGAGATTACGACTAGCCGTCCCATAAAATGTCCCTTGCATGCAGTCAGGACTCTAACCAACTCTTCAAAGACATGATGGTTCCGGAAAAAAAGCTGCAGCAAGTCAACTTTCATTGAACGATTTCGGGCCGGTTGAGTTCTTCAATCATGAGAGTTCGAGCAAAAGGAAAGAGATATGCAGCCCAGTACGGCGGTTGATTATGCAAACCACCCACTGCCAGACGATCTGGTGGGTTGGGCGCTTTTCATAGACATTGACGGCACGCTGATTGATCTTGCGGCAACGCCTGAAAGCATCGTCATTCCCCCAGAGTTACCGCTTCAACTCATGAAGCTGTCGCAAAAGGTAGATGGTGCCATGGCGCTTGTGACCGGCCGTTCCATTGCTGCAGTCGATGCGATGTTTGCACCCTATCTCTTCACGGTCGCCGGGCTTCATGGCGCGGAAATCCGCAGGGAAAATGCAAAAATTCTCAGGAAGGGGATGGAGGCAGCAGCGCTCGACCGCCCGCGCATGGTGTTGCAGAAATTTGCGAGCCGATGGCCGGGTATGGTGATCGAAGACAAGGGCTTGGGGCTCGCCGTGCACTACCGGCAGGTGCCGGAAGCAGCCATTGCGGCCACGCATGCAGTCGACGGCCTGGTCAAGGATCTCGGCTATGGGTGGAAGCGCCAGGACGGCAAGATGGTCATCGAAATTGGACCTGCCGGAACCAACAAAGGCATGGCGGTCGCGCATTTCATGGAGACCGCACCCTATGCGGGGCGGAAGCTCCTCGTGATGGGCGATGACCTGACCGACGAGACCATGTTCCGCTTTGCCAACGAAACAGGGGGACGCTCGGTGAGGGTGGGCGATCCGCCTTTCGAGAGCGTTGCCGAATTCAAGCTGGACTCTGCAGATACTGTTAGATCATGGATCGCAACGATGGTGGCTCAACAATGATTCTGCCCGGCTGAGCCGCCAACCAGCGGGCTATTGTCTCTGGCTTAATTTTTCCGATTCGCGTATGTTTTGTCTTGTGCAGGTTTAGGTCCATTGGTACCGCCTTTAGCATGGTACCAATGGTGCCTTTCCCGCTCGAAACGAGATTGGGAGAATTGCTCATGGCACAATTTCATGTGATAGCTGGCGCAAATGATACCAGCGCCTATCCTGAGGTGCGTAAAATCAGTGTGGCAGATGTTTTTGCTGCGCTTCGTCAAGGGCTCGACGATTTTTGGGAAAAGCCCTCACACTATGTTTTCCTATGCCTGATCTATCCTGTCGCCGGTCTGGTATTGGCGCGCTGGTCGTCGGGAGCCAACGCGCTGCCGATACTGTTTCCGCTGATGTCGGGTTTCGCGTTGATCGGTCCGTTTGCAGCGCTCGGTCTTTATGAGATCAGCCGCAGGCGCGAACTCGGTCTGGATACATCATGGCAGCACGCACTTGAGGTCAGGCGGTCGCCTGCCATGCCATCGATCTTTGCCGTCGGTATATTGCTCTTTGCGATCTTCATCGTATGGCTGCTCACCGCCCAGGCGCTTTACGTGAGCCTTTTCGGTCCCGCAGCGCCGGAGTCTATCAGTGCCTTCCTGAACCAGGTGTTCAACACATCCGAGGGCTGGCGGATGATCATCCTCGGCAACGCGATTGGATTTGTCTTTTCCGTTGTTGTTCTATGCACCAGCGTCATCACCTTTCCGCTTCTTCTCGATAGGGACGTGGGCGCGTTGGCGGCAGTCGTAACATCAATCAAGGCCGTGCTTGCCAATCCGATACCGATGCTATTATGGGGCTTGATTGTGGCCGCGTTGCTCTTCGTCGGCTTCTTGACGCTCTTCGTCGGCCTGGCGATCTTCATCCCGGTACTCGGTCATGCGACATGGCATCTTTACCGCAAGGTCGTCGCACCGCTCCCGAGCGTGGAAGTCCAGAAGGCAGCGAAACCACGCGCCCGGCGATAAGTTAAGCGAGTGTGCTAAAGGGCGGTGCCGAAGGGTGCCGCCTTTTTTGTTTTTACGGTCCGGTGCCGAAGAAGGTCATCCGGCTCAACAGGACGTAGTGGGATTCCGAAACCATCATTGCCACGAACACCAGCACGAGGAGCGGTGGCAGTATGATGGCATAGATGAGGGCCAGCCTTTCCCATGCCATATGCATGAAAATCGCGACGATCAACCCGGCCTTGAGGATCATGAACAGCAGGATAAGCGACCATCGTAGATAACCATGAAGTCCGACGTAGTCCACCATGTAAGAGAATAGACTCAGGACGAAGAGCATACCCCAGACGACGAGATAGAGCTTGATCGGGTGCTCTTGATGGTCCGTCTGAGCTGCCGGTTGCGTTGCCTGTTGTGTCATGATTGGCTCCCTCACCACAAATAGAAGAAAGCGAAGATAAAAACCCAGACCAGATCGACGAAGTGCCAATAGAGGCCAGTGATTTCGACGATTTCATAATGGCCCTTCCGACTGGTGAAGAAGCCGCGTTTCTCCGTGTCGAAATCGCCGCGCCAGACCTTCCGGGCTATGATGAGCAGGAAGATGACACCGATTGTAACGTGTGTGCCGTGAAAGCCGGTGATCATGAAAAAAGTTGAACCAAACTGTGGAGCGCCCCACGGATTTCCCCACGGACGAACGCCTTCGGAGATCAACTTGGTCCATTCGAAAGCCTGCATTCCTACAAATGTTGCGCCGAAAAATGCGGTCAGCAGCATCAATAGCGCCGTCTTGCGGCGGTCGCGCCGGTAACCGAAATTGACCGCCATAGCCATCGTACCGCTGCTGCTGATGAGAACGAACGTCATGATGGCGATCAGAATCAGGGGAACTTCCGTTCCGCCGATATTCAGCGCAAAAACCTCGCTAGGATTGGGCCAGGGAACAGTCGTCGACATGCGGGCGCTCATATAGGCCAGCAGGAAACAACCGAAGACGAACGTATCGCTGAGAAGGAAGATCCACATCATGGCCTTCCCCCAGGAAACATTCTTGAATGTTCGCTGGTCGGAAGCCCAGTCGGAAGCGAAGCCGCGCAAGCCGTCAGGCCTCGGTTGGGATATTCTGGTTTCGGTTTCCACGACGTCGGTCATTGTCACATCCTCAGGTCAACAGTTGCCGGCAGATATCGACGAAATCATTGGCCCAGCCTGCGAACAGCGCAAAAATGACCAGCCAGACGATGAGCATGAAATGCCAGTACATGGCACACAGTTCGATGCTGAGCCGCGCCTCTTTCGGCGGTTCGCCCTGCCATACGTTGAACGTCGTCCGGCTGAGCACCAGGAGGCCACCGAGAATGTGCAATCCGTGCATTCCCGTAATCAGATAGAAAAAGCTGTTGGCGGGATTATCGGCGAGGACATAGCCCTCAGACACCAGCTCGCGCCAGGCGAACAACTGCCCGGCCAGGAAGCCGATGGCGGTTACGAAACTTGCCAGAAGCGCGATTTTCATGGCGTAGGCATCGTTTTGCTGTGCCGAGGATTTTGCCATCTCCAGAGCAACGCTGCTCACAACGAGCGCAGCCGTATTGACCCAGAGAACGCCGGGCAGGGGAATGGCCCACCAATCCTGCAGTCCCATGCGCATGAAGTAGGCGCTGATGAAAAGCGTGAACAACGCGCCGACCACGGCAAGAAATACACCGAGCCCGATTTTTACAGTCGGTATCGATGACCGCGTAATCGGAAAAATGTCACTGGCTCGTGCGGACTCGAGCCATGGTTTGGACGTCAGCCGCTGTTGCGCCATCCACCAGATGATGATCGATGCCAACCCCGCCAGAAAGATCAGGATTGCGCTCATGACGCGTGTTCTCGCGACCGGTTTTCAGGATCTGGCTCATTCTGTGGAATGAAATCCTCGGGAGCGCCGGGAACACTGTAATCATAGGCCCAGCGATAGACGACCGGCAGTTCCTTGCCGAAATTTCCATGCGGCGGCGGTGTCGTCGGCGTCTGCCATTCGAGCGTGGTTGCGCGCCAGGGATTTCCCCCGGCGTCCTTGCCCCTGCGAAGGCTCCAGGCAGCATTGAAAAGGAACAGGACTTGTGCGGCACCGACTGTCAGCGCCATCAGTGTGATGAAGATATTCAAATCATGCGCCGATGGCGGATTGACCACGGATTCGCCGAGTTCGTAGTAGCGACGCGGAGCCCCCAGCAAACCGAGATAATGCATCGGGAAGAAGATCAGATAGGCGCCGAGGAACGTCACCCAGAAGTGAATCCGCCCCATGGTTTCATCCAGCATTCGCCCGGTGATCTTCGGATACCAGTGGTAGATCGCCCCGAAGATCACCATGATTGGCGCCACGCCCATCACCATGTGAAAATGTGCAACGACGAACATCGTATCGGAAAGCGGAACGTCCACGACGACATTGCCGAGAAACAGGCCCGTCAACCCGCCATTGACGAATGTAACGATGAAGCCGAGCGCGAACAGCATTGGTATCGTCAGGTGGATATCGCCGCGCCATAGTGTGAGCACCCAGTTGTAGACCTTGATGGCGGTGGGAACCGCGATGATCAAGGTTGTCGTGGCAAAGAAGAACCCGAAGTTGGGATTCATGCCGCTGACATACATGTGGTGGGCCCAGACGACGAAGCTCAGCGCACCGATGATGACAATCGCCCAGACCATCATTCGGTACCCGAAGATATTCTTGCGGGCATGGACGCTGATGAGGTCCGATACGATACCAAAGGCGGGCAAGGCAACGATATAAACTTCCGGATGGCCAAAGAACCAGAACAGATGCTGGAAGAGGATTGGACTTCCGCCTCCATGTTGCAGCTGCGTGCCCATCTCGACGATTGCGGGCATGAAGAAGCTGGTGCCGAGGACGCGGTCGAACAGCATCATGACAGAGGCGACGAAGAGGGCAGGGAAGGCGAGCAGCGCCATGACCGTCGCAGTGAAAATGCCCCAGATCGTCAAGGGCATGCGCATCAATGTCATGCCGCGCGCGCGTCCTTGCAGGACTGTGACGACATAGTTCAATCCGCCCATGGTGAAGCCGATGATGAACAGGATCAGCGAACTCAGCATCAGGATGATGCCCCAATCCTGCCCGCCCGGCGTGCCGGAAAGCACCGCTTGCGGTGGATAAAGCGTCCAGCCCGCACCCGTTGGTCCGCCCGGTACGAAAAAGCCCGCGACAAGAACGAGCACGGCAAGAAGGTAAATCCAGTAGCTCAGCATATTTGCGTAGGGAAACACCATGTCCCGTGCTCCAAGCATCAGCGGGATCAGGTAATTGCCGAAACCACCCAGGAAGAGCGCAGTCAGGAGATAAATCACCATGATCATGCCATGCATGGTGATGAACTGGTAGTAGCGGTCGGCATCGATGAAGGTGAAAACGCCGGGGAAAGCAAGTTGCAGCCGCATCAGCCAGGAAAGGACAAGCGCAACGAGGCCAATCGAAATGGCTGTCAACGAATACTGGATGGCGATGACTTTGGCGTCTTGGCTGAAGACGTAGGTCGTCCACCAGCTATGCGGGTGATAAAGCTCCACATCTTCGACTTCCGCTGCCGGAATGGGATCGTTGATGCTGGATGGAATATTGACCATCTATTGCCCTCCCTGTGTTCGCTCTTTCTCCCGAAGAGCGGTGCCGTTTTCACTGTGCCGTCTGTGGTTCTCCGGATGCTGCCATCATCTGTGTGAATGTCTGCTGCTGCTGCAGCCAGGTTTGATAGTCGGCCTCGTTATCGACCACCACCGTTCCACGCATTTGCGGGTGCCCGACCCCACAAAGCTCGGCACAAAGGACTTCGAACGTGCCCGTTCTTGTCGGGGTAATCCAGAAATAGGTGACCATGCCGGGCACCATGTCCATTTTCGCCCGGAATTCCGGCACGTAGAAATCATGCAGGACATCGATCGAGCGCAGCACCATCTTCACAGGCTTTCCTATCGGAAGATGTAGCTCGCCGCCTTGAATGATGATGTCGTCGAGCCCTGCGCTGTCGTTCTTGTTCACGCCGAGCGGATTTTCCGCAGTGATGTCGCGTGTTTCCGACGTTCCGAGCTTGCCATTGGCTCCAGGCAACCGGAAGCTCCAGAGCCACTGTTGACCCACGACTTCGACTTCGGTCGCATCGCTGGGCACATTGACGAAACGGTCCCATACGAACAAACCGGGCGCAAGCATAGCGACAACGCCTATGGTGGTCACCGTGGCGAGCCAGAATTCAAGCTTCCTGTTTTCCGGCTCATAGTGCGCCCGGTTTCCTGGCTTGTGGCGGAAACGCAAGACGCAATAAGCGACGAACAATACCACCGCGACAAACACGAAACCGGTGATCCAGAAAGTAATGATGATTGTATTATCGATGTATTGCCAATTGGACGCGATCGGCGTCCACCACCAGGGACTCAAAAGATGAAACAAGACTGACGCAACTGCAACAAAAGCAAGAATTAAGACTACAGCCATTCTATTGTCCCCTCCCTGCCGGAATCGGCTGTGGACATGAACTCGCAATCCGTAGAACCTCACCCTAGCATTTCAGAAACGAGAAATACAGGTAGTCGTCTCATCGAAAGTATCGGTGCACAGAATATCGGAAAGTCGCTGGAAATTACTATCTTTTCGTCGCCGCGCCGTCATCGCCGGCGCGGCGCCCGAGTTGGGATATTGATCCAGTAAGCGTTACTTCTACAACTCCACGATAGGCGCAAATCCGCCGAAGATCATACGCTTGCCGTCGAAGGGCATGTTGGCCGCGTCGCCTTTCAGGCGAGGGTCCGCCATCACCTTGGCATTGATGGCATCACGCTTTTCGCGCGATTCATAAACGATCCAGGAAAAGACGACGGTCTCGTCGTCTTTTGCGTGCACCGCACGCGGGAAGGAAGTAAGTTCACCATAGGGTACATCATCGGCGACGCATTCGACAAAGGCCAGCGCGCCGTGGTCTTTCCAGACCTCTCCCGCCTTACTGGCGAGTTCCTTATAGGCTTCCAGCTTCGCTTTCGGAACGGCAAGTAAGAAACCATCGACATAGGACATAGAAAACCTCCACTTGATTAGCTCGTACGACCACAGGACGTCGGCGCAAGCGGAAATCCTACATCGTCTTTCAAATTTTGTCGTCGCTGCGCCACAGCCAAATCGTAACCGAGCCGGAGCGGCCGCGTATTTGCGTTTCGAGCGGCCCGCTCAGAACGCCAGTCTTGTACGGTTCGCTGTCCGGGCCCGCGATGTGCAGGATATCGGTCGTAAGCGCGAGTTCCGCGTGGTTTTTCTTGGCCACTTCCATGAGCCGGCTGGCGACGTTGACCGTATCCCCGGTCGCGGTGATCTGCTGGCGATCGCCGCCGCCGAGCCGCGAAGCAACCACTGTGCCGAAATGTGCACCGAGTTTGAACCCGATGCGCGAAGCGGTCGAAGCGGGAAGCGAGGCGAGCCACAGTTTCGTTCTGTTCGACAGCCGTACGCAGCAGAGTGTGGCATTGGCCGCGTCTTGCGGGGTCGGTTCCGGCAGGCCGAAAAGGATCATCGCGCCGTCACCCATGAAGCTCGTAATGGTTCCGTTACAGGCCGCGACTTCCTCATCGACGAGCTTGTAAAACCCGTTCAATAATTCGCGCGTGGCGTTAGGTCCAAGAACCTCGCTGAGGCCGGTAAATCCGGAAAGGTCGATGAAAACCACGGCGGCGTCCTGGCGAACGGGCTCGGCCAGAAAATCGGGGTTTCTTGCCAGCCATTTTCCAAGTCCCGGCGCCTGCACGCTTTGCAGCATCGCGCTTTGCCTCGCAAAATGCTGCGCGCGGCGGCGATCGAGCAAAAGCTGGCTTGCTCCGAATAGAAGGAGCGGGGGGACTGCGGCCGCAATAGGAATTGCGGCGCTGAGCCAGATGCCGTTTGCAAAAGCGACCATATTGATGACGAGCCATGCGCAGACCACCGCGACTATTGCGGCAAGGCCAATAATACTGCGCCGCCACGCTAGCAGTCCCACGAGAATGAGCGGCAGGCCGACAGCAAAGCCTGCATCGATAAGCCGGATATGACGATCGCGGACCGTGGCATCGCCCGCTACAAGTTGAGCTATCGCCGTTGAAATGACCTCCACGCCGGGAAGTACCTGATCGAATGGTGTCGGGAAAACGTCGCCGCCGCCGGTTACCGTCGTTCCCAGCACGACAATCTTGCCGGTAACGTCCTTGGCCTCAAGCTGACCATCGAGCACGGCAGCGGCGCTGATCGTTTTTATCGTACCCCTCGGCCCATAGAAGGTCAGAGGAAACGATTGGCCGATATCGGTGCGAATGTGGCGTTCACCCAGTGCGATGCCGCCGGGCTCGAATACAGGGTCGACTCCGGCGGCAAGCGCAACGGCACGCAGTGGAAAAGAAGGCTGGACCTCCTCTCCCTTCTTGAACAGCATCGGGATAAATCGCGGCGTTCCGGATTGATCGGTTGCGACGTTCACAATGCCCACCGGCGAGATATCGGCAAATTCCTGCTGCGGCAGCAACAAGCTGACAGCATCCGGAATGCGATCAAGTGCGTCGTCGTGCGCAGTCTCTGTCAATTGCTTGCCACTTGCGAAAACGGCCGCTCCCGCCAAAAGTGTCGTGGCTTTCCCGAGTGAAGCCGCGAGCTTCCGGTCGCCATCTTCCTGACCGCGATCCACCAGAAGCAAATCCAGCGCAATGACTTTTGGTTTGAGCTCGGCAATTGCGTCGATGAGAGCAGCGAGCGTCGAGCGGGGAACAGGATAACTCCCGACCAGCGTCACTGTCGGGTCGTCAATGGCTATAATTGTGACAGCATCCGGTGCCGGCTTTTTGCCACGGATATTGGTGCGCAGATCGGCGAAGGTTGCCTCGACGCGTTCCAGAAACCAGGTGTTTCCCCTGATGTGCATCAGGCCGAGCCCTGCGCCCCATATGCCCGCAAGGATCAGTGCGACCAGTATCTGCCGTGCACGACTGGACATGGGTGATTATTGACCGAGACGCGCCATCAATGCGTTGACGCGCGGTTGGGGCCACCGCTTCACAACAAGGGCGCTGCTGCTTCCGTCGACATCAACGCCTTCACCGGGTCCGAGCACTACAGCCGCGGGCGCGGCTTGCCGCCGGACGCTGACCGCGCCCCGGACAACGAAAACTGCCGTCTTGCCCGCGCTGACATCGACAGCCCATTTCGTGCCCCGAACTGCTGCGATGGCCTGCGGCGTGTCGACCACGAACCCGGATGGTGATTTCGGGGCATCGAGCAATATCGCCTTGCTACGGGCGCGAACCGCATCGACGATGCCGTCACGGCTGCGGTCCAACAACGTATACCGTGCGCCGCGCTCAGCGGTAATAGTGAGGCCGCCACGGCATTTCAATATCTGCCTTCCGGTCCCGCCGACCTGCGTCAGCGCGCATCCAGAATTGGTGGATTGTGCCGAGGCAATTTCTGTGCCGACCATAAAAACAAAGCCAATGGCCACCGCTGCGCGAAAAATTCCCGCCATTGAGTCCATGGAGATTGCCCCTGTTCACCGGCACCAGAATAGGCGCGGTTTCACCTGCAATATAGAACCTCCGGAGGGCATTTCAAAGCGCTGATAAGGTTTTCTCTTCGGTATCGGCTTCACTAAATCGGGTTAATTCTCCGTTGCCGGGTATAGCCGGTCGATTGCCGGAAGGCATTGCGCGCCTTTACGGCTGAGGAAATCCTGGAATGCGCGCATGGCCGGTGACATGGTCCGGTCGGTGCGTACGACGGAAAACCACTGGCGGCGGATTGGCATGCCGATCACGTCGAGCATCACCAGCCTGCCCACATCGAGTTCCAGTGCGATCGTGTGTGCGGAAATAAAGGCGATGCCGAGCCCGGCCATCACCGCCTGCTTGATCGTCTCGTTTGACGACATTTCCGTGCCGAGATCATCAAGCCGGCCCGGCAGTTCGCTCAGGAAAATCTCCAGCGATATCCGCGTGCCCGAACCGGGCTCGCGGATAAGGAAATGCTCCTGTGCGATGCGTTCCTTGGTGATATCGCGGCATTTGGCGAGCGGATGGTCGGGAGCGGCGATCATCACCAACGGATGATCCCCGAAAACCGCCGAACGCAGGGGAACGTCCTTTGGCGGTCGGCCCATCAAGGCGAGATCGACCGCATGGCTTTTCAGCCCGGCAATCGTCTCGGCGCGGTTGCCGATGGCGAGCTTTATGGCGATATCCGGGTGTTCCTTGCGAAAAATCGCCATCAGTTGCGGCGCGAAATACTTTGCCGTCGATACGACTCCCAGCGTCAGGCTGCCGATGCGCAATCCCTTTATCGCATCGATCTCGTCTTCGAGCAGGCGCAGCCGTTCATCGACCATTTGCGCAGCATCGAGAAAGGCCAGCCCGGCGGCGGTGGGCCGCAGGCCCTCATTTGTGCGATCGAAAAGGATGATGTTGGCGTCTTCTTCAAGAAGTTTGAGCTGGATCGTTACCGCCGGAGGCGTCAGGCCCAACGCATTGGCTGCGGCGGCGATCGTGCCGTGCTGCATAATCGCCTGAATCGCCCGCAGTTGTTTCAAATTCAAATTGCGCATCCTGCCAGTTAATAGAATTTATCGAATACGTAAATATAATAAATTTTACTAAGTGTGGTCTGCGTGGTTCCATGTCCAAAGTCCGATGCGGAGATAATCGGACAGGGAGGACTACCATGACCACGGCAACACTAGATGCCTTTCTTGGATCCTATGCGGAGAGCGGCGATACGCTGCGCGCTTCCGTCTCGCTGGTCGTGCGCCAGCTGTCCCTGACTGCGGTCAAGATCCGCAACACGATCAACCAGGGCGCTCTCGGCAAGGCCTTCGCCAGCAGCCAAGGCAGCAAGAATGCCGATGGCGATGCGCAGAAGGACCTCGATATCTTCGCCGACGACATGTTCCTCGAGGCCATGCGTCAAGCGCCTGTAGCACTTTATGGCTCCGAGGAACTCGCGCATCCAGCCTTGCTCGACACAAGCGCTCCATTGGCGCTGGCGATCGATCCGCTGGATGGCTCATCCAACATCGACACCAATGTCTCGATAGGGACCATCTTCTCCATCCTCCCGGTGGCAGGCCAGCCGGACAGCGAGCCTGGCGCGTCTTTTTTCCAGAAAGGCGATCGCCAGCTCGCTGCCGGTTTCTTCATTTATGGGCCGCAACTTGCCTTGGTACTCACGCTTGGCAGCGGCACGCATGTGTTCGTGTTTTCGGCGCGGCTCGGGACCTTTGTTCAGGCCTATGCCAGTATCGTTATTCCTGACCGCGCCTATGAATTCGCCATCAATGCCGCCAATTACCGGCATTGGGACGAGGCGGTGCAGCTCTATGTCGATGACTGTCTCAAGGGTAGCGAAGGACCGCGCGAGCGTGATTTCAACATGCGCTGGATCGCGTCCCTGGTCGCGGAAACCTACCGGATCCTCATGCGCAGCGGCGTGTTTCTTTATCCGGGGGACAGGCGCAAGGGCTATGGCGACGGCCGCATACGTCTCGTTTACGAGGCCAATCCCATTGCCTTTCTCATCGAGCAGGCGGGCGGCGCTGCGACCAACACGGCAAGCCGCATACTCGATCTGACACCGAAGACCATGCATCAGCGTGTGCCGTTCATCTTCGGTTCGGCAAGGGAAGTAGCCCGTATCAGCCGGTATCACACCGAGCCCAGCAACATCGGCGAACGCGCGCCGCTGTTCAGCAAGCGTGGCCTGTTCAGGGTTTGAGTGGAGGAAGAAATCATGTCGGCAAAGCACCCCATCATATCGATCACCGGCTCGTCAGGCGCGGGAACGACCTCCGTGAAGCGCATCTTCGAGCAGATTTTCCGCCGCGAACATATCGAGGCCGCTTTCATCGAGGGCGACGCATTCCACCGGTATGACCGCAATGCCATGAAGGCAAAGGTTGCGGAGGAAGAGGCCAAGGGTAACCCCAATTTCACGCATTTCCACGTCGATGCCAACGAGTTGAACAAGCTCGATGAGGTTTTCGAGGAATACGGCCGCCGGGGTACGGGCCAAACGCGTACCTATATCCATGACGAAGAGGAAGCCGCGCAATACGACGCACCTGCAGGCACATTCACCGAATGGCGCGATTTTCCGCCGAGCACCTTGCTCTTCTATGAGGGCTTGCATGGCTGCGCTGTAGCGGAGGGCGTCAACCTTGCCCGTCACGCGGATCTGAAAATCGGCGTCGTTCCGGTGATCAATCTCGAATGGATCCAGAAGATCCATCGTGATCGTTCGACCCGGGGCTATTCCACCGAAGCGGTCATGGATGTGATCCTGCGCCGCATGCCGGATTACGTGCGTTACATCACGCCGCAATTCACGCTGACCGACATCAATTTCCAGCGTGTACCGATTGTCGATACGTCGAACCCTTTCATTGCGCGGTGGATCCCGACACCGGACGAGTCGATGCTGGTGATCCGTTTTGCCCGGCCGCGAGGGATCGATTTCCCCTATCTGCTGTCGATGATCCACGATTCCTTCATGTCGCGGGCCAATTCGATCGTCGTCCCCGGCAACAAGCTGGATCTCGCCATGCAACTTATCCTGACGCCGCTGATCATGCAGTTGATCGAACGCAAAAACCGCGCCTCGTGAAGGAGATAGCGATGAATACGCAAGCTTTGCTTCAAGAAATGCCGGAAACCGAAACCGTCTCGGAACGCGATATGGCAAACGCAATTCGGGCGCTGGTTATGGACAGCGTCCAGAAGGCCAACTCCGGGCACCCCGGCATGCCGATGGGCATGGCCGACGTCGCAACGGTTCTCTTCAACCGCTTCATCAAGCTCGATCCATTGCATCCGCAGTGGCCGGACCGTGACAGGTTCGTTTTGTCGGCCGGGCACGGCTCGACGCTGCAATACGCGCTGCACTATCTAATCGGCTATCCCGACATGCCGATCGAGGAACTGCAGCGTTTCCGCCAGCTTGGCGCCAAGACGGCCGGTCACCCGGAATATGGTCATGCGCAGGGCATTGAGATGACGACGGGCCCGCTCGGACAAGGCATTGCGACCGCCGTCGGTATGGCGCTGGCCGAGCGTTTGCTTGTCCAGCGGTTCGGCGAGGATATCGTCGATCACCATACTTATGTGATCGCAGGAGATGGTTGCCTGCAGGAGGGCATAAGTCACGAAGCGATCGACCTTGCCGGTCATCTGAGACTGTCGAAGCTCATTGTCTTCTGGGACAACAACTCAATCTCGATCGACGGGCCTACGTCTCTCTCGACATCCATGGATCAGTTGATGCGGTTCGAGGCGGCAGGTTTCGATGTTCAGGAGATCGACGGCCACGACTACGAAGAAATCGCCGATGCCATTGCCCGCGCCAGGTCTTCTGACCGGCCGTCGCTGGTCTCGTGCCGCACCATCATCGGCAAGGGCGCGCCGAATTTGCAGGGAACCGAGAAGACCCACGGTGCTCCGCTCGGCGACAGCGAAATCGCGGCAGTGCGTCAGGCAATCGACTGGCCGCATCAGCCATTCGAGGTTCCCGAAGAAATCATCGAGACCTGGCGTGATGCGGCCCGTCGTGGAGCCGACGAGCGACGCGAATGGTGTGTACGAATGGCGGCATCACCGCATGGGGACGACCTCAGGCAAGCCGTTCTGAAGCAGTTGCCGGCGAGCCTGTTTGAAGAGCTTGGCGCATTCCGCCGCGAACATGTCGAAAAGGCAACCAAGGTCGCGACACGCAAGGCTTCGGAAATGGTGCTTGGCGTCATCAACAATGCAACCGATCTGACGATCGGCGGTTCGGCTGACCTGACCCACTCGAACCTGACCGTTACGCCGGGCATGCGCGACGTTACACCGCAAAGTTTCTCCGGCCGCTATATCCATTACGGCATCCGCGAACATGGCATGGCGGCGGCGATGAACGGCCTTGCCCTGCATGGCGGCTTCATTCCCTATGGCGGCACGTTCCTGGCCTTCGCCGATTATGCGCGTGGTGCGATGCGTCTCTCGGCGCTGATGGGCCAGCAGGTCATCTACGTCATGACCCATGACTCGATTGGTCTCGGCGAGGATGGTCCGACCCATCAGCCGATCGAACATCTGGCGATGCTGCGGGCAACACCCGGCATAAACGTGTTCCGTCCTGCTGACATCATCGAAACCGCCGAGTGCTGGGAGCTCGCACTGAAATATTCCGACCGGCCGAGCGTCATCGTCCTGTCACGCCAGAATCTCGCGATGCTGCGTCACGCTCATGCGGAAGAAAACCGGTCCAGCCGCGGCGCCTATGTCCTGCGCGAAACAGCGGAACCGCGCGCAATTACGCTGATGGCGACTGGTTCGGAAGTCGAGATCGCCTGTACTGCCGCCGATATGCTGCGCGGACAGTACAAGATCCCGGCCGCCGTTGTCTCGATGCCGTCCTGGGAGTTGTTCGAAGCGCAAACCCCGGCCTATCGCCGCTCGGTTCTGGCTGCGGCGCCCCGCATCGGAATCGAGGCTGCCGCGCGCCTCGGCTGGGATCGCTGGATCGGTGAGAAGGGTGCCTTCATCGGCATGCAGGGCTTTGGCGCCAGCGCCCCGGCGCCGGATCTCTACCGTCACTTCAATATCACGCCTGAAAACATTGTCGCCACGGCGCGCAAGCTCATCAACTGAACTGAAAGGAGTATTGATCATGGCCCGGATTACCTTGCGACAATTGCTCGATCATGCTGCCGAGTATGGTTACGGCGTGCCCGCGTTCAACATCAACAATATGGAGCAGGGACTTGCCGTGATGGAAGCTGCGGCAGCCTGCGATGCGCCGGTTATTCTGCAGGCGTCGCGCGGTGCACGCTCCTATGCCAAGGATTTGATGCTGGCGCGGATGATCGATGCGTTGGCGGATATCTATCCATCCATTCCGATCTGCATGCATCAGGATCACGGCAATGACGAGGCGACTTGCCTGACCGCGGTCCGGCATGGATTTACTTCGGTCATGATGGACGGCTCGCTTGAGGCGGATGCGGCAACGCCAGCCTCATACGAATACAATGTCGAGATCACGAAGCGGGTCACCACCATCGCCCATTGGGTCGGCGTTTCGGTCGAAGGTGAGCTCGGCGTGCTTGGTTCGCTCGAAAGCGGTGAAGCCGAGGCTGAAGACGGTCATGGTGCGAGCGGCGTGCTCAGTCATGACCAGCTCTTGACCGATCCGGATCAGGCAGTGGATTTCGTGCTGCGCACCAAGGTCGATGCGCTGGCCATCGCCTGCGGCACGTCGCACGGCGCCTACAAGTTCACCCGCGCACCCGATGGCGACATCCTGGCGATGGGAGTCATCGAGGAAATCCACCGCAAGCTGCCGAACACGCATCTCGTGATGCATGGCTCGTCGTCGGTGCCACAGCCCCTGCAGGACATCATCAACCGCTTCGGCGGCGAGATGCCGCAAACCTATGGGGTCCCGGTCGAGGAGATCGAGCGCGGTATCCGCCACGGTGTACGCAAGGTCAATATTGACACGGACTGCCGCATGGCCATGAGCGGTCAGTTTCGCCGGATCGCGACGGAAAACCCCGCGGAGTTCGATCCACGCAAATTCCTCAAACCGGCCATGGATGCCATGCGCGATCTTTGCCGTGACCGCTTCGAGCGGTTCGGCACGGCGGGCAACGCATCGCGGATCAAGGTCATCGGGCTCGATGAAATGGCCAAACGCTATGCCGCCGGCAAACTCGATCCGCAAATCGCTGCAGCCAAGGCTGCTTGAAATCAAAATTACCAAGGAAAGGACCTCACCATGTCGAACAAGTCAGAAACGGTCACGGGACAGGACCGCTACAGGTCCGGTGTCATGGAATACAAGAAGATGGGCTACTGGGAGCCTGACTACGAACCAAAGGACACCGACATCATCGCGCTGTTTCGCATCACGCCGCAGGATGGCGTCGATCCGATCGAGGCCGCCGCTGCCGTTGCCGGTGAATCGTCGACTGCCACCTGGACCGTCGTGTGGACGGACCGGCTGACCGCAACGGAGAAGTACCGTGCCAAGGCGTACCGCGTCGATCCGGTTCCGAACGGCGAAGGCCAGTATTTCGCCTACATTGCCTATGATCTCGACCTGTTCGAGCCGGGCTCCATCTCGAACCTGACGGCATCGATCATCGGCAACGTCTTTGGCTTCAAGCCTTTGAAGGCTTTGCGGCTTGAGGACATGCGCCTGCCGGTAGCCTATGTGAAGACGTTCCAGGGCCCGCCAACAGGTATCGTTGTCGAGCGTGAACGTCTCGACAAGTTTGGCCGCCCGCTGCTTGGCGCAACGGTAAAGCCCAAGCTCGGTCTGTCTGGCCGCAACTATGGCCGTGTGGTCTACGAGGCGCTGAAGGGCGGTCTGGATTTCACCAAGGATGACGAGAACATCAACTCGCAGCCCTTCATGCACTGGCGTGAGCGCTTCCTCTACTGCATGGAGGCCGTCAATAAGGCACAGGCGGCAACCGGCGAGATCAAGGGCAGCTACCTCAACGTCACCGCGGCAACGATGGAAGATATGTATGAGCGTGCCGATTTCGCCAAGGAGCTCGGGTCGAACATCGTCATGATTGATCTGGTCATCGGTTACACGGCGATCCAGTCCATGGCCAAGTGGGCGCGGCGCAACGATATGATCCTGCATCTGCATCGCGCCGGCCACTCAACCTACACCCGGCAGAAGTCGCATGGCGTGTCGTTCCGCGTCATCGCCAAGTGGATGCGTCTTGCGGGTGTGGATCATATCCACGCGGGTACTGTCGTCGGCAAGCTGGAGGGTGACCCCGCTACCACGCGCGGCTACTACGACATCTGCCGTGAGGACTTCAACCCGATGCGGCTCGAGAACGGCGTGTTCTTCGATCAGCATTGGGCCTCGCTCAACAAGATGATGCCTGTGGCTTCGGGCGGTATCCACGCCGGCCAGATGCACCAGTTGCTCGACCTTCTGGGCGAGGACGTTGTTCTGCAGTTCGGCGGCGGCACCATTGGCCACCCGCTGGGCATCGCAGCCGGTGCGACGGCCAACCGCGTTGCACTCGAATGCATGGTGCTAGCACGCAACGAAGGCCGCGACATCGTCAACGAAGGACCGGAGATCCTGCGTATGGCAGCACGCACCTGCCAGCCTCTACAGCAGGCGCTCGAAGTCTGGAAGGACGTTTCCTTCAACTATACCTCAACCGACTCGCCGGATTTCGTTCCGACGGCAACAGCAGCAGAATAGGAGAAACGACATGCGTATCACTCAAGGGGCATTCTCGTTCCTGCCTGATCTGACCGATGAGCAGATCGCCAAGCAGGTGCAATATTGCATCGACAACGGCTGGGCTGTCAGTCTCGAATTCACCGATGACCCGCACCCGCGCAACACCTACTGGGACATGTGGGGACATCCGATGTTCGACAACCCGGATGCGGCCGCCCTGATGATGGAGCTGAAGGAATGCCGCAAGGTCTATGGCGATTATTACATTCGCCTTGTCGCCTTCGACAACACCCATGGCTGGGAATCGGTCAAGCTGTCATTCCTCGTCAACCGCCCGCCGGAAGAGCCAGGCTTCCACCTTGCCCGCCAGGAAGGCGAGGGCCGCGTCGTTCGTTACACGACGAGGTCCTATGCAACGGACAAGCCAGCGGGGCAGCGCTATGGCTGATGCCAGCATCACGCAACTCGAGGGGTCTCCTGTGGAGGTACCGTCTGCCATCGATCTGCGCGCCGAATATGTCGAATCCGGCGTCAAGGAGGTGCTGGACGAACTCGACCGCGACTTGATCGGCCTTAAGCCGGTCAAGCAGCGGATCAAGGAGACTGCAGCATTGCTGCTGGTCGAGCGGGCACGCCGGCGCATGGGCCTCGCGCATGAAACGCCGACATTGCACATGAGTTTCAGCGGCAATCCCGGCACCGGCAAGACCACGGTTGCAATGCGCATGGCGGACCTGTTGCATCGCCTCGGCTATATCCGCAAGGGCCATCTCGTCTCTGTCACACGAGACGATCTGGTCGGACAATATATCGGGCATACTGCCCCGAAGACCAAGGAGATCCTGAAGAAAGCCATGGGCGGCGTATTGTTCATTGACGAGGCCTATTATCTGCACCGGCAGGAGAACGAACGCGACTACGGACAGGAAGCGATCGAGATATTGTTGCAGGTGATGGAAAACCAGCGTGATGATCTCGTGGTGATTCTTGCGGGCTATGCTGATCGCATGGACAAATTCTTCGAGAGCAATCCGGGCTTCCGTTCGCGCATCGCCCATCACATCGATTTTCCGGACTACAGCTCCGACGAGTTGCTGAGCATTTCCGAAACGATGCTGTCGAAGCAGAATTATACATTCGATGCGGAAGGCCGCGCTATCATGGCCGACTATATCGAACGGCGCCGCCAGCAGCCGCACTTTGCCAATGCCCGCTCCATTCGCAATGCGCTGGACAGGGCGAGACTGCGCCACGCCAACCGGCTGTTCGAGGCATCCAACGGGCCGACAGATGCGGCGGCGCTATCAACGATTACTGCGGACGATATCAGGGTCAGCCGTGTGTTTTCCGCATCGTCAGGAGAGGAGAAAACGCCATGAACAGGAACGTACTCATTGCGCCGTCCGTGCTTTCGGCAGATTTTTCCCGGCTCGGCCAGGAAGTCGAAGACGTCATGGCGGCGGGTGCCGACTGGGTGCATCTCGACGTGATGGATGGGCATTTCGTTCCCAACATCACGTTCGGGCCGCAGATCATCAAATCCATCCGCAACCGGACGTCGGCGATATTCGATTGTCATCTTATGATCGCCCCGACGGATGCCTATCTTGGCGCCTTTGCCGAGGCGGGCTGCGATTTCATCACGGTGCATGCGGAAGCCGGCCCGCATCTTGATCGTTCGCTGCAGGCCATTCGCAGTCTCGGCAAGAAGGCGGGTGTGTCGCTCAACCCTTCGACGCCGGAAAGCGTCATCGAATATGTGCTGGACCGGCTCGATCTGGTGCTCTTGATGACAGTCAATCCGGGTTTCGGCGGACAGGCGTTCATCCCCTCGGTTGTCGACAAGGTGCGGCGCGTGAAGGCGATGATCGGCAACCGCCCGATTCATATCGAAATCGACGGCGGCGTGACGCCCGAAACGGCACCGCTCGTTGCAGCGGCAGGGGCAAATGTGCTCGTTGCGGGATCTGCTGTTTTCAAGGGAAACGGCAAGGCGGCCTATGCTGACAATATCGCTGCAATCCGTCATGCTGCCGACCATGCGAGGCACCGGGCGGCAGCTTGAGCGGAGGAGAAAGACAATGGCGGCGATACCACCTCTTTGTGATTTTGGCTGGAAAGCCGTCGATGCGAGCTTGATCGGTATCGATGGCCGACAGCATTCCATTCTGGCGCAGGCAGGTGACAAGGGGCTCGTCGTTGCTTTCATCTGCAACCATTGTCCTTATGTGAAAGCGGTTATCCAGCGCATCGTCCGCGATGTGCGGGATCTCAAGGAACTCGGCATAGGCTTCGTCGCCATCAATGCCAATGACGCAAGTGCCTATCCCGCCGATTCGTTTGAAAACATGAAGGGTTTTGCTCGCGAGAACGACTTTCCATTCCAATATCTGCATGATGCAGACCAGAGCGCAGCGCGTACATACGGGGCGGTCTGCACACCCGATTTCTTTGGGTTCAATGGCACAGGTGAGTTACAATATCGAGGACGCCTCGATGCGTCGCGCAAGGAAGCGGCGGCGCCAGATATCCGCCGCGACCTGTTCGAAGCGATGAAGCAAGTTGCCGATACGGGGCAGGGGCCGCGCGAGCAGATCGCCTCGGTTGGCTGTTCGATCAAATGGCGTGAGATTGCCTAATAGCGTTGTGGGGGCCGCCGGTCAGATCGACCGGCGGCGATCCGGCTATTTATATTGATTCAGATAGGCTTCAAGATCGGTGATTTCCTTGTCATCCTTCAGACCAGGAAAGGCCATTTTCGTGCCTTTGACCTTGGCCTTCGGATCGTGCAGATAATCACGGAGGCTGGCTGTATCCCAGACAAGTCCGGCCGCGCCTGCGGCCTTCATGGCAGGTGAATAGCTGAAGCCTGGATGGGTTCCCGCAGTTCTGCCCATTACTTTAAACAATGACGGTCCGACCTTGTTCTTGTCGGTATCGGCCACGTGACAGACTGCACATTTCTTGAAAACTGTCGCTCCTGCTGTGGCGTCGCCGGCGTCTTGGGCCCGGGCTCCGGCAACAGACAGAATCGCAACTGATAGTCCAATCAGAACGGTAGAATAACGCATGGCATCTCCTCATTTTCGCCAAGGGTGCCCTGGACGAAGACCGGCGCCAATTTTCCATGCATTGGCGCCCCCTGTTTTTAGAACACTTCCAGAAGGTACCTTCAGCGCCTGATAAGTCAATTGCTTGACCAGGATATAACGCCGCAGCTTCACGATCGTGTTTTCTCAGCGCGTTGCGATTGACGCCAAGAGATGACACCCGTAATTTGTGGCGAAATATTTCTCATCGGGCACCTTGAGAAATCCGCACTACGACCTTCTGGCCTGTCAGGACTCCTGAGATTTCGGCGCTATGAGGGTAGGACGTGTCAGAGGATTGGGAGGAGCCTGTATGGATGTTGTTGATCTCGTTTTGACCATCTGTCTCATATCCACCCCGACGAGTTGTCGGGAGGAGCGCCTGCATTTTGAAAACAGGGGCGGCCTGAACAATTGCATGTTTCTCGCGCCGACAGAAATTGCAAAATGGTCTGGGGAACATCCAAAGCTCAAGGTCGTTCGGTGGAAATGCGATTACCCGTCGAAGGACCTTGAGCTCTAGGTCGATCTGTCTGGGAGGACATCGTGGCAGGACTGCATCAACGCCTTTTCCGCTTCTGTATTTTGTTGGCGCTCGCTCTTAGTTTTGGCACGCAGGCAAGCCCGGCTGCCGAGACCGTTCGTGTTGGCGTCCTGAAATTCGGGACTGTCAATTGGGAACTGGACACGATCAAGCAGCATAAGCTCGACGAAAAATATGGCGTGAATGTCGATGTCCGCTTCTTCGCCAGTGAAGATGCAACCAATGTCGCAATGATGGCCGGGGATGTTGATATCATTGTCACGGACTGGCTCTGGGTGTCGCGGCAGCGTGCATCGGGCGAAGACCTGACTTTCGTGCCCTATTCGAGTTCAGTCGGCGCTTTGATGGTTCCCGATGGCTCGCCGATCAAAAGTCTGGCGGATCTCAAGGGCAAGAAGATCGGAGTCGCAGGCGGGCCGCTGGACAAGAGCTGGCTGCTCATGCAGGGCTATGCCAAACACCAGTTCTCACTCGATCTGCCGGCGCAAAGCGAAATTGTCTACGGCACGCCGCCGCTGCTTGCCGAAAAGGCGCAGCAAGGCGAACTGGATGCCGTGCTGAACTTCTGGAATTTTTGCGCAAGGCTTGAAGCCAATGGGTTTCACCGCCTGGTCAGCACCAGCGATGCTGCAAAGGCTCTCGGCGCTACAGGTGACGTTTCGGCCATCGGTTACATCTTTCACGACAAATGGGCCGACGCCAATCCGGATGCAATTGCGGGTTTCGTCAAGGCCAGCAGAGATGCGAAGGCTCTGCTCGGCAGTTCCGATGCGGAATGGCAACGTTTGGCGCCGGTGGTGAAAGCCGAAGGCCATGAACTGGATGTGCTGCGTGACCGGTATCGTGAAGGTATTCCCGACCGGCCAATTGAGGACGAACAGGCCGACGCGACAAAGCTCTATGCTATCCTTGCGGATCTTGGCGGCGAACGGCTTGTCGGCCCCGGAAAAACTTTGGCACCGGGCACATTCTGGAGGGCAGACTAATTGGCTCTTGCATCGAGCGAACAGCAGCAAACGGGCAAGCTCGTTTCCGCTGCGGCTTCAAAGCGGCAATGGAGCTCGCCGCTAATGGTGTTGCTGTCGTTTGGCGCGTTGGTCGTTGCATGGCATGTCGGGGCGACGATCTGGCCCAGCCGCTCCTTCCCGGCGCCTTTGCTGGTTCTGCAAACCTTTATCAGCGAAACCGCGAGTGGCGATCTGCCCTATAATCTCGGCATCACCTTGTGCCGCGTCGCCGCCTCCTTCGTCCTCGCGATGCTTATCGGCTCGGTCATCGGGGTCCTGCTTGGCAGCCATCGCCGCGCAGACCAGTTCTTCAATCCCTGGGTTATTCTCTTCCTCAACATACCGGCGCTGGTCATCATCGTCCTCGCCTATATCTGGTTCGGGCTCAATGAAGCCGCAGCGATCGGCGCCGTAGCGCTCAACAAGATCCCCAATGTGGTCGTCACAATGCGCGAAGGAACGAGGGCGCTCGATCCGCGCTACGCGGAAATGGCGCGGGTGTACCGCTTCAATGCACTCGATCGCTTGCGGCATATACTGATACCCCAGCTGCAGCCCTATATTGCCGCCGCATCGCGTTCCGGCATTTCGCTGATCTGGAAAATTGTGCTCGTGGTCGAGTTGCTTGGGCGCTCCAACGGTGTCGGTTTTCAGATCAATCTGTTTTTTCAACTCTTCGATGTCGCGGCGATACTGGCCTATACACTGGCCTTTGTTGCCGTCATGCTCTTCATCGAACTCGTCGTGGTGCAACCGCTTGAACACACATCAACTCGCTGGCGTCGCAGCGCGGCTTAGGGTCAATATCGAAGAAAAATCGTTCCGCTCATCAAATGGCGCGACGATTGAAGTGCTGCGCGATCTGCGCTTCGAGGTCGAGCAAAACGAGTTCGCCTGTATCCTTGGACCGTCAGGTTGCGGGAAGACCACCACACTGCGCATTTTACTCGGTCTCGATAGCGACTATCGCGGGTCGATCCAGTTGCCCGGATTGGCGGATGCGCGGATCGGGGTGGTGTTTCAGGAGCCGATGCTTCTGCCGTGGCGCACGGTCGAGCAGAATGTGCGGCTCGCCATGCCCAAGCCCGTGCGCGACACCAATCTCGATAGCTTGTTCAGCACGCTCGGCCTGTCGAAGATGCGAAATTTCTATCCGGCAGAACTTTCGCTGGGGCTGGCACGCCGGGCGGCGATAGCGCGCGCGCTGGCGATCGAGCCGGATATACTTTTGCTTGATGAACCATTTGTCTCGCTGGATGAGTCCACAGCGCAGCAACTCCGGCATATGCTGCTCTCCGTGTGGTTCGAGCGCCCGACGACCGCGTTGATGGTGACGCATAATCTGCAGGAGGCGATCATGCTCGCCGACCGTATCATAGTGCTTTCCGAACGTCCCGCCCATGTCATCGGCACGTTCGATATCCGCCTGCCGCGCAATTATCGCAATGAGCAGGTGAAGGCGGATCTGTTGCGTTCGTTCAATGAAAAATTCGCGGAGGTGCGGAACGCGCCATGAGCCAGTCGACGAGGCGCAGCGTTCTTAAAAATGGTGTCTTTTTCGCCTGTTGCGGCATTTCGCATGTCCGTCTGGCGCGGGCGCAGTCGAGCCCGGTCGAGCCTTTGCCTGTCAAGGAGATTACCGGCGGGATATTTGCCTTCGCAGGCAGGCCAGAGATGATGACCGCGAAGAACGAGGGCGAGATATGCAATGTCAGCTTCATCATTGGTGACGAAGCGGTCGCCGTGATCGACAGCGGCGGCAGTGTTGCCGAGGGGAGGGAACTCCTCGCAGCCATTCGCGCCAGGACCAACAAACCGATCCGCTATCTGATCAACACGCATATGCACCCCGATCATATCTTCGGAAATGCCGCATTCGGGGAAACGGGAGCGATTGTTGTCGGGCATCACAATCTGCCGCGCGCGTTGACCGCCCGCGGGGATTATTATCTGCAGAGCTATCGTGACGCCATGGGCAGTGAGCTGATGGTGGACATCAGGATTATCCCGCCGACGAAGCTCATCACCGGCGAGGAGCAGCTCGATCTCGGTAACCGCAAACTTACATTGAAAGCCTGGAAACCTGCCCATACGGACAACGATTTGACAATTTTCGACGAACAGTCGGGCACATTCTTCACCGGCGATCTGTGTTTCATCAAGCATCTTCCGACGATGGATGGATCGCTGCTTGGCTGGATCGCACAGCTGGAGGAGCTCAAAGGTATCAAGGCAGAATTCGCAGTACCGGGACATGGCCCCGTTCCGTCGGCGTGGCCGCAGGCGCTTGAGCAGGAGCAGCGCTACTTCGATGCGCTCGCCCGCGATATTCGCAAGGCAATCGCCGATGGCGTACCCATGGCGGAGGCGGTCAAAACAGCGGCGGAAAGCGAGCGGAACAACTGGCGCCTCTTCGACGAATATAATGTGCGCAACGCCACGGCCGCCTTTGCCGAGCTCGAATGGGAATGAACCCGTTTGCAACTTCGTTGGACGAGGTGATATACTCATTCGCGGCCGGGCACCGCCAAATTTCTTGGTGGAGGCAGAACATGATGATAAAGCCGATACGACTGCGCAGCCGGGTGGTTGCGTTTGTCATTCTCGCGCTCGTTGGAGCGGCGATGCCGTTTGCCGCCAGCGCGCAAAGCGCGAGCGTTCCGGATACCAAAACGTGGGATGGCTTGAAGGGCGACGTGTTCGGCCAAAAGCCGATCGGCGATGCTGGTGGCATTATCACGATCGATGCGCCGAAACGCGCCGAGGACGCAGCAATCGTACCCATCGATCTGCATTTCAAAACCGATGCCTCGACTGGCCGGATCAAGGCCGTCACCCTCATCGTCGATGAAAATCCGTCGCCCGTCGCTGCAGTATTCCAGTTCGGCAAGGATGCAGGCGTCACCCATCTGGCGACGCGCCTGCGGGTCAATGCCTATTCCTATGTTCGCGCTATCGCGGAAACCGAAGATGGGAAACTTCATATGACGCAGACCTTCGTCAAGGCATCCGGCGGCTGCTCCGCACCGGCGATGAAAAATCAGGACGAATCGCTGGCTTCGCTCGGGAAGATGAAGCTTCGCGTCTTTACATCCAAGACGCCTGGCAACGAGCCGATGACCCGCGCAACCGAAATGCAGTTGATGATTCGTCACCCCAACAATTCAGGGCTGCAGATGGATCAGCTCACGCGCTATTATATTCCGGCGCACTTCATCCAGGGCCTGACGGTGTCGCAGGGTGACCGGCTTATCATGTCGATGGACGGCGGAATCTCGATCTCCGAAGACCCGAATTTCCGCTTCGAATTCGATGCGAAGCCGGGCGAGGATGTGAAAGTCGAGGCTGCAGATACCGAAGGCAAGAAATTCCAGGACGAATGGCCGCTGGAATCGTCCAGCCTGTGATCGAAAACGCGGCCGTGAAGACCTTCCAGAATTCATTTTGATGAGTCAGGTAGGGTGGTTTTCGAGGAGCCGGAGCGCAGCGAACTTTCTCGTTCGTGAGCACCGGAAGTCGAGAAAGCTGCCCTAGATGGCCATCAAGATGAATTATCGAGGTCTTCAGAAGCAGCGGACGTCGGCTTCCGCCTGAGCCCGCTTCAATTCGGTGATCGAAGCTTTCGCCGGAGCACTTTCGCGGAACAGAGCACCATTCTCTCCGGACACCAGCCCCATCTGTTTGTAGGTCTCGGCGGCTTCGTAATGAGGGTAGGTCACGACGGATGCAATCACGTCTATCGAACAGGAACAGCGCTGAAGCATATCGCGGTTCTCACCGTTGGCTTTCATGCAGCCATAGACGTATTCTGCGAGGGTCGAAGTGGGGTAATCTGACGCAGCGTTTGCCGGCAAGGAAAGAACAATTGCTGCACTTGCTAACAGGGCAATTTGCGTGATCTTCGACATCGTCATGGCATCCTCGCATTTTTCGGGCGGTAAATATACATTTTCCAAGTAGATAGCAAATAACAATAACAAACCGCAATCAGAATCCCTTCTATAAGTATCAAATTATGTGACAAGGTCGTCTGGCAGAATACGATAACTAAATCGGCTACTTACTGCGATGCAGCAAAAGTACACTGCAGTGCAGCAAATATAATTTGATAATCCGGCTTGCCTAATGCAATTCTTTCTCCTATCGTCAACTTGTTTCCGGCTTCAAGGACGTTACCGTCAAGGGAGTGGTGACAGTCTTCGTAGGCCAAGCGAGGTGGGCAGTAACGGTGCCCTCTGCGCGCCTGGCTTTGTCGTGACACGCTGCCGGAAATACTTCCCCATTTGCGTGAGCTAATGGAGCGAACCCGCACTGAAAAACGGCTTCGTCCGATAGTTCATAAATGTGAACTTAGGGAGGACTCATAATGCGTGTACACAAGAATTTAATTGGAATTGCATTGGCTACAACGGCCATGACGTTCTCATTGGCGGGGGGTGCTCTGGCCAATGACGATCTTCAGGCTGTAATTTCTGATTCGAAGAACTGGGCTATCCAGACCGGTGATTACGCTAATACGCGCTACTCGAAACTCAATAAGATTACTGCGGACAATGTCAAAAACCTTCAGGTCGCCTGGACGTTTTCGACTGGTGTGCTGCGCGGCCATGAAGGAGGCCCGCTCATCGTTGGCGATGTGATGTATGTCCATGCGCCTTATCCGAACACCGTCTTTGCGCTTGACCTGAACAATGATGGCAAAATCCTCTGGAAGTATGAACCCAAGCAGGACGCAAACGTCATTCCCATCATGTGCTGCGATACCGTTAATCGCGGCGTAGCCTACGGCGACGGCAAGATATTCCTTTATCAGGCCGACGCAACGCTCGTTGCCCTCGATGCAAAGACAGGTAAGCCCGATTGGTCCGTGAAAAACGCCGAGGCGGTAGACGGCAGCAAGGGCGAGTCTGGAACGTCCGCACCAATGGTCGTGAAAGACAAGGTCATTGTCGGTATTTCCGGTGGTGAGTTCGGTGTTCGCGGTCATCTGACTGCTTACAATATCAAGGATGGCAAGGAGGCCTGGCGTGCCTATTCGATGGGTTCCGACAAGGAGACCTTGGTCGATCCGGAAAAGACTATGGAGCTTGGCAAGCCAGTCGGAAAAGACTCCAGCACCAAGACCTGGGAAGGTGATCAGTGGAAAGTCGGTGGTGGAACGACCTGGGGTTGGTATTCGTACGATCCCAAGCTGAACCTGATCTATTACGGTACCGGCAATCCATCTACCTGGAACCCAAGTCAGCGCCCGGGTGACAACAAATGGTCCATGACCATCATGGCGCGCGATGCCGATACAGGCATGGCGAAATGGCTCTACCAGATGACCCCGCATGACGAGTGGGATTATGATGGTATCAATGAAATGATCCTGGCGGATGGCATCGAAGTCGATGGCAAGCCGCGTGATGTCCTCGTGCACTTCGATCGTAACGGCTTTGCCTATACGATGGATCGTGCAACCGGTGAACTCCTGGTCGCAAAGAAATATGATCCGGCAGTCAACTGGGCGTCCGAAATCGACATGGACAAGGACAGCAAGACCTATGGCCGTCCGAAGCTCGTAGCGAAGTACTCAACATCAAAAGAGGACGTCAATGCGCAGGGCATCTGCCCGGCGGCTCTTGGTACGAAAGATCAACAGCCGGCTGCCTATTCGCCAAAGACCAAGCTTTTCTATGTTCCAACGAACCATGTCTGCATGGATTACGAGCCCTATAAGGTCAGTTACACCGCCGGTCAGCCTTACGTCGGCGCGACACTGTCCATGTATCCAGCTCCGAACAGCCATGGCGGCATGGGTAACTTCATCGCATGGGATGCGGCGAAGGGTGAGATCGTCTGGTCCAAGCCCGAGCAGTTCTCTGTCTGGTCAGGCGCTTTGGCCACCGATGGCGATGTTGTCTTCTACGGAACACTCGAAGGCTATCTGAAGGCGGTCGATAAGGACGGCAAGGAACTTTACAAGTTCAAGACACCGTCCGGCATCATCGGTAACGTCACCACATACGAACATAAGGGCAAACAATATGTTGCCGTTCTGTCCGGTGTTGGCGGATGGGCTGGTATCGGTCTTGCCGCTGGCTTGACGAAGCCGAATGAAGGCCTTGGTGCGGTTGGCGGTTATGCCGCTCTTTCCGACTACACGGCCTTGGGCGGTCAGTTGACCGTTTTCGCTGTTCCTGAGTAATCGGGAACGAAGCTGACACAGTGAGCCCGCGGATGCAGGCTTTGAACAATGGGTGCCCGGTTTCAACCAGGCCGGGCTCCCCGTGTCACCTGACCCATGTCGATGATTAAACCAACCGTCCAGGCGGCGCCGCAAGGTGCCGACCCAAATTGACGAGTTGAATGCGAGGTTCTTGTATGCCTATTCGAATGACATTGCTTGCCGTTACTGCCGGTCTTGCGCTTGTAGCGGGTCTCGGCAGCGCTTACGCCGATGACAAAGCCGCAGCAGCTGTTGCCTCTGACGAAAACGGCAAATATGCCGACAAGGACGGAACTCCCACGTTCAAGATAGGGGCGGACGGTACGGTCGATTGGTACACCTACAGCGGCTTTCGCCGGTTCAATTCGGATTGTTTTGTCTGTCATGGTGCTGATGGTGCTGGATCGTCCTTCGCACCGGCTTTGGCAAATTCGTTGAAGACAATGAGTTATTCTGATTTTCTTTCGATTGTCGCTGAGGGCCGCAAGAACCTCAGCGCTGGCAAGGAAAACGTCATGCCGGCGTTTGGCAACAACAAGAACGTCTACTGCTATATGGACGACCTCTATGTCTATTTGCGCGCACGCGCCGTGGGTGATCTGCCGCGAGGGCGGCCCGCGAAGCATGAGGACAAGCCGCCTGCAGCCACAGAGGCAGAAGACTCCTGCATGGGTGGATAAATGATGCGAATTGCACGACCACTGATGAAATGGATAGCCGGTGGCGTTATGGCGGCGGCACTTGCCGTGCCATCCGGTGCCTTTGCACAAGGTGCAGGTATAGGAGCCGCTGGTGAGTTGGTCGATCCCGATGTGCTTCGTGTCTGTTCGGACCCCTCCAACATGCCTTTCTCCGACGAGAGCGGCAAAGGGTTCGAAAACAAGCTGGCGGAACTTGTGGCTGCCAAGACCGGTCGCAAATCGGTGGCCTACACATGGTTCCCGATGGCGACGGGCTTCGTCCGCAGCACGCTGCGGGCCAATCGCTGCGACATTATCATGGGATACGCGCAGGGCGACGAACTCGTCCAGAATACCAATGCCTATTACCGCTCGACTTATGTGATGATCTACAAGAAAGACAGCGGCCTTGATGGTGTGGATACGATCGAGGACAGCAAATTAGCCGACAAGAAAATCGGTGTTGTTGCCGGAACACCGCCGTCAGCAAACCTCGCCAAGGCCGGCTACATGCGCAATGTCCACCCGTATCCTTTGATGGTCGATACGAGGCTCGCGCCTTCGATGGCGGAAGTCATGATCAAGGAACTCAGAAGCGGTGTGATCGACGTTGCGATCCTTTGGGGGCCGATGGCAGGTTATTATGCCAAAGAGATCGATCCGAACCTGACGGTGGTTCCCCTGATCAAGGAGAAGACCGGGCATATGGCATACCGGATCACGATGGGTGTGCGCCCATCTGATCAGGAGTGGAAGCGCACATTGAACAAGGTCATCCGGGAGAACCAGAGTGAGATCAACAAGATCCTGCTCGATTTCCAGGTGCCCCTGGTCGACGAGAATAACAAGCCGATCACGCAGTAGCGTGATGGATGAAGCGAGGTGAAAAGACGGTGCGGAACTGTTCCTGTGCGTTGGCCGTTTTACTTACCGTACTGGTGACGACGGCTTTTGCGGGTGAAACGGCTCCGGAGCCGGCGGACTACAGGACAGAAAATTACAGGGCGCCGGTTCCTGCCACCCTGAAGGGGGCAAAGGTGGTCACCACCGATGAAACCATTGCCCTGTGGAAAGACAAATCGGCGGTGTTCGTCGATGTCCTTCCTCACGATCCCAAGCCGGCAAATCTTCCGGCCGGGACCATCTGGAGGGAAAAAGTCCGGGAGGATATCCCCGGGAGCATATGGCTCGCAAATGTGGGTTATGGAATCATAAACAAGGAGACGGAAGCCTATTTTCGCAAAGGGCTGAAGTCCCGGTTGGGCGACGACACGAAACGAAAGGTGCTTTTTTACTGTATGGCCAACTGCTGGATGTCATGGAATGCGGCCAAACGAGCTGTTGAATGGGGATACAAATCGGTACTTTGGTATCCTCTCGGCACGGATGGCTGGACCGCGGCGAAGCAGCCAACACAGAAAAATGAGCCCTTTTAATTTCAATCTTGCGCCATAACGGCGTATGATAAGGAGAAAGATCAGTATTTGATCTTTGAGCAGAAGGAGGAAAGCATGAAGAAAACATGGACAAAGCCTACCATGTGTCAGGTTGCTGCCGGTATGGAACTTTCACGTTACCTGCCTGCAGAACTCAAGGCAAAAAAGTAAGATCTGACCCATCGCCCTGCGCGATCTGATCGCGTAGGGCGGCACCTTGTGGTTTCGGCCGGAGCCTCGTCTCCGGAAGGAGAGGGTTTGTGCCCGCATGCGATTGACAGTCATCGGCTCCGCAGCAGGAGGCGGGTTTCCCCAGTGGAATTGCAATTATCGATTGAGCCGTGGAGCACGGGATGGCGAAGCCAATTTCCGTGCGAGAACCCAGTCCAGCCTCGCCGCCAGCGCGAACGGGCACGATTGGGTGTTGTTCAATGCATCGCCCGACATTCGACAGCAGATTGCCGTCACGCCTGAACTGCAGCCGCGAGCCGATGGACCGCTGCGATCAACGCCCATCCGCGCCGTCATTCTGACCAACGCCGATGTCGATCATATTGCCGGGCTGCTCAGCCTGCGTGAGCGCGAACCGTTCACGATTTATGCGACACGGCGGGTTCTCGACGTGCTCGAATCCAATTCAATCTTCAACGTTCTTGATCGGGAAATCGTCCACAGGCGTGAACTCCCGGTGGGTAAGAGCACGGATATTCTTGACGCACAGGGAAATCCTGTCGGCATTACCGTCGAAACTTTTGCTGTGCCGGGCAAGGTTGCACTGTTCCTCGAGGACAAATCGAAGGCGAGTGAAGGGTTTGGCACAAAGGAAGGCGATACGATCGGCTTGCGCATCGCATCGAATGATGGTGCGACGGCCTTCTATATTCCGGGCTGCGCCGGTATCGACGCCCCCCTTAGAGAACGCTTGTCAGGTGCCGATTGCCTGTTCTTCGATGGCACCGTCTATACCGATGACGAGATGATCACGGCAGGCGTAGGTACAAAAACAGGCGCACGCATGGGCCATATGTACATTTCGGGCGAGGGCGGTTCGCTGGCGGCGCTGGCGGATCTTGGCATCAGGAAACGAATCTACGTGCACATCAACAATACCAACCCCATTCTCGACGCGGCATCGCCTGAACATGCGGCGGTTGTCGCAGCGGGCTGGAAAATAGCATTTGACGGCATGGAGGTCAGGCTTTGAGCAAATTCGGCAATGCGGCGCGAGACGGATTGTCACCGGCTGATCTGGAAAAGGTTCTGCGCGAGGTCGGTGCGGAGCGCTATCATAACCGTCACCCTTACCACCATCAGATGGTCAACGGCACTTTGACCAAGGGCCAGATGCAGGCCTGGGCGCTCAATCGCTATTGCTATCAGTCGGTCATTCCGCGCAAGGACGCGATGATCATTGCTCGAGCCGAGGATCCCGAATTTCGTGCCGAATGGCGCAAGCGGATCGAAGATCATGATGGCGACGACGGCTGGAGTGGTGGCATCGCGCGCTGGCTGAAGCTTGCTACGGGTCTTGGCCTCGATGCAGATGATGTCAAAAGCGAAAAGCTGGCGCTGCCGGGCACGCGATTTGCCGTTGGCGCCTATCTTTCCTTCTGCACCAACCGCACGCTGCTTGAGGCCGTTGCGTCGTCACTCACCGAGCTTTTCTCGCCCGTTATCATCAGCGAGCGCGTTCCGGCCATGCTGGCGAAATATGATTATGTGACGCCTGATATCCTGGCCTATTTTGACAAGCGGCCGACGCAGGCGTCACGTGATTCCGATTTCGCCTTGGCCTATGTGATGAAACATGCCGATACGCCGGAAAAGCAGCAGGCCGTCATCGACGCGCTCATTTTCAAATGCGATATTCTCTGGGCAATGCTCGATGCGTTAGCTCATGCCTACGGCGAAAAGGGCAATATCCCGCCCGGCGCTTTCGATCCGGAGGCGGCATGACTGGGGCAAGTCGCGTCCGTGCGGTTGTTTCCATGCAATCGCGACCCATATTAAAGTCTCATGCACGGCTGCAGTATGATACGGTGCGCGAGGCATGGGCGCTGCTGTCGCCGGAACGGGTGTTCTGGCCGAATGAAGTGAGCCTCGATATTTTGAGGCTGTGTGACGGCCGCCACACCGTTGCGCAGATGACTGCATTGCTCGCGGACCACTATGCAGCGGATGAAGCCGAGATCGCGCCGGATGTGACCGGCTTTCTGCAGGAGTGGTCCGACAAGTTTCTGGTGACGTTATGAACGAACCTGTCCTACCCCCGATCGGCATGCTGGCGGAATTGACGCATCGCTGCCCGCTGCAGTGCGCCTATTGCTCCAATCCGGTCGAGCTGTTGAAAGCCAACCGGGAAATGGATACGGCAGGCTGGCTCTCGCTGTTCGAGCAGGCGGCGGACCTTGGCGTTCTGCAGATACATCTTTCCGGCGGCGAGCCGACGCTTCGTGCCGACCTCGGGGAGCTTATTGCCTGTCTGGCGCGGCGCGGCGTCTATACCAATCTCATCACGGCGGGCGTTGGCATCGCCGATGGCCGGATTGAAGCCTGGGCCGAGGCCGGGCTTGATCATATTCAGCTGAGTTTCCAGGGCGCGTTTGCTGCCACCACCGAGAAGATCGGCAATTCGCGCGGCGCCCATGAAAAGAAGCTCGAAACGGCACGCCGCGTCCGTGCGGCAGGTCTGCCCTTGACGATCAATGCGCCGATCCATCGCCACAACATGGAAGAAGTGCCGGATTTCATCGAACTCGCGCTCTCCCTTGGCGCCGAGCGGCTGGAAATCGCCAATGTGCAATATGCTGGCTGGGCTCTGCTCAATCGCAAGGCGCTCATGCCGGAACGCGAAGCGGTCGAGCGGCAGGTGCAGATCGTCGAGGAGGCGCAGGAACGTCTGCGCGGCATCATGACGATAGACTTCGTCACGCCTGATTATTTCGCCATCTATCCGAAACCCTGCATGGGCGGCTGGGCGCGCGATGCCTTTATGGTGGCGCCCGATGGAACCGTGCTTCCATGCCATGCTGCCGGCACGATCAAGTCTCTGCATTTCGAGCGTTTCGGCGACTGGAGCCTCAGCCGTATCTGGCATGAATCCTCGGCATTCAATGCGTTTCGCGGAACAAGCTGGATGCAGGAGCCCTGCCGCAGTTGCGAGCGTCAGGAGATCGATTGGGGCGGTTGCCGTTGTCAGGCCATGGCAATCGCCGGCGATGCTTCTGCTACGGACCCGGCCTGCATCAAATCACCGCTGCATGCCCGCATGGGTGCGCTGATCAACGAGGCCATCAGCACAAAGACGGCCGACACAACACCGGACGCCTTCACCTATCGCCGCATCGGTAGGTCCGTCGAACTCGACCCAACGTCAGCTTAGGCGCTGTGCGTGGTTCGACAAGCTCACCATGAGGGATGTCAATGATTGCAGGGAGCCAGAATCTGCACCGTTGGTGAGTATTGCAATCCACCACCTCCCTCATGGTGAGCTTGTCGAACCACGCACAGCACCTTCTGCGGCAAGCTACAATCAAGGTTTGACGATCGATTGCTGGATCGTCTTAGACAGCCCGTATAGGCGTTGCTCGATAATCGTCGGCACTTCGCAGACATAGGTCAGCGATTGGACCCGTTCCTCGAATATGCGGGTTTCCCAGGTCAGCCTTTCATTCGCCCTGTCCAATTCCTCCGGGTCGGCATCGGGTTTGGCGCGCATCGCGTCTACCGTCGAGGCTTCCTTGCGCAGATCCTCCGCCATGTCGCGTTGCTTGTCGGCGTAGCGCGAGATACCGGAGATCACCTGCTCACGCTCGCGGTTCAGGGTGTCGAATACACCTTGGAACAGCATGAACATCTTGTCGTTGAGCTGTTCTTTCGGCAGTCCGCCGGCAAACTCGACGATCTGTTTTTGTGCCGCGTCGAGCGGGTTGCGCCGCGCCGCGACTTCGCCAACGAGATCATCGATTTTTGGATCGCTATCCCAGTTTTTCGCCGCCTCTGGAATGTCCGGGCCGTTCCACACCTGACCGATCGAAAGTTCCGGTACCTTGCGCTGGACGCAAGGCCAACTCGGATCATTGTTCGCCGCGGCAATAGCTGCGTTGCCGGAAGCCAGCAGGACAAGGCCAGCCGACGCCGCGAAGAATACCTCTGACCGTTTCAATTATTGCCTCCCTCTTGTTTCTTGATGACGAGACCGCGCGAGGGGTCGTAGGCGATGATTGCGCCCGCAATGAAAACGATGGTGAACCCGCAGACGACGGCCAGCGAGGTCCACTCGATCTGTCCGTAAAAAGCAAAGCGCACCAGTTCGACCGCATAGGTAAATGGATTCAGCAGGCAGATCTTGTAGAGCAGGGGACTTGCCTCCTGTACGCGCCACAACGGGTAAAGCGCCGAAGAGGCAAAATACATCGGGAAGATCACGAAATTCATGATGCCGGCGAAGTTTTCCAGCTGCTTGATCAGGGATGACAAAAGCATTCCAAGCGCGCCCAGCATCATGCCCGACAGGAACAGTGCCGGCAGCGTCAGCAGATATCCAGACGGCGGCGCCTTGACGCCCCAGAACCAGGCGATGAACAGGAAGGCGTAGACCTGAATGATGGACACGGCGACGCCGGCCAAGAGCTTCGACACCAGCAGGAACCAGCGCGGAAACGGACTGACGAGCAGCGTGCGCATATTGCCCATTTCCCGGTCGTAGACCATGGAAAGAGATGATTGCATGCCGCTGAACAGGAGGATCATGCCGCACAGGCCCGGCGTGATGTAGACCTCGTAAAGCACATAGGTCTGATAAGGCGGGATAATCGAAACGCCGAGAACCTGCCGGAAGCCTGCCGCAAAGATGAACAGCCACAGCAGTGGCCGCACCAGCGACGAGATGAAACGCTCGCGCTGGTTGAGATAGCGCAGGCCTTCGCGGATGAGAATACCCTTCAGGCAAACCAGATAGTTCATCAAACTGAAGCGGCTCCGTCCGATCGGCGCGTGGCTGGCAATGTCCGTCATAGCCGGTTCCCCGCATTCAGTGCATATATCCCGGTAAGCCGCGAGAACGCCTCGTTGATCGTCTCAGCCCCGGCGTTCTTGACCACGTCATGCACCGGACCGTTGGCGACGAGCTTGCCCTGGTTGAGGACAATGACCTGATCCGCATGACTGACCTCATCGATCAGATGCGTCGCCCACAGGACGCTGATCCCCTTCTCCTCTACCAGCTTGCGGATATCGGCAAGGATGGTGGCGCGAGATTTGATATCGAGGCCAACGGTCGCTTCATCGAGCAGCAACAGCGAGGGTTCGTGCAACAGCGCGCGGACAATCTCCACGCGCCGGATTTGCCCGCCCGAGAGGCTGCGGGCTTTTTCATGGAGCCGGTCGCTCATGTCGATGGACTGCATCAGATCGTGAATGCGCCGGTTGGCTTCGCGTGAGCGGATGCCATGCAGCGATGCATGGTAGGAGAGGTTCTGATGCACCGAAAGATCGAGATCGAGCGTGCGTGCCTGGAAAACAATGCCGAGCCGCCGCAGCGCGTCACCTGGCCGCCGGTCGATGTCATGGCCGAACACATGGATGCGGCCATGCCTTGTTGCGAACAGATGGCTGATAAGGGAGAACAGCGTCGTCTTGCCGGCACCATTCAGGCCGAGCAGCACGGCAAAGCGCCCGGGTGCTATGGAAAACGTGACGTTTTCCAGCGCCTGGCGTTTGCCATAGGCGTAACTCACCGATGCGAGATCAAGCGCCGGAAGATTTGCTTCCGGCATTGATTTGTCATTGATGTTCCTCAGTCCGGCATTTGTACCCATCAAGCTCCACCCTTGGTACCTTATGCGACGACGACCTTGCCGCAAACTGACGGCTATTTGATGGTGATCGTACCCTTCATTCCCTTGTCTGCAAGGTCTGGCACGGACCAGGTGTATTTGCCGGGCCGCACAGCCGTAAACTGTACATTGATCGTCCCCGGCGAGTCGAATTCGAGCCAGGCCGGCCCGCCATCCATATGCACTTCGAGATCGTTGATGACGATCTGGTTCATCCAGACATTGCGGAAAAGATCAGTGACGAATTTGTATTCAAGTCCGGCCGCGGACGTGATCTTCCAGCGATAACCCTGTCCGGCAACCAGTTCGAAATCCTTCTGGTTGACGGTGAATTCATCGTCCTTGGACCCAAGAATAAGCTCCGGCACGTTCTTGCTGCCGCGTGTGATCGCCGGCGGCTTTGCCTGCATTGCCGCCTTCGGCTCCGGCGCTGCCTTGGCGTCGTCATCGTCGTCGTCAGCCTGGGCAAACGCAAAGGATTGAGCCAGCCCGATGCTGAGAACTGCTGCCAGCGCGAGCGTCTTGTATGTTGTCATGTAGTCCTCCCTAGTTTTTCAGTAATGCTTTCAATTCGGCGATATCGCGACGCCCCAAGGCAATTGCCCCACGGTAACGGATTTGATCGGCTCATCGGTTTCCGTGTCGATGAATGTGATGTCGTTCGACAACCCGTTCGTGCTGATGATCTGCTTGCCGTCCGGCATGAATGCGAGCTGCCAGACCCGTTGTCCGACAAGGACGTATTTCTCGACTTCGTAAGTTTCCGTGTTGACCACGGCGACCCGGTTTGCAGGTCCGAGCGCCACATAAGCCTTCTTGCCATCGGCGGTGATGCGAATGCCCACAGGCTGAATCTGTTCCGAGCGCAAACCCTGGATTTCGAAGGTGATCTTGTGGGTCACCGCGCGGGTCTTGTTGTCGATGACCGATACGGTGCCGCCGATTTCAGCGGATACCCAGACCTCGGAACCGTCAGGCTTGAACTCCGCAAAGCGCGGGCGCGAATCCACGAGCACATTGTCGGTGATTTCATGCGTCGACGTGTCGATGAAATGCGCCATGCTCGTGGTTTCGGAGGTGTTGACGATGGTCTTGCCGTCCGGGCTCACACCCATGCCTTCCGGCTCGACGCCCACCGGAATTTCCGCCACGACACCCTTCGTATTGACGTCTATCACCGTGACGAGATTGTCGTCCTCATTGGCGACATAGAGCGTCTGCCCATCGGGCGACAGCACGAAAAGTTCGGGGTCGGGCCCTGACGGCAGCGATCCCACGACCTCGTTCGTGGCGGTATCGATCATCTCGACCGTATCGTCGTCGCTGGCGCAGACATAGATGATCTTCCCGTCGGGCGAGATGGTGATGCCGCGTGGCCGTTGCCCGACGTTGATCGTTTTGACCACCTCCATTGTCTTCGAATCGACCACGGTTACCGTGTTGTCTTTCTCATTCGAGACATAGACCAGATTGGCCCAGGCCGGCTGTGCAAGAAATGGCAGCGCTACGGTTGCAGCGAGCAGGCACATGTGTCGTCGTCGCATCTTTGTCCTCCCAATACATTGTTCTTAATTAAGCTTGCACTTGGTTTCCGGCCTGTCCACGCCCAGCGTATCGAGTTCCGAGAACTGATGCAGGAAACCCTCCTGCGGTGATGTGGACACGACGCCGTGACCATCGCCGATCAGAATCGGCTGGCGCAGCTGCCAGTTCCAGTTGCGGAAACTGAGTTTTTGCCCCTTGAAGGCCGCTATTGAAAAGTCGTCCGCCTTGATGAAAGTCTCGACCTGTTTGGGGTCGTTTCCCTTTGACCGCGTGATTGCCTCTCCCAATATTCGCACTGCAGTCCAAGCCTGCATGTCCTTCGAAAGCATCCGCCGGCCCGTTGCCTTGTCGAAACGGTTCTGAATCTGTGATCCGCCCCATTGTTCGCTGGCGGGGTGCCAGCTTGAGGGAACCAGTCCGGCCGTTCCCGCTACCGGCCGGGGCGTCCAGGTCCGGTAAGGCACGTAGCTGCCGAAAACCTCGCTCTCGTCGGCGACGATGACCACATCGTGTTCCGGCAGGTTCTGGGTGAATACCGGCATCTGTTTTTGCACCTGGATGACGCCTGTATCGGTCCTGCGCGCCGTGCCCTTGTCCTCGTAAAGCCGCTCTTCGACGATCGTTGCGCCGAAACGTGTGGCCGCGCGGCGGATAGCATCGGCGTAGAGCTTGTCGCGATCGTGCGAGCCATAGAGCAGCACCCATTTGCGCCATTGTTTCCAGACGAGGTATTGCGCCAGTCCGTCGGCGAGCATGCTTCGCGTCGGTGCCGTGTGGAAGACGTTCGAGCGGCATTCCTCCTCGCGCAGACTGTCATCCGTAGCGCCGACATTGAAAAGAAGGACGCCGCTATCCTTGGCAAGATCGGCAATCGACAGCAATTGCTTGGCGGAAATGTCGGTCAGGATGAACTTGTCGCCGCGGGCGAGCATTTCCTTGAACACGGGCACCACATCAGCGTCGAACTTCGTCTCGGTTACATCCAGCGCAAAACTCTGGCCCAGAAACTTGCCGGTCGTATTATTGTCGTTGATGGCGACATTGGCGCCGGCCACGCCCTCGTCCCGGGGCGGTATATCGAGTACGGATAGTGCCAGTTGCGGTTCGTAGGCGCGAAGATAGCCAATGCGCGTTTCAACCACTGGTTTTGCAGGTTTATTCGTCGCAGCCTGCTGCGCTGGTACCGCGGACACGTTGACGAAGAGCAAAAAAAAGCCGAATAAAACTGAGAGAGTGTTTGGCACCGTACTCTTCATGATCATACCATTCAGACTGCCGCCATTCACGTGATGGCGGTCGCTTAAGAACAGAGGTGCCCGTAGTGTTTTTAAACAACCCCGCCATAATCTCAACCCTCGGTGTCAACTTTTCTTTGACACCAGGCAAGATTCACAAGCTGCTTCGGGGGTTGCTCTGATGACACAAATGCTGGCGAGCGTTCAAGATGTTCTCGAGGCGGAAATCGTCTTCCAGAATGGTGCGGATATCATCGATCTGAAGGATCCGGCGAACGGTGCACTTGGCGCGGTTGCACCGTCCAAGCTTATGGAAGTTATCGATTTTATTGCGGGAAGGCGGCCCGTCAGTGCCGCTTGCGGCGATCTTCCCATGCAACCTGAAGTCGTTCGCACAAAGGTTGAGGAATTCGCCGCAACCGGCGTGGACTATATCAAGATCGGGCTCTTCGCGTCAGGCAATTTAGCCGGCTGTTTGGAAGCGCTGAAGCCGCTTGCGTCACACAAAAAATTGATCGCGGTGCTCTTTGCCGACTACCGCGATACGTACGGCGAAAATCTGTTCGAGGAGCTGTCTTCCTCCGGTTTTCATGGCGTGATGATTGATACAGCAGACAAGTCGAAAGGCCGGTTGCTGGACCACATGACACCTGACCAGATCGGCAAATTCATCAAGGATGGCCAGTCGCACGAATTGAGGGTCGGCGTTGCCGGATCGCTCGAAGCGCCGGATATCCCGCGTCTGTTGGCCTATGCCCCGGATTTTCTCGGTTTCCGCGGTGCGCTGTGTTCAGGTCTCGATCGCACTGCGCCGATCGATGCGCAGGCAACAGCGAAGATTCGCGGCCTGATCCCGGAGGCTCTTGAGACAAGCGCCCCTCCCGGCGTCGACTACAAGTTGCTCGCCGCGCGCGGCTACTTCCCGGATCCTGCCGAGGCCGGGCTTGGTACCGACAAGATATTCGTCCGTGATTTCGTTTTGCCCGTCCATATTGGCGCCTATAGTTTCGAGCATGGCAAGGCGCAGAAGGTCCGTTTCGATGTGTCGGCCGATGTTCTACGGGTGACGCGCAATCCGGAAGACATGCGCCATGTCGTTTCCTACGATCTCATCATGGACGGCATTCGCGCCATCGTCGCGCGCGGCCATATCGAGCTTGCCGAAACGCTGGCTGAACAGGTTGCGGCTTTCGTTCTGGAAAATCCGCGCGTGACCCGCGTTGTCGTGCGGGCCGAAAAGCTGGAGCTTGGACCCGGCGGTGTCGGTGTAGAGATCGAGCGGAAAAACGATGTGAAGAATTCATCGGCCAAACCCCGGCCGATCCATGTGCACGGAGGCCGGAAATCCTCATGAAGCCCATCGTCGTCAAGCTCGGAGGCAGCACGGCGGGCCATGCGGAAATGCAGCGCTGGATCGATCTTCTGGCGAGCGCATCCTTTCCGCTGGTCATCGTGCCGGGCGGCGGTCCTTTCGCCGATCAGGTGCGGAGCTCACAGAAGAGTCTTGGATATTCGGACGATGCGGCGCATGCGATGGCCATCCTCGCCATGGACCAGTTCGGCATCGCCATCGCCGAGCGGCATCCGCAATTGCGGGTGGCACGGTCGACAGTCGAGATTGAAGATGCGTTCAAAGCCGGCCTGACACCAGTCTGGCTACCATCATCGATGACCTTGCGTGCGGTGGATATACCGTGTTCATGGCAAATCACGTCGGATAGTTTAAGTGTCTGGTTGGCCCGGCAATTGCACGCGGACGACCTGCTGCTGGTCAAGCAGACCGACGAATACACCCATTACGCAACTGTGCGGGAACTTGCCGCCGCCGGCATTGTCGACAGCATGCTGCCGGACATGCTGGGCAAGGGCGCGAACCTTCATGTCGCTGGTCCCGCGATGCTCGATACGCTCGATTTGCCCTTGGCATCCATCCCCGGACGCAGGATCATGCGGCACAGACAGACTGAAGCCATGGGTGCGCAATGACGAGACTGCATACGCCGCGCTGGGCCTGGGCGTTGACCGGTTCGGGCCATTTCTTTGTGGAAAGTTTCGAGCTGATCCGCACACTCGAGCACTGCGATGTTTTCGTCTCGAAGGCGGCGAACGAAGTCCTGCGCATGTACAAGCTCAAGCTGGATTTTCCCGAAACGACGCGTGTCCTGCACGACAAGACGGCAAGTTCCGTGCCCATTGGCGGGTTTTATACCGGCGTCTACCACACCGCCGTGATAGCGCCGGCCACATCCAACACGGTGGCAAAGTGCGTCGCCGGTATTTCGGATTCGCTCCCCACCAATGTCTATGCGCAGGCGGGAAAGTGCCTCGTGCCGTCCATCGTCTTTGCCTGCGACACGGCGCCCGAACTTGAAACCATGGCGCCGAGCGGCATGGTCAAGGTCTATCCGCGCCCGATCGACCTGGAAAACACCGCAAAGCTCAAGACCTATGAACGAACCAGGGTCGTCGAGTCGCTGGCCGAACTCATAGAAACGATTACCGCTCGCCAAAAGGTGATCTCCGGCGATGGCTGAGCGGTTGCTGTTCCTGACCGGGCATCTTGCCCGTGCACGGCTGGAGCGGATCCTCGCCGATCTAGGTAAGACAGCGTTTACCTACGAGATCGTCGATATCGGCGTGAAGGTCGCGGCGCTGATGACCGAGGATATCATTGCGCGCCGTCTGAAGCTGCCGGTATCCGCCGATCGCATCATCCTGCCCGGCCGCTACCGCGGAGATCTCGACAGTTTGAGCCAGCGTTTCGGCATTCCATTCGTCCGTGGTCCCGATGAAGTCGCCGATCTCCCGGTCTTTCTCGGGCGTGTCGGCAAGCCCATCGATCTTTCCAAGCATGACATGCGCATCTTTGCCGAAATCGTCGATGCTTCGGCGCTGTCGCTCGATGCGCTTATGCAGCGTGCAACACATCTTGCCGCTGCCGGTGCCGATGTCATCGACCTCGGCTGCCTGCCGGAAACCCCGTTTCCGCACCTGGCCGATGCCGTTCGCGCCATGAAAGGTCAGGGGCTCAACGTCAGTGTCGATTCAGCCAATCTCGAAGAGCTCGAAACCGGCGCTGCGGCCGGTGCGGACTATCTCCTGAGCCTCACCGAACATACTATCGGTCTCGCCATCAAATATGGCGTCACGCCTGTTCTCATTCCTTCGAACCCCGGCGATCTCGATTCGCTGGGCCGCGCCATCCAAGCAGCGCAAGCTGCGAACATCGCCTTCATCGCCGATCCTGTTCTCGACCCGATCCATTTCGGTTTTTCCGCCTCGCTCGGGCGCTTTCTAGAAGCGCGCCGCCGCTGGCCGGATATCCCGATGATGATGGGCACCGGCAATCTCACCGAACTCACTGACGCCGACAGTTCCGGTGTCACCGCCCTGATGGCGGGAATCTGCTCCGAGCTGTCGATCGGCAATGTGCTTGTCGTCAATGTCAGCCCGCATACGATCCGCACAGTCGAGGAGCACGATAGCGCGCGCCGCACCATGTTTGCTGCAAGGCAGGATCATGCCCTGCCGCGCGGCTACGATGCCGGTCTGCTGCAGGTGCACGACCGCAAGCCTTACCCGAACAGCGTCGAGGATATTGCCGCGCTCGCTGCCGACGTGCGCGATGCAAATTTCCGCATCATGACCGCCCCGGATGGCGTGCACATCTTCAACGGCCAGGGCCACAGGATCGCTCAGGACGCATTTGAACTTTTCCCGGGTCTCGGCGTTGAGAATGACGGCGCGCACGCCTTCTATCTGGGTGCGGAACTGACCAAGGCGGAAATCGCCTGGAAGCTGGGCAAGCGCTACGCGCAGGATGAACCGCTTTCCTGGGGCGCGGCTGCTCCTGGCAAGCAACAGGACCGATTGCGGTTGGCGGAGGCAGGGCACACTTTGAAAGCGAAAAAGGACAGGACGCAGTGACCTACATCAAGGAAACCATCGTCACTACAGTCGATGATAAAGGCGTTGCGCACATTGCACCGCTCGGAATCATCCAGCACGAGGATGGCTGGGTGATCGCGCCTTTCCGCCCGTCGAAAACGCTTGAAAATCTCGCCGCCATTCCGTTCGCGATCGCCAATTATACCGACGACATGCTGATCTTCGCCGGTTGCCTGACCGGCCGCAAAGATTGGCGCACCGTTGCAGTGAAGAACTGCCCGGTGCCCCGATTGGAGGCAGCACTCAGTCATGCGGTGCTCAAGGTCGTCTCCATCGATGAAGATGCCATACGCCCGCGCCATTTCTGCAAGGTGGTTTCCGAGGCCACGCACGCGCCGTTTACCGGGCTCAACCGTGCCAAGGCTGCCGTGCTTGAACTTGCAATCCTCGTCAGCCGCCTTTCCATGCTGCCAGCGGAAAAGGTGGAGGCCGAGATCGCCTATCTCAGTATCGCGATGGAAAAAACTGCCGGGCCGGATGAACATCAGGCATGGTCCTGGCTGATGGAAAAGGTCAAGGATCACCAGGATGCAGCGGATGCGAAAGGCAAGGAAGCCGTGCATCATCATGGTCAGATTTAGGACGTTTCGGGTTCTGGCTGAAACGCACCTCTCTCTCCGTCATCCTCGGGCTTGACCCGAGGACCCATTGGGATGTGAAAATCGCAGCGCTGCGTAAAATGCGCCGTGACAAGGGTCTCGCAGGCCTACGCGCCAGTTTGGTGATCCAGGTACTCAAGCAACGCGACGGCCGCTGCAGGCGCTGCCTTGCTGGCGTCGTCGCGAGCATCCCCGACGGCAGGAATCAACGACCCGAAATCGATGTAAGGGCGATCCATGCGTTTCGCCAATTGCATGATTTGCGCCCGCCCGATGCCCGCTCCTATGACCGGCGCAGCGTGATCCAGCTTGCGCGCAACGCGAAAAGCCCCATCGTGGATCATGCGCAGCTGATGTTCGCTGAACCAGCGCGCAATATCGAGCCATTCGTGCTCTTCAAGGTCGCCACTGTCGCGCCCGACCATACGCGCTATGCGTTGAATGGAACCCGCGACGGTCTTTGGCAGCCGGTCCGCCGAAGGATATTTGTCATCCGCCTCGTCCAGCGTGCCGAGAATGCGGCCGAGATCAGCAGTATTGGCAAAATATTCGTTCATCAACGGCGTCATGTGTCCGCGCACCGGTACCAGTGCGGCGATGCCGATCAGCGCGGAACGGGCAAAACCCGTATAGACCAGCTCACCGGTCAAGAGCCGCTCGGCATCGGAATATCCGTCATTGACCAGCACGCCATCCTTGAACGCAAGAATGTCGGTGGTCGTTGAACCCATATCGACGAACAGACCGGTGCCCGTCAGCTTCGCACTCAGGCTTGCGGTGGCGTGCCAGTTGGCAGAGGCGATATCGCTGCCAAGGCTGCGCGCTGCACGCACATCGCAGAACCCAGATCGACCCGCATAGATCAGTGTGTTCTCAACGCCGAATTCTTCCTCGATAAAGTCCAGCAAGCCGGCAATTCCCGCGTCGCGCGAGGCGAATGTATCGGACAATTCGCCGGTCATGGTGAAGACATTGATATTGCCTTCGCCCCGCAGCGGAGCGATCTCTCGCAATGCCTCACGCGTCTGCTCCAGCCCGAGCCAGAGCGATGTCTTGAAGATTTTCGCCGAGACGATCTCGCCATCCAGGCACTGCGCCATCTTGAGATGAGCGCCGCCGATATCCCAGCCGGTAACAAGAGCCTTTCCTTCGTTGGCAAATCGGGATTTCATGGGCGCATCATTCCTTGGATCATACCCGTGCATATCATTCCGGTACTCGACATAAAAGATGGTCTCGTGGTGCGCGCGCGCCTGGGCGATCGCGATTCCTACCGGCCCATCGAAACCCCGCTTAGCCCAACCGCCGATATACTCGATGTCGCGACTGGCTTGCGCAAAGTCTATCCCTTTTCGGCTTTCTATGTCGCCGATCTCGATGCGATAGAGCGCCGCCGGGCAAGTTCCCTGGACCAATTGCAGCCATTGGTGTCGAACTCGGATATCTGGCTAGACGCCGGTTTTAACGATCGGGAGCAACTGGAAATCGCGCTTGCGACAGACGGCATCTGGCCCGTCCTTGGCTCCGAATCCCAAATTGATTCGTCGTTGCTGGAGGCCTGCCACTCCAACGCGCGCCTGGTTCTCTCGCTGGATTTCCGGGGCGACGCGTTCCTTGGTCCCCGATCGATTCTTGAAAACGCAAACAACTGGCCATCGCGCATTATCGTCATGACGCTTGGCCGCATCGGGGCCAATTCTGGTCCCGATTTCGAGCGCCTGACAGAGATCAAGCGCCGTGCCGGACATCGTGCGGTGATCGCCGCCGGCGGGGTGCGCAATGTGCATGATCTTGAACGATTGCAAGCTATAGGCATCTCGGCGGCACTCGTGGCAACGGCGCTGCATAGCGGTGCGCTGACACCCGAGACGGTCTCGTCTCTGATGCAGAATGAAAATCGGGGATGAAGCAGTGGAAGAAGGGGGTGTCCCCCTTCTTCATGTCTAGAAGCCCAGACTTTTTGCCAACCGGCGCAACAGACCCTCCGGTTCCACAGAGGGTTTGCTCTGTGCGGGGTTGTCTCGTGTCTAAGCGCTGAATGGATGCTTGACTGAATCGCGCTGCGCGGTTGCTTCGGCGGCAGTCGGCTTGCCCGTCACTGCGCGCTGAAGCGCTTCCTTGGTTGCACGATAGTTGAAGTCCTGGATCTTCGCGTCGTCTTCTGCTTCCCAATGGATGAAGACGCCGACGCAGATGAACAGATCGTCAGCCTCGTCCGCTGGAATGGTGCCATCGGCAACACTGTCCTGAACCGCTTTAGCCACTGCATGCTGCGCAGGTCCGAACATCTGGACCGCCTGTTTGGCGCCCTTGATCGTAACCTTGTTGAACAAAATCGTATTCGGCTTGCACGCCATATTCGGCGCAATAACCGCAAGAAGGGAAGTGAACCCGTCCTTGTTGTTCGTCAGTGCATTGCAGAATGCCGTCTCGACAGCGCTGCCACGCGGTCCGATCAGAAGATCGATGTGCGCGACTTCATTTCCATCGCCAATCAGCGATTCGCCAACCATAACCTTATTGATTTTTGCCACGGCCAATTTCCTCCTAAACCGTTTTCCCAATGGTTTGTCCAAAGACGCCGTACCTCGAGACACGACTCTCGATGGACAGCTATCCTTGTTCACAGCACCCTTCGAGCGGGGTCGGTTGGCCAGATAGCAGCGGACGAAATCCGCTGGGGAAATTCAAGCATTTACCTCGCCATTATGCAAGAGAGAGTTGAGTCCAAATGCAAAAAGCGTCGCGACTGTCAGGTCCGCCGAGGTTCCGGGATTGATGTTGTCGGCTTTCAATTGGGCGTCGAAAGCAAGAAGCAATTTTTCGCGCTCTTTGCCATCGTTAAGAACTTCGACCTGCGTCAGAATTTGTTGCGCTTGCTTTTGTGTTTTTCCAGCAAATGCACTGCCGTGCTTGCGGACAATATGGCTGTCGGGAAATGCCGAAAGGAAAAACAGATAGGTAAAAACGACTGGCCACATCGCGTGCTCGCCCCGATCTGCAGCAGCATTGTAAGCCTTGAGACCACCGTCAAAAATGTCGGCAAATCCGCTGACATATTGCCGGGCAATCATGTCGCGATCCGCAGCTTCGCCCATCGCTTCCAGCAGTGACACCTCCGGGACAGTCGAGACATCATGTTTGGGCGCGGAGCCGAGGCCACCGGGCTGCGCCAGCATGATCGCCGAAAAGACATCGCGCGCATCCTCAACGTCCAGTTTTTGAAGGATCGTGACAAGGTCGCGTTCAAGGTCTGGCCCGCCATTTGCCGCCGCTTTGGCCAAGGGAACACATAGAAGCAGGATACCGAGATTGGTGTTGGTTCCGACCTTGCGGCGAGTCTCCCTGACCGCGCCAAGAATGCGTTGTCCGGTGGAAAGGGCGGGGTCCGTTACCGCCTGCGATGAAGCCTGCGCGCTTTCGAAAAACTGCTCGGCACTCATGCGGTGACCGTCGGCAAAACGATGCACATTGCCGGGCTTCAGTGCGTCGATCTCCCGATAACAGGCATCGATATAGGCGCGCCTTATCTGTTCGCGCGTCGCGGTCACGCGGCCGGTCTCTCGTCGAGTTCGTCCTCGATCCAAGCCGCCAGGGCGTTGGCGATGCAATCGGCGATGCGCACAGGGACGACGGATTGCAGCCCGGTCCAGGCGGGCATGCTGTTGACCTCGAGAACAAGCAATTTGCCGTCGGCTGCCGGAATGATGTCGATGCCGGCGAAGTCGGTGCCGATGGCTGCGGAAGCCGCAAGCGCAAGGCTTTCCAGCTTGGCGCGCAACGGCCCTTCGACAGCCTCCGCCTTCGCCCCTTTGGCAATATTGGTGATCCAGCCTTCAGCCCGCCGCGCCATCATGCCCAACACTTCGCCATCGCAAGTGAAAACGCGATAGTCACAGTAAGGGGGTCCAGGGCGCGCCACAAAACGCTGCAGATAATAGACATCATCGACTTCTTCCGGCTCCGGCAGGTCCTCGATGCTACGGATCAGGCGAATGCCTTTCCCTTGCGAGCCGAACAGCGGCTTCAACACCAGTGGACCGTGCACGAGCTCGCGGGCCGCAACCAACCGGGCATTGGCGACGCTTTCCACAGCAAAGGTTTCCGGTGTCGGCAGTCCTGCCTGTGCCAGCAGGAACGTGGTGGTGGATTTATCGACGCAGCGCTCGATGGCCTTGGCCGAGTTCCATACGGGAACGCCAAGATGCGCAAAAGCATGCAGGATGCCGAGACGGCGGGTGATCGCCTCGAATGTGCCCGACGAAATCGACCGCACGATCACTGCTGCGGGCAGGGCTCCGTTCAAGCGCGGGATCGCAATGCCGGAGGGATAGCGGCTGTCGAAGCCGATATCCACCAGCGGCAGCGCCAGGACGTTGAACCCGAGCTTTCGTAATGAGGCGCGCAGATGTTTCACCTGGCGGTCGGGCCGGTCCGAAAGGATCAGTATCGTATCTGTCATGTCTGCGTCTCAGAGCCCGTTTTGCAGTAGAGTTTCGGTGCGGGCTCTCAGCCCAGGGATTGTTCCAGCATTGCGTCGTGAATTCCGCCGTGACGGAACGTATCACCGGTTTCGATCGCTGTAACGATCACCTCGGCGGGGCTGAACAGACGCGGATCGATGGCATAGAAATCCCCTTTGAACTTCTTGAAAATATCGGCAAATGGCTGGCCGTGGTCGCGAGACGTATGGCTCGGCAGTTGCTCCGCCAGGTTGCGCGCCGCTTCAGCGCTGCCCTTGACGAACAGCTGGACGGTTCCGCCGTAGATGATGGCATCATTGGTCCGGCCCATGGCTTGCAGGAAGTCAGGATGCGGCGCGGGGATCGGCGCGCGGCCTGCACCATCGACAATATCGGCCAGCGGGAATTTGAGGTCGTGCGCCTTGTGCAGCGCGACTTCGAGCACGCGCCCGACAATCTGCACTGCGCCCGTCAGGCTTTGCGTCGGAGCATAGATGAAAGTCAGCCTGTCAGGCGCAAGCCCTGTCGCCTTCGAAACTTTGTCGATGATTGCAGCCGGCGGCGGGGTCGAGGTCTCAAGCACGATCACGGATGATTGAGCCTCGGGTTCGCGGTAGGCGATTTCCTCGAAAAGCGGCTCCACCCGTGCCAGCGCACGCACGGGACCGGAACCCATGGCGAAGTACTTTTCGTGCGAGAGATTCCACCCGGCATACTGGCTGGCAAGGCAGGCGAGAACCGGTTGCGACGAGCGGACATTGACAGAATAGGGCCACTTGCCCGCGCTCAGCCCTGCCGAAACGGTTCCAAGCCCGCCGAGGCAGATTTCGACGATACGCAGGGCGGCTTCGATGCCGCCTGGACTGTTTGCGCCCGCATCGATCAAATGCTCGCCGAGGCTTCCGCGACTGTGACTGACGCCGAGCCGGTCCGCATCCTCGATCATGCTGTCGGCTATGCGTTGCGCGTTTCTGTTCAGATAGGCATGACCGTCCCTCATGGAAAATCCCCCCTCCAGTTAACTGCGAGCTCCTTGACGCGGCTCTTCACGGCGCGCATCGCTGCTGCAGCGGAAGGAGCCGTGGCAAAAACCGTGCAGACAGGGTCGCCTGCTTCAAGTGTTGTTCCTGACATCTGATGATCCGCCGTCAGCGCCGGCCAATCGATTTTCGGAAAGGCGCTGATTGCTTTCGCCGTGTAAGCGATCGCCGAAGCGGTCGAGCCCCTATAGGCGGGCAAGGTTACGTTGGATCCCATGACGGCGCGTAAGTGTTCGCGCAGCAGCGGGGTCTGGTCGCTATCGAAAATATCAAGTGTCGCGCCCGGGCGCGGATTGATCTCGATCAGATGCAGGCCGGCATCGCCATCGATAAAATCCGCGCTGTTGAGGCCGGCAAGGTTGGTGCGCTTCGTCAAAGCCGTCAGCCATTCCTCGATCCGGGCTGCCTTGTTTTTGTCGTAGCGCCGCAGTCGCACCGCGCCGCCATAGCGAAATGGCGTGTGCTCCGAAGGAGACGACCATTGCCGGCTGAAGCCCACAATGTGCGCCTCCTGCCTGTCGGCGAGAAAGAGCGCGGAAAGGTTCCTGCCCGGAATGAAGCGCTGGAAATAATGTTCGTATCCGGACGCATTGCCATTGGCGGGCTTTACATGCGACCCACCTGCACCGCCGGCGAGCTTGGTCAGCCAGTCTTGCGGATGTTCCGGAGCATCGAAGCGAATATCGGGATGCGGTATCAAGAGCTCGGAACATAGTCGCGCCAGTCCGGCCGGATCCTTCACCAGGCGGACCGTTTTCGCAGTATTACCCGCGATCTGGAACTGGCATGAAATCGCCTCGATCATCTCTGGCCTGCGCTCGAAGCCTGAGCCATAGATCACAGCCACCGGCTGGTCGTCGCCTGCAAGTTCAGCCAGCGCCCGGGTGATCCGCTCCTCGTCGATCCCGCTCTGCAGGCTGCCGGAAAGTTTCAATGCGCGCTCCGCCAGTGCCAGCGTATCGGCATCGTTGAAAAGGTCGGCGACCAGTGGCCGGAAACCCGCACGCCGCGCTGCCGCTGCCAGAGAGCGTCCGGAAATCGCGGCGATCAGGATCGCGGGATTATTTGGCGAGGTCGCGAGCAAGGGTGAATGCATCCCGAAAATCAAAGATGACCGGCTTTTTCGCCTTGATCATCTGTTCGAACAAACCGGCTTGCGTCTTGTATTTGACGTTGCCGATGGAGAGTGGACCAATGCCGACGGCCTGTGTCGCATCGAGCGGCTCGCCATTGGCATTGACTTTCAAGCCCTCGATACCCGCCGGCGGGACGGCATTCACATCAGCGGCGACGAGAAGCCCGCCCGCAGAGCCGAGCTGCGCTCGCGAAATCACCTGAATGCCGGCCTTTGCCGCCGCCAGCACGACTTCCGTGCCCTCCACGATTGCAGCCTTTTTCGCTTCCGTCGAGCCGTCGGCAGGCTCGACTGTTACGCCAAACCGCTGCTTGATCGATGCCGCAATCTCCTGCACGCGCTCAATGCCATCGTGCCCCACGATCGTCACCCGCGCACCCTGTTCGGCCGCGATGACCGCTGTGCAATAGCCGACGACACCCGTCGCGCCGAAGACTGCCACCGAGGTTCCGTTCAATTCGCGGTCATGGTGCTTTATCAGCGCCTTTTCGACCTTGGCGACCATCGCCGCCGCCGTGGTGAACGAGCCTGCCGGATCGGCGAAAACCGATATTTCAAAGGGTGGCACCATGGCTTTCTTCGCCGCATCGAGCATGTCGAGCGCCGTCGGCGCATCCTTGCCCGCAAGGAAAATGCCTGTCGCAACACCCGCATCCGGCGGGCGCGAAAAAATCGCGTCCTGGACGAGATTGCCGACATCGGCAAGGGTGACATCCGTATAGGGGACTACGGCGTCGTAGCCTGCATCGAGCGCCATATTGACGTCGAACGGGCTCATTTGCCGAAGTGGTGTCAGCATGTGAAGGATGGTTTTGCGGCTCACTGTTTCCGCTCCTTGTTGATAATGGGCCCTGAACTTAAGCTGTTGCGAAGTTTAATGTGGTGTGCGTGATATCCGCACCCGCGTTTCGGCCGGCAACGATCTGGATGGTGGTGCCGGGCGACCGCCCACCGATCGCATCGACAATGCGCGTCGCCTCCGTCTGCGAGGCGGCAAAGGCGAAACCCGTCGGTCCCCATGAGCTCTGGCCGATACCCACAGCACCTGCCTGTGCCAGCTGCCGTATGGCGGCTTCGACATGCTTGCTGGTGAAGACGCCGCCCTGCGCCGGTGCAAAATAGTTGCCGATCTCGGCCTGGATCGCTTCCACAGCGCGGCCGAACGATGAGAGATCCTGTTCGAACAGCGCCGGCATGATACCCATCAGCACATGGCGGCAGATTGCAGCCGAGGTTTCGACCGGGAACGGCGGTAATGTCCGGAAGGCTTCGATCTCGGCCTCGCCATGGATGCCTTGCGTCGAGGCATCGAAGACGAGGATGATGCGCCAGGCTTCGGGAAAAGGTATGCGCGAAATGACGGTGGGTGCCGCGCTGCCAGCGCCTTTGCCCGCATCGACGATCACGCCACCTTCTTCGAATGCAGCAATACCGATGCCGGAACGAGAGCCGCGTCCGAGCAGGACTGCGTCGTTGACAGCGTCGAGCGGCAGACCATGCAGCGTGCGGATGGCAGCCGCGACAGCCAGCGCGATCTGTGTGCCGGAACCGAGGCCTATATGCCGCGGGATCGCTCGCTGCACATTGATACGGTGTTGCGCCTTGATGCCGAGATGATTGCACAGTGTCAGGGCATGCTGTTCGATGCGCGCCTGTTCGTCACCTTGAACCTGTGTCTCGGCCGAACGGGAAATCGTCAGGACTGTCGCGATATCCTGCACAGGCAAGCCGACGCTGCCGAAGCGGTCGCTGCCAGAACGCGGTATATCGAGAAAGCCGAGATGAAGGCGCGCCGGGACTTTAATGGTGACGGATTCCGACATTTGCTATTCTTTACACAATCTCAAAAATCGGGCCCTGCACTATGATATCGTCTTTCGACCGAGGTGCAAGCATCATGAATGAAGAAGTGGAGTATCGGCCATGACCGACGAGAAGAAGCCCAAGGAAAAGGTATATTCCGAAAGCGAAATCAACGAAAAGCTCAAGGCGGATTTGCCGCACTGGCGCTATGAGAACGGCTGGATTCGCCGCAAGTACAAGACCCATGGCTGGAAGTCGACCCTGATGGTGATCAACACCGTTGGCCACCTCGCCGAAGCCGCCTGGCATCATCCGGATCTGAAGGCCTCCTACGCATGGGTCGAGGTCCTGCTTCAGAACCATGCTGCCAAGGGCATTACCGACAAGGATTTCGAGCTCGCAGAAAAAATCGAGAGTGTCGTTCACTGGCAACCGGGCAAGGAGGCGGGATCGCTGGAAGGAACGCCGCAAACCGACCAGCGCTTCGCCTACGTTAAGTACGACGATTGATCTCAAATATTTTACACACCGACGGGATGTGACGAGATTCGCGATCCTGACGAGGCGAAAACGGTGGTTTTCGAGAACCGGAGCGAAGCGTACTTGAAGGTACGTGAGCACCGGATCGCAGAAAATGCCGTTTGCAGACCGTCATGGCGTGAATATCGGCGCATTCCTGGGGTTCACATTCGAAAAAAAGGTCGCTAAGTTCAGGCAGGCACCAGAAAGTTGCGGAATATGTCGGTTGCATGGATTGGCAGCCAGCCGGTACCTTTGACGGATGCTGTTCGGAATGCTGCAAAGCTTCTGGCGTCCAGCCGCTGTCCAGTTTTCACCCTCGATGCGGATGTGCATGGTACGCGCAGTGCCATAGCGCTCGCCGAAAGGTTAGGTGGCGCTTACGATCATGCCGCAGGCGATTTGCTTGCCAAAGAGGTTGCGTTGTTCACCGATCACGGCGGCATGTTCACGACGCCGGGAGAAGCGCGCCGCCGTTCGAGCCTGATCGTCATCGTCGGCGAAATTCCCGTCGCCCATCACGAACTCCTGCGGGCCTGGGCGGATTCGCAGCCGGATCTCGGCGACAGGCAAAAGCGCAGCTGGTTCCATATCGATGGAACCGAAACGGCCGAAGCTGGCAAGCTCGCCCGCAAGTTGAAAGCGATATCACTGCGCGGAGAGGTTCTGTCCCTTCCTGCCGCGCTTGGCGTGCTTCGCGCCGGGCTGCAGGGCCAGCGCATTGCTGCCTCCTTGACCAATATCGACCGTTTCAAGAAGGCCCTGACCACGGCGCAATTCCCGGTGTTCGTCTTCTCGGGCACGTCGGGCGAAACCGCCGGCCTCGTCATGCTGCAGGGCTTGATCGCCGACCTCAACAAGACCGGCCGCGCCAGCAGTGTGTTTCTGCCCGCCGATGACGACGCGTGGGGCACCGCGCTCACCTCGCTATGGATGACGGGCTTTCCGCCCCGAACAGGTTTCTCGAATAGCCTCCCAAGCTATGACCCCGGGCGATGGGACATCCAGCGCATGATCCGCGACAAGGAAGCGGACCTTCATGTCTGGATGTCGACGAGAGGCGGCGAAACTCCCCCTCGGGGGGGAAAGATCCCGCTGATATCGCTGAGCAAAACCAATGCTCCAACGTCGGGCGCCAAAATCACGATTTCCGTCGGCAAGGCCGGCATTGATCATGATGGCGTTTCGTACTCAAGCCGGACCGGCACATTCAGGGCGGTGCAGGCCGCCCAGCCTTCGCAACTGCCGAGCGTCTCGAGCATCATAGGTCAACTCGCGGAAGCTCTTCCGGGCAAGAAGGCTCTGCCATGCTGATCCGTCTTACCGGCGGAGAGGTCGTCGATCCCGTCAACGGCGCAACCGCAAAGCGCGACGTCTGGATCAGGGACGGCCTGCTCGTCGATGCGCCGAAGGGTGCGACGGCGGATGAGACGCACGATGTCTCCGGCTGCATCGTCATGGCTGGAGCCATCGATATCCATTCGCATATCGGCGGCGGCAATGTGAACACCGCGCGTCTGCTCTTGCCCGAACATCACCGCTCGCACCTGCCGCGCCCGGCCAATACGCCACTGTCGAATGCCGGCTGGTCGACCTTCCAGACTGGCACGCTCTACGCGCAGATGGGCTTCACGACCGTTGTCGAGCCGGCGATGGCGCCGTATACCGCTTTGCATACGCATCTCGAACTCGCCGACATCCCGATCATCGACAAGGCGACGCTTGCGATCCTCGGCAATGATGATTTTACCCTGTCGCTCCTCCGCGATAGCAAATCCAAGGCGATGCTCGACGATTATGTCGCCTGGGTCATCGGATCGACCCGCGCCCTCGGTGTAAAGGTCATCAATGCCGGTGCGGCGGCGGCCTTCAAGGAGAATGTCCGCTCGTTCTCGCTCGATGATACCGTGCCGGAATATGGCGTCAGCTCGCGCAAGATCGTCAAGTCGCTGCAGGCATCGGTGACGCGGCTTGACGTTCCGCATCCCTTGCATGTGCACGCCAATAATCTCGGCATTGCCGGCAGTGCCGATACGGCCGCCGCAACAATCGCCGCCACGGAAGGTGTGCCGCTGCATCTCGCCCATCTGCAGTTCTATGGCTATGGCACCGAGGGCAAGCGTAAATTCTCGTCGGAAGCGGCGCGGCTGGCGGAAGCCGTCAACGCTAATCCGGATGTCACAATCGACATTGGCCAGGTGATGTTCGGCCAGACGGTGACCATCTCGTCGGACGTGATGCGGCAGTTTTCCGCGATCGGTAATGCCAGCCCGAAAAAGACCGTGATTCTGGATGGCGACGGCAATGGCGGCGGCGGCATCGTGCCCTATCGCTACAAGCAGGACTATTACGGCTCGCTGCAATGGGCGGTAGGCCTCGAGCTTTTCCTGCTCATCACCGATCCATGGCGCGTGTACTTCACCACCGATCATCCGAACGGTGCGCCCTTCACCGCCTATCCGGAACTCTTCGAACTTTTGATGAGCAGCAATGCCCGCGATGCGAAATCCACGGAGCTCAATGCAACGGCGCTCGGGCTGACGACGCTCGCCTCGGTGCGCCGCGAATATACGCTGGAAGAGATCGCCATCATGACCCGCGCAGCTCCCGCCAAGCTCCTCGGCCTCAAGGATCGCGGTCACCTCGGGGCAGGGGGCATTGCCGATATAGCGGTCTATCGCAAGGGTAGGGACATCGCAAAAATGTTCCGCGAAGCGGCGCTGGTTTTCAAGAATGGCGATCTCGTCGTCAAGAACGGCAAGGTCACCCATTATCGCTGGGGCAAGACCCTGCGGCTCAATCCGCCACCGGACAAGGCGATGGTGAAGCGCATGCAAGCCTACCACGAAGAGCGCTATGGACTCTCGCTCGACTGGTTCACCTTCCCGGATTCCGCTATCCAGCGTCCGGACCCGTTTGCGGAGGTGGTTTCATGAACGAGATGCATCAACTGAACCGCAATGGCGTCGTTATCGACGATACTTTTGCCGAAGCCTTCGGCATGCGCGCCACTGCGATCATCATCACGGCGCCCACATTGAAATGGGCGCGGCAAGCCGCCATCACCATGACTGGCTATGCCACCTCGGTCATCGGCTGCGGCTGCGAGGCGGCAATCGACAGGGATCTGCCGGCATCGAAAACCCCGGATGGCCGGCCGGGTTGCCGTGTCATGATTTTTGCCATGGGCACGGACGAGTTGCAGAAGCAGTTGAAAAACCGCCTCGGCCAATGTGTGCTGACATCGCCCGGTAGCGCCTGCTTTGCCGATCTTGAAGGAACGGCGCCGCTCGATCTCGGCAATGCGCTGCGCTACTTCGGCGACGGTTGGCAGATATCGAAGAAGTTTGGCGGCAAGCACTATTGGCGTGTGCCGGTGATGGATGGCGAGTTCCTGTGCGAGGCGACAACGGGGCTGACCAAGCTTGCCGTTGGCGGCGGCAATCTTCTGCTCCTTGCTGCCGATAACGCCAAGGCCCTGCGCGCAGCGGAACGCGCCGTAGCCGCCATTGAAAAAGTTCCCGGCGCGATCATGCCGTTCCCGGGAGGTGTCGTCCGGTCGGGCTCGAAAGTCGGCGGCAAGTATAAGGGCATGATGGCCTCGACCAATGATGCTTTTGCGCCGACCCTGCGCGGCCTCGTCAACTCTGCGCTAACGCCGGAGGTTAATGCAGTGCTGGAGATCGTCATCGATGGCGAGAACAACGACGCTGTGACGGCTGCCATGCGCGCAGGTCTGAAGGCGGTCATCGAACTTGGCCCCAAGCGAGGTGCGGTTCGGATCAGCGCCGGTAATTATGGCGGCAAGCTCGGCAAGTTCCACTACCACCTGAAGGATCTGCTGCCATGAAAGCGCTGACCTTCTCGCTGCTTGCCGAACCGGAAGAACGCCTCGACCTGTCGGCCTTGACACCGGCCGGGCTGGCCGGGTTGACGGATGTGCAGATCGCCAAGCTGCGTATCGGAACTACCCGCGATCCCGCCCTGGTGGGCGATATGTTCAAGGTCACAGGCAAAGATGCGCAGAGCATCGTTTTCGAGGGTGGCAGCGCGCGCTTCGACAAGGTCGGTACCGGGTTGAGCGGTGGTGCCATTCGCGTCACTGGCGATGTCGGTCTTGAGGCGGGCAGGAAAATGTCCGGCGGTTCTCTGCTCATTGACGGTAGCGCCGGCAACCATGCGGGTTCGGGTATGGTCGATGGCCGGCTTGAGATCAAGGGCAATGCCGGAGACTATCTCGGCGGGCCGCTCGCTGGTGAAATCACCGGCATGGAAGGCGGCTTGCTGATCGTTCGCGGCAAGGCCGGGAATTATGCAGGTGAGAGACTGCGTCGCGGTATCATTGCCATCCTCAAAGGTTGTGGTGACTATGCCGGCTACCGCATGATCGCCGGGTCGATTGTCGTCGCCGGCCGCGTCGGTGCGATGCCAGGCTACCTGATGAAACGCGGCTCCCTGTTCCTGGACCGCCGTCCGGAAAATCTTGCCCCGACCTTTGTTGACTGCGGTGAAACCGACATCGCTTTTTCGGGCGTGTTCGACCAGTTTCTTATCCAGGAGAAAATCATGGACAAGCCGCTGCTCGGAACAACACCGGGCAAATTTGGCGGCGACGTTGCCGTGTCCGGCAAGGGCGAGATTCTGTTCCGGCGCGGCAGGTAAAAAAGCAATCTCGATTGGTAGTGGAGCAGTGCGTGGTTCGACAGGCTCACCATGAGGGAGGTGAGTTGATAGCAATGACAATCGCCAACGTTTAGGTATCGACACCTTTAGGTATCGACACGTTTGAGGTATCTCCATCCTTTCAGGATACTTGCAACCAACCCACCTCCCTCATGGTGAGCATCCTGAGCCTGTCGAAGGGCGAACCACGCACATGGCGGTGTTGCCAAGCCCACCCGCCACGTAAAAATTGGCCTGCAGACCCCAATAAAAAAATTAAAGAAACGCTCGTTCAATTAATCTGCCGCCGGATTGCTGGAAACTGCCATTCTCGAGGTTTTGAAAGGTGTTTTTGGGGGCAGATATCGCGCGTCTTCTTGCGATTCTCATGCACGAATGCCGGAATCTCATACAAGAAACCTCGAATCTGCTGCAAGAATCTCAACCGGCGCGTTTAATCTAATTGTATGAAGTTGTGAGAAACCCGCAAATCGGCGGGAGGGAGGAATTCGACGGCTGGCAATCGGTGGAGTCTCGCTTATAACGGGATAGTAACGCTCAATGTCTTCCAAAGAAGAAAGTTGACGAGGTGACAGACCGGGCATCGCCACTCGCGCCATTCAGACATGATATTTTCAGAACTGTCTGGCTCGCGAGTCTTTCCTCCAATTTCGGTTCCCTGATCCAGTCAGTCGGCGCGGCCTGGATGATGACAACCATCTCCGATTCAGTCGATATGGTCGCGCTGGTTCAGGCTTCGACGGCACTGCCTATCATGTTGTTTTCGTTGGTATCCGGCGCTCTTGCCGACAATTTCAACCGTCGCCGGGTGATGCTTGTCGCGCAGTGTTTCATGCTCGGCGTATCGGTTTTTCTAACCTTGTTTTCTCACTTCAACCTGATCACGCCATGGTTGCTGCTTTGCTTCACTTTCTTGATCGGGTGCGGAACGGCGCTGAACAACCCTTCATGGCAGGCGTCGGTGGGGGATATGGTACCGCGCGATGATTTGCCGAATGCGGTCGCATTGAACAGCATGGGCTTCAATATTACCCGCAGCGTTGGCCCGGCTATCGGCGGTGTGATTGTGGCTATAGCGGGCGCCGCGGCGGCGTTCGCAGTCAATACTATAAGTTATTTGCCATTGATTTATGCATTGTTCCGCTGGCAGCCGAAATACGACGCCAATCCCTTGCCGCGCGAGACTTTGGGGCGGGCGATTTCCGCCGGTTTGCGCTACGTCGCGATGTCCCCGAACATCGGAAAAGTGATTTTTCGCAGCTTCATTTTCGGCCTCTCCGCCAGCGCCGTTCTCGCTCTTTTACCATTGGTGGCGCGTGATCTCGTTCATGGCGGCCCGCTGGTTTACGGCGTCATGCTCGGCTCCTTCGGCATCGGCGCGATCGCCGGTGCATTGATCAGCGCGCGTCTGCGGGAATATTTGTCGAGCGAAGCCATTGTTCGCATTGCTTTTATTGGCTTCGCAGTGAGTGCCGGTCTCACCGCAGTCAGCAGCAATGTCTGGCCGACCAATGTCGCATTGCTGCTTTCCGGTGCATGCTGGGTGCTTGCGCTTTCGCTGTTCAACGTGACGGTCCAGCTCTCGACGCCGCGCTGGGTCGTCGGTCGCGCCTTGTCGCTTTATCAGACGACTACCTTTGGCGGCATCGCCGGCGGCAGCTGGCTATGGGGTGTTGCAGCGGGCGAGTATGGCGCAGACAGGGCACTGCTCGCTTCAAGTATAGTCATGTTGTTCGGCGCGGCAATTGGCCTGCGCTATGCTTTGCCTGAGTTTAAAACGCTCAATCTCGATCCGCTCAATCGGTTCAGCGAGCCGCTGCTGAAACTCGACCTGAAACCGCGCAGCGGCCCCATCGTTATCATGATAAATTATGTTATCGCCGAGGACGATGTCCCTGATTTCCTTGAGGTTATGGCGGCGCGGCGGCGGGTCCGCATTCGCGATGGGGCAGGGCATTGGGCGCTGATGCGCGATCTGGAGAACCCTGAAATCTGGACCGAAAGTTACCACACGCCGACCTGGGTCGAGTATGTGCGTCACAACCAGCGGCGAACCCAGGCTGACGCCGCCATCGGCGACCGGATCCGCGCGTTGCATCGCGGTCTGTCGGAACCGCGCGTGCATCGCATGATCGAGCGCCAAACCATCCTGCCGCACGATATCGCCGCGCACAAAACACCGATTGATCTGTCCTGATAACGTTAAATTGCTCAATACATTCATATTGTTGTTGCATGCGGGGCTTAGAAAGCCGCCAAACGATTCATATGCAAACAAGAGGCGTTGAAGATGAGCGAAAAGATGCTGGGGATTGCCCCGACAATTCACCCGACGGCTACCGTGCGGGATAGCACGCTGGGGCAATATACCGAGGTTGGCGCGCGCACGGCCATCGCCGAAACGGAGTTCGGCGACTACAGCTACATCGTGCATGATGGCTCGATTATTTACGCGAAGATCGGCAAGTTCTGTTCCATCGCGGCATTTACCCGCATCAATCCGGGAAACCATGCAACGTGGCGCGCCAGTCAGCATCATTACAGTTATCGCTCACGCCAGTTTGGTTTTGATCTTGGCGACGACGATGAATTCTTTCAATGGCGTCGCGATCACAAGGTGATTATTGGCAACGATGTGTGGATCGGTCACGGAGCAGTTATCATGCCGGGTATTACCATCGGAGATGGGGCCGTCGTTGGTTCTTCCGCGGTGGTAACCAAGGATGTCGAGCCATATAAGATTGTTGCTGGCGTGCCGGCAAAATTCATCAAGCGCCGCCATCCGGAAATACTTGCGGAAAAGTTGATCTCTCTCGCTTGGTGGGACTGGAGTCACGAAAAGCTTGGAGAAACGCTTCCCGATATGCGTGCCCTGAGCGCCGAGGCCTTTGTCGAGAAGTATAGTACTTGAGAATACTGGCGCGTCAGGAGACGCGCCTTCCTTCTCGCCATACGCTTAGTATGACCGGGACGCCATCTATCAGTCGGACTCTGCTGAAATCGGCCCGTTTGCCTATCTCAATAACGCCACGGTCATCCAGACCCACCATACGGGCTGGATTGGCTGAAACGAACGATACCGCCTTGGCAAGATCGATTCCGGCACTCTGATTGAGCAAAAACACCGATTGCATCAGGCTCGAGGGAACATAGTCGGAAGAGAGCCCGTCAAGAAGATCCTGTTGCACCAGATCGATTGCCGAGACATTGCCTGAATGCGACCCGCCACGAACCACATTCGGTGCACCCATGACGACTTTCATACCGTGCCGGTGGGCATGGGCTGCAGCATCTATACTTGTCGGAAACTCGGAAATGGAGATGCCGTCGTTCATGGCTTCGTCGACGTGCTCCGGCGTTGTGTCATCGTGGCTGGCCAGCACGCTGCCGTGCTCGCGAGCAAGGTCGATCACGGCGGTTCGATAGCGGTTAACATATTGAGATTGCGCCGCGATTCGATCTGCGACCATCTGGTCGAATTCGAGATCGGTCCACTTCTTGTCGCGATTGAATTGCCGCCATTTGGCAAGATCTGCCCATTGCCGCTGACCGGGTGTATGATCCATCAATGAGACGAGCTTGACGTAAGGATTGTCCGCAATCGGCTTGTAAATATCGAGCACAGCCGGATCCGCCAGCTCGCAGCGCAAATGCAGCAGATGCTCGCTGCGAAGTACTTCTCTTACACGCGGATTAGCAACAGTTTCCACTGTAGTTGTGATCATCTGGCGGCGTGCACTTGCGGCAGAATATTCGCCGACTGCGACAGCATCGAATACTGTGGTAATTCCAGCGCCGGCAATCTGCACATCGTGCGCAACCACCGATGCGGCACTTGAGGGCCACATGACCCCGGGGCGGGGCTGCAGATGCTTTTCGAGGTTGTCCGTGTGGAGCTCGACGAAGCCGGGAATGAGAAAATCGCCTTCAAAATCAACGGCATCGGCAATGGAGCTTGGCCCTTCTCCGATGTCCTGGATCAGGCCATCTCGAACGCCTATGGCCCCGTCAAGGATGCTATCCGCCAGAACCAGCCGGGCGTTGGTGACGAGCATTTCGGTCATGATTTTTCCATTTTAGTTGACGAGCAGCCCTTGCCGCCACACCGAGCGGATGACGGGGATATTCTCCGCTAGGTGTACCCGAATAAGGTCTGCGCGCAAGCCCGGAAGGATTTCACCGCGGTCGTCAAGACCGCAAACCCGCGCCGGAACGCTGGTCATCATGCGGACAGCCGAAGGCAGGTCAGTGTCGAATTCCGGCCGGTTTGCCAGCAAAAAGGCGCAATCCAGCATGGAACGCGGCACATAATCCGAGGTCAGGATGTCTACCAGTCCCTCGGCAAGCAGTTCTGTTACGGCCACGTTGCCCGACTGTGACCCGCCACGCAGCACATTCGGTGCACCCGCCACAATCAACATGGATTGGGCCCGCGCCTCACGCGCAGCCTCGATGCTGACCGGGAATTCCGCCACACGCACCCCTTCGGCATGCGCCATGCGGATATGCTCGACAGTCAGATCGTCATGACTGAACATGGGCAGACCGCGCGTCTTGGCAAATTCGACGACAAGGTGCCGCACTTCACTTGAACTTGCTTCGAGGCTTTCCAGCAACTCCCGCGTTTCTTCTTCGACAGCCGCTCGATCCTTGCCTGTTTCCTTCATTCGCCGGTCGAGATAGTTCGATACATCATGGCTTTGACGTTTACCCGGAATGTGCTCCATGATCGAGATCACACGCACAATGTCCCGGTCGATGTTTTCAGCAATCAGCGCCGGCGTCATGTTGTCGGTGATCTCGCAACGTAGATGCACAAGATGCTCAGCCCGCATCATGCCCTTTGCTCCGGCATATTCGAGCGCGTCGATCATCGGTCCAAGTATCTCGCGGCGTTCGGGATTCTTGATGGTGGCGCCGACGCACAGCGAATCAAAAACCGTTGTGACACCGCCGCCGATGATTTGAGCATCATGTGCCATGACCGCCCGCAGCATATCCCATTTGACGTGAGCGCGAGGAAACACATGTTTTTCAAGGTGATCGGTGTGGGCATCGACGAGACCAGGCAGAATATAATCGCCGGCGACGTCAATCGAACCCGGCACGGCCGAACGTTCCATGTCTATGCTGGCTATCGTGCCGTCGACGATTTGCACCGAACCATTGATGATTGCATCGTCAAGAACGACGCGGGCGCCCGTAAGAATCAATTCGTTCATCGTGTGCTTCCTTCGAAATGCGGTAGCCAGGAATGGCGGCAATGACGCCGCACGCGCCAATCAAAGTTGGCGATCTAAAGATTGCGTCCTTGTGACAATGCGTCTTTGGGGGAATCCGATGTGGTTCTTATCCCGCTTTTCATGACAGGGACGTGACAAAGTCACCGAAACTACGGGCGAAGTATTGCTTAAGCACAGGTGAGTTCGCGCGATACAGGAATGGACTTCCTGTATCGCGCGAACTCCCGGGTAATACGGGTGGGACTATAGCTTCAGATCGACGGCAGCCCTGAAACTTCCATCCATGTAGAAGGGCACGGAGGCGTGTTCATGCGCGATTTTCCATGTGCCGTCCTGTTTAATCAAACCAACCGTCTGGCGAAACCAGAGGTCCGGCTTCTCGCCGTCGGTTTTCCGGCCCGTCATGTGGACGAGACTCGTTGCGAAAGCAATATCGTTGCCGGCTGTAATCGCCATGTCGCGCGATTCAATGCCGATTGGTCCTTCCCACGTATCGAACCAGCCTTGCAGGTCTTCGGCCTCCTTGCCCTGATATCGCAGTGGTGGAGCGAGCGAGAACTGTACAACATCATCGGCAAGATGAGACAAGACTTGCGCGGCATTCTTGTTCCCGATTGCTTTCGACCAGTCCTCTATTACAGTTGCGACTGCGTTTTTCTCGTCGTGAGTGGTCATTTTGTTCTCCTTCGTTACCTCTAAACAAAGGACGAATGAACAACCGCCGATCCGACACGGCTGCGAAATCAATTCAGTTGATAGAATCAGTTCAGTTGGTGGAGTCAGTCTTGCGCAAGCCGATCAAGATGCATTCGGATGTGGGCGGCTTCTGCAGCCGTATTGGCGAGAGAGATTGCGCGATTAAACGCCTCGCGAGCTTCGCTGGTGCGGCCTATCTTCATCAGCAGGCCACCTTTGACACCGAAGAAATGAAAATAACCGGAGAGCCTGTCCTCCAGAGGCTCGATCAGCGCCAATGCTTCGGCGGGACCTCGCACCTTCGCGACGGCAACGGCACGATTGAGTGTGATTACGGGTGAGGGTGTCAGCCTCTCGAGTGCTGCATAAAGCAGATCGATCTCGGCCCAATCCGTATCCTCTGCGCGCTTGGCCCGTGCATGCAGCGCAGCGATTGCCGCCTGAATCTGATAGGCACCGGGCGCTCTGTGGCGCATTGCCTTGTCGATCAGTGCTAACCCCTCATTGATCATGCTGCGGTTCCAGAGATCACGATCCTGGTTCTCCAGCAGTATCACGGAGCCGTCCTTATCGAAGCGGGCGCCAGAACGGGCACTTTGCAGCAGGAGAAGTGCAGTCAATCCCATAATCTCCGGCTCAGTCGGGAAGATTCGCAGGAGCAATCGCGCAAGGCGGATTGCTTCGTCACATAGTGGCGATCGTGCTTGTGCCTCGGTGCTACCTGTCGAATAGCCTTCGTTGAAGATCAGGTAGACCATGGCTGCGACTGCTGCGAGCCGTTCGACCCGTTCGATCGGCCCAGGCGTTTCGAATGGTATTTCGCCAGCTCCAATACGACTCTTTGCGCGTGTTATCCGCTGCTCCATTGCACTCTCGCCGACGAGAAAGGCGCGGGCGATCTGCCGGACAGACAGGCCTGACACGATCCGAAGCGCCAAGGGGATTTGCTGCGTTGGGGGAAGATCCGGATGACAGCAAATGAACAGCAGGCGCAGAATATCGTCGCGATAGTCGGAACCGTCTATCTTCTCGACGATAGCGGTTTCCGCATCTTCCAGGTCCGACAGAAGCTCCTCGGGTTGCAGAAGCTGTTGCTTTACCTGCCGCCGGACGACGTCGATCGCACTGTTGCGCCCTACAAAGATCAACCACGCAGTGGGATCTCGCGGCGGACCGTTCTTTCCCCAGCTTTTCAGCGCGCGAAGGCAGGCCTCCTGAAATGCCTCTTCCGCCGTATCGAGATTGCGGAAGTAGCGAAGCAATGCACCAACTGCCTGCGGGCGGGCCGCAACGAGGGTTGCATCGATCCAGTTCGTGTCGTTCATGGAAAACTCGATCCTGGCCTGAAGATACCGACCGGCCTTATCTCGTAGGAGCCAGTGCCCGGGTTTGCGCGCGCAAGGTCTCGCGCCGTTTCAAGTGCCTCGTCCAGCGATTGACAATCGACAATGTAAAACCCGAGAAGTTGCTCTTTTGTTTCAGCAAATGGGCCATCTATGACAATAGGGTCCTCGCGACCTTTGCGAAGGGTGGTCGCAGCAGTCGTCGGAAGAAGCCTTGCGACAGGGCCAAGACGTCCCTGCTTGGTAAGCTTTTCCTGGACGACTGCGAGGCGCGCCATAACGGCGTCATCTTCTTCCTTGGTCCAGGAACTGACAACGTCTTCGGGGTTATAGCAAAGTATGGCGTAAAGCATGGATCGTTCCTTCTCATTTGAAGACGATCCACTATGGCCAATCCCGACATCGGGTCTAGAAAATTATGCATTCTCGGAAATGGTTGCAGCACCATGGCGGGACCAGCACCAAGGGGCCATCCCGCCATTCCGTCACACAATTACCTGCAAGGGAATCCGGGTGCTATTTTGCAGTTGGGCCGCGGACGATTCGGTTTCGGACGAGGCGATAACCATGACCATAATGATATGGGGGTCTTACAACGACAGTAGGGCGAATGACCACTGGGCGTTGTACGATAACCCTTGTCCGCTGGACATAGTTGGCAGAAAGCCATCCACGGACGCCTTGAGTTGCGACGTGGCACCAACTCGGCTGACACCCCAGAACATTGATGCGCGTCCCTTCAGATAAGGTCCCGACACGAGCGTAACGGGTTCCTGGTCCGGTGCGCAGATTAACATTTCCGGTTGTATAGCCGACGTCGGCCAAGGCCGATGCTGGCCAAGCAAACAGCCCGATACTAATCAAAATGGCTGATAAAAGCTTGTTAGACATTGGGTCACTTCCCGTTTTGCATCACTCACCCTCAACCAGCAACAAATGCGATTCCCGAAGTGTTGTCGAGAGGCTTCTCAGATAATGGTAAAGGTTACCGCATGTCTCAAATGAATTCTCCGAGAATTTCTCGTTATATCAAAAAATGTAAAGAGTGCGCGTGAATCATAGCCAGCTATCCATTACGTAATGGGGTCCGATTTCACGGGTCTCAAAGAGTAGAACTTGACGAATGAATTCTGAGAGAGTGGTTGATGGTTAGACAAGTTACTGGCGCAAGAAATTTCCGTACTTCACAAAACCGTCATTAATATTAATACGATAAATAAATAATTGGGATTACGTTGAGTGCAAGAATGAGTTATTCTCAAATAGGAAGCTTCGCCAAATTCGGGAGTATTGCGATCTGGCAACTCCGCCAAGCATTCGTTTTTTCCGACATTTAACGCGATCAAGCTTTCTTCAAAGTTGGCGGCATCTCAGGAGCTGCAGATGGCAACGCGGCTGTTTCCTTTCTTTCAACTTTTAGTTGCGACCGGGTTGATATCGGCGCTTGTTCCGACATCCCTCACAACCGCCCACGCCGCCGCTACGGCATGCGCGACCTTGCAGCAGCAATTGGCGGCCGCCTCAAGCGGCAGAAGTGTTTCACAGAAGAACAGCCCTCTGGTGCAGCGACAAGCGCTACAGCTCCAACAGATGCGGGCGAAAGCAGGCAGGGAAGGCTGCGGAGGTTTCCTGTTTTCCCGTGGGGATCCTGAACTGTGCAAGCGCTATGCTCAAACGATTGACGCGATGTCCGCCAAACTCACAAAGCTTCAAAATGCGAGTGACAGATCCGGTTCGTCGCAGCCTTCGCGCCAGCAGATTCTGGCCTCAATGGAGGCCAGAGGTTGCAATGACAAAGTGGCTTCGACTGGCAGAAACAATGATTCATCCAATGTCCGTCGCAAGACCTTGTTGGAAGTTCTGTTTGGCTCTGACGAGGAGCAAAAGCCTGCCTCCAGAATAATGGTCAAACGGCAATTGGATGAACGCGAGGCACACCGCAGGGTGTCTGCGGCGCCGGAGACGCTTGCCGCGACCTATGAGGGGACGGAGCCAAGCGTTAACGGCGTCGTCAAAAAGGGTTATCGAACCATTTGTGTGCGTACATGCGATGGTTACTATTTCCCGATCTCGTTCTCGACGAAGCCGAAATATTTTGCGCGTGATCAGAATGCCTGCAATGCGATGTGTCCGGCCGGGAACGCGAAATTGTACTATCACGCGGTGCCCGAACAGGAGTCGGATGCAATGATATCCGTCGCCGACAAGAAGCCCTATAGTGAGCTTCCCAATGCATTCAATTACCGCACAGCGGGTGTCAAAGCCGTGCCGGGTTGCACGTGCCATGCTCAAGCCGACATGATGGCTGCTGAACCGGGCACGCCCGTTTCCCAATCAAAGCCTGCCACATCAGCGTCGCAAGCGGTGGGAGAGCCCGACGTTGATACCTTGTCTCAGGGAGACATTGATGAAGACGAGGCGCCCCATGAAAATGTGAGGACCGTCGGCCCAGCGTTTTTCCCCAATGAAGCCAATCCCACAGATTTTACTGCTCAACCTCCGGAAACGGAGGTCCAGGAAAGCAAAGCCAGCATCCTCACGCCTGAGAATATCGTCAAGACGATAGCGTCCGACATTATGCGACGAATTCAATAGCCGATCTGTCCTCAACTAAAGCGGTGCAATATTTCAGCTTTGTTGCCATGGTAGCCATGCTAAGCCTTGGCGAGTGACAGGGAGCATGAGTCGCATATGAGAAAAGCGGATTGGTCGCCTAGCCAGTATCTGAAATTCAAGGACGAGCGCACCCGCCCGGCAAATGACCTGCTATCCGCCGTTCCCAATCAGAATGTGAAATTTGCGGTGGACCTCGGCTGCGGCCCGGGCAATTCCACCGAACTGATTGCAAAGCGGTATCCACATGCTGAAGTCCTTGGGATCGATTCTTCTGCGGATATGACCGCCAAGGCAAAGGAGCGACTGCCGGGCTGCGAATTCGCGGTTGCCGACATTGATGTGTGGCAGCCGCAAAGGAATGCCGACCTTCTCTACGCCAATGCTGTCATGCAGTGGCTCCCGGACCACGGCCGGCTTTTCCCGCGGCTGGTGGGTTTCCTGAGTGCTGGAGGTTCTCTGGCGATACAGATGCCAGATAATCTGCAGGAGGCGACACATGTCGCTATGCGGGAGGTAGCGGCAGACGCGCGCTGGTCAACAAGGGTAACGCAAGCCGATGCCACCCGTAGTGAAATAGGCACAGCGTCATTCTACTATCAATTGCTACGGCCCCATTGCCAACACGTCGACATTTGGCGGACGACCTATCATCATCCGTTGCAAGGGCTGGATGGCATCATTGAATGGTTTAAGGGTTCAGGGTTACGCCCGTATCTTTCTCTGCTCAACAGCGATGAACGCACAGATTTTCTTGACAAGTACACGCAACGTTTGGCTCAATCCTACAAGCCGATGGATGACGGGATAGTGCTGTTGCCATTCCCTCGCATATTCATCGTTGCGACGTGGTAAATCCATCATAAAGCTCAAGAAAATATTGAAGGTGTTTCGCAAATGAATGCGGAATAGGTGCCTAGCATCGCCGTGACGAAAATCGCACAATCCCATCTGCAGTGGCGACACTGAGGAGCGGCGGTATGCGGAGGAGTGTATGCCTGCCGTCTCTTGATAGGAGAATTATCGAAAACTCAAAAGAGGCAGTCTGCATTGACGCGTAGCGCGCTTGCCAGGCAACCGGAGACTTAGGCTTTTGCCAAGGGGAGGAATTATGCTCGAAAAGCTTTTCAAGCTTAACGACCACAACACATCTGTCCGTACGGAAGTGTTGGCGGGACTGACGACGTTCCTGACGATGTCGTATATCATTTTCGTCAATCCAGAGATCTTGTCCTCCACGGGCATGGACCGCAACGCCGTGTTTGTCGCGACCTGTATCGCCGCTGCACTCGGCTCGGGTGTGATGGCGCTGGTTGCCAATTGGCCCATCGGCATGGCGCCTGGCATGGGCCTCAATGCCTTCTTCGCGTTCACTGTCGTGGCTGCCATGGGCTTTTCCTGGCAGCAGGCGCTCGGAGCTGTTTTCATCTCGGGCTGTATCTTTCTGCTTCTGACAGTAACCGGAATACGTCGCTGGCTCGTCGCGGGCATTCCCAAATCGTTGCGGAGTGCGATCGCGGCAGGTATCGGCCTCTTCCTCGCATTCATAGCGTTGAAAAATTCCGGCATTGTCGTCGCAAATCCCGCGACATTCGTTGGTTTGGGCCACCTTGGAAGTACAGGGGCCTTGCTGGCAATCCTGGGCTTCTTCGTCATCGCCGCACTCGATGCGCTCAAGGTTCGCGGAGCAATTCTGATCGGCATTCTTGTTGTGACGGTCCTGTCGATGATCCTTGGCGTGAGTGAGTTCAAGGGCGTATTTTCAGCGCCGCCAAGTCTGGCACCAACCTTCCTCCAGCTTGATATCATGGGTGCGCTGCATACCGGGCTTCTTCAGGTCATCCTCGTATTCGTGCTCGTCGAAGTGTTTGATGCAACCGGAACCTTGATCGGCGTCAGCAAGCGCGCCGGGCTGATCGAAGAGGGAAAGCCGAATAATCTTGGCCGCGCATTGTTTGCCGACAGCACGGCAATCGTGGCCGGCTCTTTGCTCGGGACCAGCAGCACAACCGCCTATGTCGAAAGTGCCTCGGGCGTTCAAGCTGGCGGTCGTACAGGTTTGACCGCGTTGACCATTGCGGTGCTGTTCCTGGCGGCGCTGTTCATCTCGCCGCTCGCGGCTTCCGTGCCGGGCTATGCGACTGCTCCAGCGTTGCTCTATGTGGCGGGGCTCATGATGCATGAACTCGTCGATATCGAATGGGGTGATGTCACGGAGTCGACCCCGGCAGCGATAACCGCTTTGATGATCCCGTTCACATACTCGATAGCGAACGGGCTCGCCTTTGGGTTCATCAGCTATGTCGTGCTGAAGACCTTCACGGGCAAGGCAAGTGTTGTGCACCCCGCTACGTGGCTTGTGGCTGCGCTCTTTGTCATAAAGTTCGCGCTGTTTCCGGGCTGACTTTGCAATTTGGCGCGGATGCGGCGATTGCGTCGCATCCGCGCCATTGCTATTTTCGATATTGGATAGTCTCTGATCAGAAAGTCACCGATGGAACAGCAGGCCATGAGCAACCTGATTGAGGTGCTGCTTGATACGATCGAGCACCGGATTATCCCGAAGACCAAGAGCGGCGTAGCCGCAGGAAACAAGATCTTCGGTGCCGCGCTGCTGCGCAAATCGGATCTTTCGCTTGTCTTGGCAGAGACCAACAATGAGACGGAAAACCCGCTGTGGCATGGCGAGGTTCATACGTTGAAGCGGTTCTTTGAGATGGAGAGTAGTACCCGTCCGGATCCGCACGAGCTGATTTTCTTGTCGACCCACGAACCCTGTTCCATGTGCCTTTCGGCTATCACCTGGGCAGGTTTTGACAATTTCTACTACTTCTTCAGCCACGAAGATTCGCGCGATGCATTTGCAATCCCGCATGATCTCAAAATCTTGAAGGAAGTTTTCACGCTTGAACCGGGCGGCTACAACAAGGAAAACGCTTTCTGGAACAGCTATTCCATCCACAAGATGATTGCGGAGCTTCCGCAACCGGATCGGGAAAGGCTGCAAAAGCGCGCTGCAGTAATCAGTGCGAAATATGCCGAACTCTCGGAGCAGTATCAGGCCAGCAAGGACGAGAACTCAATTCCCCTGAACTGAATGTCTCGACGCACAGAAGGCCGACCTTCCAGAGGAGGGCGGCCTTTTTGGCGCGTGTGTCGGAGTTAGCGAATAAGAAACGCTTCGGGATAGAAATGCTCTTGCAGATTGACGCCATCGCCGCCCCGGTCGATGACAACAAAGTCTGACTGGCCCTCAAGCGGCGTCAGAATGCCGTGCCACACATTGCGATGAATGTTCACACCCTGGCCCGGTTGCGTCAGAAAGGCGACAGGATCGGTTGGGCCATCGGGGTGGTCGTGAGCTGCCACGACGAGAAACGGATTGCTTGACAAGGGCACGAAGGCTTGGCTGCCCAAAGGATGCCGCTCGACCATTTCCAGCTTAAGAGGCAGCTCGTAAGGCTTGCCACGCAGTAGGCTAATCAAGGTACGTGCATTGTCTCCCGTCGTCTCGACCTTGGCAAGGTCATGGTAGCGCACGCACATGCCATGATTGATGGGAAAGCTGTTTGCGCCTTCGATCTGAATGACATCGCCGAAAGGCGCAAACGCCTCCCGGGTCAACTGTTGAATGACGATCTCACGCATAGGATTATGCGCGAGCGATTTTGCCGAACAGCCGTAACCTGCTCACACCGCCATCCGGGTAGATGTTGAAGCGAGCGTGCGTCACTGCACCGTTTTGCTTGATCTGATTGCCGCCATATTCATGGATGTTGTCCGCGGACAACATCTGGACAGGTAAAATTTCTTCCCAGAACATGGATGAAGCGACAACCAGTTCGTCGAGGCTCTCGCCGGCATTGCCAAGATCGGCGACCTGGATCGAACAGGCATCCGGATAGTTCCCCTTGAAGTGGGCCGTATCCACAATTGCACTTTCAATTGTTCCGCGCGCGGCAAGCTTGATGATGATCCAGTCATTGCCTGGCTCACGCCTGCGACGTGTTTCCCAGCCGTCGCCCATATTGATGCCGCGACCCGGCGCGAGCAGGCGCTGATAGCCATAATGCGCATTCGACATAGCGACGACGCGGCCACCCAGCAACGACGACGCGAGATCGATTGCCTCACCATTGACGCTGTCAATGTCCAGCGACGGCTGACCGTAGACACGCAAGCGAGCAACGCCGCCGTCCGGATGTATGTGCAGGCGAACATGAGTCCACACTTGCTTCGAGCTGCAAGTAAAGTAGTGGTGCGAGCTGGCGCCGAGTTGGCTCAATCCGAGGACCTCCGTCCACAAGGTGGCTTCGTCCGGTTCGCCCGCTAGATTACAAGCTTCGATACGGCAGGCAGGAGGGTAGTTCCCCGTGAAATGGGCTGTGTCGACATCGAAACCGGCGATGGTGCCCGGCGCCGCAAGCTGGACGACCGCATAATCATGTCCACTGCTGCGGCGCCGGCGCGTTTCCCAACCGTCCATCCACTTTCCGTTGTCGTCGAATTTTTCAGGATAGAAAATTGCAGGCTCGTCGCTCAGCATGCGTTCCAGCGGTGCAAAGAACTCGTCGGTCGCGAAGATCGGCTTTGCCCCGAGGCCAGCCGATGCAAGATTGATCGAATTACGGGCGAATACGGGGATATCTTCATTTGTGTTTGACATTTTCATTCCTCAATTTGGCAGCATGTCTTGAAGGCGTAGAAGAGCGATCTTCTCCACTTCCCGGCACGCTGTGTTGAATTCTGTCTGGCGATCATTGGCGATCCGGATCTTGAAGCTGGAAAGGATTTCGTCTTTGCTTCGGCCCTTCACTGCGATGATGAACGGGAATCCGAAGGTTTCGACATAGCGCATGTTGAGCGCGGTGAACTGTTCCCGCTCGTTGTCGGTCAGCGCGTCGAGGCCAGCCGAAGCCTGTTCCAAGGTTGAACTTTCCGTCAGGCGTTTGGCCTGAGCCAGTTTTCCGGCGAGATCCGGGTGGGCATTCAACACACCCAGACGTTCGCTCTCGGACGCGCTGCGAAATGCGCTTGCCAACGCTGCATGAAGACCGGATGCGGTATCGTTTGCTGCGGAGAGCTCTGAGCCGAAGGCGCGCTTGGCGATCCAGTCGGAGTGTTCGAAGACGCCGCCGAAGCGTTCGACAAATGCCGCTTCATTGAGCGTTGATGGGCGAACTGCATGTGCCGGGTATGGGTGGTTCTCTGCCCAGTGCTTCGCGATGTCGATACGGCGAGCAAGCCAGACTTTATCGTGGCTTTTTACGTAGTCGATGAAACGGGCCAGAGCTGCGACTCGTCCGGGCCTGCCGACGAGGCGGCAATGCAGACCAATGCTCATCATCTTGGGCGAACCGGCTTCGCCTTCGGCATATAGCGTGTCGAAGCTGTCCTTCAGATAGGAAAAGAACTGATCGCCAGCATTGAAACCTTGCGGTGTCGCAAATCGCATGTCGTTGGCATCGAGCGTATAGGGAACGACGAGCTGCTGTTTGCCGCCGAACTCGTGCCAATAGGGCAGGTCGTCGGCATAGGAATCGGAAACATAATCGAATCCGCCTTCTTCGGTCACCAGATCGACTGTGTTCGCCGAGCATCGACCCGTGTACCAGCCGCGGGGACGTTGGCCGGTAACGGCAGTGTGGATGCGGATCGCCTCGAGCATGTGTTCACGCTCGGCGTCAGGACTGTAATCCTTGTAGTCGATCCACTTCAGGCCGTGCGATGCGATCTCCCAGTTCGCGTCGAGCATGGCTTGAACTTGCGAGGGCGACCGCTGCAGGGCCGTCGCCACACCGTAGACCGTAACGGGCACATTCTTCGTTGTCAGCAGGCGATGCAGGCGCCAAAAACCGGCGCGCGCTCCATACTCGTAGATCGACTCCATGTTCCAGTGGCGCTGGTCAGGCCACGCCTGCGCCCCGACAATCTCTGACAGAAAAGCTTCCGAGCCGGCGTCGCCATGCAAGACGCAATTTTCGCCACCTTCCTCGTAGTTGACGACAAACTGAACGGCGATGCGCGCATTATCTGGCCAGTTGGCCGGCGGTGGATTTGCGCCGTAGCCGTGCATGTCGCGGGAATATCTCGCCAATGTGGTTCCTCCTCAAATCGCTATTCGACTCTGAATACTCAAATAATGGACGAGGCATTCCCCCAGAAAATTTTGAAAGTCCTGCAATCAGGCGCTGCCTACCCGGGACTGATGCCAAGGGGCACATTGAGCGTCGGAAACTGAAGTACTCCGCGGGAGGGAGGAACACACATGAGCCTTCACGATGAAGTTGCCGGTCGCCTGACGACCCATGTGCTCGATACGGCCAGTGGCAAGCCCGCCGCCAGGTTGCGGATCGATCTCTTTCGCGTCGATGGCGAGCGCCTTCTTCCTCTGCACAGCACACGCACCAATGAAGATGGACGCTGCAACAAACCGTTATTGACCGGCGCTGACATGCGCTCAGGTGCTTACGAGCTTCGGTTCCATGTAGGCGAATACTTCGGCGGCCAGCCTGCGAATGGCCAGACGCCATTTCTCGACGTAGTCCCGATCCGCTTTGGGATCGATGATGAGAACGTTCATTATCACGTGCCGCTGCTCGTCGCTCCCTTCGGCTACTCAACCTATCGCGGGAGCTGACCTCAGATGGAAGTCCTGATCCGTAATAGCATCCGGTTTCTGCTCAACGACAAGGTTGTCGAGCGCACAGATGTTCCCCCGACAGAAACGCTTCTCGATTACCTCCGGCTCGACCGCAAACTGCGTGGCACCAAGGAGGGATGTGCAGAGGGCGATTGCGGCGCTTGCACAGTCCTGGTCGGCCGCCTGTTCAACGGCCGGCTCAAATATGAATCGGTCAACGCCTGCATCCGCTTTGTTGGTTCATTGGATGGCGGCCATGTCGTGACGGTTGAAGCGCTGGCTGGATCGGATGGAACGTTGCATCCGGTGCAGCAGGCGATGGTCGATACCCACGCTTCGCAATGCGGTTTCTGCACGCCCGGCTTCGTCATGTCCCTTTATGGGTTGTGGATGCAGAATCCGAAACCGAATATCCAGGAAATCGAGAAGGCTCTGCAGGGCAATCTCTGTCGTTGCACTGGCTATGCCGCAATCATCCGGGCCGCAGAAAGCGTTACCGCCATTGGCGATCTGAACAGGGATCCACTTGTCACTGAGCGTGCACGCGTTACCGAACAACTGCTTACCTTGAAAGATGGCAAGCGCGTCGTTCTCGGGGAGGGCAGACAACAGCTTGTACTTCCCGTCGATGTCGATGATTTCGCGGACGTGCTGGAACGCAATCCGGGTGCCACGATTGTTGCGGGCTCGACCGATGTCGGCCTTTGGGTAACGAAGTTCATGCGCGAGATCGGACCGGTCGTTTTCCTGTCGCATCTCGATGACTTGCGGCTGATAACAGAGGGCGACGATGGTCTGACACTCGGTGCAGGTGTCAGCTACACCGATGCATATCCTGTCATTGTCCGCCACTTCCCCCAACTGAAAGAGCTCTGGAACCGCATCGGCGGTGAGCAAGTTCGCAACATGGGGACTGTCGGTGGCAACGTCGCCAACGGCTCGCCAATCGGCGACACGCCGCCGGCCTTGATAGGCCTTGGTGCGACAGTTCAATTGCGCGAGGGTAAGAATCGTCGCTCCGTTCCAATTGAGAAATATTTCATCGAATACGGCAAACAGGATCGTGCACCCGGCGAGTTCGTGGAAGCGATCCATATCCCGTATCTCGACACCCGCGATCTTTACGGCGTCTACAAGATTTCGAAGCGGCTGGACGAAGACATTTCCTCGGTCTGTGGCACATTCCGGATTTCTCTCGATGAACGAGGCCGGGTGGAGAACGCAATCATCGCATTTGGCGGGATGGCCGGAACTCCCAAGCGTGCAAGTGCGGTCGAGGCATCGTTGACCGGCGCCGTTTGGGATGAGGACACGATTGAAAAGGCAGTGCCTGCATTCTCCGATGATTTCACGCCACTGACGGATTGGCGTGCGTCCGCTGATTACCGCCTGCTGGTTGCAAAGAACCTGCTGCGCCGTTTCTACCTTGAGACGCGCGGCGAGAAGCTCGTGCGGTTGAACCGGCATGAAGCGGCATTTGGGTGAGGAGCGCGCAATGAATGTAATCCAGCCGATTACCCGTATTCGCGGCGGTGTCCACGAAAAGCAGCCGCACGAGTCGGGTCACAAGCACGTATCTGGTACTGCCGAGTATATCGATGATATGCCGGAGCCGTCCGACACGCTGCATGCCTATCTTGGCCTGTCGCAGCGTGCGCACGCGGAAATCGTGTCCATCGATTTCGAGGCGGTGAAAGCAAGCGCCGGCGTGATAGGCGTCCTGACTGTCGATGATATTCCGGGTCACAACGACGTTAGCCCCGCGGGCAAACATGACGATCCCGTCTTCGCTATCGGCAAGGTCGAATTCCACGGCCAGCCCATCTTCGCGGTGATTGCGGAAACGCGCCAGATCGCGCGTCAGGCAGCATCGAAGGTCAAAATCGAGTATCGCGATCTTGACCACGTCGTCGATGTACTGGAAGCGGAAAAGGCCAACTATCCGCTGGTGATCGATCCACTGAAGCTCGAGCGTGGTGACATTGCCGCTGGTCTCGCCGGTGCAAAGAACCGTTTGAGCGGCGAGATGCGCATTGGAGGACAGGACCACTTCTACCTCGAAGGCCATATCGCTTTTGCCATTCCCGGTGAGGATGACGAGGTGACGGTTTTTTCCTCAACCCAGCACCCGAGCGAAACGCAGCACATGGTCGGGCACGTTCTCGGTGTCCCCTCAAATGCCGTGACAGTCAATGTGAGACGCATGGGTGGCGGCTTCGGTGGCAAGGAAACACAGGCCAATCTCTTTGCGGCGGTCGCGGCGATTGCCGCCAAGAAGTACCGGCGGGCGGTAAAGATCCGGCCGGATCGCGACGACGACATGGTTGCTACAGGCAAGCGTCACGACTTTCATGTGGCCTATGATCTTGGCTTTGACGACGATGGCCACATTGCAGCTGTCGATGCCACGTTTTCGGCGCGCTGCGGGTTTTCGGCAGACCTTTCCGGCCCTGTCACGGACCGTGCGCTCTTCCATGCCGACAATTGCTACTTCTATCCCAATGTCCGGCTACGATCGCGGCCTTTGAAAACCAATACCGTTTCCAACACCGCCTTTCGCGGATTCGGTGGCCCGCAGGGCATGGTCGGCGGCGAGCGGATGATTGAAGAGATCGCCTATGCGCTTGGCAAGGATCCGCTGGAAATCCGCAAGGCCAATTTCTACGGCGGTGAAGGCCGCAACCTTACGCCGTACCATCAGACGGTCGAAGACAACATCATCCCGCAAATCATTGCGGAGCTTGAAGCGACATCTGAATACGCGGCGCGGCGGGAGGCGATTATCAACTTCAATCGCCACAGCCGGATCATCAAGCGGGGCATCGCGCTGACACCGGTGAAGTTCGGTATCTCCTTCACCAAAACGGAATATAACCAGGCTGGCGCTCTTGTCCATGTCTACACCGACGGTTCGATCCACCTCAATCATGGTGGGACCGAGATGGGACAGGGGCTGAACACCAAGGTGGCGCAGGTTGTCGCCGACGAATTCCAGGTCGATCTCGATCGCATCAGAATAACAGCAACAACAACCGCAAAGGTTCCGAATACCTCTGCGACCGCTGCTTCTTCCGGTTCTGATCTCAACGGCATGGCCGCAGCCAATGCCGCCCAACAGATCAAGGCGCGCCTCGTTCAGTTTGCCGTCGAGCATTATGGTGTCACACAGAAACAGGTCTTTTTCGAACCAAATACGGTCAGAGTAGCTGACAGACTCATTCCATTTCCCGAATTCATCAAATCCGCCTACGGCGCTCGTGTGCAGCTCTCGGCAGCAGGCTTTTACAAGACGCCAAAAATCCACTGGAGCCGGGCGGAGGGCAGGGGCCGTCCGTTCTATTATTTCGCCTACGGTGCTTCGGTATCCGAGGTGAGCATCGACACGCTGACCGGCGAGTATCAGGTCGATCGTACCGATGTCTTGCACGATGTCGGTAAGTCGCTGAACCCGGCACTCGATCTTGGCCAGGTGGAAGGCGCCTTCGTGCAGGGCATGGGTTGGCTGACGACGGAAGAGTTGTGGTGGGATGCCAACGGACGGCTGCGCACGCACGCGCCGTCGACATATAAGATCCCGCTGGCATCGGATCGCCCGCGCACGTTCAACGTCAATCTCGCGAGCTGGTCGGTCAACCGCGAGGAAACGATCCGCCGCTCCAAGGCCGTCGGCGAGCCGCCATTCATGCTGGCAATCTCCGTGCTGGAGGCAATCTCGATGGCAGTTGCCAGCGTAGCGGACTATAGAATTTCGCCGCGTCTCGATGCCCCGGCCACACCAGAGCGGGTATTGATGGCGGTAGAACGTTTGCGGTCGGCGGGCAAGGAGCTGTGAAATCCCATGCCAACGAACCGAGACGATATCAGGGATTTTCTGAATCGACGGAAGCAGGTCGTGCTGGTCGAGGTGGAAGCCGCAGACGGCTCCACTCCGCGCGAAGCCGGAGCCTGGATGCTGGTGGCAGCGGATTGCATTTTTGGCACCATAGGCGGTGGGCAGCTCGAATTCATGGCAATTGATCACGCACGCAGGGCGCTCGAAAGCGGCGCCCAAATGAATGAAAGAACGATCCCGCTCGGTCCGGAGATTGGCCAATGCTGCGGTGGCCGCGTCTCATTGGGCTTCAAGCGGGTTGATCGAGCTGTGGCCATGACGTTGATCGAGAAGGTCGATCTTGAAATTGCCCAGCGGCCGCATGTTTATGTTTTTGGTGCCGGTCATGTCGGCGATGCACTGGCCATGGCGCTTTCACTGGTCCCGCTGCGAACGATATTGGTCGACACACGCGAAGAGGAACTTTCCGCCACGCAGGTCCCCGGCATCGAAACCTGCCTGACAGCCATGCCCGAAGCGGTTGTTCGTGATGCGCCAACGGGAAGTGCATTTGTTGTCCTCACCCACGACCATGCACTGGACTTCTTGATTACAGCCGAAGCGCTTGCCAGGAATGATGCGTCCTACGTCGGCATGATTGGGTCGAAGACGAAACGCGCAACGTTTCGCAGCTGGTTGACACGTGAGGTGGGTCGTCCGGAGTTTTTCGACAGGCTGGTTTGTCCGGTCGGCGGGACCGCCGTGAAGGACAAGCGTCCTACTGTCATTGCGGCTCTGGCGGCGGCTGAAATCATGGTTTCGGCGTTAAACTATCGCCTTACGCCATATGTTGCACCCAAAGAACGTAGGCGCGTTCCAGCCTGAGGTGAGCTCTTATTCCAACATTGCACTGACCAGGCGCTGACAGCGCTCGGTCATGAAGTCAATCATCAGCCGGACCTTCGGATCCTGAAACCGCTTGTGCGGGTAGATTGCGGCAAGCTGAATACTGGCTGGCGGCGTGTCTTCGAGGATCACTTTCAGCGTTCCGTCATTCAAATGGCTTTTCACTTCAAACAACGGTTTGTTGATGATGCCGCGACCCTCGAGCGCCCATTGTGTCAGTACATCGCCATCATCGGAATCATAAGGACCGCTGACTTCCAGCTTGCGAGTACCTTCCGGCATCTGCAGCGTCCAGAAATATTCTTTGGAACCCGGATAGCGCAGCAGCAGGCAATCATGATGTTCGGCAATCAGGTCATCGGGCGTTAAAGGAGTGCCGTGCCTTTCCAGATAATCGGGCGACGCGCAGATTACCCTTTCGCAGTTCATGATGCCGCGCATACGCAAATTGGAGTCTTCGAGTATGCCGAGCTTGAAGGCAACGTCGACGCCCTCGCTCATGATATCGACGTTGTGATCTGACAATCTCAGCCTTACTTCGATATCCGGGTACTTGTCGTGGAACTCCGGAATGCCGGATGCGATCAGGCGCCGGCCAATGCCAAGCGGTGCGGTGATGCGAATTGCACCTTTGGGCTTTTTCGACAGATCGGCAATCGCCGCTTCGGCCTCATTGATTGCCTCGATAATCTTGACTGCGCCTTCGTAGAATACGCGGCCGTGCTCGGTCGGAGTCAGTTTGCGCGTCGTGCGATTGAAGAGACGCACACCAAGATGACGCTCGAGTTCCTTGATCCGATTGCTGGCAACAGCCGGAGAAGCGCGCTGGTCGCGCCCGGCGGCAGAGAGGTTTCCAAGTTCGACGACTCGAACAAAAACACGAAGGTTATCAAGGTACGACATTATTTTCGCCCGAAGCCTTACACTGTCTGATGATTTAGCATTTTAAAGATTTTTTTGAAAGAGATGGGTCCATTACGGTGTTTCACATGAGCATAGGCTTTGGCACATACTCTCCCACAATAAATGGGAGAGCCGCATGTACGAATACGCTATTGCCTGGGACTGGATGAACTTCGCCGTTCGCTGGTTGCATGTGATCACCGGCATCGCCTGGATCGGGTCGTCCTTCTATTTCGTGGCGCTTGACCTCGGCTTGCGTCAGCGTCCAGACCTTCCAGTCGGCGCTCATGGTGAGGAGTGGCAGGTCCACGGCGGCGGTTTTTATCACATCCAGAAATATCTGGTGGCGCCCGAGCAGATGCCTGAACACCTGACATGGTTCAAATGGGAATCATATGCGACATGGCTTTCTGGCTTCGCCATGCTCTGCATCGTCTACTACGTGGGCGCCGATCTGTACCTGATCGACCCGCATGTACTCGACGTGTCGCGGCCAGTGGCTATCGCGATTTCCCTCGCATCGATCTTTGGCGGCTGGATCGTCTATGACACGATCTGCAAGTCACCGCTCGGCAGGAACGATACACAGTTGATGGTGCTGCTCTATTTCGTCCTCGTTGGCATGGCGTGGGGCTATACGCAGCTGTTTACCGGGCGCGCTGCGTTCCTCCATCTCGGCGCGTTTACGGCGACCATCATGTCCGCCAACGTGTTCATGATCATCATCCCGAACCAGAAGAAGGTCGTTGCCGATCTGATCGCAGGAAAAGTTCCGGATCCCGCGCTGGGCAAACAGGCCAAACAGCGCTCGACCCACAACAATTATCTGACCCTGCCAGTACTGTTCCTGATGTTGTCGAACCACTATCCACTGGCATTCGGCACGAAGTACAACTGGATCATTGCCTCGCTGGTGTTCCTGATGGGCGTCACGATCCGCCATTGGTTCAACACCCGCCACGCGCGCAAGGGGGAACCGACGTGGACGTGGCTGGTTACCGCGATCCTCTTCGTCATCATCATGTGGCTCTCGACCGTGCCGAAGATCCTGTCAGGCGAAGGTGCAGAGGAGAAGGTCTCGGCCGTCCAGCAGCCGTTCATTTCCGCGGAAGCCTTCCCCAAAGTGAAGGACACTATCCTCGGACGCTGCTCGATGTGCCATGCCAAGGAACCCGGCTGGGAGGGCATCATCGTGCCACCCAAAGGTGTCGTGTTTGAAACCGACAGCGAGATCGCGGCGCATGCCCGCGAAATCTATCTGCAGGCGGGTCGCTCGCATGCAATGCCACCGGCGAACGTCAGTGGCATTACCGACGAGGAGCGCCGGCTGCTTGCGAGCTGGTATGAGACCACAGTTCAGGGAGGAACAGTCCAATGAGCAAATTGCTTCTGCGCGGCCGCGTACTGACGTTCGTCGACGAGCCAAAAAGCATCGACGATCAGTCAGCCTATAGCTACTTCGAAGATGGCGCGGTGCTGGTCGACAACGGCAAGGTCGTCGATGTCGGCGAATACGCGGCTTTGGCGTCGGTTGCGGGTCCGCAGGCGCTGATCGTCGATCACCGGCCTCATCTAATTCTGCCCGGCTTCATCGACACTCATTTGCACTTTCCGCAGACGCAGGCGATCGCCTCCTATGGCGCGCAGCTGCTGGAGTGGCTGAACACCTATATCTTCGTCGAGGAGCAGAAATTCTCGTCCACCGCGCATGCCGATTTCATCGCCGGCCGCTTCATGGACGAGCTGTTGCGCAACGGCACGACATCGGCCGCTGCCTATTGTTCGGTTCACCGGACAAGCGTCGATGCCTACTTTGCTGCCGCGGAAAAGCGCAACATGCTGATGATCGGCGGCAAGGTCATGATGGATCGCAACGCTCCCGACGCACTGCGCGATACGCCGCAATCGGGCTATGACGACACCAAGACTCTTATCGCCAAGTGGCATGGCCGCGGACGCGCGCATTACGCAATCAGCCCGCGCTTCGCCATCACCTCGACACCGGAGCAGATGGAGATGAGCCGCGCTTTGGTGCGCGAGCATCCCGAGTGCTATGTTCAGACGCATCTATCTGAAAACAAAGACGAAATTGCCTACGCGACGTCTCTTTATCCCTCGGCGAAGGATTATACCGACATCTATGCGAACTATGATTTGCTCGGATCCAAGACGTTGCTCGGGCACTGCATCTTCCTGTCGGACCGGGAAATCGCGACACTCGCCGAGACGAAGTCGGTTGCTGTCTTCTGTCCGACCTCCAATCTGTTCCTTGGAAGCGGCTTGTTTGACCAAGGCCGGTTCAAAGAGCTCGGGGCGCGCACGTCCGTTGCGACCGATGTGGGTGGCGGAACCAGCTTCTCCATGCTCGAGACGATGAGCGAGGCCTACAAGGTTTTGCATGTACAGGGCCAGCGCCTCTCGCCATTCGCTTCCTACTACATGATGACGCTCGGTAATGCCCGCGCACTAGGTCTTGAGGATCGCATCGGTTCGCTGCGTGCGGGGGCAGATGCCGATATCACCATTCTCGACAGCCGTGCCAAGCCGGCGATGGAGCTGCGAATGAGAACGGCAACGACGTTGGCAGAGGAGCTGTTTATTCTCCAGACCATGGGCGATGATCGTTCTGTTTCAGAGGTTTACGTCGCCGGCAAGCCCATGAAGAGCGGGCTCGATAAAGCTGCCGCGTCTCATGGCGCTCGGTCCTTGCCTGAATTGCAGCCGGCTTGACCGCTCACATGTAGTGACGCGGTTTCGCGTCACTACACCAAAATTTAAATCTGCGATTGCAAAAACCATATGAGTTTCGGCATTTCTTGCATCAGAATCGGTCAGTCTTGTGCAGGAACCACGCCATCTTGCGCAAAAAACTGTTCGGCTTCTAAAAATTACCGGTCGTTTTCAATTGTGAGGACGATCTTGCCGATATTGGTATTGGCTTCCATCAATGTGTGGGCCTGACTTGCCTTGGTAAATGGAAAACACGCGTGGACAAGCGGCCGGCATTTAGCCTCGGCGAGGAGCGGCCAGACATTGGCTTCAAGCTCGGCGGCGATGCGCGCCTTTGCCTCCAGAGGTTGCGCGCGCAGGGTTGAGCCGGTGTGCGTCAGGCGCTTCATCATCAGGCGCATAAAATCGACATCGGCGCGTGAGCCTTGCAGGAATGCGATATTGACGATTCGTCCGCCGATCGCTGCCGCCTGGTAGTTTTTCTCGATATAAGGACCGCCGACCATGTCGAGGATGACGTGGGCGCCTTGCCGCCCGGTCACGTCCCGGACCACTGCCAGCCAATCCGCCGTGCGGTAGTTGATTGCCGTATCCGCGCCGAGCTCGCGGCAAGCGGCGCATTTTTCGTCCGTCCCGGCGGTTACGATCACTGTCGCACCGAATGCCTTGGCAAGCATGATCGCAGTCGTTCCTATGCCCGATGCGCCGCCATGGATCAGCAGGGTTTCACCCTGCTTCAAGGCGCCAAGCTCGAAGACGTTATGCCAAACGGTAAAGAAGGTTTCCGGTATGGCTGCGGCTTCAACGAATGAAAGTCCGTCGGGGATCGGTAGCGCGCTGAAGCTGTCGACGAGCGCGTATTCGGCGTAACCGCCACCCGGTGTCAGGGCGCAGACCTTGTCTCCCACCTTCCATCGCGACACACCCGTTCCCACGGCCGTCACTTCGCCGGCAACTTCGAGACCGGGCAGGTCGGAGGAGCCTTTCGGCGGCGGGTAGCTACCCGCGCGCTGGAAGAGATCGGGACGGTTGACACCGGCGGCAGCAACACGAATGAGGATTTCGTTTTCCGCAGGGGCAGGAATAGGGCGCTGCTCCGCTTTGAGAACATCAGGACCGCCCGGTTCGCTGATGGCGATCACAGTCATGCTTTCGGGAAGGCCGTTCATTGCCGCATCTCCGGATGTGGGAGGAAGGAAGAAGTCTGGCCCGGCGGGCGGTCAGATACTCAATCGAAAATACCTTCGCTGTGCTTCTCCACGTAGGCGGCGAGGCCGAGCGTGTGATCGCGGCACAGCTTTTCAGCCGTCTCGGTATCGCGCTTTTCCAAAGCCGCAATGATCGCCAGATGGTCCTTGATCGACTGGGATGCGCGGTCGTCGCGCCCGATGGTGATCTTCCGGATGCCACGAACGTGGAGGAGAATATTCTCGGTCGTTTCCCGGAGAATTTTTGAATCCGTCATCTGGATCAGGGTCTGGTGAAACTGCAAATTGGCTTCGGAATACTCACCCAGATAATCGGCCGGCTTGTGGCCCTCATGGAACTTTTCGAAGAGCGTCCTCAGGCGTGCAATATCCTTGCCGCTGGCATTGAGCGAGACGAGGCGGGCGGCCATAGCTTCCAAAGCAGCCCAGACCTGGATCATTTCGATTACTTCGCGCTTTGTCTTGCGCAACACCATGATGCCGCGGCGAGGAATGGATTTCACAAACCCCTGTTGCTCCAGCATCGCGATCGCTTCGCGGATGGGCGTACGGCTAACGCCAAGCCGATCGGCCAATTGCCGTTCGTCGAGCCAGGTATCTTCGGACGTGGCATAGATGTCCATATTGGCGATGGCCTGTTTCAATGTCGCATAGATTCGCGTTTTGAAGTTCGGCTCGGCCGCAAAGGGCTCAAGGACGAGGTCCGGGGTGACGTCATCGGCCAGCGGCCAACGCATGTGGGTTCTCGGGCTCACGTCAGGTCATCTCCATTTATATTTGGAATGTATAATACCATATTTAAGTCTTTGAAGTCATTTTGCGAGTCATTGCAACCATTGCATCAGCCGTGCGCGCCGAAATCAAGGGCCAGCGCTGTGCCGGCCTCAAGAATGGCGGTGTAGGTATCGGCAATCGGGTCGATCAACCGTGCGCTGAGATCGGCATAGTTCGAGGGACGTTCTCCCGGATAGGTGAATGGCTCGCTAAGGTGATAGTTCTTCATATCGACGGGGTCCCCGGGATACGCGCCGCGGAGCAATTCGACTGCTTCAGGTATGCGCAGGCTGAAGATCAGTTCCATGATATCGTCACGGGAAATACCGTTGCGCGTCGAAAATCGCGGAACGCGCGCGGCCATGAGAAAGATGTGCTGCAATAGTGCCAGGCGTATGGCCTGCAGCATATCGCTGCGCTCATGTTCTGACTCCCGTGGCGTGCCCGCAGGTAGTTCGACCGCATCCAGGATGCGATGAAGCCAGATGGCATCGATCCTTAGCTTGACGGCCAGCGCGCTTATGGCCGTCGCCCTTTCATCGCCTTCAAGGAGTTGTGTTATCGAAAGACAAGGTGCGGCGAGATGCGGCTCGGCGCCGGCATAGGGTCGCGACGACCAGAATGCGGGATCGTAAATTGTTGCGAAAGCGGCAAGCCCCTTGATGCTCGATTTTTGTTTCGTGGCAAAAACGTGAGACGTAAGCCGGCGCAGGCGATCCGATCCCTTATAAACTTCCACGAAGCGATCCTCATCACCTCGCACGGCACTTCCGAAACCGGAGACCACAGTCAGCGGGTAGCCGAGTTGCTGCAGGATGGCATTGTGGGGAATCGCGCGGATTTTCCTGACCTGATGGACTTCGGCGCCGGCGACATCGAACTGCCGGCGCGATTTGCGCGAGCCGGTCTCGTTGAGAAGCCCTTGCGGAAACGAGCCAAGCGTTTTGTGATAGGCCCGGTCATTCAGAAGATGATCATGAAAATTCGCAATATGCCGATAAAAGTCGAAGGAAAAGCTCGTCCTGGCATAGAGCATGTCATCTTCGGGCGCGCCGCGTGTCGGCACCTCACATTCGACAAGTCTCGTCAATGTGGCAAGAGCCAGCTCCGGCGTCTCGAAATAGAGATATCCGTCGCCGCCTTGAAAACTAACCTCATGTTTCAAAGCAATGCCGGCGTCGCGGTATTGATGGCGGATCCATGGGCTAAGCACGTAGAAGGCCCGGTCCATGAATGAGCGCTGATGGGCGCCACGGCCGGCAGATTCGCCATGCGTGTTGAAAATGAGGACTTCGACATCCGTGAGTTCGTGACGAATACATGCACGCGCCAGTTGCCCCTGAACGCGTTCAATGGCGAGGGCCGCCGGAATCTGACCCATGAAACGACCGGAATCGGAAAAGCCGGTTTGTATCGCTATGCGACCGCGGGCACGCACGATGTCCCGGTATTCAGGAATGGCGAAAAGCACCTCGAAGAAGCGGGCTGCGTTCTCCAGCGCTGTGGGAGTCTCGAACAGCGGCGATATATCGAGCTTTTGATCGACGCCGAACAGCCGGGCGAAGCACATCGCGGCAAGCACAGTTGCCGGGGTTTCGCACTCGGCAATCAACAGGCGAATGGAGGAATCGCTATCGACATGCTTGAGAATCTGGGCAGCAAGCAGGAACTGGCGCAGCGCAGTTTTTTGCTCGATATCGAGGGAGGCGAAGTTGACCTGATACTTATCGGCATCGCGGATGAGTTCGCCAAGCATTTCGAGAATGGATCGGCTGCCGATCTGTTCTTCGGAATCAAGGTCCAGATACTGCATGATGGCGTTGTGAAGCTGCGTCGCATTGATACGCAGGTGAACTTCACCCGCGCCAAAGCTAAGCGCTGCCATCTCGCTGCGCAGGATAAGCAGGTCCAAGGCAATCTCGTCGGAGGCATCCGCGATCGCCTCGTCCAGCATGGCGAGGAAGGGTTTGATGCTGACGATCCGGTCGGGATGATTGGTTGTCAATATCTCCGAAGCGGCCTCAAGCGCTGACGGATCAAGCGGCATTTGCGAAAAGGCCTCAAGCACAAGATCGCTCCATGTGTGGAGCCGCTCGAGCTTGAGGGCCATCTCTCCGAGCTTGTTTCCGGTCGCCGATCCGCATCCGGGCCTTGCGAGTATCCGGGTGATTGAAGCTTCATAGCGACGGATCTGCCGGGATTTTTCAGCAAGCCTGAAGCGAAACATGTCGATCCAGGCTATGTCCGTTCGTCCATCCAGATCGTAACCGACCCAGGTACCGACGCCGACGAAACCGATCTGCGCCTCCCGCCATCTACTTCCATGACGCTTCCGCAGGATCTCAATCGACAATCTCGAAAACTCGGCGATCGCGTCGCTGGCTCGATCGATCGCCATAAGCACCGCTTCATGCTCGTCATTCAGCGTAATCGGGCGATCAGGACCGTAACCGGTTTTATCGTCTTCAACGATTTCGCCATTGGCGAGGCGGGCGAGCATGTTGCGCTGGCGGCGCGACAGGAGAAAGGTTGGATGTGCTGTAAACACCAAGCCAAGCTGGCAACGACGAAGGGCGGCAAGATCCTTCTCGAATGTGCCGTCATCGCCGAGCAGGGATTCGATGGCGAACATCAGACGCTTGCGATTCTCACCCATATCGAGCGGGCCAACATAACCTGCGAGGGCGAGGGCGCGGGCCCGAAAGCTGGCCTTGCCGAGAGAATGAATGAGGCCGGCCAACTCCTGTCTGCTGAGCGTGCCCGCTTCGAGATCACGCGACAGTTCGAAGGAGAGCTGTGCCACCGGATTATAGCGCGGTTCGTCGGTCAGCCGCGCGCGAAAGGCGGCAAGCCTTTCGCGGCAGTGATCTTCAAGCGACATGGCGGTCTGATCCGGCGCTCGGTCCATCAACCGGTTGCCGACAGGCGTGGAGATACCGAGCGCTCATTCAGAAGTTCGACCAGCGTTGTGCCAAGGCGCGCGGGTGTAGTGGCGATCCGGATGCCAGCCGCTTCCATGGCGCTGATTTTATCTTCTGCGCCACCTTTGCCGCCGGATATGATGGCTCCAGCATGGCCCATGCGCCGTCCCGGAGGTGCTGTCCGCCCCGCAATGAACCCGACCGTTGGCTTGGAACGTCCGCGTCTTGCCTCATCGGCGAGGAATTGCGCGGCTTCTTCTTCAGCCGAACCGCCGATTTCGCCAATCATCACGATTGATTCCGTCGCCGGATCAGCGAGGAACATTTCCAACACGTCGATGAACTCGGTGCCTTTGATGGGATCGCCGCCGATTCCGACCGCGGTTGTCTGGCCAAGACCCTGTTGCGAGGTCTGGAATACTGCCTCATAGGTCAGCGTGCCCGAGCGCGACACGATGCCAACGGATCCTTTGCGGAAGATGGAGCCTGGCATAATCCCGATCTTGCATTCATCAACAGTCATGATGCCCGGACAGTTGGGGCCGATCAGTCGTGATTTCGAGCCGCTCAATGCTCGTTTCACACGCTGCATGTCGAGAACCGGAATACCCTCCGTGATGCAGACGATCAGCGGAATTTCCGCCTGGATCGCCTCGCAGATGGCGTCTGCCGCGCCGAAAGGTGGCACGTAAATAACCGAGGCGTCGGCTCCGGTCGCTTCACGTGCTTCCGCTACCGTGTCGAAGACGGGCAGACCGAGATGTGAGGCTCCGCCTTTGCCGGGGGAGGTGCCGCCGACCATGCGGGTGCCATATTTGATCGCCTGTTCGCTGTGGAAGGTGCCGGTCTTGCCGGTAAAGCCCTGACAGAGGAGACGGGTATTCTTGTTGATCAATATCGACATCAGTTCAAGCCTCCGACTGCATTGACGATCTTCTGGGCGGCATCGTCGAGATCGTCAGCCGGGAGGACGTTCAAGCCTGATGCCGCGATGATCTTCTTGCCCTCGTTCACATTGGTGCCTTCGAGGCGAACGACGAGCGGTACCGTCAGCCCCACTTCCTTGACGGCCGTGATCACACCTTCCGCGATCACGTCGCAGCGCATGATGCCACCGAAGATGTTGATGAGAATGCCTTTTACATTCGGATCCGCGGTGATGATCTTGAATGCCGCCGCAACCTTCTCGGCAGTGGCGCCGCCGCCGACATCGAGAAAGTTGGCCGGCTCCGCGCCGTAGAACTTGATGATGTCCATTGTCGCCATGGCAAGGCCGGCGCCGTTGACCATGCAGCCAATGCTGCCATCGAGCGTGATATAGGAGAGGTCGTATTTCGACGCTTCTATCTCCTTGGCATCCTCTTCGGTCTCATCACGCATTTCGAAAATGTCGAGATGACGGGCGAGCGCGTTGGAATCGAAGCTGACCTTGGCGTCGAGACATTTCAGCTGGCCGTCCTTCGAAACGATCAGCGGATTGATCTCGAGCATCTCCATGTCTTTGGCAGTGAACGCGGTATAGAGTTTTGCGACGAGCGTATGAGCCTGTTTGGCGAGATCGCCGGCCAGCTCCAGCGCCTTGGCAACGGCGCGGCCATGATGGGGCAAGATACCCGTTGCGGGATCGACCGAGAACGTCAGGATCTTTTCCGGTGTGTCGTGCGCGATGTTTTCGATGTCCATGCCGCCTTCGGTGGAGACAACGAACGAAACGCGGCTGGTTGCGCGGTCGACAAGAAGCGAGAGGTAGAATTCCTTCTCGATCTGCGATCCGTCCTCAACATAGAGACGGTTGACCTGCTTGCCTGAAGGGCCGGTCTGGATCGTCACCAATGTATTGCCGAGCATTTCAGCGGCATGTTCGCGAACTTCCGCAATCGAACGGGCTAGGCGGACACCGCCCTTTGCACCTTCGCCCAGTTCCTTGAACGAACCTTTGCCGCGACCGCCGGCATGAATTTGCGATTTGACGACAAAGACCGGACCAGGAAGCCTTGCGGCCATTTCACCGGCCTCTTCGATGCCCACAGCAAGATAACCTTCCGGTACAGGCACACCAAAGGACTTCAATACGCCCTTGGCCTGATACTCATGAATATGCATTGGAGAAACGTCCTCCTTGAGAGTGATAAATTTTATGAGGGCACCAGACCCTGGCTTGCGCCAGGGCCCAGCGGGGAGGTACTTGTTTTTTACGCAATTCCGGACGAAAAACCGGTTCCCACTTTTCCTGGAATTGCTCTAGAGCAGACCTGCGCCTCTGGCCCATTTGTACTTCGCTCCCAGCACCTCGACCGGAAGCTCGGTCGAATAGGCATAGGCAGGAATGCCATGCTGGTAGAGATATTCGGCGGCCTCTTCGACTTCGACATCGCCGGCAAGCGACGCAACCATCGGCTTCTCGATACCCCTGGCTGCCATCTCTTCCTTCACCTCGACCATGAGCTTGGCAAAGACCATCGGCGGGGTCACGATCGTGTGCCAGTAACCGAGGATCAGCGCGTGGATGCGATCGTCCTCGAGGCCGAGTTTGACCGTGTTCTTATAGGTGAGGGGTGGTTCACCACCGGTGATGTCGACGGGATTGCCCGCGGCACCGAAGGGTGGAATGAACTTGCGGAAGGCCGCATCCAGATCGTCCGGCATTCCCATGAGGCTGAGGCCGTTATCGACGCAGGCGTCGGAGAGAAGCACGCCCGAGCCACCAGCGCCGGTGATGATGACGACATTTTCTCCCTTCGGCGTTGGCATGACCGGAATGCCGCGGGCGAATTCGAGGAGCTGCCGCAGCGAGCGGGCGCGGATGACACCGACCTGCTTGAAAACGTCCTCGTAGATCTTGTCGTTACCGGCAAGCGCGCCCGTATGCGAGGAGGCCGCTTTGGCACCGGCGGAGGTACGTCCCGCTTTGAGCACGACGATAGGCTTCTTCTGGGAGACGCGTTTTGCCGCTTCGGCAAAGGCACGGCCATCTTTCAGATCCTCGAGATGCTGGGCGATGATGCGCGTATTGTCGTCCTGCTCGAAGAAGGTGAGCAGGTCGTCCTCATCGATATCCGACTTGTTGCCGAGACCGACAATCGCTGACACGCCCATCTTGGCCGAACGCGAAAAGCCGATGATCGCCATGCCGATGCCGCCGGACTGTGACGACAATGCCGCCGAGCCCTTGACGTCGTAAGCCGTGCAGAAAGTCGCGCAGAGATTTTCCGGCGTGTAGTAGAAGCCGTAAATGTTCGGGCCCATCAGGCGGATATTATATTTGCGGCCGATCTTGACGATTTCGTCCTGCAATTCCGGTTCTCCGGCTTCAGCAAAGCCCGAGGGGATGAGGACTGCGCCGGGAATTTTCTTCTCGCCGCATTCGGCAAGCGCGCCTGCAACCAATTTGGCGGGAATGGCAAAGACCGCCGTATCGATATCGCCCGGAACATCCTTGACGCTTCTGTAGGTCTTGTAACCGAGGATCTCTTCGGCTTTCGGATGGATCGGATAGATCTGCCCTTTGTAGCCGCCGTTGATGAGGTTCTTCATCACCGAATTGCCGATCTTGCCGTCCTCTGCCGAAGCGCCGATCACCGCGACCGCCTTCGGGCGCATGATGCGGTTCATGGATTTGAGGATTTCTTCCTGGGACGGGCGATGGCGAGGCTTGGCCTGGTTGTAGTCGATGACGATGCGCACGTCCGCGGCAATCGCGCCTTCCCTGGTGGCAAAAACCGGGTTGAGATCGAGTTCGGAAATTTCCGGATAGTCGTCAACAAGCTTGGAGACCTGCACGATCATATCGGCAAGCGCAGTACGATTGACCGGTTCGCCGCCGCGCACACCCTTCAACATTTCTGCTGCCTGAATGCTGTCGAGCATCGACAGCGCTTCGTCGTGCGTCACCGGCGCAAGACGGAAAGTAATGTCCTTCAGGACTTCGACGAGAACGCCGCCAAGGCCAAAGGCAACGAGCTTGCCGAAGCTGTCGTCGGTAACCGCGCCGATGATGACTTCGAGGCCGCCGGTCAGCATTTGCTGGACCTGCACGCCGATGATTTCCGCATCGGCCTTATATGCCTGAGCATTGGCGATGATCTTGTCGAAACTGGCCTTGGCTTCCTCGGCAGATTTGACGCCGACGATAACGCCGCCTGCTTCCGTTTTGTGCAGGATATCCGGAGAGACGATTTTCATGACCACCGGAAAGCCCATGGCCGATGCAAGCGAGGCTGCTTCTTCGGCGCTGCCGGCAACACCTTCCTGCGGAACTGCTATGCCATAAGCATCGCAGATGAGCTTGCCTTCGGGTGCGGTGAGTGCCTGGCGGCCCTCGGCCCGCGCCGCTTCCAGTACGTTACGGACAACGGTTTTGTCGAGCATGATTTCCTCCGTGATGGCCGCGTGCACTCCCGGTGACGGCGGCATTGATGTGGCTTGATCTGCCAGCGGCGCGAACTGGTAAAACTGCTTTCGGCGCCCGTATTGGTATATTGTATACCAGAAAAATCATTGTCAAGTCCTGATCTCTGGCAGCAGTTGGTTGCATTCAATGCGGATTGACTGTCTGAATGGTTCAATGCCTGGGCTGGAATGATCCAGCCCAGGCGACGTTTGTGGAGATACTACTGGGCGGGCTGGAGAACGTTCTCTTCCGTCCTGCGAATAATCCCTGCGCGCCATGGTTTGAGCACGAACATAGCCAGAAGGGCTGCACCCGCATTCAGAACGACGCCGATGATAAATACCGAGTTCCAGTTGCCATCTGCCGCCATCGCGGTGCCAAACGGCACGAGAAGCGCTGCAGTACCTTTGGCGGTGTAGAGCAGTCCCGCATTGGTGGCGGCATATTTCGAGCCGAACGTATCAGTGCAGGTTGACGGGAAGAGAGAATAGATCTCGCCCCAGGCAAAGAACACTAAGCCGCTGAGGATGACGAACATCACCGGATTGCCCGCGTAGAGATAGAGCAGATAGATACCGATCGCCTCGATGCCGAAGGCGATGAACATGGTGTTCTCGCGCCCGATCTTGTCCGACACCCAGCCGCAGAAAGGTCGCGTCAGGCCATTAAGAAGACGGTCGAGGGTAGCAGCCAGTGTAAGAGCCGGTATGCCCAGCCACATCGGAATATCCGCAACACCGAAATCCTTGGCCATTGGTGCAAGATTGGCCGTTACAACGAGGCCGCCGGCACCCACCGCAACGAACATGGCATACATGAGCCAGAAAATAGGGTGCTTGATCACTTCAGAAGGCAAATACTGCTTGCGGCTTTGAAGGATCGGGCCTTTGTTTGTTGGTTCCGGCACCTGACCTGGCTTCGGAGCCAGCAGGAAGAACGCAAGAATCATAATGACAATGCCTTGTCCGATACCAAAAGAGAAGAAGGCGCTCTGGAACCCGTAATTGGCGATTGTGGCCTGGATTGGCCAAACCGTCAGTGCCGAACCTGCACCGAAACCGGCAGCTGTGATACCAGCAGCAAGTCCGCGACGGTCCGGAAACCATTTCAGCGCGTTGCCCACGCAGGTGCCGTAAACTGCGCCCGCGCCGATACCGGCAACAGCCTGGCCGACGCAGAAGAGAAACATGGTGTCGGCATATGAGTTAATGACCCAGCCGATTGCGCAAAGTATGCCGCCGAACAGGATAACGATCTTCGGGCCGTATTTATCGACGAACCAGCCCTCAATGGGAACGAGCCATGTTTCGAACAGGACGAAAAGTGTAAATGCCCATTGAATTTCTGCACGCCCCCAACCGAATTGTTTGGTAATTTCGGGAACAAAGAATGTCCAGCCATATTGCAGGTTGGCGATCATGACCATACAGATCACGCCGATTGCTAACTGTCCCCATCTGAATCCGTCGCTGACCTGGTGCGAGCGGAACTCCTCTTTTACCGCTTGAGTCATGTTCATCCCTTTCTACGCCTTTTATGCCATGCGCTGATTGGGACATACTGGTATCTGTTATACCAAAAGACAAGAGCCAAGCTGGTATTGCTATACAACTTTTATAAAAACTGAATGTATTCAAAACGTTAAACGGCCGCTGGAGGCAATCCGGCAGCCGTTTAAGGGGAGGACAAGTAACTTTTCAGCGATTAAAGACCGAAAGGTTCGTTATTTTTGTTGCGTGCATTTGTGCGTGCAACGCTGTCGAGAAAGGCAAGAATCGTCTCGATGATACCGCGGCGGGCGGTACGATCGGCTGAATTGGCTATTTCTGCACGTGCCGGCATGATTTGACACTCCTGTATACCGTTTAAGATGGCCACTATCTGGCATACCATATCCCAGTTCACAACGGCGCCAGACGCATATCAGCATCCCATTTTTGCATAGGTTGTGCACTGCACACTCCTACAACGCTTCAGGCAGGCCTTTTGTTTCGATGCTTTTTTGCTGCCTGGGTCGGTTTCTCCCGACCGACAATTATCTTTGTGAAGGGTGTTTGACTTATGGTATTTATTATGCCAGAAATTCTGCAAGAGCACTTCAGCTGACCCGACACGCGGGTAAGGAAGCGCCGCGGACTTTGTAAATCCGGTTCGGCTCTTTCGACTGTCTCCGCTGGTTGCGTCTTTGAGGCGGCAATCCGGAGCAGGGGGAAGACAGGGCCCATCGATCTCAACGAGCGTTTATCGCATGCAAAATCTCGATGTAGCTGAGCCGCTTGGCTCCCTGAACAAGACACTGCTGGTGCGGCAACCGTGTGTAGAGACCGCTCCCGGAGCTTCGCATTCGGGAAACAGGTGGGCAGCCAAGCGCCAACGATAAGAGACGACAAAATTCAATAGGAGGAAAGACGTTCATGACAATCGTCACAAAGGTTGAGAAGGCCACATCAACGGCTGAAGATACATTGAAGCGGAAGGTACGCGACGGAAGCGTGGTGTCCGGTGGCCATTTGGTGGCGCGGGCGCTGAAGAATGAAGGCGTCGACACCATCTTCACGCTTTGCGGCGGTCACATCATTGATATCTATGACGGCTGCATCGATGAAGGCATCCGCATTATCGACGTGCGCCACGAGCAGGTCGCTGCTCATGCGGCCGATGGTTATGCCCGCCAGACAGGCAAGATGGGCTGTGTTGTCACGACCGCCGGTCCAGGCTGCACCAATGCCGTAACCGGTATCGCCACGGCATTCCGCTCGGAAAGCCCGGTGCTTCATATTGGCGGGCAGGGCGCCTTGACCCAGCACAAGATGGGCTCGCTGCAGGATCTGCCGCATGTCGACATGATGACGCCGATCACCAAGTTTGCTGCCTGCGTCTCTTCGACCGAACGCATTGCCGATATGATTTCCATGGCGGCGCGCGAGTGTTTCTCCGGTGCATCTGGACCTTCCTACCTGGAAATTCCGCGTGACGTTCTGGATCGCGAAATCCCTATTGAAAAGGCTGTTATTCCGCAGCCGGGCAAATACAGGGCCTCGACCTACTCAATCGGTGATCCGGCGGATATCGAAAAACTTGCCGATGTTCTGGTGAATGCCGAACGCCCCGCCGTTCTGTTTGGACAGCAGGTCTTCACGTCGGGCAGCACGCAGGCTGCAGTCGAGTTGCTGCGCGGGCTGGATATTCCCGGCTACTTCAACGGCGCAAGCCGCGGCACGCTGCCGATCGGTGACCCTCATCACTTCGACCGCACACGCGGCTTTGCATTCAACAATGCCGATGTGATCGTGGTAATCGGCACGCCGTTCGACTTCCGCATGGGCTATGGTAAGCGGATTTCCAAGGACCTTACCCTGGTACAGATCGATCAGGATTACCGCACCGTCGGCAAGAACCGCGATATAGATCTCGGGCTCGTTGGCCATCCGGGTGCCATACTTTCGGCGGTTCTGCAGGCCGCATCCGCCCGGATCGACAAGGGCAAGCGCCAGGCGCGCCGCGAGTGGATGAAGACTCTCGAGCAGCAGGAAGTCATCGCCTATGACAAGGTACTGCCGCTTCTCAAGTCGGACCAAAGCCCCATCCATCCCTACCGGGTCGCATACGAGCTCAACGAGTTCCTCGGCGAGGATACGATCTACATCGGCGATGGTGGCGACGTGGTGACCATCTCGGCTCAGGCGGTGCGCCCGCGCAATCCGGGTCAATGGATGGATCCCGGCGCGCTTGGTTCGCTGGGCGTCGGGACGGGCTTCGCGCTCGGAGCCAAGCTGGCTCATCCGCAAAAGGAAGTGCTTTGCTACTATGGTGACGGCGCCTTCTCGATGACTGCCTTCGACATGGAAACCTGTGACCGGTTCAACGCGCCTTATCTTGCGGTTATCGGCAACAACTCTTCGATGAACCAGATCCGTTATGGCCAGGTTGCAAAATATGGCGAGGAACGCGGCAATGTCGGCAACAAGCTTGGCGACGTCGAGTTCTCCAAATTCGCGCACATGCTCGGCAATCACGGCGAAGAGGTTCGCGAAGCTTCCGAAATTCAGCCGGCGCTGCTGCGGGCCCGCGAGGCCATAGCCAAGACGGGCCGGTCGGCGGTCGTCAACATCTGGGTCGATCCGAATGAGTATGCGCCCGGAACCAAAAACCAGACGATGTACAAATAACGAAAAAGCCCGGCGGTCATAAAGGCCGCCGGCTCAAATCGACAGAAAGCAGAACGAAGGAACAAGTTCCGCGCCAGAAAAAGGGAAGAAAAGAATGACGAAAGCTTTGGAGGGTGTTCGCATCCTGGATTTCACCCATGTTCAGTCTGGGCCGACATGCACACAGCTTCTTGCCTGGTTTGGTGCCGATGTCATCAAGGTCGAGCGCCCCGGGGTTGGAGATATCACGCGCGGCCAGCTGCGCGACGTCCCCGAGGTGGATAGCCTCTATTTCACCATGCTCAATCACAACAAACGGTCGATCACACTCGATACCAAGAATCAGAGCGGGAAGGCGGTTCTGGAAGAACTGATCAAAAATTGCGATGTGCTGGTGGAGAATTTCGCTCCCGGTGCGCTCGATCGCATGGGGTTCACGTGGGAGCGCGTCCAGGAACTCAACCCGGCAATGATCGTTGCCTCGATCAAGGGATTCGGCCCCGGTCCCTATCAGGATTGCAAGGTTTATGAAAACGTCGCGCAATGCACTGGCGGTGCGGCCTCGACGACAGGCTTCCGCGATGGTCTGCCGCTGGTTACCGGAGCGCAGATCGGTGATTCCGGCACAGGGCTGCATCTTTGCCTCGGCATTGTCACGGCGCTTTTCCAACGCACCAAAACAGGGCGTGGCCAGAAAGTCTCGGCAGCAATGCAGGATGGCGTGCTCAATCTGTGCCGCGTCAAGCTGCGGGACCAGCAACGCCTGGCGCATGGTCCGTTGAACGAATACAGCCAATATGGCGAGGGTATCGAATTCGGCGAAAGCGTGCCGCGCGCGGGCAATGATTCAGGCGGCGGTCAGCCCGGGCGCATCCTGAAGTGCAAGGGCTGGGAGACAGACCCCAACGCCTATATCTACTTCATTACCCAGGCGCCGGTCTGGGAGGCGATTTGCGACGTGATCGGCGAGCCGGAATGGAAGACACACCCCGACTATGCAAAACCCGTGGCTCGTCTGCCGCGCCTCAACGCGATTTTTGCCCGCATTGAGGAATGGACGATGACCAAGGACAAGTTCGAGGCGATGGCAATCCTCAACGACAGGGACATCCCGTGCGGTCCTATCCTGTCCATGAAAGAGATCGCCGAAGACCAATCGCTGAGGGCTACGGGCACGATCGTCGAGGTGGAGCATCCGGAGCGCGGCAACTATCTTTCTGTCGGTAACCCCATCAAGCTTTCCGACAGTCCGACAGATGTTACCCGTTCGCCGCTTTTGGGAGAGCATACGGACGAAATTCTGCGCGACGTCTTGAGGTTCGATGAGCGGACGATCGACGAATTGCAGAAAAGCGGTGCACTCGGAACCCCGCAGAAAATCGCTGCCGAGTAATCCGCATCGAGAAAACGGCGGCATAACCCCCCGGTGTCGCCGTTTTCTTTTCGAACCAGGGTGCGGTTGTTGCTGGCGCAGAAATCATAACCTGGCTACCGATTGACAGCTTCGATCTTTGTTGGCATTATGTATTCCACTGACTCGCTGGCGGTACTAAGCATCGCCCCACCATAAGCCTATTCGCTTCAGGGAGGAGGCGGCTATGAAGCTTCATGAGTTCCAGTCGAAAGCACTCTTATCCATCAGAGGCATCAATGTCCCCGAAGGCCGGGTGGCGCTGACCCCCGGCGAGGCCCGCGAAGCAGCCGAGGCTTTGGGCGTGGAGAGGATCGCCGTGAAATCGCAGGTTCTGGCGGGAGGCCGCGGCCTTGCAGGCGGCGTCCGTCTGGTCTCATCCCCAGGCGAGGTGGAAGCCGCTGCAGCCGCGATGCTTGGGCGTACTCTCATAACCGAACAGACAGGACCAGCCGGTTGCCGCGTCAACAGGGTGTTGATCGAAACGGCCGTTCGCCCAGTCCGCAGCCTTTATCTTTCGCTGCTCGTTGATGCCGCAAGGGCCGAAATTGCCATCCTCGCCGGTGCTGAAGGGAGCGAGGATATCGAGCAGCGGCTTCAATCGGGCGAGACCCGTCTGGAACGGCTTTCCCTTGGCACCGGAGATGCACTGGAGAAAGCGGCCGTGACTGGCTTGGCCCAACGTCTTGGCCTTGGTTCCAACCTCCACTCTGCCTTTGCTTCGCTTCTCGACCAGTTGCGCCTCGCCTTCGTCGAACTCGATGCAACGCTCATCGAGTTCAACCCATTGGTGGTGACAGAAGAGGGCAAGTTCGTTGCGGTCGATGTCAAGATGATCATCGACGATAACGCGCTGTTCAGGCATCCCGAGCTGATGGCCCTGCGCGAAGAGCATGACGGCGATGAAATCGAGCTTGTCGCGCAAAATCGCCGGCTCAACTACTTGCGGATGGACGGCAATATCGGTCTGGCTGTCAATGGGGCCGGACTCGGCCTCGCAACGCTCGACATGGTGCGTGCCGCCAATGGCAGCGCTGCGAACTTCATGGATATCCGCACGACGGCCACCAGCCTCGATGTCGCGCATGGATTCACGCTTCTTCTCAACAATCCGGCCGTACGCTCGATTCTCGTCAATGTGCATGGCGGCGGTATGCAGCCCTGCGATACCATTGCTGATGGTCTTGGCATCGCGATGCGGCGCACGGGCCGCACGTGTCCTGTCGTCGTTCGTCTGGCCGGTAACAATGCCGAATACGCCCGTTTTCGTTTTGCCAATTTCGGCTGCAAGGTGATCGACTGTCCCGACATGTGGACGGCAGTGAACCGTGCCGTTTCCGCTGCGCATGGAGAAAGATCATGACCATTCTCGTTGATCAGAACACCCGTGTGATCTGCCAAGGCATGACCGGTTGGGCGGGAACGCATTATTCGGCGGCCATGATGGAATACGGAACCCGGATTGTAGGCGGCGTCACCCCCGGCAAGGGCGGAACCTACCATTTGAACCTCCCGGTCTTTGACGAGGTTGCAGAAGCGATGAATGAGACCGGCGCCAATGCCAGCATGATTTTCGTCCCGCCGGAAAACGCTGCTGCAGCAATGATCGAGGCGATCGAGGCAGGTATGCCGCTTGTCGTGGCTCTGACGGAACGGGTGCCTGTACAGGACATGTTGCGCGTGCGCGCGGCGCTCAAGCAAAGCTCGACGGTTCTCGTTGGTCCGAACTCGCAGGGCATCCTTTCGCCCGGCGTCTGCAAGATCGGTGTGATGGCGACGGGCAGCGAGCGAAAGGGCCACGTCGGCATCCTGTCGCGCTCGGCATCGCTGACCAGCGAGGTTATCGCTCAGGTAAGCGCGGCGGGACTGGGCCAGTCGACAACAGTCGGCATTGGCGGTGACGCCATTCACGGCTTGAGCATGCGCGACTGCATGGAGCTTTTCCTTGCCGACCAGGATACGCGCGGTGTTATCGCCATCGGCGAGATAGGCGGATCGGAAGAACAGGAACTGGCGGAGTTTCTTGCCGGAATCAAACCGGACATTCCGGTCGTCGGGCTCGTTGTCGGCCGTTATGCGCCGACCGAACGCCGCATGGGCCACGCCGGGGCTTTTGCACAAAGTGCTGCCAGTGATGCCGGGAACAAGATCAATGCGCTGAAGGATGCCGGCGTGATCATCGCGAAGAGCCCGCATCTCGTTGGCGAAACCATCCGCGAGGCGATGGCCGCAGCGGCCTGAAAGAATATGACGTGTCTGGCCGGAGTTGGATAGAGCGCTGAAACATCCAAATCCGGTTTGATAGAAGAATACCCGGAACCTTGGCTTCCGGGTATTCTCTCATTTCAGCATCGATGCCTACTGGACAAATGTGGTCGACAAGGTGCCGATACCCTCGATGGTGACGGAGACGGTATTGGTCGGATCCTTTATCGAGCCGACGCCGAGCGACGTGCCGCAGCAGATCAGATCTCCGGGCTCAAGCGTCATATCCTTGGATAGCGCGCTGACGAGAATTGCCGGGGGAAAGATCATATCGCTTAACGGATAGTCTTGGCGCAGGGCTCCGTTGAGCTCGGTTTTGACATTGCATTCGGCCGGATCGATATCGGTGGCGATGACCGGACCGAACGGGCAGAAACCGTCGAAGCTCTTGGCGCGAGCCCATTGTGCGAAGGTCTTGTCGCGGGCGATGATGTCACTCGCCGTCAGGTCGTTGACACAGGTGTAACCGAAAATTGCGGCTGCGGCTTCCGCTTCCGACGCATTGCTGCAGCGCTTGCCGATCACGATGCCAAGCTCACCTTCATAGCCGACGCGTTCGGTATAGGAAGGCGGGCGGCGGACGACAGCCTCGGGAGATGCCACACTCGACAGAGCCTTCAACAGATAGAGCGGCTCGTCGGGTTTCGCGACATCGAGTTTGGCGGCGAGCTGATGGAAATTGTTCCACAGCGCGATGATCTTGGAAGGCTCGCAAGGTGCCAGCAACCGTACCGAGGCAAGCGGAATCCGCATGTCGGTGGCGATGGGTTGCTCGAACATGCTGCCTTGATAAACGATGATATCCTTGCCTTGCAGGAGGCCGAAGCCCTCCATGCCCAAATCGTCAAATCGTACCCATTGAGCCATTTTGTATCCTCCATTTTTGCGAAGTGCGGATCTTTTCTCCTGCCCGCCGCCGCTGAATGTCAGTGGTCGAGTGCCTTGACGATATTCTCGACCATTTTCTTGGCGTCGGCGAAGAGCATCATGGTGTTGTCGCGGAAGAACAGTTCGTTCTCGACGCCGGCATAACCTGACCCCATGCCGCGCTTGATGAAGAGCACGGTGCCGGCCTTGTCGACATCGAGGATCGGCATGCCGAAGATCGGCGATTTCGGGTCGGTCTTGGCGGCCGGATTGGTCACGTCATTGGCACCGATGACGAAGGCGACGTCGGCCTGGGCGAATTCCGAGTTGATGTCCTCGAGTTCGAACACTTCGTCGTAAGGCACATTGGCTTCGGCGAGGAGCACGTTCATGTGGCCGGGCATGCGGCCTGCGACGGGATGAATGGCGTATTTGATCTCGACACCCTCGGCTTTGAGCTTGTCGGCCATCTCGCGCAAGGCATGCTGGGCCTGCGCCACCGCCATGCCGTAACCTGGCACGATGATGACCTTGGAGGCGTTCTTCATGATGAAGGCGGCATCGTCGGCCGAGCCCTGCTTGACCGGGCGCTGTTCGACCTCGCCGGACGC